>NZ_KV817370.1:121155-171020 GCF_001814645.1 Rothia sp. HMSC076D04 | reverse complement strand
AGCCTGAGCCGACCACCCCGGCTCCGAGCGAGTCCGCAAAGCCCGAACCCAGCACCCCGGCACCCTCCGAAAGCGCAAATTCCAATGAGGTTGTGCACGAGTACAAGGACGGCGCTAAGGTCTACTTCCCCAAGACCTGGGACGGCCAGAAGCTGACCTTCCGCGGTGAAGGCTTCAAGACTCTGGACGGTAAGGGCTCCGTTATCGCCGTCAAGCTGAACAAGGGCGCTATTTCCGCGAAGGAAGAGCCCAAGCTCGAAGGCGTTGAAGGCAATAGCGCAGGCATCTGGGCATACATCAAGGCGGACGAAAACGGTAACTTCACCGCAACCATCGACCGCCCCACCGTGGCAAACTCTAACCTGACTGAAGAACTGAAGACCGGCGATAGCGTTGCTATCTACCTGCTCTCCGGTTCCTTGGCAGAGAACGATAACGTACGTGGTGGCGTTGCCGTAGAGTACACCTTCAGCGTTGAAAACCAGGCACCTGCGCCGAAGGTTTCGGAGCCGAAGGCATCCGAGTCGGCTAACGCACCTGTAACTAACCCCTCTGCAGCGCCTTCCGCACCGGCAGAATCCAAGGAACAGGTAAAGGAAAACGCTAAGGACCAGTCCAAGGCTCCCGTGGATTCTTTGAACTCCGAGACCCAGAAGAAGGACAACGCTGCTCCGAAGACCTCCGGATCTTCGTCGCAGAACGTCACCTCTTCCAGCAACGGCTCTACCTCTTCGAACTCCTCGAAGTCTTCACTGGCTAACACCGGTGCTTCGGGCGTCGTCATTGCAGCCGGAATTGGCGTTCTTGCCCTGGTCGTTGGCGCAACCGTGCTGGTAGCACGTCGCCGCAAGGCATAGTCCGTACCCCACGGCAGCCCACGATACTACCGCTCGGTAGTAGCTAAAGAGGCAGAGCGGGATCTACTAGATATTCAAGAACCCGATTGACTTTCTGAAACTGCCGATACACATTGAAAGGGGCGGTACCCATCGAAGCGATGGGTACCGCCCCTTTCAGTTTGCATATATGCCTGTTATATAGGCGGAAGGCCTAGACCAGGGGCAGAAGTAGTAGCGGGGGCACCCTATCTGCACTTGCTCGCCCATATTTGACGATTTAACAGCCCCAAAGAATGAAATGTAGGGTTCTAGCGCCTCAGATATAAAGAAAACCCGCACCGAAGTGCGGGTTTAGTGTCAAAGCGAGGTTCGGTCCCTAGACAAACGGATTAGCGAGGAAAAAGGGACCCAAGAAATCTGTCCGATAAGGACCGAACCTCTTATTTGACGCATGCGTCTCTTCTATTATGGTACATCTCGCTGATTTTCGCACCTTGAAGCGTGTTTATTACCAAAAAACTTGATTTTTGAAAAAACAACCCTTAATTTCTAAATTTTTAAGCAGATTTTTTCAGAGCACTGCTTTGGGGGGGGGCAGGGGTGACAAAATATAGCGTCATTGCTATGGACAAGGTCGGGGACTATACCCTGCCGTTAAGGTTCCCCGCGTGCTGGATGCACGCTCTGGCGAATACTATGAGGCTGCGGAAGAAAGAAGAAAGCCGTCCGGGAGAAGCACCTCGTCCTATCGTTCGTGATGGTATCGCGAAAGTATATATGTCATAGCTGCAGAGTGAAGAGCAGTTGGCATACCCAAAATAGTCACTGTCGCCCTCTAGCTCTGTGCGCGCACTAGCGGGATGGGGGAGTAGGACTGGGGTGATCCTATCACTAGGCCGCGGCAAGTCTGTCGTGGAGGGGCATTAAAGCGTAGTAAAATATAAATATCTACCATCCTTGTTTGACACATTGTTTGGTAGATTTCTCGAGGCCCCTTCAGTTTCTTATGCGTCAGGAACTATACGAAGGGGCCTCCTGCTTTAAATAAATAAGCCACCTTCTCGCTCGGTGTTGATGTGGGGTATGGGGTTTTTGACATCCGATACATGCATTGTCTTGGTGGATAGGGTAGTGGAGACCGAAATCATAGTTAACAAGCCCTTGCGCTAGATACCTGTTTCCTGTACAGTGTTAAGACTGTGTGGCTGTATCCAAATAGCTGCACAACCACGGGCTTCTCGTGCCAGTGCATAATGCCGCTACTTACGGGTGGGATACGCCCGCTTCACGCGGGTCCAAATGCTTCTGGCATGGGTTTGCCCCAGGCGTTTCCGCTAACCCCTTCCACAGAGATGGGGCCCGGGGCGTCAACCAATCCCGTAAAAATGTTCCGCAAGGCTGGCTCGCGCCTAAAGCGAGTCGGAACCGGCGAGACGACAGGAGAAATATGATTCAGCAGGAGTCGCGACTGAAGGTCGCCGACAACACTGGTGCGAAGGAAATCCTGACCATCCGTGTTCTCGGTGGTTCCTCGCGTCGCTACGCAGGCATTGGCGACATCATTGTCGCAACCGTCAAGGATGCAATCCCCGGCGGTACCGTAAAGAAGGGTGACGTTGTCAAGGCAGTCGTCGTCCGCACCAAGAAGGAAACCCGTCGCCCCGACGGCTCCTACATCAAGTTCGACGAGAACTCCGCAGTGATCCTGAAGAACACTGATGGTGATCCCCGTGGTACCCGTATCTTCGGCCCCGTGGGTCGTGAACTTCGCGACAAGAAGTTCATGAAGATCGTTTCGCTGGCTCCGGAGGTGCTCTAATTCATGGCTAAGATCAAGTCCGGCGACCTGGTTCAGGTTATTTCCGGTGCAGATAAGGGCAAGCAGGGCAAGGTTCTGAAGGTTCTCCCCAAGGAAAACCGCGTGATTGTTGAGGGCGTCAAGGTCGTCACCAAGCACACCAAGGCTAACCCCCTGACCGGCGCAGCAGGCGGCATTCAGAAGGTTGAGGCACCGATCCACGTTTCTAACGTTGCGATTGTTGACCCCGAGACCAAGAAGCCGACCCGTGTTGGTTTCCGCCTCGAGACTGTAGAGCGTGACGGCAAGGAGCGCACCGTTCGCGTGCGCGTTGCTAAGCGTTCGGGTAAGGACATCTAATGACCGAAACCAAGATCACCCCCCGCTTCAAGACCAAGTACGCTGAGGTCGTCGTTCCCGCTCTGCAGGAAGAGTTCAAGTACGAGAACGTCATGCAGACCCCGAAGATCGTTAAGGTCGTCGTAAACATGGGTGTCGGCGAGGCAGCTCGCGACGCAAAGCTCATGGACGGCGCAATCCGCGATCTCACCGCAATCACCGGTCAGAAGCCGATTGTTACCCGCGCTAAGAAGTCCATCGCACAGTTCAAGCTGCGCGAAGGTATGCCCATTGGTGCACACGTCACCCTGCGTGGCGACCGCATGTGGGAATTCCTGGACCGCCTCGTCACCCTGGCACTGCCCCGAATCCGCGACTTCCGCGGCCTCTCGGACCGCCAGTTCGACGGTAATGGTAACTACACCTTCGGTCTGACCGAGCAGTCCATGTTCCACGAAATCGATCAGGACTCGATCGACCGCGTGCGTGGTATGGACATCACCGTGGTGACCTCCGCGAAGACCGACGAAGAAGGCCGTGCAATCCTGAAGGCACTGGGCTTCCCGTTCAAGACCAACTAACGACTACGTTGTAGGTCCAGACCCCGTTACCGCGGGGTAGGGAAACCACAACGAGGAAGGGCTAAAGCCCACAATGACTATGACTGATCCGGTCGCAGATATGCTGACCCGTTTGCGTAACGCAAACTCCGCATACCACGACACCGTATCCATGCCCTACTCCAAGCTGAAGGCTCGCATTGCAGAGATCCTGAAGGCTGAGGGCTACATCGCCGACGTGAAGGTTGAGGATGCAAAGGTCGGCAAGACCCTGACCCTCGTCCTCAAGTACGGTCCGTCCCGCGAGCGTTCCATCGCTGGCGTGCGTCGTATTTCCAAGCCGGGCCTGCGTACCTACGCAAAGTCCACCAACCTGCCCCAGGTTCTGGGTGGCCTCGGCATCGCAATCCTGTCCACCTCTTCGGGTCTGCTCACTGACAAGCAGGCAGCGAAGAAGGGCGTGGGCGGCGAAGTCATCGCTTACATCTGGTAGTCGGTTAGAAGAGAAAGGAAGAGAATAATGTCACGTATTGGACGTCTCCCCATCTCGGTTCCCGCCGGCGTTGAGGTTAAGGTCGATGGCAACCTGGTCACCGTTAAGGGCCCGAAGGGCGAGCTCTCCCACAAGGTAGCTTCCCCCATCACCGTGGCTCTGAACGAAAACGAGATCCTTGTATCTCGTCCGAACGACGAGCGCCTGTCTCGCTCGCTGCACGGTCTGACTCGTACCCTGATTCAGAACCTGATTATCGGCGTTACCTCCGGCTACGAAAAGAAGCTGGAAATCGTTGGTACCGGTTACCGTGTGACCCCGAAGGGTAACGACCTGGAGTTCGCTCTGGGCTACTCCCACCCGATCAACATCACCGCTCCCGAGGGTATTACCTTCGCAGTGGAGGGTGCTAACAAGCTGACCGTGTCGGGCATCGACAAGCAGCTCGTTGGTCAGGTTGCAGCAAACATTCGTGGTCTGCGTAAGCCCGATCCCTACAAGGGTAAGGGTGTTCGCTACGCAGGTGAGCACATCCGCCGCAAGGTCGGAAAGGCTGGTAAGTAAACATGGCTATCAAGTCGAAGGCAGCGCAGCGTGCACGTCGTCACGCTCGCATCCGCAAGTACGTTTCGGGTACCGCTGCGCGTCCGCGCCTGTGCGTCACCCGTTCGACCCGTCACATGTTCGTTCAGGTTATCGACGATGTCAAGGGCGTAACCCTGGCATCCGCTTCCACCATGGAAGCAGAGCTGCGTGCAGCTGACCTGGACAAGACCGCTAAGGCAAAGCGCGTTGGTGAGCTCGTTGCAGAGCGCGCCAAGGCAGCTGGTGTTGAGGCAGTCGTGTTCGACCGCGGTGGTAACAAGTACCACGGCCGTGTTGCAGCCGTTGCTGACGGTGCACGCGAGGGAGGTCTTGCACTCTAATGAGCGAGCAGAACGTAAAGGAAACTCAGGTGAGCGAAGCAGTAGTAGCTGAAACCGCTGAGACCTCCAACCAGCGCGAGGAGCGCCGCAACAACCGCGGCGAGCGTCGTGGCCGTGGTGAGCGCCGTAACAACCGCGCTCGCGAGGAGGAGAAGGACAAGTACATCGAGCGCGTTGTGACCATCAACCGCGTTTCCAAGGTCGTCAAGGGTGGTCGTCGCTTCAGCTTCACCGCACTGGTCGTCGTTGGTGACGGTAACGGCCTGGTCGGCGTTGGCTACGGTAAGGCTAAGGAAGTTCCCGCAGCAATCTCCAAGGGTGTCGAGGAAGCAAAGAAGAACTTCTTCCGCGTTCCCCGCATCGAAGGCCGCACCATCCCGCACCGCGTGCAGGGTGAAGCAGCTGCAGGCGTTGTGATGCTCCGTCCGGCAACCGCTGGTACCGGTGTTATCGCAGGTGGCCCCGTGCGTGCAGTACTCGAGTGCGCAGGCATTCACGATGTGCTGTCCAAGTCGCTCGGTTCCTCGAACCAGATCAACATCGTTCACGCAACTGTTGCAGCACTCAAGGAGCTCGAGGAGCCCCTGGCAGTGGCAGCCCGCCGTGGCCTGCCCACCGATGAGGTTATCCCCAGCTACCTGCGCAACACCAAGTCTGAAAAGGCAGGTGCGTAGTAATGGCCAAGCGTATTCAGCCCAGCGACGCAAAGCTGGAAATCACCCAGGTCAAGTCCTATGTTGGTCAGAAGCAGAACATGCGCGACACCCTGCGTTCCCTGGGCCTCAAGCGCCCCGGCAACAAGGTAGTCCGCACTGCTGACCCCGTCACCGTTGGCATGGTTAACACCGTTGCTCACCTGGTGAAGGTTGAGGAGGTCAAGTAAAGATGGCAGAAGCTATCAAGATTCACGATCTGCGCCCGGCACCGGGTGCCCACAAGGCAAAGACCCGCGTTGGCCGCGGTGAAGGCTCCAAGGGTAAGACCGCAGGTCGCGGTACCAAGGGTACCAAGGCACGTTACCAGGTTCGTGCAGGCTTCGAAGGCGGCCAGCTGCCGCTGCACATGCGCCTGCCGAAGCTGCGCGGCTTCAAGAACCCCTTCCGCACCGAGTACCAGGTTGTTAACCTGGACCGCATCCAGGAACTGTTCCCCAACGGTGGCGACGTCACCGTCGAGGCACTGGTCGCTAAGGGTGCCGTTCGTAAGAACGAGCTCGTGAAGGTTCTGGGCAACGGCGAAATCTCCGTCAAGGTGAACGTTGTTGTCGACAAGGCATCGGCTTCCGCTATCGAGAAGATCGAGGCCGCTGGCGGTTCTGTAACCGTTAAGTAGTCTTCAAGACGAGAAAGCCCCCGTCCGTACACTGTACGGCGGGGGCTTTCTGCCGCTCGAAAAGACTCACAACAGGTGTATATTCCTGTATTTGCATATTTGAACGCTTGGTGCACGCCACATTTAGTGTCCAAAAATCACGCTAAGAGAATATAAAAGCTACATAATCTGCTAGGGAGTTATCGTTACCTGCTCCAAACACGATAGACTGGAAGATGTGTTTACTGCGCTCTAAAACTCCTTCAGAGAAACGGGCGCCCCATAGACTTACAGGAGGACATGTGCTGAGCGCATTCGGGCGAGTCTTTAAGACCGCCGATTTGCGGCGTAAGCTGCTGTTTACCCTGGCAATGATTGTGCTGTACCGCGTGGGCACTTTCATCCCCGCGCCAGGCGTTTCCTACGGAAATGTACAGCAGTGTCTGAACGCCAATGTTACGAGCGGTGGCGTCTACGATATCGTCAACCTTTTCAGCGGTGGCGCGCTGTTGCAGCTTTCGATCTTTGCCCTCGGCGTGATGCCGTACATTACCGCGTCCATTATCATCCAGCTGCTGCGCGTGGTCATCCCGCGATTCCAGGAGCTGCACGATGAAGGCGCTCAGGGCCAGGCAAAGCTCACCCAGTACACCCGTTACCTGACCATCGCTCTTGCTCTGCTGAACGCAACCACCATCGTCTCGATGGCGCGCTCCGGCGTTCTGCTGGGTAACTGCCCCGGCATCATCCCCCAGGACGACGTACTGCACATCCTGCTGATTATCGTCACCCTGTGTGCAGGTACCACCGTCATCATGTGGATGGGTGAGCAGATTACCGAGCGTGGCGTCGGTAACGGTATGTCCCTGCTGATCTTCACCTCCATCGCTTCCTCCTTCCCGAGCGCTCTGGGCTCCATCCAGCGCACCCATGGTTGGGGTATCTTCGCAGCTGTCTGCGGCATCGGCCTGCTGGTCATGCTCGCTGTGGTCTACGTGGAGCAGTCCGTTCGCCGTATCCCCGTGCAGTACGCAAAGCGCATGATTGGTCGACGCACCATTGGCGGCACCAACACTTACATTCCGCTCAAGGTCAACATGGCCGGCGTGATTCCGCTGATCTTCGCTTCCTCCCTGCTGACCCTGCCCGGTCTGATCGCCCAGTTCAACACCCCCACCAACGGCTCCACTCCGCCGGACTGGGTTAACTGGATCAACGCATACCTGGTGCGCGGCGATCACCCGCTGTACATTGCTCTCTACTTCTTCATGATTATTGGCTTCGCGTACTTCTACGTGGCGGTCACCTTCGACCCGGTAGAAGTAGCAGACAATATGAAGAAGTACGGCGGCTTTATCCCCGGTATCCGTGCCGGTAAGCCCACCGAGCGTTACCTCAGCTACGTACTCAACCGAATTACGTTGCCTGGCGCACTTTACCTGGGTGTAATTTCCATGATTCCCCTGGTAGCGCTTATCCTATTCAACGCAAACCAGAATTTCCCGTTCGGTGGCGCCTCGCTGCTGATCGTGGTGGGTGTTGGTCTTGATACTCTCAAGCAGATCAACGCTCAGCTCCAACAACGAAACTACGAAGGACTGCTCCGATGAACCGTCTGCTCATCGTCGGCCCTCCCGGTGCAGGTAAGGGCACCCAGGCCGTCAAGATTGCTGAAGCGCTGAAGATTCCCGCGATTTCCACCGGTGATATCTTCCGCAAGAACATCAAGGAAGAGACCGAGCTGGGCAAAGAAGCGAAGTCGTACATCGACTCCGGCAACCTGGTTCCCGACTCCGTCACCAACAACATGGTGCGCGCACGCCTGGAGGAAAGCGACGTCGTCAACGGCTTCCTGCTCGACGGCTACCCCCGTAACACCTCCCAGGTGCACGAGCTGGACTCCATCCTCGAAGCCAAGGGCGAGAAGATCGACCGCGTTCTCCTGCTGGTTGCAGACAACGACGAACTCGTCGAGCGTCTGCTTAACCGCGCAGCAGAGCAGGGTCGCACCGATGACAACGAAGAGGTCATCCGTCACCGTCTGAAGGTCTACGAAGAAGAGACCGCACCGCTGATCGCAATCTACCGCGAACGCGGCATCGTCAAGGAAGTTAACGGCCTCGGCGAGATTGCTGAAGTCACCGAGCGTATCCTCGACGCTCTGAAGTAACCTTCTGCTGTACCCCCGCAATTTGAGGTGCATGATGCATCACAAAGACTTGCGGGGGTACAGTGCTGTCTGTAGAGTTCTAAGCTTGGGCGTACCGCCCCACATACCTAAGGAGTCAGAATGGCACGAGTCGAAATCAAAACCAATGCACAGCTTCAGCAGATGGCTCGTGCAGGCGTCATTACCAGCCGTGCACTCGATGCGGCAGTGGCGGCAGCCCGCCCCGGCGTAACCACCGCAGAGGTGAACGCCGCCTTTGAACGCACCATGCTGGAGCTGGGCGGCACCTCCAACTTCTACGGCTACTACGACTACCCGGCGACCGTATGCACCTCCGTCAACCACGAGGTTGTTCACGGCATCCCCGGCGGCTACGTGCTCAAGGACGGCGATATTCTCTCCATCGACGGTGGCGCATACGTCATCGACCCCGCCACCAACCGCCAGTGGCACGGTGACTCGGCACGTACTGTGCTGGTTGGTGATAACGTAAGCGAAGCCCGCGCGGAGCTCTCCGCCGTCACTCGCGAGGCAATGTGGCACGGTATTGCTGCTCTGGCAACCGCAAAGAAGGTCGGCGAAATTGGTCTTGCCATCGAAGCGTACGTGACCGAAGAATATGGCGACAAGTACGGCATCATTGAAGACTACGTGGGTCACGGTATCGGTTCCCAGATGCACATGGCGCCGGACGTACTGAACTACGCAGTACGTGACATGGGCCCGAAGATCAAGCCCGGCATGGCTTTCGCTATCGAACCGATGCTCGTCACCGGTTCCATCGAGACCAAGGTGCTCTCCGATGACTGGACCGTTGTGACCGTTGACGGCTCCGATGCGTGCCAGTGGGAGCACTCCGTTGCTGTGCACAGCGACGGCATCTGGGTTCTGACCGCAGAAGACGGCGGCGCCAGCGAACTTGCTCGCTTCGGCGTAATCCCGGTTCCGATCCCCGCCTAACTCTCACCGCTGGGGAGGGGAACCCACCTTTAGCTGCCCCACCTCCACCCGAAGAAACCGGCGAATCCGGTCCGGTGCGTGATAGCGCATCCGAAAGCATCCACATCACAAGGAAGAAGCTCCATGAGCGAAACTCTCAACAGCAGCGAGGCAACCGCACCCGCTACGACCAAGGTGCCGGTTGAAATCTCGAACGTTCGCCCCGCACCCGGCCAGATTGCCTTGAAAGCACCGCGCCGTGCGAAGCCGCCCAAGCACATCGCTGACTTCGACATGGCTGGTCGCCGCGAATTTCTGAAGGAACTGGGCTACCAGTCGTTCCGTGCGTCCCAGCTGTCCAAGCACTATTTTGAGCGTCTGGTCACTGACCCCGCCGAAATGACTGACCTGCCGGCTAAGGACCGCGAGCAGATGGTCGCACAGGCGATGCCCCAGCTTCTGACCCCGGTCCGTACCCTCGAGGCTGACGGTGGCGATACCCTGAAGGTTGTGCATCGCCTCTTTGACGGTGCGCTCATCGAGTCCGTCATCATGCGCTATGACAACCGCGTGACCATGTGCATCTCTTCGCAGGCTGGCTGCGGTATGAACTGCCCCTTCTGCGCAACCGGTCAGCAGGGTTTGACCCGTAACCTGTCCACTGCAGAAATTGTGGAGCAGGTCGTTGCCGGTGCCCGCTACCTTAAGCAGATGAAGGGCCTGGAAGAAGCAGAAGGCGGCTCTGAGGATACTCGTCCGCTGCGTGTTTCCAACATTGTCTTCATGGGTATGGGCGAGGCGCTCGCTAACTACAAGGCAACCATGGGTGCTGTGCACCGCCTGATTGATCCTTCCCCCGAGGGCCTCGGTATTTCTGCTCGTGGTCTGACCATGTCGACCGTGGGTCTGGTGCCCGGCATTCGTAAGTTTGAGCTGGAGAAGCTGCCCATTACTTTGGCGCTGTCCCTGCACGCTCCGGATGATGAGCTGCGTGATGAGCTAATCCCGATTAACCAGCGTTGGAAGGTCGACGAGACTCTGGACGCTGCGTACGACTACTACCGTACGACCGGCCGCCGCGTCTCCATTGAGTACGCGCTGATTCGCGATATTAACGATCAGGGCTGGCGTGCGGATCTGCTCGGTAAGAAGCTGGCGCAGCGCGGCCGTGGTTGGGTGCACGTGAACCCGATTCCGCTGAACCCGACCCCGGGTTCGAAGTGGACGGCATCCCGTAAGGGCGTTGAGCAGAACTTTGTGGAGCGTCTGCGTGCCCACGGTATTCCGACGACTATTCGTGATACTCGCGGTTCCGATATTGATGGAGCATGCGGTCAGCTTGCCGCTAAGGAAGACTAAGCAGTTGAGCTGTGACCGGTGAACGGTGCCCCTTTCCTGCGGAGGGAAGTCAATAAGACTTTCAGGAACGTGGGGGAGGGGCTTCTTCCTTTTAAACATTAAGTGCCTGATGTCATAAAAATCACGGTTGTTTTTCCACGGCCTTTGCCGTAGAGTTAACAGTTGGTTGTTTGTGCCAGTGTTAAGTGCGCCTTAAAACGCCCTATCGCCTCACCGAGGTGAGCTCACAAACAGAAGATACAATTGCCCGCCGCACCTGCGACGGGCACCGACGTTAGCGGAGGATATGGCTAAGAAAGACGGCGTCATCGAGATTGAAGGCTCTGTGGTTGAAGCTCTGCCCAACGCGATGTTCCGTGTTGAGCTGGATAACGGCCACAAGGTTCTCGCACACATCTCGGGCAAGATGCGTCAGCACTACATTCGCATCCTGCCTGAGGACCGAGTAGTAGTGGAACTGAGCCCCTACGACCTTTCCCGAGGTCGTATCGTCTACCGTTACAAGTAAACCCGAGATAAACGTCGCCCCTGGCGGCGTTTAAATCGTGTTCAAAGGGATAACGCAGTTCCCCAACGTAAGTGAGGGAACCTCTTATCTCGCCAGTAATCAAGTTGCAATCAAAAGGAATGCGATGAAGGTCAAGCCGAGCGTTAAGCCGATCTGCGATAAGTGCAAGGTGATCCGCCGTCACGGTGTGGTCATGGTGATCTGCGAAAACCCGCGCCACAAGCAGCGCCAGGGCTAATCCCTAGCAGCTGACTTCATAACCGCCCCAACAGGGGGCGGAATTGTCATAGGCACCGCTCCGAAGCAACGCCCACGAGGCGACTTCGGATACCTCCGGACTCAGAGGCCGGGGACCGGGTCAGAACAACCCGGGCAGTGATGCTATAGACCTCTGGAAAACAACAAGGAGAAGCCAGTATGGCACGTCTCGCTGGAGTTGATATTCCCCGCGAAAAGCGCGTGGAAGTTGCTCTCACTTACATCTACGGCGTGGGCAAGACCCGTGCACACGAAACCCTCGCTGCTACCGGCGTCAACCCTGACACCCGCGTCAAGGACCTGACCGACCAGGAGCTCGTGGCACTTCGTGACTTCATCGAAGGCAACTACAAGGTTGAAGGTGATCTTCGCCGCGAGGTTGCAGCTGACATCCGCCGTAAGGTTGAAATCGGTTCCTACCAGGGCCTGCGCCACCGCCGCGGCCTGCCGGTTCACGGTCAGCGCACCAAGACTAACGCACGTACCCGCAAGGGCCCGAAGCGTACCGTCGCAGGTAAGAAGAAGTAAGCAACGTTGCTCTGTTGGATATCTCTATCCGACCAACGTATTAGAAAACCTTTGTAGGAGAATCAAAAATGCCTCCCAAGACTCGCGCTGCGGCAGCTCGTAAGACCAACCGCCGCAAGGTTAGCAAGAACATCGTTGCTGGTCAGGCTCACATCAAGTCGACCTTCAACAACACCATCGTCTCCATCACCGATCCCACCGGTGCAGTGATCTCCTGGTCCTCCGCTGGCGACATGGGCTTCAAGGGCTCCCGTAAGTCCACCCCCTACGCCGCACAGCTGGCTGCTGAGGCTGCTGCAAACCGCGCCAAGGAGCACGGCGTCCGCAAGGTTGACGTGTTCGTCAAGGGCCCCGGTTCCGGTCGCGAAACCGCAATCCGCTCCCTGCAGGCTGCAGGCCTCGAGGTCGGTTCGATTCAGGACGTTACCCCCGTTGCACACAACGGTTGCCGTCCCCCGAAGCGCCGCCGCGTCTAATTAGGTCCCTGACCTAATCCCTCGACGGGTACGCTCCACGGAGCTGTACCCGGAGAGTACAGACACCCGTCTGCTTCCTAAGATATGTTTTCCCCAACCTGTGGGCTCATATAGCGGAGCTCACCGAAAGGAAACAAAGTGCTTATTGCACAGCGCCCCACTCTGACTGAAGAGGTCGTAGCGCCCAACCGCTCGCGCTTCACCATCGAGCCTCTGGAGCCCGGTTTCGGCTACACCATGGGTAACTCCCTCCGCCGTACTCTGCTGTCCTCCATCCCCGGCGCCGCTGTTACCAGCGTCCGCATTGATGGTGTACTGCACGAGTTCAGCACCGTTCCCGGCGTGACCGAGGACGTCACTGAGATCATCTTGAACATCAAGAAGCTCTCCATCTCTTCTGAGAACGACGAGCCCGTCGTGGCCTACCTGCGCAAGCAGGGCGAAGGTGAACTGACCGCAGGCGACATCGAGGTTCCCGCTGGCGTGGAGATCCACAACCCGGAACTGCACCTAGCAACCCTGAACGCCTCGGCAAACTTCAACGCTGAGCTGGTTATCGAGCGCGGTCGCGGCTACGTGACTGCAGCTCAGAACAAGGTCGGCGATGGCGAGATTGGCCGTATCCCGGTTGACTCCATCTACTCCCCGGTTCTGAAGGTTACCTTCAGCGTGAACGCGACCCGTGTTGAGCAGCGCACCGACTTCGACAGCCTGACCCTGGACGTCGAAACCAAGGAAGCCATCGCACCGCGTGACGCCGTTGCTTCTGCAGGCAGCACCCTGGTCGAGCTCTTCGGCCTGGCACGTGAGCTGAACATTGCAGCTGAGGGTATCGAAGTTGGCCCGTCGCCCGCCGACGAGTCCATGGCCGCTGATCTGGCACTGCCGATCGAGGACCTGAACATGTCCGTCCGCTCCTACAACTGCCTCAAGCGCGAGGGCATCCACACCGTGGGTGAGCTCGTGACCCGCAGTGAAGCTGACCTGATGGACATCCGTAACTTCGGTGCTAAGTCCATTGACGAGGTCAAGGCAAAGCTCATTGAGCTCGGCCTGGCTCTGAAGGACTCCCCTCCCGGTTTCGAGCCTGCTGCACGCCCGCTTGATGACGAAGACGGTTCCGGCGAATAATTTCGACCGAATAGTTCACCCGGTTCCACCGGGATCAGTCAAACTTGATTCCCTAAGAGGCTCCGCTGCTGGGGCGTTAGGGAACGCAACTATGGAGATTTAACTATGCCTACTCCCACTAAGGGTCCCCGCCTCGGCGGTTCCCCGACCCACGAGCGCCACATGCTCAACAACCTGTCGGCGCAGCTGTTCCAGCACAAGCGCATCACCACCACCCTGACCAAGGCAAAGCGCCTGCGTCCGGTGGCAGAGCGCTTCATCACCTTCGGTAAGAAGGGCGACCTGGCTGCTCGCCGTCGCGTGCTGCGTTCCATCACCGACAAGTCCGTCGTGCACGAGCTCTTCACCGTTATTGCTCCGGCAATGGCAGAGCGCCCCGGTGGTTACACCCGCATCATCAAGATCGGTAACCGTAAGGGTGACAACGCTCCCATGGCAGTCATCGAGCTCGTCATGGAGCCCGTTGCAACCAAGGGTGCAGTTGCTGAGGCAACCAAGGTTGCTGAGAAGGCAGCTGAGGCTCCCAAGACTGAAGCGGCTGAGGGCCTGCCCGCAGGTTCCCACGCACCCCTGGAGTCCGGCGAGGCTCCCGAGGGCTTCGAGGTTAAGGGTAACGCCGATTCCATGAAGTACCACGTGCCCGGTTCCCGCTGGTACTCCAGCACCAAGGCTGAAATCTGGTTCGACTCCGCTGAGTCGGCAGAGGCTGCAGGTTACGCCCCCGCAGGTGGCGCAGCAGCACAGAAGGTTTCCGAGTAATACGGATCCCAGCTGATTTAGGCTAAGCCTAAAATATGTCAATCCGCCGTCCACTGCTGTGGGCGGCGGATTGGTGTATCTGCATACTTAACGAGGAGACGGTTCTTTGCGCATTCGCTATACAAGAGCCGATCCGTATTCTTCAACCGTCCTTTACCGCTGAAAGGCACACCAATGCATAACGCTACTGCTTTAGAGAACCGTGAAGAACAGCCCTTCACTGCTACGCACCGCGTGCGAATTGATTGTGCCTACGACGGTTCTCTTTTTAGCGGGTGGGCTGCCCAACCGAACCTGGTTACCGTGCAGGGGGTCATTGAGAATGCCCTTGAACTGATTTTGCGGGCGCCTCACCGCGTGGTGGTCGCGGGTCGAACCGATGCCGGTGTGCATGCGGAGGCTCAGACTCTGCATTGCGATCTGAACGATGAGGATTGGACTCGCCTGCAAGGCCGAACGGGGGAGGACGACCCGACGGCTGCCCTGGGGCGCCGCCTCACCGGCGCTCTTCAGCGTTGTCTTTACGATGCGGAAGAGCAGTTGAACTTGCCGAAGAATGTCCGCGGTATTCTGCAGGGCGCTATTCAGATTCACCGCGTGAGCGAAGTTTCTTTTGAATTTGATGCGCGCTTCTCGGCTACCGGTCGCCGCTACGTATATCGCATTGCAGATGGCGCGGCGGACGGTCTTAATCCTCTGCACCGTACCTACACCTGGGCGGTACCTGAGCACCTGGATTGTGCTGATCTTAACCAGTCGGCGCAGCAGCTACTCGGTCTGCGCGATTTCCTCTCCTTCTGCAAGCCGCGTGAAGGCGCGACCACGATTCGTGAGCTGCGAGAGCTTAGCTTCACTCGTACTGAAAGTGGCCTTATTGAGGTGCGTGTGGTGGCTGATGCTTTCTGCCATCACATGGTGCGTTCACTTGTGGGCGCGTTGGTGCTCTACGGCACGGGTAAACGTGACGCCGCCTGGTTGCGTGAGCGGATCGAGAACCCGGGACGCGAGGCTTCGCTGACTCTGGCGCCTCCGCATGCGCTCGCTCTGGCTGAGATTTACTACCCTGCTCCGGAGTTGTATGGAGAGCAAGCGGAACGTGCTCGAGCAAAGCGTGAAGACCACGAAGCACAGAGCGCTTAACGCCCTGTATATATTGAGCCCCGTCACGTTGCTCATGCACCGTGAACCATCGCGGGGGAGCGCAACTACCTCAGATGAATTACACGGATGGAATTTAAAATGTGTTTAAGGCAAAAAAGCCCTATTTTTAAGGCTTTGGCGGTGGATTAAGCACTCGACGTCCTGTATAGTCTTGATATGTTGTGCGTGTTCTACCCGAGCGCGCTCTAAATCGCTGTCTAGTTGCAGGACGTTAAGGCGGTCTAGAGTACGGGCAGAACGGGCGGCAGCTCGGTCCTCACCCGGGTGTTCGTCATGCACGTAAGTAAAAGGCGCGATACCCAACTAAGCGCCGTATGTACATTTCGAGACAAAGGCCAATATTTTGCGCACTTATACTCCCAAGCCCGGCGAAGTCGAGCGCCAGTGGCACGTCATTGACGCCACCGACGTTGTTCTCGGCCGCCTCGCAAGCCAGACCGCTATCCTGCTGCGCGGTAAGCACAAGCCGACTTTTGCTCCCCACGTTGACACCGGTGACTTCGTTATCATCGTGAACGCTGAGAAGGTCGCCCTGACCGGTGCAAAGCTCGAGCAGAAGCGTGCATACCGCCACTCGGGTTACCCCGGCGGTCTGAAGTCCGTGAACTACGCAGAGCTGCTTGAGACCAACCCCGTTCGCGCGGTTGAGAAGGCTGTTAAGGGCATGTTGCCCAAGAACAAGCTTGCTGCACAGCAGCTCAAGAAGCTGAAGGTCTACGCTGGCCCCGAGCACCCGCACGCGGCACAGCAGCCCAAGACCTACGAATTCAACCAGGTCGCCCAGTAATTCGGGCCTACGAAGAAACAATAGGAGAAATCGTGGCTCAGAACGAAGAGCAGATCGTAGTCGAGGAAGAGCTGACCAGCTACACCTCGGAGTCCGCTGCCCCCGCAGCGGCTAAGGCAGCACGTCCGGCACTGACCGTTGCAGGCGCAGCAGTTGGTCGCCGCAAGGAAGCAGTGGCACGCGTTCGCGTTGTGCCGGGTTCCGGCAACTGGACCATCAACGGTCGTAGCCTGGAAGACTACTTCCCCAACAAGCTGCACCAGCAGGACGTCAACCAGCCCTTCAAGCTCCTGGAGCTCGAGGGTGCATACGACGTCATCGCACGCATCAACGGTGGTGGCCCCTCCGGTCAGGCAGGTGCTCTGCGCCTGGGTATCGCTCGTGCACTGAACGAGATCGACCGCGAGAACAACCGCCCCGCACTGAAGAAGGCTGGCTACCTGACCCGTGACGCACGCGTCATCGAGCGTAAGAAGGCTGGTCTTAAGAAGGCACGCAAGGCTTCGCAGTTCTCCAAGCGTTAATCGCTGGTTTTTACGAAGCGTTACGCCCCGCTTCTCCTTCGGGAGAATCGGGGCGTTTTGCGTATCTATCCACCGTGAGCGTTACAAGGTTATAGGTGCATATAACTGTTACGTTTGTTCATCGAAGAGCACACCGGTAGAGTTAAAGAGTCAAAGCAGACAGGAAGAAAAGAGTACTCATGGCAGAGCAGAATCCCTCCACCCAGCCCGAAGAGAAGGCAGTGGAGGCTCCTCAGGCTGAAGCCCACCAGCACGCCGCTGAAGGCGCACACGCACACACCGGTTCTGAGAAGAAACAAGCCATCAAGGAAGCCCTGAAGCCCCAGGCACGCCGCACCTCCGTTGTCGAAGACTACTCGGCAGAGCTGGACGAAATGGCTTCCCTCACCCGCGCCCTCGGCAAGGACAAGAAGGACGACGAAACCTCGCAGGCATGGAAGAAGGGTTACCCCTACGACACCAAGCTCAGCCGTAAGGCATACGAGAAGGAAAAGCGTGCCCTGCAGATTGAGCTGCTGAAGCTGCAGCTCTGGGCTAAGTCCACCGGTCAGAAGATCCTCATCATCTTCGAAGGCCGTGACGCAGCAGGTAAGGGTGGCTCCATCAAGCGCTTCACCGAGCACCTGAACCCCCGTGGCGCTCGCGTTGTGGCACTGGAGAAGCCGACCGATATCGAGCAGACTCAGTGGTACTTCCAGCGTTACATCAAGCACCTGCCCTCCGGCGGCGAAATCGTTCTGATGGACCGCTCCTGGTACAACCGTGCCGGCGTTGAGCGCGTTATGGGCTACTGCACCCAGGCACAGTACTTCGAGTTCATGCGCGAAGTTCCGGACCTGGAGCGCATGCTGGTGAACTCCGGTATCCACATCATCAAGTTCTGGTTCTCCGTCACCCGCGAAGAGCAGCTTGCACGCTTCACCTCCCGCCGTACCGACCCGGTTCGCCAGTGGAAGCTTTCCCCCACCGACCTGGCATCCCTGGACAAGTGGGACGACTACACCGCGGCGAAGGAAGCAATGTTCTTCTACACCCACACCGGTGATGCCCCCTGGACCGTTATCAAGTCCAACGACAAGAAGCGCGCACGTCTGGAAGCAATGCGTTACGTGCTCTCCCAGTTCGACTACCCCTCCAAGGATGAGGCAGTCGTGGGCGAGCTCGACTCGCTGATCGTCCGCTCTGCATCGCACGTTTTCGAGGATGAGTCCGGTGACTCTCCCGACGGCTTCCCGGTCGTCAAGTAAGCGTTGATAGATAGGGGAGAGCAATAACTCAACCCTGCGGCGATAGAACCGCCAAACAGCTTGCACTATGAAGGTGCCTGCCTCTCTTTTCCCTCTCTGGGAACTGAGAGCAGGCACCTTTGCGTGTCTATAGAAACATTAGCTATGAAGCAGATATATAGCCGCTGAAAATCACTTTCTGATTATGAAGAATTTACGGTGTATGCGCCTAAGCAGAGTTACGCACAACGTAAAATAAAAGGGTGACTGAACGACTTTTTGGAACCGACGGCGTACGCGGTCTGGCAAACGATGTAATTACTCCCGCTCTGGCTATGGAGCTCGCACAGGCGGCTTCTATTGTGCTGGGCTTTGACACGGTAGAAGAGGGCATACGCCCCCGTGCCGTGATTGCAAATGACTCCCGATCCTCTGCAGACTTTATTGTTTCTGCGATGAAGGCTGGCTTCGCTAGCGCAGGTGTTGACGTGCTGGACGCCGGCATTGTCCCCACCCCCGCAGCAGCTTACCTGGTGGCACACACCGGTGCTGACTTCGGCGTGATGATTTCTGCATCGCACAACCCGGCAGCGGACAACGGTATTAAGTTCCTGGCCCGAGGCGGCCAGAAGCTGGAAGACTCCGTTGAGGACGCCATTGAGCGCGTTTACCGTGAGAAGTCCTTCCGCTACCCGACCGGTGGTGCTGTGGGTACCGTCAAGCCCCTGGAGAACGGTACCGAGGCTTACGTGAAGCACCTGGTCTCCACCCTGCCTGAAGGCAAGCCCCTCGCAGGCAAGAAGATTGTTCTGGACTGCGCAAACGGTGCGGCATACGCAGCATCTCCCGCAGCTTTCGAAGCGTTGGGTGCAGAGGTTGTCGCACTGGCTGTAGAGCCCAACGGCACCAACATCAACGACGGCGTGGGGTCCACCCACCCCGAGAAGCTGCAGGCAGCAGTCGTTGAGCACGGCGCGGACCTCGGCATCGCCCACGACGGCGACTCGGACCGTTGCCAGGCAGTTGACGAAAAGGGCAATCTGGTAGACGGTGACCAGATTATGGCTATCCTGGCTGTTGCCGCTAAGCGCGAAGGCAAGCTCGCAAAGGACACCCTCGTCGCAACCGTAATGAGCAGCCTGGGCCTGGAGCTGTACCTGCGCGAGCACGGCATTACCCTCGGCCGCACCGCTGTGGGCGACCGCTACGTCCTCGAGTCTATGCGCGAGCACGGCTACAACCTCGGTGGCGAGCAGTCCGGCCACGTTATCATGAGCGACTACGCAACCACCGGTGACGGCGTTCTGACCGGCATCCAGCTGGCTGCAGAGGTGGCACGTAGCGGTCAGACCCTCTCGGAGCTGGCATCCCGCATGCAGCCCACCCCGCAGCGCCTAATCAATGTCAAGGGCGTTGACCGTGCGGCGGTCAAGACCAACGAGGCGCTCGCTACCGCTGTGAGCGAGGCTGAAGGAGTACTGGGTGAGAGCGGCCGTGTGTTGCTGCGTGCATCCGGCACTGAGCCTCTGGTCCGCGTGATGGTTGAGGCTGCAACCCAGGAGCAGGCTGATGAGGTTGCTCAGCAGCTGGCTGACGTTGTGGCTAAGGAATTGGCACTCTAAACGTATTCTTCCGGTGTGAAGACCGCAGTGGAGGATAGAGAAGGGCTGGGAAGGTGTTACCTTCCCAGCCCTTCTTCGTTATCTTGGGTGGTCGTAGGGGATGTGGATACGGAAAACCCCCGTATCCACAGGGATACGGGGGTTCGAAAGTTAGTGTTAGAGAGCAGAGAAATTACTTCTTTGCCAGAGCGTCGCGGATCTCCTTCAGGAGGGCAATCTCGGTCTCTTCCTCTTCTTCAGCAGCCTCGTCTTCAGCCTTCTTCTTAGCCAGTGCGATTTCAGTCAGCTTCTGAGTGGGGACAACAACTGCGAAGTACACAGCAACTGCAATCAGGATGAAGTTGACAACAGCGGTCAGGAACACGCCAACCTTGATCTGGCCGAAGACCAGGAACTCATCGAAGTTGGGGGACTTAACCAGCATCGAGATAGCGGGCATCAGGACGGCCTGGACAAGCGAGGTCACCACAGCGGTGAAGGCGGTACCCATAATCAGACCAACTGCGAGGTCGATGACGTTACCGCGGATCAGAAAATCTTTAAAACCCTTAAGCATGAGATATAGAATAGCGCCTTTTAGGTGTTCAAAATGCCATATTCTGAGAAAATTTTCACTGTAAAGCATGTGTTTTTCTTCACAGTGGTTCTGTGGTACCCAATACTTAAGGTCTAGGTCATATAAAGGTGAGTAAAAATCTCTGAAACCTGCGAAAAATCGCGGATTTACGCGGCGTGTACGCGAAAAAATATGCATCTACTGTGCCTATTTATTCCCGGTACGAAACCTAGAAATACGACACACATCACCGCTTAGCGCACCTGGCAAAGCTGAAAGCTTAGCCCAGAGCCTAGCTCGCACTTGCATAATCGGGTGCCGCACCCGTACCGATGAACTCCTCAAAAGTCTTCGCACCCGAAGACACATACTCCTGAGCAATCTGCACACCCACATAACGGTAATGCCACGGCTCAAAACGATAACCGGTCACCGACTGACGACCATCAGGGAAACGCAAAATATATCCGTAACGCGGAGCATTCTTCGCCAACCACTGACCAGCCAGCGTATCGCGGTAACACTCCTCCAGACGGCAACCCTCAGGAGAAGCAAAATCAATCGCCAAACCCGTCTGATGCTCCGAATAGCCGGGACGCGCAGACAACTGGTCCGCTACCTGCTGACCGTTCACCGAAACCCAATACTGATAGGTCTGCTGTTGCACCGCATACGAACGATACGCGCTAGAAACAAGCAGGGTCACGCCGTCGGTCGCCGCCGCATCAATCATCGTGTCCGCCGCCTTAGCCGCCTCAGCACGCAATTGATGACCATAGAACTCCACCAGGTCACTCGGCTCCCAATCCTGCTGCGCAAAGGGGCGCATCTTATTCACGAGGCAACGCAACGAGTCCGGCTGAGACTCAACACTAGGCTGAGCAAGCGCCAACGGGGACGAAGAAGCGCTCGCAGAAGCACCGGTAGCAGAAGCAACAGGGGAGGGCGCGGCAGAAGAGGTCGCCGCAGTGGAAGAGGCACTAGAAGAAGCCACTGAAGCCGTCGCAGACTCAGAAGCAGAAGCGCTCGCTGCAGAAGATGAAGAGGAGGCACCCTGACCCTGTGAACCACCCTGCGAGCCACAAGCCGCCAACAACGCGGTACCGCCAACCCCCAAAGCGGCACCCAAGAGGGTGCGGCGGTTCACTGCAGAACTATTAACCGCAGAACTATTAAGAGACTCCTGAGCGGTAGACGTACGGTGCAGGGACTTCACAATAACTCCTCATCATGGCGTAGATGCAAACAAAAAGCGCCGGAAGCCTAAACCCACCCCGCGAGGGAGTGGAGCCTCCGGCGCCTTCTACTAGAATGCACCACAATACGGGCTAAAAGCCGCACACGAACACTAAAAACCTAAAGAACCTCTAGTTCTTACGCAGAAGAACCTGCTCCACGGTATGCTCGGCACCCTTCTGCAGAATCAAATGCGCACGAGCACGAGTCGGCAAAACATTCTGCACCAGATTAGGCTCATTCACGCTCTTCCAAATGCCGGTCGCTACCTCAACCGCCTGCTCATCGCTCAGCTCCGCATAACGCTTGAAATACGATTCCGGATTCGCAAAAGCCGAAGAACGCAGAGTCAAGAAACGATTCACGTACCAGCGCTCAATATCCTCAGTGCGGGCATCCACATAAATAGAGAAATCAAAGAAATCGCTCAGCGTCAGATCGGAAGTCTCCGGCCCCTCAGCCTGCGAAGGTGCCAAAACATTCAAACCCTCAAGAATCAGAACATCCGGTGCGGTGACCTCAATATGCTCATCCGGCATGATGTCGTAGTACAGGTGCGAATACTTCGGCGCCACCACACGCTCGGCACCGGACTTCACCTGCGACACAAAATTCAACAGGGCGCGGCGATCATAAGACTCCGGGAAACCCTTGCGGTGCATAATGCCGCGACGCTGAAGCTCCGCATTCGGGTACAAGAAACCATCCGTAGTCACCAACTGAACCTTCGGAGTCGAAGGCCAGCGACTCAAAAGAGCCTGCAAAATACGAGCCGTCGTCGACTTACCCACAGCAACAGAACCCGCCACACCAATAATGAACGGGACGCGGCGCTGAGACACATGCAGAAAATCATTCGTCATATGGTTCAACGAAGAAGCAGCAGTCACATACAGATTCAGGAGACGAGAAACCGGTAGATAAATACGCTGCACCTCTTCAAGGTCGACAGTTTCACCCAGACCACGAAGAGACTCAATTTCCTCAGCACTGAGGGGAACAGAAATCTCATCGGCTAGGTGCGACCAACGGGAACGGTCAAGATGCATGAAGCGGTCATCGCCAGAAAAATACGGTGCGGTGCTCATTTATCTAAGTGTACGAACTTTCAGCCCGCGGGGAAAATACCCACCCTCACGGTTTGTTTGAAGAAAAGAAATGTATGAGAAGAAAAGGACAACAACCAATAAAGCTAGGAAAGCCACGATATACGTGACGTATAACGGTATTTCACCGTGCGCATATTCGGATACTTGTGGGATAAACTTATAGCATGTGTGGAATCGTAGGATATGTAGGTCTGGACACTGCTCCGGACGGTAACAAGTTTGACCACAACGCATACGATGTGGTCCTCGAAGGTCTGCGCCGCCAGGAATACCGCGGCTATGACTCTGCTGGCGTGGCACTCGTGTGCCCCGACGGTATCGTATTCCGTAAGAAGGCAGGTAAGCTCCTGAACCTTGAAAACGAGGTTAAGGAACACCCCCTGCCGGACTCCCAGATTGGTATCGGTCACACCCGTTGGGCAACCCACGGTGGACCCACCGACAACAACGCTCACCCCCACGTTGTCGACAACGGCCGCCTCGCCGTCGTACACAACGGTATTATTGAAAACTTCGCAGAACTGCGTGCCGAACTGCTCGCCGAAGGCGTAGAGTTCGCATCTCAGACCGACACCGAGGTAGCTGCAGCAACCATCGCAAGCATCTACAACAAGCTCGGTACCGGTGACCTCACCGAGGCAGTACGCGTCGCATCCAACCGCCTCGAAGGTGCATTCACCATCCTGGCTATCCACGCCGACCACCCGGACCGCGTCGTGGCAACCCGCCGCAACTCCCCGCTGGTCATCGGCCTGGGCGAGAACGAGAACTTCCTCGGCTCTGACGTCTCCGCGTTCATTGACTACACCAAGGAAGCCGTCGAAATGGGTCAGGACCAGATCGTGACCATCACCGGCACCGACTACTCCATCATTGACTTCGAAGGTAACCCCGCAGAGGGCAAGCCCTTCCACATCGAATGGGACGCAGCAGCAGCTGAAAAGGGCGGCTTCAACTCCTTCATGGAGAAGGAAATCCACGAGCAGCCCGCAGCCGTCGAGCAGACCCTCATGGGCCGCCTCGACGAAAACGGCAACCTCACCCTCGACGAACTGAACATTGACGACTCGGTGCTGCGCAGCATCGACAAGATCATCGTCGTCGCATGTGGTACCGCAGCATACGCAGGCCAGGTGGCACGCTACGCCATCGAGCACTGGTGCCGCATCCCCACCGAGGTTGAGCTCGCACACGAGTTCCGCTACCGCGACCCCATCGTGAACGAGAAGACCCTCATCGTGGCACTCTCGCAGTCCGGTGAAACCATGGACACCCTGATGGCAGTGCGCCACGCACGCGAACAGGGAGCAAAGGTTATCTCCATCTGCAACACCCACGGCTCGACCCTGCCCCGCGAATCCGACGCTGCACTGTACACCCACGCAGGCCCCGAAATCGCAGTGGCATCCACCAAGGCATTCCTGGCACAGATCACCGCAGCATACCTGCTCGGCCTGTACCTGGCACAGCTGCGCGGCAACAAGTACAAGGACGAAATCGCTTCGATCCTCGCCGAGCTGCAGAACATGCCCGCAAAGATTCAGAAGGTCATCGACAACGACACCCAGGTCAAGGAACTGGGCGTCGAAATGAAGGATGCCTCCTCCGTAATCTTCCTCGGCCGCCACGTGGGCTTCCCCGTCGCAATGGAAGGCGCACTCAAGCTCAAGGAAATCACCTACATCCACGCTGAAGGCTTCGCAGCAGGTGAGCTCAAGCACGGCCCCATCGCACTGATCGATGAAGGCCAGCCGGTCATCGTAGTGGTTCCCTCCGCAAACGGTCGCGACTCCCTGCACGGCAAGGTCGTCTCCAACATCCAGGAAGTGCGCGCACGAGGCGCCTTCACCATCGTCATCGCCGAGGAAGGCGACGAGGCCGTCAAGCCCTACGCAGACCGCCTCATCACCGTCCCGGCATGCCCCTCGCTGCTGCAGCCCCTGCTGGCAACCGTGCCCCTGCAGATCTTCGCATGCGCACTGGCAGAAGCTAAGGGCCTGGACGTTGACCAGCCGCGTAACCTCGCAAAGTCCGTGACCGTGGAGTAATCCTTAGGAGTAATCCTCGGAAATCGCCTCAGCGATAACGAAAGGGCGGTGGTTGAGTTCTCTAAGAACTCAACCACCGCCCTTGTCGTTTAATCGGGCGGTTATTCGTGGATTAACCAACAAAAATGACGCTGTGAAACAGACATCAACTATGCGTCATATTTGACGCTATCCCACCTAAAAGAAACGAATCTCGCTAGACTTAAAATAAGAGAAACCGCAAACAGGACGCGGTTACCACCCCTACCGTAAAAGGTGCAGCTCATGATTATGGGAATCGGCGTAGATACCGTCAACATTGAACGATTCGAACGAATTGTCACCGAAACACCAGCCTTCGTCCGCCGCGTCTTCACCCCCAACGAACGCACCCGGAACGTACGCTCCCAAGCCGTACGATTTGCCGCCAAAGAAGCCGTCGCAAAAGTACTCGGAGCACCCGCCGGACTCAACTGGCAAGACTGCGAAGTCGCCACCGCCGAAAGCGGCCAGCCCTACCTCATCATTCAGGGCACCATCGCCCGCCGAGCCAAAGAACTCGGCATCAACCGCATCCACCTCTCGCTGACCCACGACGAACCCATGGCCATCGCCATCGCAACCGCCGAATACCTCAGCGACGCAGAACTGGCGCACCTGCAAAAGTTCAACCCCGAAAGCTACCGACTCAGCGTCATCGCCGGTGATGACACCGACGACTAACGTAGAGTCACACTAACACAGAATTACACCAACACAGAGTCACATCAACATCACAACCAGGTGACCCCTAAGGCCCGCACGGTGCCACCCAAGGAGACAGCAATGAAGCTCATATACACTGCTTCCCAGGTACGCGAAGCAGAAAAGCCCTACATCGAAGCCGCCGACTACGACGGATACCTCATGCAACGCGCCGCAGACGCCGTCGCAGCCGAAGCACAGGAGCTACTCCACGGCACAGAAAACGCCAAAATCCTGCTCCTCATCGGCCCGGGCAACAACGGCGCAGACACCATCTACGCCGGCGCCCGTCTCAGTGCCAAGGGCCACCGCGTTGACGCAGTCATCTTCGACCCCAGCGAAAAGAACCTCGAACTCATCGCCCGCGAAGGTGGCGAAGGCACCCGCGTACTCGACCCCGAACACACCCTCGAACACCTTACCGGCTACGACCTGACCATTGACGGCATCCTCGGTACCGGCTCCAGCGGCGCCGTACACGGTAGTGCCGGCGAATACCTGGGCGTACTCCGTGCAGCGCAGCTCGACGGTAAGCTCGGCGCAGTCCTCGCAGTAGACACCCCCTCCGGAGTCGACAACAACCGCGGAACCGTGCACGAACCCTCCCTGCGCGCCGATCGCACCGTCACCTTCATCGGCCACAAGCTACCGGCAGGCACCTGCCACAGCGTCCACTCCGGAGACATTAAGCTCTACGACCTGGGCGTACCCGAAGCCCTAAACGCGCACAAGCCCGCCCTGCGCGTCCTCGACCGCGAAGACTACCGCGAACTCATCGAAGTACCCGACGAGCACTCCCACAAGTACACCCGCGGAGTACTGGGCATGCTCACCGGAAGCCTCGAATACCCCGGCGCAGCCCTCATGAGCGTACGCGCAGCCCTCAACACCGGCGTGGGCATGGTCCGCTTCAACGCCAACTCTCACGATCTACGCCAGCTCATGATTGCCCACAACCCCGAAACCGTCTACTTCAGCGGCGCCCCCGCCCTGCAGAGGGTCACCGTCTGGGCCGGCGGATCCGGCTCTAGCCACGACTCGCTGGACAAGAACCGCTACCTGCTCAACTCGCCCGAACCCGCCATCCTCGACGCGGGCGCCTGCGACCTGGCGGCAGAATACCTGGCAACCGGCAAGCCCCTCGGCTCCCACAAGATCCTCACTCCGCATGCCGCAGAGCTCGAACGCTTCCTGCGTATCGTGCACGAGCTCGCCCCCGAAACCTGGAAGAAGCACCTGGGTGACGCCATCGTACCCAGCCGCAAGGATATCGACGCAGAACCCTTCCGCTGGGTACGCGCCGCCTCCGAACTTTCCGGCGCCACCGTGATGCTCAAGGGTGGCTACACGCTCATTGCTGCACCCAACGGCGCCACCTACAGCGTCGCCGGAGGAAGCCCCTGGCTCGCCACCGCAGGCAGCGGCGACACCCTCACCGGCATCTACGGCGCCCTGCTCGCCCAAACCGTAGCCGCCTTCGACGCCCGCGGAGAAACCCTGGAAGACTGCACCTACGCCTCCATCGGTGCGCTCGCAGTCTACCTGCACGGTGAAGCAGCACGCGCCAGCGCCACCGGAAGCGTCAAGGACGCTCTGCCCGGCCCGGCACCCGCAACCCGCGTCGCGCAGATGCTCCCCGAAGTCATTGCGCGACTCATCGCCGAATAGGGGAGAGGCGCCCAGTACGCCTCCAATCTATCGCTCTCAAGAGACAAACTAGAGCGTCTCTCAAAGAACTAGGCAAAAGGCACATAGAAGGGGCGTGAATCCACCGGAAACGGATTCACGCCCCTTCAACGCGCTTATATCAATGTACGATACCGAGCTGCCTGTGCCGGGACAGCATCATAAAAACCGGCATACGCACCAGCGGGAGAAACCCCAACTCTTCTTAGTACGCGCCTTCCTTAGCGAAAACCGCACGGACAGTACGCAGAAGAATAATAAGGTCACCGGTAAGCGACCAGTTCTCAACATAGTAGAGATCCAGACGAACCGACTCTTCCCAGGAGAGATCACTACGACCCGAAACCTGCCACAGACCGGTAATACCCGGCTTCACCAGCAGACGGCGGTACGCAATGTCCTCGTACTGCTCAACTTCCTCAACCAGCGGAGGACGCGGACCCACCAGCGACATATCGCCAATGAACACGTTCCACAGCTGAGGCAGCTCATCAATCGAGTACTTACGGATGAACTTACCAATGGGGGTAATACGCGGGTCGTCCTTCATCTTGAAGAGCACGCCGTTACCCTCGTTCTGCTCCATGAGGCGCTTCTTGACCTCTTCAGCATCAGTACGCATCGAACGGAACTTCACCATCTTGAAAAGCTCACCGTTCAGACCCACACGATTCTGCAGGAAGAAGACCGGGCCACCATCACGCTTCACCAGCAGCGCCACCACCAGGAACAGCGGAGACAACAGAATCAAACCCAGACCCGAAGACACAACATCCATAGCGCGCTTGAAGAACGCCGACAGACCGGTAATACGCGGAGTCGACACGTGCACCAGCGGCAGACCGTTCAACGGCTGCATGTGCATACGCGGACCAGCAATATCGGTCGTCGCAGGAGCCATAATCAGCGAAATATGCGCATCAGCCAGCTTCCAACCCAGCAGGCGAACCTGATCCGGGCTCAAGTGGTGACCATTCGTAACAGCAACCATGTGAATATCGTTCTCGCGGATAGCATCCATAATGTCAGCCGGAGAAGTGCTGTAACCAAGCACCGGAATCGGTGCACCAGCAACAGTGGTACCCGGGGTGAAACCGGGCAGATAGAACGCAGCGGGGGACAGGCCGGAAGCGAGCACGCCCTCCAGGTTCTTATACAGGTGCTGACCGGTCGTCACATCAGAAATAATCATGACGCGAGTGAGTGCACGACCGCGGGTACGCGAACGCACCAGACCCTGACGAATCAGCCAACGCTCAACGAGCAGAAGGAACAGACCCAGCGGGTAAGCAATCAACAAGTACATGCGGGTGACGTCAACCTTGAGGAAGAACGCCACAATAATCAGCAGGCAGAAAAAGTAAGTAGTACCGCGAGTAATGAGGCGGTACTCCTCAGTGCCGAACCCCATGATGCGCAGGCTGCGGGAGCCGTTCACCTGGAGGATAAACCACCAGCCGACAACCATACCAACGCCCAGGAAGATGTAATCAATAGCGGGAATACGGCCATCCAGGGCGTTAATAGGCCAAACGTTCACATAGGGCAGGTCAGCATTCTCCCACCCGAAACGAATCAGATGCGCAGCGACAACCGCAATAGCAATGGCGAGAAAATCGCCAAAGTAAAGGGCACGCTGAACCTTGGGATGCCAGCTTCGCTTGACGACGAAGTCTGAACCCCACATTTTTTTAAGACGATCTTGTACTTTCAACGGTGTAATCTTCCCCGGAAATTTGTCCTGTGTCGTGGACTGAGAGCGGCGAATAGGCACATTTACCCCTAATTATCGGTGAATAGGGAATCGTGTCCTAGTCTTTGTCCTGATGAATGAGTGAACCCTTAATCTTACTGAGTGAAAATAATGGCAGAGACTACGGCAAAGGCGCTGGTAAGACGCCTAGTGGAGCGTTATATGAGCCCACAGAGCGCATAAACATGTTCCGTAAACTATTCTACGGGGTCGGGGGTCTTACGTCTCGAAGAATAAAGCCGTAAAGTCGCTCCCGCGTGATGAAATAAATCACAGAAAAAGAAGAGAATAAGAGCCCCCGAGAAGAATGCCTAGTGGAGCTAAGAAACTCCTAAAAACACCAGACTGTTTCACACACCTGCAGAAAAAACAATAACCGGCACATAAAACGACAACCCCCGGAGGCTCAATAACAAACCCTACACACACGGTGTAAAAGAGACATTAAGGACGCTCAAGCCCCGCACGATCCAAAATGAAATCAATCATCGGCTCATAACGACGCGGCGGAACGTTATCGTCCATCGGCACGCACACCGGCAGGTCCCCCTGCTCAGCCGCCACAAACAGACCCGGATCATTACAATCCGCAATACCAATCGTCAGCAACTTACAGGTCGAGGAAGCATAACCAGCCATACCGTGATCCGAAACCACCAGATCCGGAGTCACACCGCGCGCCTTCAACTGATCCAGTGCGATGCGCATCGGGCCGGGGAAATGCGTATGCTGCAGATTACCGTACTGCTCAAACATCACGACATCCATAATCTGACGGACATCGCCGTCCAGGAAGCGCTCGCCCTCCTCAATCTGGAGAACCTCAGCACCGGCAGCCTTCGCAGCCGCAGCCATCACCGCATAGATGGGGAACAGACCCGCCGGGTGACCGGTCGCAAACAAAATACGAGAACTCGCACGCACCGCCTCACCGAAGATGCGGGCGTATTCCTCCAGAGCGCTGATGCACTGCTCAGCACCAATAGTGTCCTGACCGTGAGTATGCGAACGATCCGGGTTCAGACCCGCGCGGCGAACCATCACCTCAAACACCGAATCGTAATCCCATTCGCGGGTCCACTGCACACCAAACTCAAGGTGCTCATTACCATCCAGGAAACCCTGAATATGGTCCAGGTTATTCTCTCGGGCGGTTGCCACCTCGCCGGTAATACGCACAGAATCCAGGTACGCGGCGAACTCATCGCGGCTCATCGAGAAAGACATTAAAACTCCTCACAACGTGAAAAATACATTACTGCGAGATACCCTCACGTACCTCGGCATAAGCTTCCAGGGTCTTACGCGCCGTCTGCTCCCAACCCATCGTGCGGGCACGCGCCGCGGCGTTCGCACCCAACGAATGACGCAGATACGGGGCACGCACCAGACGCTCAATAGCTGCAGCCCAACGCTGCGGAGTACGAGGCGCCACCAGCAGGCCCGTACGGTGGTTCTCCACCGCAAAGCGCAGACCGTCAGCATCCGTAGCGAGCACCGCCGCGCCGCACGCCTGCGCCTCCAGAGCCACCAACCCGAACGTCTCAGACGACGACGGGGACGCCACGATATCGGCAGCACGGAAAATATTCGCCAACTCAGACGCCGGAACCGGATCCTTCAAATGCACCCGATCTGCCACACCCAGCTCAGCTGCACGCTGCAACAGGCGGCGCTCATAATCCGAATCGGAACGACCAATAATGTCCACATCCACCTGCAGATCGGAGGGGAGCAGCGCGAGCGCCTCCACCAGCAGATGCGGGCCCTTCAACGGCTGAGGCCTACCGGCAAACACAATGCGGCAACGAGTCTCCGAGGTGTCATTGAGCGGATGCACGCTAGGAATCGTATGGAAAATCGAGGTGTCAACACCCGGGGGGATAATGGCAAGCTTCTGCGCGTCCGTACCGTAGTACTCGCCCATCTGCTGTGCCTCCAGGGGGGTATTCACAATCACCCGGCTCGCGGAGCTACTCATCAGACGCTCGGCGGCATAGCGTTCCTCGGGCTCGGGCGCCTCGCCCTCGCCTCGGCGCGCATCCTTGGCGGCAGCCGTCGTATGCGGAGTGAAAAGAACGGGGACCGGGAAGCCAGCGCCCTGAGCCGACCACAGCTGGGATGCGCGAGCCGCAGCCTGACCAGACAGCCAATAGTGGGCGTGAATAATATCCGGGGTGTACAGTGCCTGCTCCACGCACGCCCGCGCAAAATCATCGGTGACCGTAGCCAACTCATTCTTTGAAAGACCACGAGCAGACGGAATATCAAGGCTGTGGCGCACAATGCGCTCGCCGGGCTGAGGAGGCTGACGGAACGGCGAATCAGCCGGAAGCGCCTCACCGCGGTCCAGCGTGAAAACCTCAACCCGTAGCTCGGGATCGAGCTCCAGCATGGCATGCACCGACCGGGCAATATAGACGTTCATGCCGCCTGCATCTCCGCTACCGGGCTGCGCAAAAGGGTCGGTGTGCATGGAATACACGTGAACCGTCCGAACCGGCGGCAGAGTGCTCATCGATGCTTTCCTCTCTCAAAGGTGTACCTTACCTAGTGTAGCGCGATAGGACTTTCGCACACCGGGAGGTCTAGAATTTAGTAGAAGAGAGGCTGTCCAAGCGCAGCCTGTAGTACCCGCCGTCAGAAGGACCGTGAAGGACCATGACTCACCCTCAGCAGCCTGCCGAACCGCTCTACTGCCCGCCCTGCACCCCGGCAGAGGCAGAGCGAAGCGCCACCATTGACCTTGATGCGCTAGAACATAATGTGCGCCGACTCAAGGAACTTATTGGCGACCGCGCGCTCATTGCAGTGATTAAGGCGGATGCGTACGGTCACGGCGCGTACCCGGTGGCACGTTCGGTTATTGCCGCCGGTGCTGACCTGCTGGGTGTGGTGCACGTGAACGAGGCGCTGGAACTGCGTGCTGACGGTATTGAGGCGCCGCTCATGGCGTGGCTGCACACCCCCTCCACCGACTTTGATGCGGCACTGCAGGAGAAGATTCGTCTGGGCGTTTCCGGCTGGGACCTGGAGGCGGTAGCCGCCGCCGCTGAACGCACCGGCGAGCGCGCTATCGTGCATCTGAAGGCTGATACCGGTCTGGGTCGTAACGGCGCCACCGCGGCGGATTGGCCTGCGCTGGTGGCTCGCGCCGCTTCCCTGGAGGATGCCGGTCTGATTACGGTTGAGGGTATTTTCAGCCACCTCGCGGTTGCGGATGAGCCGACCCGCGCTGAGACTGCCCAGCAGCTCAATACCCTGGATACTTTTGTGGCCCAGGCGCGCGAGGCCGGCCTGGACCCGAAGATTGTGCACCTGGCGAACTCGCCGGCGACCCTGACCGCCTCCCTGGAGGGCTGGGATACGGAGGAGCGTCTGCTCGGTGACGGTGTGCGTTGCGGTTTGGCGCTCTACGGTCTTTCCCCGCTGCCGGAGGTGACCGCTGAGGACCTGGACCTGAAGCCCGTCATGACGGTGGGTAGCTACATTGCCGCGGCGAAGGAAGTTCCTGCAGGTCAGGGTGTTTCCTACGGTCTGCGCTACCACACTCCCAAGGCAACCACCCTGGCGCTGGTACCGCTTGGCTACGCTGACGGCGTGCCGCGCATTGCGGAGAACGCGCCGGTGCGCATCTACCCGGGTGCGCAGAATACGGAGAACGGCGCCGTACCCAATAACGCGGAGGGTACGACCTACCGTGTGGTCGGCCGCGTCGCCATGGACCAGATGGTCGTTGACCTGGGCGAACCCGGCCTGAGCGACCCCGCCCTGGGCTACCTGGGCGCCCCCGCCATCCTTTTTGGCGCCGGCGAGAACCCGCCCGTAGAAGAGTGGGCGGATGCCGCGCAGACCATTAACTATGAAATCGTGACCCGCATTTCTCCTCGCGTGGAGCGCCTCTACACCGGCGGCTCCTGGGTTGAAGCTGAACTGAACGAGCTGTGGGGCACCGGCGAGGAGCAGGAGAGCTAATGAGCGCTGAATACATTTCTGCCGCCCTCGACCTGGATGTGACTGGTCCCGACCATACCCGCCGCCTGGCGCTCACCCTGGCGCAGCACCTGAACGCCGGGGACGTACTGTTGCTCTCGGGCGAGCTCGGCGCGGGTAAGACCACGTTCACCCGCTCCCTGGGTGAAGGCCTGGGCGTGCGTGAAGGCGTTATCTCACCGACCTTCGTGCTCTCGCGCGTGCACCCGAACCTGCCGGACGGCCCCCGCCCCGGCGGCCCCGACCTGGTGCACGTGGACGCCTACCGCCTCTCCAGCGCCGAAGAGCTCGACGACCTGGATCTGGAGTTCTCCCTGCCGCGCTCGGTGACCGTCATCGAGTGGGGTCGCGATAAGGCTGAGCACCTGAGCGATTCCCGCCTGGAGCTGGACTTCACCCGTCTGACCGGCGCGGATGCACGCTTCGCCTACTCGGGTGCCGAAGAGTTCAGCTGGGACGATGAAGACGAGGACGAAAGCGACGAGGATGCGGACACCCCCGAGCCTCGCCTGCTGCGGGTGCGCGCCTTCGGCCCTCGCTGGGAGCACGCTTTTGACGCTCTGAAAGAGGCCCTGCAGAGCGCCTAGAGCCCGCGCGTTAGAATGATAGGGTGCTAGTACTTGCCCTTGATTCATCCGCCACCGCATCTGTGGCGCTCGCCCGTGTGCACGGCTCCGAAGCCGGTGCGTCCTTCGAAATCCTCGCCCGCTACGAGAGTGAAGATACCCGCTCCCACGCCGAGGTGATGGGTCCCTACGCGCAGGCGGTCCTGCAGGACGCTGGCGTGCGCGGCGAAGATTTGGATGCAATTCTGACCGGTACCGGTCCGGGACCTTTTACGGGCCTTCGCGCCGGTATCGTTACTGCGCGCGCTCTGGGTTTTGCCTGGTCGGTGCCGGTGTACGGCATGATGAGCCTGACCGCGCTGGCTGAGCGTGCTGTGTCTGGCGTGGTTGCCGGGGAAAGTGCTGAGGGTACTGCCGGGGAAGAGAATGCAGAACGAGCGTTCGCTTCTGCTGAAGGTTTTGAGCCCGCAGAAGGTGCCGAGCTGCTCGTACTCTCCGACGCGCGCCGCCGCGAAGTCTACTCAGCACGCTACCGCGTGGAGACCGACGGCTACACCCTGGTGGACGGCCCGAACGTATGCCCCGCCTCCGAAATTCTGCCCGGTGAAGGCCCCTCCTACGCCTACGGTTACGGTGCCGGCCTGTACTCCGAGACCCTCGAAGAGCACGGCTGGACCATTGTCGATTCTGCCCGCGAGGTGCACCCGCACGCCGAGTACCTGGTCGCCGCCGCGGCACGCCTGGGCGTAGAGAACCTGAGCGAGGACACCTCCGCCCAGTACCTGCGCGACTCGGACGCGAAGGTCCCCGCCGCAATGCTCGCCCGCCAGCAGAAGCAGGCGGCACAGGCTGCCGGTCAGGCCACTGCACAGACTGTCGCGCAGAAGGAAAGCTAAATGAGCGCTGCTGAAAACTCTGAAAATATCGTGCGAGACGACCTAGCTCTGGGCGCTCGCCTGCGCGTTGCCGAACTCGCGGACGTGCAGGCTATGCACCGCATGGAAACCACCCTGTTCCCCGCCGACGCCTGGCACATCGACATGTTCCTTGAGGAACTGACCCACCCGACCCGCACCTACTACATGCTGGAACTGCCCGCAGAAGGTTCGGAAGGTAGCGAGGACAACTGGCGCGCCATCGGTTACTGCGGAACCATGGTCGTAGCCGACACAGCCGACGTTCAGACCATCGGCGTGCTCCCCGAGTACGAGGGCCACGGCTTCGGTCGAGCCATGCTTGAGCAGATGCACGAGCGTGCCCGCGAGCAGGGCGCCGAGCGCATCCTACTGGAGGTGCGTGCCGACAACCCGCGCGCTCAGCGCCTCTACGAACGCAACGGCTACTGCGCAATTCATGTGCGCCGAGGCTACTACGATGACGGAACCGACGCCATCATTATGGAATGCACGTTCTAAATATCCCGGTAGGCTAAACCGCAATCCCCGCAATACGGGTGAGCCTCCGCCGCCCCCCCTAGACCACAGCATCAAGAAGCACTACGCGCGGATAGCGCAACAGAAAGACGAACTATGAGCACTCGCGAACCCCTCGTTCTGGGCATCGAATCCTCCTGCGATGAGACCGGTATCGGCATTGTGCGCGGTGCACAGCTGCTCAGCAACACCATCTCCTCCTCCATGGAAGAGCACGTGCGCTTTGGCGGCGTGATTCCTGAGATTGCCTCTCGCGCCCACCTGGATGCGATGATTCCCGCCCTCAAAGCGGCACTCACCGAAGCGGACATCACCCTCGACGAAGTGGACGCCATCGCCGTCACCGCGGGCCCCGGCCTGGCTGGCGCCCTGATGGTGGGCGTCTCCGCCGCGAAGGCGCTCGCTATTGCCACCGGCAAGCCCCTCTACGGCATTAACCACCTGGTCGCCCACGTTGGCGTTGGCCTGCTGGAGGATAACGGCACCGAGGACGGCTCCGACCTGCTGGCGAATGCCGGCTCGGGTGGCCTGGGTGCACTGTTGGTTTCTGGCGGTCACACCGAAATCCTGCAGGTGCGCGACATTACCTCCGATGTGCGTCTGCTCGGCGCGACCCTGGATGACGCTGCCGGCGAGGCCTACGACAAGGTCGCCCGCCTGCTCGGCCTGGACTACCCTGGCGGCCCCGCTATTGACCGCGCCGCAGCCGAGGGCAACCGCAACGCCTTCGTGTTCCCGCGCGGCCTGTCGAACCGCAAGTTCATGGGCACCGTCGAGGAGCCCGGCGCGCACCGCTATGACTTCTCCTTCTCCGGTTTGAAGACCGCCGTGGCGCGCGTGATTGAAAGCTTTGAAGCCGCCGGTGAAGAGGTTCCGGTCGCCGATATTGCCGCGTCCTTCCAGGAGGCTGTCGTAGACGTTATCACCAAGAAGGCGATGCTCGCCTGCCGCGAGCAGGGCATGAAGACCCTGCTGCTCGGCGGTGGTGTGGCGGCTAATTCGCGTCTGCGTGAGCTGCTTGCCGCCCGGTGCGCCTCCGAGGGGGTACGCCTGATCATTCCGAAGTTCACCCTGTGCACCGACAACGGCGCGATGGTTGCGGCGCTGGGCGCCCGTCTGGTCGCCGCCGGTCGTGAACCCTCGGGCGTAGACTTTACGACGGACTCCTCGCTGCCGGTGACCACTGTCTGTTTCTAAGCGGGCTGCTTCTAAACGGGCTGTTCTAAACGGTCTGTTTCAGAAAGGCAGCGCGAGCGCGTTCCTGTGGCTCGCCTCGAAAATACTCATAGAAATGCCTCGGCACAGTCTCCCAAAGGACTGCGCCGAGGCATCTCTGTATTCAAACTTTAGCCGCGGGGGAACGGCGCTAACGCAGTGCCCGTGCGCGGGACTGCGCGGCAACATCCAGCGCCACCTCACGCAGAGAGCCGGTCTTCTCAAAGACCGCACGCTGACGATCCGCACCCGTACCCTCGGCGAGGATGCGGCGCACCTGAGCCAGCTCCACCTCGCAGTCAAGGTCGCGTGCCACCGGCTCCAGCTTGGGCAGAAGCAGTTCGAAATCTTCGCGCAGGGTGCGCTGTACCGGCTCGTTGGAGACTACGATCTTAGCCTCCAGGCCGTAGCGGGCTACGCGCCACTTATTCTCCTGCGCGTGCCAGGGGGCGAGCACTTCAATGCTTTCGCCCGCCTCAATGCGGCGGGAGAAGTACTCCACCAGGCACTGCGTGAACGCCACGATCGCGGCAACATCCGGCAGGGAGGCGAGGCCATCGCAGTAGCGCATCTCAATGGTGCCGTAGCGCGGAACCGGGCGCACATCCCAACGGTCCTCGCTGGGGTCGTTAATCACGTCGGTTGCCACGAGCGAATCGAGGTACTCGCTGTACTGCTCCCAGGTATCAAAGTGGAAGGGCAGGCCGTTCGTCGGCAGCTGCTGGTAGAGCTGGGTGCGGTGTGATGCGTACCCGGTGTCCACGCCATCCCAGTAGGGGGAAGAGCAGGAAAGCGCCAGCAGGTGCGGGCCGTAGTTGGTGAGCGCGTCAATAAGCGGCAGAACCTTATCGCGGGAGTCAACGCCCACGTGCACGTGCACGCCGTAAATGACCATGTGGCGGCCCCAGTACTGGGCACGCTCGACCACACGCTGGTAGCGTTCCTTCGCCACGACCGGCTGGTCAGCCCAGTGGGAGAAGGGGTGCGTGCCGGCGGGGTAGAACTCAATGCCCAGGTCATCGGTGATTTCACGGATGATGTCGGTCAGTTCCTGCAGCTGGCGGCATGCCTCGGCGACGGTGTGGCAGATGCCGGTCACCACTTCGATGGTGTTCTCCAGGAATTCGCCGGTCACGTGCGCGCGGTCGGAGGCGGGCTCGAGCAGTTCGGGGCGGCGCTCGCGCAGGATGGTTAGCACCTCGCCGGCGCGCTGGGTCAGTTCGCCGCTTTCACGGTCGATAAGTGCAATCTCCCATTCCACGCCGAGAGTGGACTGCGGGGAGGAAGCAAAGTCGATCATATGGCCTTTCCTGCGTCTGGAAATAGTGTCGTGCACAGTGCCGACTACGGAAGTTTGCTATCGGTGGGTTCGGCCCGGCAGGGTACTAGCTGGTGAGAGCCGGCTCCGCGGGGGAGTACCTCTACTGGGCCCCGTATCTTTATTAGGCCCGTATCTTCTCATTAGGCACTGTATCTAGTGTACGGTCTAGCGGTGCTCAGCGCCCTGTCGAGTGCAGAATCCGAAAACGGTACCGTAACGAATCGTCACGAACGGTAATCCAAACGTGCAGCCGGATGTGCGGGTTGGATGCGGGGCCTGAAAGCTAGAGCGGGCGCACGTGCCAGCCGATACGGCGCGAGTCCCTGCCCGAACCGATGCGGGTAAAGACCAGCGTTGCCGGACGGTAGGTAGGCTCCTGTGCACCCGAAGAAGAATTAGCATTCTTTTTCTGTTTTTTCTTAGAGGTCTTAGAACCTGCAGAACCCAGCAGGCGTGCACGCAACTGCTCCGGAACAATATCCACGCCACGCTTTTTAATCGTCAGCGCCGTAAAGCCCTGCTCACGCACCCAACGCTTCAGCTGCTTCTCCTGCAGGGGAATCTCCTCCAGCACCTCGTAGCAAGCAACCAGTGGATGCTCCACCGGCTTGGCAGAACACAGGTACGCCAGGTGCTCATCCAGCAGATGCGCACCAATACTCTGCGCAAACTCAGCGACCAGATGCGAGCGCACAATCGCCGGGGCAGGCTCCAGAAGGTATTCGCCCGGCTGCGGCAGGGATACCGGAACCTCCACGCTCTGCTGAGCCTCTGCTGCCGTGAGGGGGCTACGGAAGCTGACCGCCTCGTAGGGCGGTAGTAGGGCGCTGGTTTTCTTGGAGTCTTCGTTAGAGCTTTCGTTGGGGATTTCCTCGGGGCTTTCATCGAGGTCGGCTTCTTCAACGGGCAGCTCATGCACCGAAGTTGCGGTGCGAGCCACCCCCTCCTGAGCCAGTGCGTTAAACCAGAGCACCAACTCGGCGAGGGATCCCTCCGACTGGATCCACTCCGCCTCAACGCGCGGGTTGGGGTTCGCCTCCGACGCAATATCTTCGGGCGAGGGGATGCCCTCATGAGGAAAACCGGGGCCCAACTTCACGCCCATCGGCACACCCGTACGCGCCAGATTCAGCACGAATGAGAACGGGGGAGAGAACGCCTCCGGATCAAAAAGGCGCTCCGTCTGGGCCTTCTTCGCACCCCGCAACTCGCGGCGCGCCGGGTCCATCCACACAATGCCCACCGGCTCACCGGCAGCGTCCAGAAGTTCACCGTGCACATAATCGGTCACATCCCCCGAATACACGCGCGCCTGCGGGCAAAACTCAAGGTTCTTCGCCGCAAAAGAAGCCGTCAGCGGATCCAACTCCACCGCAACCACGGCACCGCGCTCCGCCGCATACACGGCAGAATCCGAGGCGATACCGCACCCCAAATCAGCCACCGTGCCGGCAACCGGGCGCAGACGCTGAGCGCGATAATGCGCAATCACCGGGCGGGTCGCCTGCTCCGCCGCCTCCTGAGTGAGCATGAGGGTGCGGGCGCGCTCGCCGAACTTGGCGCGCGCACGGGTACGAGCCTGCGCCAGCGAAATAATCTGCGCAGACTCCTCGGGGCTGAAACCTCGCGAACGCAAAGAAGTAACGGCGCTGAGCGTATCCGAGCCCAGCGGGTAGAGCTCATCGGCTGCCGCGAGCGCTTCGGCACTGAACGGAAGCTTGGCGGCGGGAGTAAAAGGGGATGCGGGAATAGGCATGCTCCTCATTTTACGGGGTGCCGATTTTGGGAGGTGGGAAGCCCGATCTGCTCGGTTTTTTGCTCAGCGTTCGCCTTGCGGTGAAACACCCCGGCAGAAGGGCGTTTTTCTTGACCGAAAGCACAGGTGAAACTAGAGTTGAGGTAACACTCGAGACAGTCATTGGGCGCGCCACTGCGCCGCTGTCTCGCATCAAACGTAAATCCACAACCCGGAGGAACCGATTATGGCTATCAAGCCCCTGGAAGACCGCGTCGTTATCAAGATCGAGCAGGCTGAGCAGACCACCGCATCCGGTCTGGTCATCCCCGAAACTGCGAAGGAAAAGCCGCAGGAAGCACGCGTTGTCGCCGTTGGCCCGGGCCGCGTGGATGAGAAGGGCAACCGCATTCCCGTAGACATCAAGGAAGGCGACGTTGTCGTGTTCTCCCGCTACGGTGGCACCGAGGTTAAGTACCAGGGCGAAGAGTACCTGATTCTCTCCGCACGCGACGTTCTGGCAATCGTCGACTAATACTTTCAGATGCTCATGCGCCGTACCGCTCATCCGGTACGGCGCATGAGCTATCATCTGCCCCTTAAAAATTTCCTTTCTGTGACGCACTAGGAGTAGCGAACACATGGCTAAGCAGCTTGAATTCAACGATGCCGCCCGCAAGTCCCTGCAGGCTGGCGTCGATAAGCTGGCAAACGCGGTCAAGGTAACCCTCGGCCCGCGCGGGCGCAACGTTGTGCTCGACAAGCAGTGGGGTGCACCCGTCATCACCAACGACGGCGTGTCCATTGCTCGCGAAATTGAACTGGACGACCCGTACGAAAATCTGGGCGCCCAGCTGGCGAAGGAAGTCGCCACCAAGACCAACGACGTAGCCGGTGACGGCACCACCACCGCAACCGTGCTCGCACAGGCACTGGTCAACGAGGGCCTGCGCAATGTTACCAGCGGCGCGGCACCCGCCGACGTCAAGCGCGGCATTGAGGCTGCTGTGGAGGCTGTTTCCGCACGCCTGCTCGAGAACGCACGCCCCGTGCAGGGCCCCGAGGTGGCGCACGTTGCCGCTATCTCCGCCCAGTCCGAGCAGATCGGTGAGCTGCTGGCTCGCGCCTTCGAGAAGGTCGGCCAGGACGGCGTCATCACCATCGAAGACGGCTCCTCCACCGAAATCGAACTGGACATCACCGAAGGTATGCAGTTCGACAAAGGCTACCTCTCGCCCTCCTTCGTCACCGACGCTGAGCGCGGCGAAGCAGTGCTGGAGAACAGCCTCGTGCTGCTCTACCAGGGCAAGATTTCCACCATCGCAGAAATCATGCCCGTGCTCGAGAAGATCGTTCAGGCGAAGAAGCCGCTGACCATCATCGCAGAAGACGTTGACGGTGAGGCGCTCTCCGCGCTGGTCGTGAACAAGCTGCGCGGCACCATCAACGTGGTCGCTCTGAAGGCTCCCGGTTTCGGTGACCGCCGCAAGGCAATCATGCAGGACCTGGCAATTCTGACCGGCGGCACCGTCGTGACCGGCGAGCTCGGCATTGACCTGCCGCAGGTCACCCTGGAGCACCTGGGCTCGGCACGCCGCGTGACCGTCACCAAGTCCCACACCACTATTGTGGACGGCGGCGGCGACCCCGAGGCAATCGAGGACCGCGTGCAGCAGCTTCGCCGCGAAATTGAGCGCGTGGATTCCGAATGGGACCGCGAGAAGCTCAAGGAGCGCCTGGCTAAGCTTGCCGGCGGCGTGGGCGTTATCAAGGTCGGTGCCGCAACCGAGGTTGAGGCCAAGGAGCGCAAGCACCGCATCGAGGATGCTGTGTCCTCCACCCGTGCAGCTCTGGAAGAGGGCATCGTCTCCGGCGGCGGTTCCGCACTGGTTCACGCGCTGAAGGCACTGGACGGTATGGACCTGGGTAACCACGACGCAAACGTGGGTGTGCAGATTGTCCGCCGCGCCCTGGTTCAGCCGCTGCGCTGGATCGCTGAGAATGCTGGCGAGGACGGCTACGTCATCGTCTCCAAGGTCTCCGAGCTGCCCGTGGGTCACGGCTTCAACGCCAAGACCGGCGAGTACGTGGACCTCATCGAAGCCGGCGTGATCGACCCGGTGAAGGTGACCCGTTCGGCTCTGCAGAACGCTTCCTCCATCGCGGCTCTGGTGCTGACCACCGAGACCCTGGTGGTTGAGAAGCCCGAAGAAACTGAAGAAGACTAAATAGTGTGTGTGCCCGGTGCCGCCCCTCCACTATGGAGGCGGTACCGGGCACTCGCTGTCGGTAGGCTCGGATGCGCTCGCGTTCGTGGGGTGCTAGAACCTGCCGGCTGCCTCCCGCTGAGGGGTGCTTGCTATGAGTGCTTCTCAGCAAAGAAACCTTTAGCGGTTTACTATAGAAGGTAAGCTGTTCCCGTTTGCGCTCGAATCACCTTGTGGGGTGCGAGCAGACGGGTCGTACCGCATCTTGACATACGCAACGTATAGGCTGAGCTTCTCACCGATGAAGCCAGCATCCGAAAGGTAGACAATGACCATTCCCACCGCTCTGTCCGAGGATCCCTTCGGCTTCACCGGCCTGACCTACGATGACGTGCTGCTGCTGCCCGGCAACACCGACGTCATCCCCTCCGATGCGGACACCTCCACCCGCCTGTCCAAGCGCATCACCCTGAACACCCCCATTATTTCCGCGGCAATGGACACCGTGACCGACTCCGCTATGGCAATCGCTATGGCACGTCTGGGCGGTATGGGCGTTATCCACCGCAACCTCTCCATCGAGGACCAGGCTGCACACGTGGACCGCGTGAAGCGCTCCGAGTCCGGCATGATTATCAACCCCGTCACCATCGGTGCTGACGCAACCATCGCCGAATACGACGAGGTCTGCGGCTACTACAAGGTCTCCGGTCTGCCCGTCGTCAGCGAAGAGGGCGTGCTGGAAGGTATCATCACCAACCGCGATATCCGCTACATCTCCCGCTCCGACTACGAGGGCATTCGCGTCCGCGACATCATGACCCCCATGCCGCTGGTCACCGCGCACCCCGGCGTCACCAAGGACGAAGCATTCGCGCTGCTGTCCCACAACAAGATTGAGCGTCTGCCCCTGGTCGACGACGCAGGTAAGCTCGCCGGTCTGATTACCCTGAAGGACTTCGTCAAGACCGAGCAGTACCCCCGCGCCACCAAGGACGAGGACGGCCGTCTGCGTGCCGGCGCTGCTATCGGCTTCTTCGGTGACGGCTACGAGCGTGCAATGACCCTGGTCGAGGCAGGCGTCGACGCACTGTTCGTGGACACCGCAAACGGCCACTCCCAGGGCGTGCTCGACATGATTGCCCGCCTGAAGAAGGACCCCGCCGCAGCACACGTGGACGTCATCGGTGGCCAAGCTGCAACCCGCCTGGGCGCACAGGCAATCATTGACGCTGGCGCTGACGGCGTGAAGGTCGGCGTTGGTCCCGGCTCCATCTGCACCACCCGCATTATCGCCGGTGTTGGTGTTCCCCAGGTGACCGCTATCAACGAGTCCGCTAAGGCAGCAATCCCGGCAGGCGTGCCGCTGATTGCTGACGGCGGTATGCAGCACTCCGGCGAGATTGGTAAGGCACTGGTTGCTGGCGCTGACTCCGTGATGCTCGGCTCCCTGCTGGCCGGTACCACCGAGTCTCCCGGTGAGCTGATCTTCATGAACGGTAAGCAGTACAAGGCATACCGCGGCATGGGTTCGCTCGGCGCAATGCAGACCCGCGGCCGTCACAAGTCCTTCTCCAAGGACCGTTACTTCCAGGCTGACGTCTCCAGCGAAGAGAAGCTGATTCCCGAGGGTATTGAGGGTCAGGTTCCCTTCCGCGGCCCGCTCTCCGCAGTGATTCACCAGCTCGAAGGCGGCCTGCGCCAGACCATGTTCTACGTCGGTTCCCGCACCATCGAGGAGCTCAAGTACAAGGGTCAGTTCGTGCGCATCACCCCCGCAGGTCTGAAGGAATCGCACCCGCACGACATCATGATGACCGTTGAGGCACCGAACTACCGCCGCTAAAACGCATCACTAACGATGATTCGCCGCATGGCGTGCACACCATGCGCCGTTGAGCCCGCCCCATACCCGCTCGGGTATCGGGGCGGGCATCGGCGCGAATAACGCCCAGCGGCACCCCTCAAACCGAATTCGAAAGGATTCACCCCATGTCTGAAATTCAGATTGGCCTCTCCAAGAACGCCCGCCCCACCTACTCCCTGGACGACGTGGCGCTGGTGCCCACCCGCCGTACCCGCGACCGCCGCGACGTCGACACCTCCTGGCAGATTGATGCCTTCAAGTTTGACACCCCCATCATTGGTGCGCCCATGGACTCGGTCATGTCCCCGGCGACCGCCATCGCACTGGGCAAGCTGGGCGGCCTGGGCGTGCTGAACCTCGAGGGCCTGTGGACCCGCTACGAGGATCCGCAGCCGCTGCTCGACGAGATTGTTGAGCTGCCCGAGGCGGACCCCGCCTCCGCAACCACCCGCATGCAGCAGATTTACTCCGAGCCGATTAAGCCGGAACTGATCACTGCACGCCTGGAAGAGATTCGTGACTCCGGCGTGGTCGTTGCAGGCTCCCTGAGCCCGCAGAACACCCAGGAGCACTACGAGACCGTGGTGAAGGCGGGCGTTGAGCTGTTCGTCATCCGTGGCGCGTCCGTCTCTGCTGAGCACATTTCCACCTCGCACGAGCCGCTGAACCTGAAGAAGTTCATCTACGAGCTCGACGTTCCGGTCATCGTTGGTGGCGTTGCTGGCTACTCGCAGGCTAAGCACCTGATGCGTACCGGCGCAGCCGGCGTGCTGGTGGGCTTCGGCGGCGGTTCCGCACAGACCACCCGCCAGGGCCTGGGCATCTCCGCACCTATGGCAACCGCTATCGCCGACGTGGCTGCGGCACGTTCGGACTACCTGGATGAGTCCGGCGGCCGCTACGTACATGTGATCGCTGACGGCTCCCTGGGCCGCTCCGGCGACATGGTGAAGGCGCTCGCACTGGGCGCTGACGCTGTTATGCTGGGCGCTCCGCTGGCTCGCGCATCCGAGGCTCCCGGCCAGGGCTGGTACTGGGGCAACGAGGCGCACTCGCTGGACTTCCCGCGCGGCGTACGCACCCCGCTGGGTGTTGTCGGCTCCCTGGAGGAAGTCCTGTACGGTCCTTCGCACCACGTGAACGGCACCAGCAACATTGTCGGCGCGCTCAAGCGCGCAATGGCTAACTGCGGTTACCTGGACCTGAAGAAGTTCCAGAAGGCGGAACTGACTGTGGTTCCCTCCTACCGCGGCTAATGTAGCTTCATGAATCACCGCCCGGTGGTTGGTGGGTTTATCCCTCCGACTACCGGGCGGTATTGTTTTGACGTGCTCTTTTAGGTAGGGGTTGAGTCACTGTCTTTGGGAGAATGGAATTTATGCCATGTTGTGAAACTTTCTCATTTTATAGTGACTGGGATTATATTTTCACTGTAGTGTATCTAATAAGGATATGGCTAAGGTCTATATTCTTTGAAAGAACTTCTGCAAAACTGCAAGTTCAATACCATATGGATATACCTATCGAAGGAGATTAGAAATGGGTATCTTCGCTCCCCCTGTTAAGAAGGTTCTTGCTGCTGCCGCGTTGAGCGTGACGGCCCTGACTGCCGTTCCTGCCGCAACTGTCCCGGCTGCGGCGACTGTTGTTGAGGTGCATGGTGGTACTTGGGACTATGGTTCGTCTATCTGGGGTGTGTGGTCTCGTTATTACCACAAAGAAGCACGGCATAGTGCAACCGTTTGGGGAAGTAACTGGGTTTACTCCGGATGTAAGAAGCCCTTTACCACTGCTAGGGCTTCGTCTGGTCATTCTTGGGACCACACTAACGAGGCTTACTATAACAACCATTGTTAGAGATGAGCGCGTTGGATGTTCTATAGCGTATTCGCAATATGGCCCTGCAAATGATGCAGGAAGCTAATATACAAAATATTTGGCGGGCCGTCTGAGTGAATCTATCAGGCGGTCCGCCCATATGACAGAAATGAATCCCCATGCTTAAGTGCCGATTCCGATTTGGCCGGTATGTATCGGCCCTCACCTCAGTTTATCTATGGGCGGCCCTCGCCTCCATTGTGTTCCCTTTCTTCATGCTTCTGAGTATCAACTCGGAGATGTCTCTTGGGCATACCCGTAACCTCCAGATTCCTTCAATCAGCGAAGGCGTAGATACTCGCAAATTTCTAGAGGATATGTGTCAGGAAGCGGAGAAGAACAGTATCGCTATAGCTCGTCGCACCCTTGATGTGTCAGATACTCGGCACGGTATCGTACTCGAATTCTGTGGTGCCGAAAATACTGTACGTGGGTGGGAACAAACAGGATACCCTTCCTATACCCCTGAAGACCGCGTTGAGGTCAAAAGGCTTAATCCGGGCAAGGTTGCAGAAGCGCGAGGTCTCTACAACCTTTATGGCGGTAGTGAGCAACAACGCGCCCAGCTACTCGCTACCCTGCGTGAAAATGGTGCGCATACAACGGAATACGATGTTCTCAATCTCCGAAGTATTGCAGGGTACTACATGGGAACCTCAGGCGGGTATGCCTTTATTGCAACATGCCTAGCCCTTAGTACGGCTCTGATTGGTGCCATATTCCGGCAGACGAAAAAAAGCGCGCGCCTGCGTCTGCATGGGGCATCCTTAAACCGTGTCTACGGTGCACAGCTGCTAGAGTCGGGGCCTGCTATTCTTTGTGGAATTCTGGGCCTCTATGCCCTTTTCTATACATTCCTCGCCCTGTACAATTCGTGGGCTTTTGCAGCTTTGACGCTGAAAGTTCAGCTTATCCTGTTGTGCTGGATGTTGGGCCTTATGCTTCTGCTGCATTATGTGGCTTGTGCACTTACTGTAGCTATACCTATTGGACAAGCCCTTAAAGGAAAGGTACCTACGCGTATTACCTATGCGGCTAGCTGGGCGTGCCGCTCTTTGGCGCTCATTCTTGTTGTTGCTACTCTAATCACTTTGGCTTACACGACTCAGCAAGTTCATGCACTCAATCAAGCCCGCCCCGCGGTGCTTCAGGGTAACGGATATAGTGTGTCCTTTAATGGTTTCCGGTATAAGACTAGTGACATCCAGAACCTTCAGGGCTGGAGTAAAGAACAAGTAGAATCTGATAACGTCATCCTCGCTAGTGCGGAGAACCCTGTCTATACATCCCCTGAATCGATTGAAGCTTATAGAGCCGGAAAGGATGAATCAGCCTCTCTGAAATCTGATCAGAGCTTGGGTCGTACCTTTCTGTACGTGAATCGTGAATACCTGGATAGTAATCCTGAATCCCTGCCAGCAGGTTTACCTCCTCTTGAAGACCTGGAAGGTCGTAGTGGTCTTAGCGTCTACTATCCCCAGGAATTGGAAAAGCACACTGATGATATAAGGCGCCTTGCTTCTAGTACTTTTGACTCGGCTGATAGCTCTTCTTCCTCGAATAATTTAGAAGCTTCACGTGCTGAGCTTTCGGAGTTGAGGGCATATGAGTCTGTAACGAGGTCCTATACATATGGTGACGGTACTAAAGCGAACTACTTTGTGCAGAACCCCATCATTGTGTATGTCCCGAAAACTGTGCTGACTGACAGAATGGAGATGCTCGTTGCCGCCTTCAGTCAGAACGGGGCATTTATTAAGGACCGGCAGAAAGCTCTTGAATCTCTGAAGGGTAGTGCAGCTCGAAGCTACGTAGGTGAAATTCTGCCGGTGAGCGAAAAATATTTTAGTCTCACAAGCAGGATGCAGAGCGAACAACGCATTAGCTTGTATGCGCTCATCATCCTTTCCGTTTTGTGTCTTGTGACCCTTCTGGAGTACGCACGTGTGTACTGCGCAGAACATCAGCAGCGTATCGCTCGTTCCTTTACCTACGGTATGCATCCGACCCGGACTTTCCGTGGGGTTCTCATTGGGGAGGCGGTTTTGACGATTCTTGTCATTAGCTATGGGGTCCTCCAACTAACGAGTTTGGCCCACGAGCAGTATCTCAATGCTGGGGCTGAGACTGCATCTGTTATTGCAGTACTGGCAACGGTACTCTTCACATCCACTGTTATTGTGTCGATTGGTATGAGTTTATGGGCCTTTGGCAGAGGCTACCGAGTTACTGTTGCCAATCATGCGCGAAAGGAAATGTACTGATGACGTCCATCTTAAAAACAGAAAATCTGCTGGCCGTAAGCGGGGGGTCTGTGCGTATTGCAGGACATCCTATTTTTGCTGATGTCCATATTGCCGTAGCTCCAGGACAGATGCTAGCCCTAACTGGTGCCTCAGGAAGTGGCAAGACCACTCTCCTTAACTGTCTAGGGACCCTGACCGACTTTACTGAAGGGGAATATACCTTCCAAGGAACAATGTTGAGCGGCTCATCATCGCGAACCCGCCGTCATTTCCGCCGTGATAGTCTAGGATATCTCTTCCAGAACTATGCCCTGGTAGAAGGGGAGAGTGTTGAAAAGAACGTCCTCGGACCGCTCGCGGTTATGCCGCGTTCGCAGCGTCCGAGCCGCAAAGAGCTAGAGTCCGTCCTCGCCCGGGTCGGTTTGTCTGGGCGAGAGAAGTCTCTTATCTACCAACTCTCGGGTGGTGAGCAGCAGCGCGTGGCGCTTGCTGGGCTTATGTTGAAGCAGCCATCCCTGATTCTGGCAGATGAGCCGACCGGCGCGCTGGACGCCGAGAACGAGGCGCAGGTACTTGATATTCTGCGGGAGCTGGTGAACGCCGGGGCCTGTGCCATTATTGCTACGCACAGCGATGCGGTGGCTGACTTCTGCGACCGGCGTATTGATATGTCTCAGTTCAAGGGATAAACGAAGAGAATTGTTTTTATAATGTACCGCCTGGCTATGGAGACGTTAACTCCGTTGCCGGGCGGTGCTTTCTTATATCGCTGTCTTGATGCGGTGGAATGACCGGCAAAGTGCGGAATAGTTCCCGCGCCGCGGGCATTCAACCCCACAACGCGATAGCGTAAAATAGATATATCCCCGCGCAAGTGCGCGGATTAGTACCAACACGTTGAGGTAATTTTCGTGACCAACTCTGTGAACCTGGACCAGCTCGAAGAGCGTCCCGTCCTGGTGGTAGATTACGGTGCACAGTACGCGCAGCTCATTGCTCGTCGCGTGCGTGAAGCCGGCATCTACTCCGAAATCGTCCCCCACTCCATGAGCACCGAGAAGATGCTCGCCAAGAACCCGGCAGCTATTGTGCTCTCCGGTGGCCCCTCCTCGGTCTACGCCGATGGCGCACCCAAGGGCGACAAAGCCCTGTTCGAAGCTGGCGTGCCGATCTTCGGTATCTGCTACGGCTTCCAGGTGATGGCTCAGACCCTCGGCGGCACCGTCGCCCAGACCGGTCTGCGCGAATACGGCGCAACCGACGCTGTGGTCTGCGCTGAGAACTCCTCCTTCCTCACCGGCACCCCCACCACCCAGAACGTGTGGATGTCTCACGGTGACTCCGTGACCGAAGCCCCCGAAGGCTTCGAGGTGCTGGCAAAGACCCCCGGCGCATCCGTGGCAGCATTTGTGGACGAGTCCCGTAAGCTCGGCGGCGTGCAGTGGCACCCCGAGGTGAAGCACTCCGACTACGGCCAGGTCGCCCTGGAGAACTTCCTCTACAATGTGGCAGGCCTGAAGCCCACCTGGTCCACCAACAACATCATCGAAGAGCAGGTCGCAAAGATCCGCGAGCAGGTCGGTAGCGACCGCGTCATCTGCGCGCTTTCCGGCGGCGTTGACTCCTCCGTGGCAGCAGCGCTTGTGCACAAGGCTGTCGGCGACCAGCTCACCTGCTTCTTCATCGACCACGGTCTGCTCCGTGAGGGTGAGCGCGAACAGGTCGAGCAGGACTACGCAGCATCCATGGGCATTAAGGTCATCACCATTGACGAGTCGGAGCGTTTCCTCTCCGCACTCGAGGGTATCACCGAGCCCGAGGCGAAGCGTAAGGCTATCGGCCGCGAGTTCATCCGCTCCTTCGAAGAGGCACAGCGCAAGCTGATTGCCGAAGCAGGCGAAGAGGGCGCAGACATCAAGTTCCTGGTCCAGGGCACCCTGTACCCGGACGTTGTCGAGTCCGGCGGCGGCGACGGCACCGCAAACATTAAGAGCCACCACAACGTGGGCGGCCTCCCCGACGACCTGACCTTCGAACTGGTGGAGCCGCTGCGCACCCTGTTCAAGGACGAGGTTCGCGCTATCGGTCGTGAGCTCGGCGTTCCCGAGAAAATCGTGGCACGTCAGCCGTTCCCCGGCCCCGGCCTGGGCATCCGCATTGTCGGCGAGGTTACCCGCGAGAACCTGGAGACCCTGCGTGCCGCTGATGCTATCGTGCGTGAAGAGCTGACCGCAGCAGGTCAGGACGAGCACATCTGGCAGTGCCCCGTGGTTCTGCTGGCTGGCGTTCGTTCCGTGGGCGTTCAGGGTGACGGCCGTACTTACGGTCACCCGATTGTTCTGCGCCCGGTCTCTTCGGAAGACGCAATGACCGCTGACTGGTCGCGCCTGCCGTACGACCTGCTGGCTAAGATCTCGAACCGTATTACCAACGAGGTCAAGGACGTTAACCGAGTGGTGCTGGACGTTACCTCCAAGCCCCCGGGAACCATTGAGTGGGAGTAATCCCGCTGTGGGCTACCTAGCTTTGTAGCTGGGAGCCTGTGAAGGAGCCGCCCGGTGCATCCTGCTGTGATGCGC
>NZ_KV817370.1:41960-121055 GCF_001814645.1 Rothia sp. HMSC076D04 | reverse complement strand
GTGCATCCTGCTGTGATGCGCCGGGCGGCTTCTTCGTATCTTCCTAACGATATATAGCGGGTCTGAAGATGGAGGGGTTGTCGTAGTACTGAAAGGAAAATATAATGTAGCTACGTAGTTACATTATTTATGTTTTCATGTCGTGAGCAGCAAGGGGGAAATTATGACCGTTATGACCAGCCGCGAGTTCAACCAAAATCTCGCCAAAGCCCAGAAGCAGGCTCAGCAATCACCCGTTATTATCACTAAGCGTGGTGAACCCACCTATGTCCTTATGACCTATGAAGAGTATTCGCGTAGCCAGAATGAGAGCTCTTCCCTGTATGATTTCTTCGCAAACTACCCTCAACCTGCTGAAGGTATGGACCTGCCCGAAGAATTCCCCACGGCAGAACGTTCCGCACATCAGCGCCCCATTGTAGAGTTCTAGGGGACAACGATGTACCTGCTTGATACCAATATTATTTCTGAGTTGTGGAAGCTCTCACGCGGTAAGGCTGACCCTGTTTTTGAGTCGTGGTTTCGCCGTTATTCAGAAAAGCCACTCTATATTAGCGTCGTGACCCTTATGGAACTAGAGCGCGGTGTGCTTGCTATGGAGCGTAAAGATCCGATACAAGGTGCTTATCTGCGTGAGTGGTTTTTGGCAGTTCGAGAGAAATTTCAGAAACGAACTCTTGTCATTGACGGAGCTGTAGCTGATTGTTGTGCAGGGCTTCACGTGCCGGATAAAGCGCCGGAGAACGACGCATGGATCGCTGCAACTGCTTTGACTCATGGTCTTACTCTCGTAACGCGCAATGTCAAAGATTTTGAGCGTCTGCATGTTCGGCTCCTGAACCCCTTTGAGTGTGCAACCTAAGATGGCTGAAGCCCCGTAAGGAGCCGCCCGGTGCATCCTGCTGTGATGCGCCGGGCGGCTTCTTTCATATGAGCGTTTCTGAAAATACTCCGTAGCCTAGATTTTTCGCATGAATTTTAAAGAAAAACACCAAAATATTTAAAACGAGAGTTCAAATAAAAGAACTAAAAACTCTCCACAAAACCACACGGGGAAAAGAAAAACCTTTAATGCGGGTGATGCGGGTGACGAATCGAATCACGCCAATGAGCGCTCGACCCCAACCCAAAATGCAGAGCAAAAAACGTACCAAAACAGCAGAACCCAAACGCGCACGCCATATACACGCCGTAGGTCAGCATCATAAACTCAGAATCATGGCTCACTCCCGACGCGACATTCAACACCAATGAGACGCCCAGAATGACAAGCCACACAGCGCTCGCAGCCGCAATCAGCCACGAGATAGCACTCAGCACCGGGTGAGTCACCCTAAAGGTCTGCTCAGGGCCCTCAGAGGCGGGTACAGCGGCTATAGAAGCTGTAGCAGGGGCAGTAAGCAGAGCAGAAGAGCGCTGCGGAATATGCGCATCAGCATGCTGGCTAGAAGCCTGCGCAGGACGCTTTGCAGATTGCTGGGGGACGCCACCGGATTCGGGAGGGGGAGATTGATACGGTTGTTGCATTGCGGGCTCCTGCATATTTAGCCTTACGGGAGAAGAAACAGCCTAGTTCCTCATCTCGTAAGAAATGAGTGTCTGTGATAGAACGAAAGAATGTGGTGGAAAATATATTCTCTCTATATTTCAAGATTAGAAGCGAACCGTATAAAAAACGAGAGCATCAGCGAATAAGATGCAATATGACGCGAAAATTTCGAAAAATACAACAAAAAATCAATAAACCTCAACCTGAAGGTTCAGTGTAGGGTTATTAGACAGGGACCTTAGCCGTAAAACAACGGCACAGACACAGCAACAGCGAAAGGAACAAGCATGGGAATGATCCTCCCACTCCTCTACTTAGGGGTAGGCTTCGGACTCGCAATGTTGCTACCCGAGCACTGGGGCAACCGTCTGAAAGAAAGCGCCTCCGCCCTGCTGACCCGCTGGATTATCCCCACCGTCATCGTCTACATCGTCGCCACCAGCCGTCCCGAACTCTTCTTCATGGCAGCCTCCACCATGGTGCTCATGGCGCTTCTCGTACGCTGCGCCGCCTTCTTCACGAACGACCCGGTGCAACGGCTCGCCCTCGTCTACCTCAACGCCGGAATCTTCGGAATCCCCGTAGTCGCCAGCTTCTGGGGCGAGGAAGCCGTACGCCTCTACGTCGGCGCGTACATCGGCAACTCCGTCATGGGTAATATCCTCGGCACCTCACTCATGCGCAGAGAAACCAATACAGACGGACTCACGACTAGCCGAGCCAAGCCCACCCGAAAAGCTGTCACACACAAAGCTGCCGTCGGTGCAGTACTGCGGTCCCTGCTCACGAACCGCCCCATTATCGCCGTAGCAATCGGGCTGATATGCCTGCCCGCCGGACCGTTCCTCAACACCCACGCCGCCGGTATCTACCGGCTCATCACCTGGGTCTTCAGCTTCGTAGGGCTCATGGTGCTCGGCATGTGGTTGAGCACCGCTCGCCTGCACCGAACCGACCTAATACAAGCCCTCCGGTGGGCGCTACTGCGTGTCGTGCTCGTGAGCGTCTACAGCGTCGGCATACTAACCGCCGCACACTGGATGCACACGCACACCGGAGTGCATCTCGACCAGCTCCTGGCACACCCGCAGGTACTTTTTATCCTCGGAGTGCTACCGCCAGCCGCTAACATCGTCATTCTGGAAACCCACTACCGGCACGAAGGAACAGCCGCACCCATTATCGCCTCCGGAGCAGTCGTCAGCCTGGGAATGATAGCGCTCGCCGTGCCAATCCTGCAGCTCGTCTTCTCCAGTTGAGCAGAGCCTCCAGCTAAGCAGAGCCAAGAAAGCACGCCTGGACCATAAAGGAGACAACACAAAAGGAGGGCGGGGCATAAGCCTCACCCTCCTTCTGCTGTCTATCACCTTATCGGCACGCGGTAGCACTCAACGAGCTACAGCGCTTAGCGAACGATGTGGTACACCTTCGCCTCGTAGGGGCGCAGAGTCGAACCCGCGTCGTCCTTGTAGTTTGAGCTCACCAGCTCAACACGAGCACCAGCCTCACGAGCCTCAGAAAGCACAGCGAAGTCGCGCTCCTGCTCCTCGGCGGTGAAGTTCGAAACAACCAGCAAAGACTCATTCGCGGGGCTGCCATCCGCACCACCGGTACGGGTGTACGCGTACACAGCCTCATCCTCGTTGTGCGGAACCTGAACCGAATCCACCGGAGCGAAGGCTGCGTAAACCATCAGGTCCTTCAGCTTGCCGCGGCGCAGAGCCACCAGCTGCTGGTAGTGGTAGAAAATCGAATCCTCATCAGCCAGAACAGCCTCAGCATTAATCGCCGGGTAGTTCGGGTTCACAGCAATCCACGGGGTTACACCCTCGGGGCTGAAACCACCGTTAGCGGAGGCATCCCACTGAACCGGGGTACGAGCGTTATCGCGGCCCTTAATGTAAATCGCCTGCATCGCCTCTTCGTGGCTCAGACGCTTGTGGTCAACGTGCATGTCCTCGTAGAAGCGGATCGAGTCACCATCGCGGTAATCCTCAATCGAATCAAACTTCACGTTGGTCATGCCCAGCTCTTCACCCTGGTAAATGTACGGGGTGCCCTGCATGAAGTGCAGAGTGGTCGCCAGCTGCTTAGCGGACAGGGTGCGGAACTCATCCGAATCGTTACCGAAGCGGGAGACAACGCGCGGCTGGTCGTGGTTGTTCCAGTACAGCGAACCCCAGGCGTTACCCTCCAGGGTGGTCTGCCAGTCGTTCAGGATGCTCTTGAGCTCGGTCAGCTTGTACGGTGCGTAGGACCACTTGCCGCCCAGCTTGCCGTTCGGGTCGTTATCCACGCCCATGTGATCGAAGTGGAAGATCATGTTCAGCTCACCGGTGTGGTAGCCAGCCCACAGCTTAGCGTCCTCGGGGCTGGTCGCGCTGGTCTCGCCCACGGTCATCACGTCGTAGCGGCTGAAGGTCTCGCGGGTGAGCTCCTTCATCCACGGGTGCACCATGGTGCCGTTAGAGATAACGAACGGAATCGAGGAAGTGTGCTTCTCAAAGTCGGTGGAGGGGTCATCCGGGAAGCCCTCGGGCTTGGAGATGATGTTGATAGCGTCCAGACGGAAGCCATCAACGCCCTTGTCCAGCCACCAGCGGACCATGGAGTACAGGTCCTCGCGAACCTTCTCGTTCTCCCAGTTCAGGTCGGGCTGTTCCTTGAAGAAGATGTGCAGGTAGAACTGGCCGGTCGCCTCGTCCCACTCCCACGCCGGGCCGCCGAACTCGGACGCCCAGTTGTTCGGAGGAATCGGGTTGCCGTCCTCGTCGAAGCCCTTCGGGTCCTTCCAAATGTAGTAGTCGCGGTAGGGGTTGTCCTTAGAGGAGCGGGACTCCTTGAACCAGGGGTGCTCATCGGAGGTGTGGTTTGCGACCAGGTCCATCAGGATCTTGATGCCGTGCTTGTGAGCGGTCTCAAGCATCTCGTCAAAGTCTTCCATGGTGCCGAAGTCACTCATGATGGCGAAGTAGTCAGAGATGTCGTAGCCGTTATCCACGTTCGGCGAGTCGAACACGGGGGAGAGCCAAATGACGTTGATGCCCAACTTAGCCAGGTAGGGCAGCTTCTCAGTGATGCCCTTCAGGTCACCGATACCGTCGCCGTTAGCGTCGTTGAAGGAGCGGGGGTACACCTGGTACACCACGGCTTCCTTCCACCACTGGCGGCCTTCGTAGGAGGGAACCTCGTATGCCTCGGAGTTGCTCATAATTGCCTTTCTATACCGGCCATCCAGCCGAAAAGAGGAACAAATTTTGTCTGTGATTGAAGTATAGGGCGAAGAGGGACCGGAATGTCTGTATCTGGTCCCCCTTCGCACAGTATGAGTGGGGTACGGCTACTTGGCGTTACCGAAGAGGTACACCTTCGCCTCGTAGGGGCGCAGCAGGGTGCCCTCGTCGGTGAACTCGCGGTTCTCATCGCGATAGTTCGAGCTAATCAGCTTCGGGGTGTTCTCGATTGCCTTCAGCTCAGTCGGAGAGAGTGCCTGCGAGTTGGTCAGCACCACCGAATCCAGGTTGCCGCCCGCGTAGTTCAGCTGAACGGTGTCATCGGTGAAGTTCGCAACGACCAGCAGGGCGCGCTCGCCGGTTGCGGCGGCGTCCTCATCGGAGTTCACGCGCAGGTAGGCGTAAACCTGGTCATCCTCTTCATCCAGCAGGCGGTACTCGCCGGTCAGGACAATCGGGTGCTCGCGGCGCAGGCTAATCAGGTCACGGTAGTGGTAGAACACCGAATCCTGGTCAGCGAGCTCTGCCTCCGCGTTGATTTCGGTGTAGCGCGGGTTCAGCTTCAGCCACGGGGTGCCGGAGGTGAAGCCTGCGTTCTCGCCAGCGGTCCACTGCATGGGGGTGCGGGCGTTATCGCGGCCGGAGGCGCTGATGTAGCGAAGCATGTCCTCCGCGGAGACGCGGCCCGACTCTTCAACGTACTTGCGCCAGGAGTCGTGAATCTCCAGGTCGTTGTAGTCCTTCACATCGTCGAAGAAGACGTTGGTCATGCCCAGCTCTTCACCCTGGTAGATGTAGGGGGTGCCCTGCATCAGGTGCAGCACGGTGCCGAGCATCTTGGCGCTGACGGTGCGGTACTCGGGGGAGTCGTTACCGAAGCGGGAGACGGTGCGCGGCTGGTCGTGGTTGTTCCAGTACAGGGAGTTCCAGCCGCGACCGTGCAGGCCTTCCTGCCAGTGGGTGAGGACCTTCTTGAGGTCAACCAGGTTGAAGCGGCGGTCGGACCACTTGCCGGTCACGCCACCTTCGGAGGCGTCTACGTCCATGTGCTCGAACTGGAACACCATCTGCAGCTCGTTGCGGTCGAAACCGGTGTAGAGTGCGGCGTCGTCCACGGTCACGCAGGGGGTTTCGCCCACGGTCATGACCGGGTACTTGCTCAAGACCTCGCGGTTCATCTCCTGCAGGAATTCGTGCACGCGCGGGCCGTTCGCTGCGACAGCCAGGGAGTTGTCGAGGCCGCCAGCGAGGACTGCCGGGTCCTCGGGGAAGGAGAGGTCCTTAGAAATTAGGTTGATGACGTCCATGCGGAAGCCGTCCACGCCCTTGTCCAGCCAGAAGCGCATGATGTCGTAGACCTCTTCGCGGACCTTCGGGTTCTCCCAGTTCAGGTCGGGCTGCTTGACGGAGAAGTAGTGCAGGTAGAACTGGCCGGTCGCCTCGTCCCATTCCCACACGGAGGGGCTGAAACAGGAAATCCAGTTGTTCGGCGGAATCGGCTTGCCATCCTCATCGAAGCCCTTGGGGCCGCGCCAGATGTAGTAGTCGCGGTAGGGGTTGTCCTTGGAGGAGCGTGCCTGCTTGAACCATTCGTGCTCGTCGGAGCTGTGGTTGACGACCAGGTCCATCATGAGCTTGATGCCGTGCTTGTGCGCGGTTTCGAGCAGCTCATCGAAGTCTTCCATGGTGCCGAACTCGGTCATGATGGCACGGTAGTCGGAGATGTCGTAGCCGTTATCGTCGTTCGGGGACGCGTAGATGGGGGAGAGCCACAGCACCTGAATGCCCAGGTCGGCGAGGTACGGAATCTTCTCGGTGATACCGGGCAGGTCGCCGATGCCGTCGCCGTTGGAGTCGTTGAAGGAGCGGGGGTAAATCTGGTAGACAACGGGTTCCTGCCACCACTGGGTCTGGGTCGTCATTGTTCTTCCTTCCCTTGGTATGGATGAGTGTTGTGTGGTGCCGCTCTGCGGGCGGCTAACGTCTGATGCCCCTTTAGGACTGGCTGGTGAGGGGCGTAAGGAGGCTCTCCGGCGCCCAGCTGGAGGGGTCAATCTCTAGCAGCAGGCCGCTGTGGTCGGAGATCGCCTCGGGGGAGTTGTCACGGAAGACAACCGCGTGGGATACCACGTCGACCAGGCGGTCAGCGAAGACAAAGTCGATGCGCTTGGCATCCGTGCTACCTTCCCAGCCGGCGATTTCGCGGTGGACGGTGTTCTCGCCGTCGGTGTGCTCCGCTAGGGATCGGGTATCCACCATGCCGCTGGAGGTGACCAGCGCGTAGCCTTCATTGCTCAGATGTGCTGCGGAGTTGAAGTCGCCGCCGAGCAGTACCGGTGCGGTGCGGGCGCACTCGGCAAGCTCCTGCGAGAGGTGTGCGTATTCCTGCGCGAAGAGGGGCTCGCCGTCGAAGTCCCACCAGGACATGTGGGTGGTGGCGCACCAGAAGGTGCCCGTCTCAGTTTCGATGAGCGTTGCCTGTGCTGCGCGGCGCTGCACCTGGTGGTAGCCGTAGCCGGGGGACATATTGATGGGCTTGATACCGCGAATCGGCAGGCGCGAGAGGATAGCTACGCATTCGTCGTAACGGTCCCAACCGATGTGGGTTTCGGTGAGGGTCCACTCGTAAGTGGCACCCATTTCGTTGAGCGCCTGCACGAGCAGCAGGGCGTAGTTGTCTTCGCGGACCGGAACGCCGGCGCCGCCGCGGTAGTTGAGGGGCTCCTTCACCACGGGGGTGGAGGTGAGCTGGTTGACTTCCTGCAACGCAATGACGTCCACCTGCTGTTCAATAATGAACTTGGCGAGGGTACGGATCTTGGCAATCTGGTGGATTTCGCACCAGCTGTGCGTATTGAGGGTGAGGAAGCGCATGTATTAAGTCCGGGGTATGTGTGAGGTTGAAGAATGATATGCGCACCGCGTATTGAGGTGGTGAGTGTTTATGCACTCTGACCTCTATGGGCGCACTGTTTATGCTATCGATTCTGTGCGCTAGGTAATAGGGAAAAAGTCTCATCTGCAGCAAGTATTTTTAACCAGTGCCGGGATATGTTTCAGGTTCTGAAAAACTCTTTCAAAACTCACAGTTTTGGTACCTGTGGGCAGGTATGACCTGGCATTATTGTTTCTGTCTAAAACACATTCGGCATTTAGCGCACGCAGGATATGTGGCACCCGTCTCATATACTTTCGTTTGAGGGTATAAAGATACGGCGTTGCCACCGCAGACCGGCAACGATCGCCGGCACCTGCGTCCGCTCACTCGACAACCCGAAAGGGCGTATAGCCTCATGATGGAAAAAGTACAGAGGTTCGGCTCTGCCATGCTGGCACCCGTTCTTCTCTTCGCATTCGCTGGCCTCGCGGTCGGTATTGCGATCATTGCACAGAACGGCGACCTGATTCCCCTCGCTGCTGACAAGGAAAGCGCGTGGAACCACTTCTGGTCCGTTTGGGAGTCCGGCGCATGGACCGTCTTCAACCAGATGGAACTGCTCTTCGTGATCGGTCTGCCCATTGCACTGGCAAAGACCGCTAACGCACGTGCAGTGATGGAAGCTGCAATGGTCTACCTGACCTTCAACTACTTCGTCGGCGCCATGCTCAAGGTATGGGGCAAGGGCGGCACCGGTTTCTTCGACCTGGACTACACCACCGACATCTCTAAGAGCGCGGCAGGTACCGGTCTGAAGATGATCGCCGGTATCAAGACCATGGACACCGGTATCTTCGGTGCAATCATCATCTCTGCAATCGTGGTGTGGGTACACAACCGCTGGTTCGACAAGAAGCTGCCCGACTTCCTCGGTATCTTCCAGGGTTCCCAGTACGTCTACGGCGTCTGCTTCTTCCTGATGATGCCCGTGGCATTCCTGTTCTCCTGGCTGTGGCCCTACGCTCAGCACGGCATCTCCTCCCTGCAGGGCTTCTTCATCGCATCCGGCGCACTCGGCGTGTGGGTTTACACCTTCCTCGAGCGCTTCCTGATTCCGACCGGTCTGCACCACTTTATCTACTCCCCGTTCGTCTTCGGTAATGTTGTTACCCCGAACGGTATTGCTAAGGACTGGCCGACCCACCTGACCGAGTTCGCAAAGAGCGACAAGCCCCTGAAGGAACTGTTCCCCGGCGGCGGCTTCGCACTGCACGGTAACTCCAAGGTCTTTGCACCCATCGGTATCGCAGCGGCGTTCTACACCACTGCTCGTCCCGAGAAGCGCAAGGAAGTTCTCGCTCTGATGATCCCCGTCTGCCTCACCGCGATCCTGATCGGTATCACCGAGCCCCTCGAGTTCACCTTCCTGTTCCTTGCACCCCCGCTGTTCCTGGTCCACGCAATCCTGGCAGCAACCATGGCAGCAATCATGTACCAGCTGGGTCTGGTTGGTTACATGGGTGGCGGTCTGCTCGACTTCCTGTTCCAGAACTGGATCCCGCTGTGGGCAAACCACTCCGGCACCTACCTCATGCAGATTGGTGTGGGCCTGTGCTTCACCGTCCTGTACTTCGTGATCTTCCGCTTCATGATCCTGAAGTTCGACTTCAAGACCCCCGGTCGTGAAGAAGACGGCGGCGAGACCAAGCTCTACAGCAAGGCAGAGTACAAGGCTGCTAAGGCTGCTGAGAAGGACGGCGGCGCGGCAGCTCCCGCAGCTGACGGCGACCTCTACGCACCCCGCGCAGCAGGCTTCCTCGAACTGCTCGGTGGCGCAGAGAACATCACCACCGTGAACAACTGCGCAACCCGCCTGCGTGTCTCCGTTGCTGATGAGTCTCTCGTCAGCACCTCGGATGCAGACTTCAAGAATGCAGGTGCTCTGGGCCTCGTCCGCAAGGGCAAGGCATTCCAGGTCATCGTCGGTATGGACGTTCCCCAGGTTCGCGAGCGTTTCGAGACCATGGTGAACGAAGCTAAGACCCTCTCCTAAGAGACTTCAGCTTTCAACCGCCTGACGGCATAACGCCTCATAAGGTATAGACTTCGCCGGCGGTATCGGATAACACCGATGCCGCCGGCGAAGCTGTACCCGGACACGTACCAGGCGCATACCCAGCTCAAATCTGCTGGCATACACACTCAAAGTGAGAGATGACCGCCCTCACCCACCCTGGCCGATGACTCTAGAGCGTGTACTATTTATATATTGCTCACCATCGGATTCAGGAGCTTTGAGTGGATTTACAAGACGTCGTGAATGCGAACCAGCACCGATTCAGTGAAACTGAACGGGAAATTTTGGCATTCATGCTAGAAAATGAAGAGTTCGTTGCAGAGTCAACGATCAATTCTCTGGCACATAAAACTTATACTTCGACCAGCTCAATTATCCGCCTAACGAAGAAGCTGAACTTCTCCGGATTTGCTGAGTTGAAGTACTTCATTAAGTCCTCTCTGAACCGCAGCGAACCCTTCAACCCGCGGTTCATTGAGAGCGGCCGCGAAGACATTCAGCGCACCTACGACTACCTCGAGCACATGGAACTGAGCGGACTGCTCAAGCGCATCCATGAGGCTCGCACTGTGTACTGCTTCGGTACCGGCTACGCTCAGCGCAATGCCGTGCAGGAATTTGCCAAGTCCATGCAGGTTTGCGGTAAGTTCTGCCACGTCATTCCGGCACGTAATGAGTTCGAAAGCGCCATGAACAATATGACCCAGGACGATGTGGTCATCATTGTGTCTTTCTCCGGTCAGACCGAGAACATGCGCGAACACATTAAGATGCTGGCGCTGCGCCGCATCCCCATGATTGCGGTGACCGCCATTGGTGTGAACTACATGTCCTCGCACGCTGAGTACTCCCTGCACTACCAGACCACCCCCACCCACATCAGCACCCAGCGTAAGCCCTACTACTCCTTCGTTGCGCTGTCGGTGCTGCTGGACTACATCGTGCGCCGCTACATTGAACACGTTGAGAATGAGCGCCGCGAGTCTCTGCAGGACCAGGTGGATGATGCTCTCAACAGTGAGGGCGAAATCGACGCCTGACAAAGCATTACCGTGCCCACCTGCCCCTTCACTCACTCCTCCTGAATCCGACCGAATCCGCCTGAGATCATCTGAAAGAGACACCCTGTGACCGCAATTTTCGCGCTCATCGAAAACACCGAGAAGATGCGTAAGTACCTGTTCTGGTACCTCATGATCATCCCCGCGCTGCTACTGCTGTGGATTGCTCTGGGCGCAGCGAACTCCCAGATGGACTTCCAAGCAGCCCTGAAGATTCCCTTCTTCACCGTGGCTTTCCTGAACGCATGCCTCAGCCTGCTGCTGGGCGGCACCCTCAAATTTGCAAGTGCAGAGAACGAACGCACCGAACGAGCCTACGCCCTGTACCTGACCGTACTGCTGGTCATTATCGGTAACCTGCCCGGCGCAATCCTGAGCTTCTTCCTCTTCCGATCCCTGCGCTTCGGCAACCTGGAAGGCGAACTAGCACCCAAGTACCGTTGGGCACTTCTGCCCGCCCTGGTTTTCTATGTATTGGTGACCGTAGTGCTACTCGCCGCGAATATCGCAATGTGGTCGAAGTAAGCACAGAGGAACAGACAGCAAGCACGCGGGCACACTAAGCACGCAGGCGCACGCTGACACCCGCCCCGCTTGAAGTACAGCATGAGGCACCCGGGCAGAGGACCCCGGAAGAACCACCATCTTCGGTGTGTACGCGCAAACGTACACCGCACTGACCCACAAGGACACTCACGACGTGAACCAGATTCCCGAGCCTACCGACGCGCAACACGCACCCGGCACTCCGGCTGATACTGCTAAGCCCGCCGTAGCCGCCGCGACCTCAGCAGAGGAAACCCACGAAGTAGCCGACGAAATCAACATCGCCGAGCTGCCCGCACACCTGAACCCCGCCCACGAGGACTTCGATCCCTCGGCGGGGCTTGAGCGCTGGGCAGAACAGATGGACGTCTACACCGGCCCGGACGCGATGCTCGACTTCAACCAGGTCGACTACGTGCATATCGACCTGTCCGAAGCGAACCCCTCCGGTCTGGCTCAGCTACTCGCCGGACGCAAGACCCGCCTCTCCACGATCCTGCGCGACAAGTCGCAGCTCGAGGCGGGTATGCGCTCCGCCCGCACCCTGCGCACCAAGATTTACGAGCTCGCCACCGACCACGGCCTGGACTCAGGCTACTTCGTGGCGGGCACCGCCTCCTGGCTGTCACACGACACCCGCGAGGACGCCGCCGCCTACGAGAAGCGTTTCATCGCGCCGATTCTTATGGCACCGCTGAGCATCACTCCGCACCCGAAGGATGACGACTTCGAGCTGCGCCTCGCCGGTTCCGCACGCCTGAACCCGGCGATGGTCCGCCAGATCAAGCAGGAGTACGGCATCGACCTGGGCACCATGGACGTGGCGCAGCTGGCGAACTCCATGTCCCGTCTGGACCCCGAGCCGGTCATCGAGCGTATGCGCGCATCCGCCGGTCGTATTCCGGGCATGACCATTGAGTCGAAGTACTTCATCTCCACTTTTGCTGATCTGAAGGAAAGCCTGGGCGAGTTGCCGCACACCGCCATCACCCCGCTGGTTCGTGACCTGGCGGCACTGAAGGTTCCCGGCGTGAAGCCGCGCGAGCTCAACGCCCACAACCTGCAGCAGCCCCTGGACCAGCGCGACCCGGCAGAAGAAATGCTCCTGCTGGACGCTGACGCGAACGCCCAGGAGATTATCGACACCGCGGTCAGCGGTTTCTCCTTCACGATTACCGCGGCGCCCGGCACCGAGCCGCTGCGTACCGCCGTGAACATTGCTTCCGCCCTGATGGGTCGCGGTAAGTCCGTGCTCGTGGTGGGCGAGAAGCGCTCTACCCTGGCTGAATTCTCGGCGCTGCTCAAGCGCACCGGCATTGAGAGCCTGCGCTACGACCTGCTTGCCGAGCATGACGCTGAGGCTCAGCGCGCCGAGTTCATTCGCGCGATTGTGCGCAATGAGGGCGCGGAAGAGCCGAACTCTGAGGACCTGAACGAAGAGCTCGTGGCGACCCGTGCCGCGCTGCTCGACCACACTCGTGCCCTGCTGAACAAGGATGCGAACTGGCAGATTTCTGTCTACTCGGCGCTGCAGCGTTTGGCTGAGCTGACCGCCTCCGAGGACGGCCCGGCAACCCGTGTGCGTTTTGACCGCCCCATGCTTGATGCGCTCATGGAGCGTGAGCAGGTGCGCGCCGAGCTGGTGCGCCTGGGCGAGATTGACGGTTTTGCGGCGGCTTCGCGTACCTCCCCGTGGTACCGTGCCCGCCTGGTCAATGATGAGGAAGCCGCCGAGGCGTACGCCCTGGTCATTACCCTCAAGTCCTCCCTGCTGAACCTGCGCGAGGCGATGAACCGCACCAGCGCCATGCTGGGTCTGCGCCGCGGCCGCACCATCGCCGAGTGGGAGTCGCAGCTGGCGATTCTGATGCGCATCCGTGAGACACTCAAGCGTTTCCGCGCAGACGTCTACGACCGTCCAGTGACCGACCTGATTGCGGCGACTGCTTCGGGCGCGTGGCGTCGTGAGAACGGCATCGAGATGAGCAGCATGCAGCGTTCCCGCCTGCGCCGCGCGGCGAAGGAGTACATCCTGCCCGGCGTGAATATTGGTGACCTGCACGAGCAGCTGAAGGTGGTTCAGGCGGAGCGTGCCGAGTGGATTCGCCACATTGAGGCGCCCCGCACCCCGCAGATCCCGGAGAACCTGGATCAGCTGGCTGCCGCCCTGAACTCCCTGGTTTCTGAGCTGGCGGGCCTGGGTATTGTCCTGGCTGACACCGTTGAGGGCACCGACTTTGTGCGCACCGACCTGGACGCGCTGGATGCGCGCCTGGACGCCCTCATGGCGGACCGCGTGCTGCTGATGACCCTGCCTGAGCGTGATGCTCTGACCCAGAAGCTGCGTGAGCGCGGCCTGTCGGAGCTGCTCGATGACCTGTACGCACGTCAGGTTCCGATCGAGGTTGTTTCCGCTGAGCTGGAGCTTGCCTGGTGGCAGTCTGCCCTGGAATTCTTGCTGCAGCATCACGAAGGTAAGCTGCTGGACGGCGACCGTCTGCGCGATACGGAGTCCCGTTTCCGTCGCGCCGACTACGCCCACATGACCAGCGCCCCGGCGCGTCTGCTGGCGAAGATTGCGCGCGTGTGGACTGAACGTATTGAGTCTGAGCACGACCAGGCGGCGTACCTGAAGAGTCAGCTACGCGGCTACGAGTTCGTGCTCGAGGAGCTGTTGACTCACGCCCCGGTCATGGCGCGTACCCTGTTGCCGCTGTGGACTGCGAGCCCGTTCGCCCTGGCGCGTAAGGTTCCCGCCTCCATGCGTTTTGATACGGTGCTGTTGCTGGACTCCGAATCGACCCCGCTGGCGGCGAACCTGCCGGCGATTACCCGCGCCGACCAGGTGATTGCCCTGGGCGACCCGCATTCGGGTTACCCCTCGCCGTTCATCGTGTCCGCGCCGACTTTCGGTGCGCCCGAGCCGACCGACGAGCAGCTGGACAGCACCTTCGATGTGCTCGCTACCGTACTGCCCAACCGCACCTTGGCGATGCTACACCGCAGCATGGACCCGGTGATTCTGGACTACCTGAACCGTGAGTTCTACGGTTCGCAGCTACATGCGGCTCCGGTGAGCCGCGCCTCCTCTCAGCCTGCCGGTTCGCTGACCGTTGAGTACATTGATACTCGCGGTAAGGTCAGCGATAACGCGAACCTGGATTCGCCCGGTGTTGAGGTGGAGCGCGTGACAAACCTGGTGCTTGAGCACGCGTACCGTACCCCGGATCGTTCGCTGGCGGTGGTGACGGCAAGCCCGAAGCACGCTCAGCGTGTGGCTGAGTCGGTGCGTCACGCCCTGAGCCTGTACCCGCAACTGGCGCCGTTCTTCGCCGCTGGTGAGGAGTCTTTCCGCGTGGTCGACCTGACCCGCGCTGAGACCCTCGAGCGCGACACCGTGATTTTCTCCCTGGGTGTGGGTCGTGCCCGCCTGGGTCAGGCGTCCTACGATTTGGGTCAGCTGTCTGCTGAGCATGGCCGCCAGGGCTTTGTGGTGGCGTTGACTCGTGCACGCCGTGCCCTGCGCATTGTTTCGTGCATTGACCCCTCCGAGCTGGACCCGCAGAAGCTGCATCATGGCGCGGTAGATTTCTACCACCTGCTGCGTGAGCACGCGGAACGTCAGGCGCGTGAAGAGGCGGAGGCGAAGGCACAGCGCGTGCCTGAGACTCTGCCGCGCAACGCATTCTTGGCTGCCGACGATGCGGACACCCCGGATTTGGGCGACTGGCTGCTGAACGATTTGGTGGCGCGCCTGCAAGCTTGCGGTGTGCGTGTGAGCCGCGGTGAGGGCGATATCGCTCTGATTGCGCACGCCCCGGAGAAGCTGGCTGCTGAGCCTGTGCCCGCGCTGGGTGTGGCTCCCGTGGTGTCTTCGCAGCCGAGTGCTCCGGCGGCTATGCCGCTGGTGGCGTGCTCTGATGGCGAGCAGAATTACGCGCGTGCTTCGGTGCGTGAGCGTACCCGTCTGCTGCCGGAGCGTCTGAGCCGCACGGGCTGGAACTACATTACGCTGGGCACCCTGGAGGTGTTCGCCGATCCGGACGCTGTGGTGGCGCGCGTGCTGCACTACCTGGATATGGATGAGGGCGCTGAGGTTCGTGGCTAGTTATTCGTCTACGCCGAAGCCTCGCCGCGGTCACCGTCGTGTGAGCGGTGGCGGCTCGGTGAGCGGGGCTGAGCCTCTGCTGGTGGGTGTGACGACGCCTCCGGTGGTGGCTTCGGGTACTTCCTCTGCCGCGGGGGCTTCCCCGAAGAAAGCTGATGCTCAGCGCCAGAACTCCCAGAAAAACCAGAACTCCCAGAAGGCGGGTTCTCAGAGAACGGCTACTTCTGCGCAGCCGCTGACCCCGGAGGAGCGTGAGCGTCTGGAATGGATGCGTCAGCAGCGTCCTCCGCACTGGGGTAACAATATCGTGTAGCACCTCCGTACTGGGAGTGCTTCTTAAACGCCGAGGGGCGGGGCAACCTGTGTTGCCCCGCCCCTCGTTTTGGCTGGTGTGGAACTTCCGTTTAGGAGTTTCCCTTGTCGGTGCTGTAGAAGCCGGAACCTTTGAAGGTCACGCCGACGGTGTTGTAGCGCTTGCGCAGGGTTTCTTCGCCGCACTGCGGGCAGACGCGCAGTGCATCGTCGCTAAAGGACTGGCGCTGTTCAAAGACGTGGTTGCAATTCTTGCACTGGTAAACGTAGACCGGCATTTTGTCCTTCTGTATCCGTTTTCGCTGGGATGGTTTATTAACGTGGTTTGAGTGTACCGCTTTTGAAAGGTTGGGAGCTATTTGCGTTTTCTTCTCAAATAGCTATTTCTGTTTCTTTTCGTCTTTTTCGTGAGTGATTTTGTTGGTGTGTTCCTGCATATCTTTGCGTTTTTGCATAAAGATTTGGGTGTCAATCAAGAGCGAATCGGGCGTGGGTGAGCCGGGTGCTTTTAGCCCTGCTGGTGAGCGAGGAAAATGCCCCGCTCGGTGAGAATCACCGGTAGAATAGCGTCCCACTGGTCGTAGGGAATGGTTTCGTAGATTTCGTCGCTGAAGACAATGCCGATGCTCCGGCCGGTGAGCTGCTGGTCGCTGAGCAGGGGAATAATGCGGTCGTAGTAGCCGCCTCCCTGACCGAGGCGGTGCCCGCCGGCATCAAAGGCGAGTGCGGGGATGAGGCGCAGGTCGGCGTCGACGAAGGCGCGTTCGTCCTGTTCTTCGCCTTCGGGTTCCGGGATGCCCATGGGGCTGAGCGGATGCTCGACGGCAGGATCCCAGTGCACCCAGGCGAGTTTGCGACCGGGGCGTACGACGGGCACGAGGATGCGGTGTCCGTCCTTGTGCAGGCGGGTTAGTGCTTCGATGATGGGCGGCTCGGACTTGGTGGGCAGGTACGCCGCAATGGTGCCGGGGGAGTGGAGCCGCTGCGCGACCGCCTCGAGGATGTGGGCGGTGAAGAGCTCCTGCATCTGCTGCTGACCGCGTTCGCCGCGGTGGCTGCGCGCGGTGAGGCGGCGCGGGCGGATCTGGGAGCGGAGAATGTCTTTGTCCAGGGAGATGTCGTCTGGGCTGGCGCCGGCGTCGGAGTTGCTGGCGGCGGGTGCGGTGTTGAGGTGCATGGTGTGTCCCATCGTCGTTGCGGGTTGCGGGTGAAGGGGGAGCGTCCCGTAGAGGGAAGGGAGATGTGTTATTCCCGGGCTGAGAGGTATCCGCGAGTAAGGACGAAAACATCCTTGTAGGCTACGAAAATACCCGATTCTGCCGGGGCTGTAGATTCCACTTTTTAGTATAGGGTTTGAGAAAAATAGCGCTGAGTTCTGCGGGGCGCATTTTCTTTGCACGTCGAAGAATGTACTTGCGCGGATATGCAGTTAGTCACGTTGAAGATTTTTTCATGTCATAGTCGCGATAAATCGCCTTAAGTACTTTACAACTTAGGGTATTCTTGTGGCATGGCTACTGAAATTAAGTCTGTTACTAAGGCAGTTATTCCTGCTGCTGGTCTGGGCACCCGATTCCTGCCCGCAACGAAGGCAACCCCCAAGGAAATGCTCCCCGTCGTTGATCGCCCCGCGATTCAGTACGTGGTGGAGGAAGCAATCCGTGCCGGTCTGAATGACGTTCTGATGATTACCGGCCGTAACAAGCGTGCTCTCGAGGATCACTTCGACCGCGTTCCCGTTCTGGAGCAGCAGCTCGCTGAGCAGGGTAAGGACGCCCTGCTAGCATCTGTTGTTGAGACCAATGAGCTCGGTGGCGACCTGCACTACGTGCGTCAGGGTGACCCCAAGGGCCTGGGGCACGCTGTTCTGCGCGCAAAGCGCCACGTTGGTGACGAGGCATTCGCTGTTCTGCTCGGCGATGACCTGATTGACGAGAAGGAAGACCTGCTCTCCCGCATGGTGGAGGTTCAGGAGCGCACCGGCGGCTCCGTCGTTGCCCTGATGGAGGTTCCTCGCGAGGCTATTTCCGCTTACGGCGCAGCTGCTATTGAGGCTGTTGAGGGCGAAGACGGTTTCGTGAAGATCACCGGCCTGGTTGAGAAGCCTGCTGCTGATGAGGCTCCCTCGAACTACGCTGTGATTGGCCGTTACGTTCTGAGCTCGAAGGTCTTCGAGGTTCTGGAGAACACCGCTCCGGGCCGCGGCGGCGAGATTCAGCTGACCGACGCTCTGCAGACCCTGGCTCAGGGCGAGGGTGAAGGCGAAGGCGTCTACGGCGTGGTCTTCTCCGGCCGCCGTTTCGACACCGGTGACAAGCTGTCCTACCTGAAGGCAAACGTTATTCTTGCTGCTGAGCGCCCCGAGTTCGGTGACGACCTGCGCGCATGGCTGAAGGACTTTGTCGCAGAGAACTGCTAATTACTCTGCATCCGCTCTCTAAAGAGGGCAACCGATAAATACCAACCACGCTGAGGAAGGCGTTCTTTCCGGTGGGGCGTTTTAGCCCCAAGGGAGGGCGCCTTCCTTTGCGTCGTATGTGTCTATTATGTGCTTGGGGTGCTACTTGGGTGAGGGCCCAAGGCGTGCCTTGTGCAGGGACGCGACGACGTTGTAGTGTGCATATTCCTTCTGGGGTATATGTGCATATCCAGCCCGATTCTTGCCGCTTATGGAAAGCATTGGGAATATAAGGGTATGATTAAAGTCTAGGGATAAAGGGACGATAGAGGGCGACCTGAATATGACGCTTTTGAACACCTCCGGCGTGTTGGTAATTCTGACCGTGATTTTGCTGCTGTGGTTTGTGCCCAGGAGCCTGCGTCGCGCGCCCGCTGGCCCTGTCATGGAGCCTGAACGTCCCCTGATTAGTGCTGAGCGTACCGCGGAGGATATTCTCGCCTCCGCCGGTGTGCTGCTGAACGAGTCGGAGGCATACCAGTCCTCCGATCACGCGGTGGCACCGGGTACTTCTCTGCCGTCTTCTGCTCTTCCGCAGGTTTCTTCCCGTTCCTCCCACGCGGTGGAGGAATCCGCCCAGCCTGCGCCCGATACGGCTTCTATTTCGCAGATTCGCGAATCTTCCCCGACTGCCCCGTACACGGACGAGATTCCGGTGGTGGAGGACGCAAAGTCCTCGCCGCTGTCCTACTTTGATACTTCGAGCCCGAGCGGTATTGCCCTGCTGGTTGCTGCCGGTTTGGGTGTTCTTGCCCTGGTCACCGGCCTGTTGGCGCTCTTTGGTGTGCTGGCGTGGGGCTGGGCTGTTCTCTTGCTGATTCTTGCCGGCGGTGCATGGGCTGTGAGCCGTTTTGGTCTGCTGGAGTCTGTTGCTAACCAGGTCAAGGCAAGCCGTGATGCACGCCAAGCTAAGGCAGAAAATGATGAGGATGACGAAGCTGAGGACGAAGCCTACGAAGAGTCCGATGAACATGAAGAAGCCGGCGATGATGCTTCTGAGCCTGTAGAGGACTCGGCGGCTGAGGGTGTGGAGCCTGAAGTTGCTGAAGAGCCTGCACATCATGCTCGCCCCGCCACCCGTGAGGCTACTACCCGCAAGTCTATACACGGTGTGAACCGCGAGGCGGCACGCTCGAGCCGCGCGCACATCGCGGTGGAGTCCTCCGATGAGGCTCCCGAGGCGGCTCCTCGTGCGGAAGCGCCTGCTGCGGCACCTGCTCATTCTTCTCGTGCCGTACCTGCCCGTTCTGCCCGCGCGGCGGAGGCGCCCGTCGCACACCGTCAGGAGCGTCGCCAGCAGCGTCCGAGTCGATTCCAACCGATTCGCCGCGGTAGCGTGCTCTTTGATCAGGAGAGCGGTTCCGCTACTTCCTCCGGTGCACCGCGTACTGCGGCACAGCCTCAGCGGGTAGAGCAGGCTCCGGTTGATCCGAGCCAGCCTGTCCAGCCTCAGCCTGCACAGCCCGCTCAGGCACCCGTACAGGCTCCCGCCAAGCCGGTAGCAGCTCAGCCTGCACCAGCCACCCAGGCACCTGCACAGCCGGTAGCAGCTCCTGCTCAGCAGCCAGCTATTCAGTCGGATCAGCCGGTGGCTCGCCAGGCTCTGCGCGACGGCTCGCCCGTCCGTCAGGCACCTGCGGCACCTGCTACTCAGGCTCCCGCTCAGCCGATTCCCGAAGAGATTCCTCTGCCGGATGTCCTGGACGATTCCGAGTTCGATGCGCTGGATATCGCCTCGCTGAACGATTCGGTTCTTTCGACCGGTGCTACTGCGACCGGCGGTGTTCGTTCGACGAACCGTCACCCCGGTGCCGGCTCCTCCTTTGAGGCGGTTAGCAACACCTGGAACCCGGTTCAGCTGCCTAAGCCGCTGAGTGCACTGCACCGCCAGGACAAGAACCAGGGTAAGAAGTAGACTTTGCTCCAGATACGCATAAAACCCCGACAGTTCACACTGTCGGGGTTTTTGTATGCCTGGGGATGATTGGGAAGAAGTTAAAAAGAAAAGGAACCCCGTCCATGGGGTTCCTTTTCTAGCATCACACACAGGAAGAAAGTCTTCTAGACCGATTAGGAAGGCCTTCCCACAAGGCCTGCCCTATTCGGTAATAAAAATATATCCTAATTCCCGTGCGGGTGACAAGCTGAAAATAGCGACACCCTGTCAATAAACTAAGGTTGCCCTAAGTAAAATCCGCGCCATTGCAGGCGACAAGGGGCAATAACCCCCGGCTGAAAAAATTTAAAAAAATTTTCTGACCCCTCCAAAAGTCGAATAAGAAGCCTCAAAGAACCTTCAATCAGGTTAATATCGCCCACTCATGAGAGAATAGCCGGGTGAAAGATTGGTTTGACGCACTCCCGATTGAGGTTGCCCTAGCTTTCATGTGGGTGGTCGGAATCGTCCGCACCAGCATCGTGTACGCTCTTGGCGCGCTTGCTGCTGAAGGCGGTGCCCGCCTCGACCGCATCCGCAAAGCCATGGACAGCCCGCTCTACCGTAAAGCGCGCCGCTTGATTAATCGGTGGGGCGTTATTGCTGTGCCCCTCTGCTTTCTCACCGTGGGTCTGCAAACCGCGGTCATCATCACGACCGGCTTCACGAAAATGCCTCTGCGTCGCTGGGTTCCCGCGATGCTGGTTGGAACCTTCATGTGGGCGTGTATTTACACCACCATCGGCTTCGCAATTCTTGCGGCCCTCGGCCTGGAGCCGTGGATGTTCCCGCTCGCCCTTGCCATTGTTATCACGGTGCTGGTCATTGTGACTCAGCTGCGCGAACGCCGCATTAACCGCGAAACCGTTGAGAACACTGCGGATAACATCGCCGAGAACTAGTCCTACTTTCAGCGGGGGATAGGTGCACTATCTCGCCGGGTTGAGGCCACTCACCTACCCTCAATGCCCCCGCCCAAGATGTGCTAGCGTGGAGGGATGAGTTCATCCGCATCCTCCACCGCAGGCACCCCCGAAGAGCAGCCCGTCAACGACTCTGCCCTCACCGCAATCGACCCCGAGCAGAGCGCGCCCGAAAACGCTACCGACCAGGTAGAAAGCGAAGCGCCCACCGAGGCCCCCGCCCGCGTGTACCTGCATCCCGAGCAGCTGGCGATGATCCAGACCCCGGAGGCTCTGCCCATCCCCGTGCTCCAGCGTTCTATGCTGCGCATTAGCTACGTGCCCGCGATTATGCCCGGCAAGTGGTTCAACCGCTGGCACGAGCGTTACGGCGACCGCGTGCAGCTGGCGGAGGTGCCCGTGCGTGAGGCGCGCGGCCTGGACTCCCTGCATCAGGACCTGTGCCTGATTGATCCCGCCGCTAACCCCGCTGCTGGGTCCGCTACTGTATCCTCCGTTGAATCCGCCGCTGAGGCTGCAGAAGAGGGTGCTGCTGTCTCCGAGGCGCCCGCCGAGGTTAGCGCTGAGGCTACCGAGCACGCCCCCATTGAGCGTAAGGACGTACCCGAGAACCCCTTCGCACACATGAGCATTGTGCGCCCCGACCGCGAACCGGCAAGCACCGACGGCGAGAAGTACCACAGCATCCGCCTCTACGAGGAGCTGCCCGTGGTCATTCTGCCTGTGGACCACGTGCTCACCGTGCTTGATGAGGTGCCCGTGGAGGAGCTTGCCGAAGAGTTCCTGCTGCAGCCCGCCTCCGATATTCCCGCCTATGAGGAAGTCTCCCGTGCATGGCGTGAGAGTGCCGGTCGTATCGTGCCCGAAGGTCTGACCGATAAGGAAACCATCGAGCTGGTTGCCGCCGGTGTGGGCCTGTACATTGTGCCCATGTCCATTGCGCGTTTCTACCACCGCAAGGACCTCACCTACCGCCCCGTTGCGGGCCTGGACCTCTACCCGGTGCACCTGGTGTGGCCGCGTGCCCCCAAGGGCGAGCCGCGTAGCGAAGAGCTCGAAGCGCTCCTGCAGGACTTCATCGGTATTGTGCGTGGCCGCACCGCAACTAGTGAGCGCGGTAGCGAAACCCGACAGGCACGCGCCGAACGTATCGCCGCCGAAAAGGCAAAGGAAAAAGCGAAGGCACGAGCCGCCAACGCCCGCCGCGAAGCACGCGATAAAAAGCGCGCCAACGCCAAGAAAAACGGTAACGCGCGCCAGCACGCTCGACAGTCCGCCAAAGCCGCCAGCGCACGCCGCGGCAAGAAACGCTAACGAACGATAGACGGTAAAATCAAACCATGGCATTAGCAATGGAAACCCGACCCGCAGCCTACGCAGTGATCATTGAGCAGGGCAAGCTGCTCATGACCCGCTGGGTGCCCGAAGACCGCGCACTCAGCCCCCTCTGGTCCCTGCCCGGCGGCGGCATGGAACCCGGCGAACAGGCCGACGAAACCGCGCTGCGAGAGACCCTCGAAGAGACCGGCTACAGCGTCGCCATTGAAGACATTCTGGGCGTGCACGCCGGACACTTCCCCGTGCGTTCCACCCAGAAAGACCCGCAAGCGCTACCCTTCTGCGCCCTGCGGGTGGTTTTCCGTGCCCACATTGTCACCGGCGAACTGCGCCACGAAATCAACGGCTCCTCCGACACGGCACGCTGGGTACCCATCGCTGAGCTGGACACCATCCGCTACGGCACCCTCATCGACGAGGTCGCCTCCATGATGGGCTACTCCAACGCCGCCAGCTGGGCACGCGAATACCGCGAATTTCTTGCCGACGAAAACGCACGGAAGCTTCCCTAATGAACCGACTGATCCTCACCCGCCGTGCGGCGCTCACCTCCCTGGCGCTCATGCCGCTACTTGCCGCTTGCGGGAATAATGACGCAACCCCGCAGGTGGACCCTTCCGCGTCCAGCTACGGCACTCTGCGCATCGGCTACGGTGCTCTGCGTGAAATGCGCGCCGTAGCGCACGTGTACGCGCGCGCCCTGCGACAGATTGGCTACTCCGTTGAACTTGTTGACACCGACAACAGCCGCGCTACCGCCCTGCGCGGGCTCATGGTTCCTTCGGCTAACTCCGCCACCCCTACCGCTACTCTGCCCGACGATGAGGAAACCGGTAGCACCACTGCCGCCGCCCCTGAAGCGTTGGACCTGGTCATCGACTACAGCGGCGACCTACTGCTCTACCTGACCGACGACGGCAAAATCAGCCCCGCCGCCGCCCATAACGAACGTATCGCCGCCTCCGTGAGTGCCTCCGCTCAAGCCGCAGGCGTGACCCTGCCCCCGGCAGCTACCCCCACCGCGGAGGAGAGCACCGCCTCCGCGCATGCTACGGACGGTACCGCGAGCCCCACCGCAAGCTCCACCCGCTCCGCAGACCCCATCAACCTGCGCGCCATGAGCACCACCGACATGACCAACGCCATCTCGCGCATCCTGCCCGAAGAGCTCATGCTTCTCAACGGTGCTAGCGCCACCAACAAGGATGTGCTGGTCACTACCCGCGCCGTGAGCGCCCGCCACAAGCTCAACTCCCTCGCGAACCTGCGCGATGTGCAGTCTTCCCTGGTGTTCTCCATCCCGACCGGGTACTCCAGCGGCACCTACGGCGTGGATTCTTTGCGTAGCCTCTACCGTTACCGTGTGCACGACCCGAAGATTCAGGACGACCCCGCCGAGCGCGTCAACGCCCTCACCGCAGACACCGTGCAGGTGACCCTGCTGCACAGCAGCGACTCCGCGATTGAAGAGAATCGCCTGGTCACCCTGGAAGACCCCTCGACGGCGCTTTTGCAGCAGCAACTGGTGCCCATTATCCGCCGTACCCTGCCAGATAGCGCCCGGACGGCAATTAACCGCGTATCATCTACATTAGACACGGGTAACCTCTCGTTCCTGTTGCGTCTGACTAGCGGTTCCAACCCCATCGCAGATGATGACGCAGCACAATTCATTTTGGATCACCCTAGAAAGTAAATCATCATGACGAAGTACCGTCAGTCCTCAAAGTTGAGCAACGTCCTGTACGACATCCGCGGCCCTATTCTGGATGAAGCCAATCGCATGGAAGCGATGGGCCACCGCATCCTCAAGCTGAACATTGGTAACCCCGCACCCTTCGGCTTTGAGGCGCCGGATGCCATCATGATGGATATCATTCGTCACCTGCCCGAAACTCAGGGCTACTCTGACTCCCGCGGCCTCTACTCGGCACGTACCGCCATTGTGCACCACTACCAGAACCGCGGCATCATGAACCTCGACACCGAATCTATCTACTTGGGTAACGGTGTGTCTGAGCTGATCCCGATGACCCTGCAGGCACTGTGCGAGACCGGCGACGAAATCCTGGTCCCCATGCCCGACTACCCGCTGTGGACCGCAGCCACCGCGCTGGTCGGCGGCAAGCCCGTGCACTACCTCTGCGATGAGGAAAACAACTGGTACCCGGACATCGAAGACATTAAGTCGAAGATTACCGAGCGTACCAAGGGAATCGTGGTTATTAACCCGAACAACCCCACCGGTGCCGTCTACCCGCGTTCCGTGCTTAAGCAGATTGTGGATGTGGCACGCGAACACGGTCTGGTCGTGTTCTCTGACGAAATCTACGAAAAGATTACCTACGATGGCGCTGAAGCCATCAACATGGCAACCCTCACCGGCGACGACGTGCTCTGCCTGACCTTCTCCGGCCTGTCCAAGGCATACCGCGTCTGCGGTTACCGTGCGGGTTGGGTCGCTATCACCGGCCCGAAGAAGGACGCTTCCAGCTACCTGGAAGGCATTCACCTGCTCGCCTCCATGCGCCTGTGCGCCAACGTTCCGGCACAGCACGCCATCCAGACCGCGCTCGGCGGCTACCAGTCCATTAACGAGCTGATTGTTCCCGGCGGCCGCCTGTACGAGCAGCGCACCCTGGCGCACAAGATGCTCAACGAGATTGACGGCATCAGCTGCACCAGCGCGGACGGTGCGCTCTACCTGTTCCCGAAGATTGATGTTGAGCGCTTCGACATTACCGACGACGAGCAGTTCGCCCTGGATCTGCTGAAGAGCCAGAAGATTCTCTTCAGCCACGGCCGCGCGTTTAACTGGAAGGACCCGGACCACTTCCGTCTGGTGTTCCTGCCCGATACGCAGACCCTCACCAGCGCCCTGGAGCGCCTGGGTAACTTCATGGCTGACTACAAGCAGAAGCACTAGCCCTGCTGTCTCTGCCTTGTGACAGATAGAAATAGCCTGCCCCGCAGTTCTGATGAGCTGCGGGGCAGGCTATTTTTATTTGACAGCTGGCGGATGTGCCAGAACGGGTGCTGGAAACGGCTTTAGTTTGCCGGGCTCTCCTGACCGCCCTGCTGTGCGCCGCGTGCCGCGTTCAGGCGCTCCTGCGCGCCCTGCAGCCACGCCTCGCAGCGGGCGGCAAGCGCCTCGCCACGCTCCCACAGGGCGATGGAGGTCTCCAGGTCGCTGGCGCCGGACTCCAGCTGGCGCACGACCTGCTCCAGCTCGGCACGCGCCTGCTCGTAGCCGAGGGTTTCGACGGGTGCGCCCAACTCGGCGCTGTTGAAGCTAATGTTCTCGCTCATTGAGGAACCTTTCAGGGGTAAAAACTAGGGATAAAAACTAGGGGTATCGAGGTTTAGGAGATGTTTGAGGGATCCGTAGAAGTCACGGTTGCCTGCGCCGAACCGGTCGCCGCACGCACCGTAATCTGCTCGCCCTCGCTCAGCGCCGAAGCGTCACGCACAATAGCGCCCGCGGCATCCTGAACGATAGAGTAGCCGCGGTTGAGCGTCTGCGCAGGCGAGAGCGAACGCACCCGCGCTAACGTATGCGACAGAGTCGCCGACTCACGCTCCAAGCGGTGCTGCACCGAACGGTGAGCGCGCTCGCGTAGCTGGCTCAGCTCCTCCACACGCATGAGCAGGGAGGACTCCGGGTGGGTGAGCACCGGGCGGCTTCGCAGCTGCGCAATGTAGTTCATCTGCATGCCCACGTAGCCGAGCACCGCACGGTCCAGGCGGGCGCGAGCCTCGGTGATGCGGGCGGTTTCCTCCGAAATATCGGGCACGATGCGCTTACCCGCATCGGTGGGGGTGGAGGCGCGCAGATCCGCGACCGCATCGAGGATGGGGGAGTCCGCCTCGTGACCGATTGCCGAGACCACCGGGGTGGTGGCCGCCGCGACGGCGCGGATGAGCGCTTCCTCAGAGAAGGGCAGCAGGTCTTCGAAGGAGCCGCCGCCTCGGGCGATGACGATGACGTCCACCTCTGGGTGGGCGTCCAGTTCGGCGAGCGCGGCAATGACCTCAGCCGCCGCGCCTTCACCCTGCACGCGGGTATTGCGCACCTCGAAGACCACGCCGGGCCAGCGCAGGGAGGCGTTGCGGATAACGTCCTTCTCCGCGTCAGAATCGCGACCGGTAATCAGACCCACACGATTCGGCAGCATGGGCAGCGGCTTCTTCCGCGCGTCAGAGAACAGCCCCTCAGCGGCGAGAGCTTCACGTAGACGCTGCAGCTGCTCGTGCAGGTTGCCGGTGCCGACCGCGTACACTTCCTTGCCGATGAGGGAGAGCTTGCCGTTCTTCCACAGGCTCGGCTTGGCGCGGGTGACGATGCGAGCGCCTACGGTCACATCAGCCGCCAGGCCGCTACCGGCACGCCCGAAGAGCGCGAGGGTGAAGGAGAAGTCTTCGTTGAGGTCTTTGAGCTCCATGAAGACGTTGCCACCGCGGCCGTTGAGGGAGGCGACTTGCGCCTCCACCCAGAGCTCGGGAACCTTGTCTACGTAGTTTTTGAGGTTCTGCGCGAGCAGGGCGAGGGGCCAGGGGTTGGTGGCGGTGGTTTCCTGAGACTTCCCGGGAAGCTGCCGCTCGTGCACGGGCGGCACCACCAGCGCGGGTGCCGGCTGCGCTGCGGAGGGGTTGTAGAAGTTCATAATCTCTATTGTCCCTGATTGGTCGGTTATGCGCCTGCGCACAGGTCAGCCTGGCGACTCGGGTAGCTTGCACGCAGTGCAGGCAGAACTTAGCTTCTGGCGCATTCTGCGGGTCTGAATCGGCTTTGAACACTGTGAGCGGGTACCCTAGGCTCATGCGCTCACCCGATCAGTCAGCACATCAGAACAACGCCCTCAACACCGCCGCGGCTTCGTCAGCGGCGGGTACTGGCGCGCAAAACTACCCGGCGGACGCGACCCGAGTCGTCGATACTCGGATTACCCGCACGGACGGCTACTATACGGCGGATGAAGACACCACTCTGCTACAGCCCACGCGCACGCTCGGCCACGCCGCAGCCTCCACCAAGGCTGAACTGCATGCCGCCCCCGAGCCTCCTTTTGCGGCAGGTTTGCGGAGGTTCCTGACCGTTGTGCTGTGCGCCCTGGCCCTGGTGACCGGTCTGGGTGCAACCGCGGGTGCCTGGGTGAACTCCAAGCTCATGTCAGAGCGCGGTTTCTCGCAGATTTCCTCCAACCTGGCGGAGGATTCGCAGCTCGCCTCGCGCATCGCGGACGGCGCAGTCGAAGACCTCATGAAGTCGGAGGCTATGACAACCTTCCTCGACGGCACCAAACAAAGCGGCTTATACTCCATTCTTGTAAAGCCGACACAAGACGGCATACGTTCCATGCTCAACCGTTCCGCGGCTGAGCTGTCAAAAACTGAAGAATATCGAAGCCTCTGGAAGGAAATAGCCGAGGAAACTCGCCGCTACAACCTTGAACACCAGGACGGCCCCGCCGTCATTGTGCTCACCCCCTTCTACCGTGCGCTGGACGCGAAGGTCGGCTCTATCGGCTCCTTCGACCCTGACCTGACCAAGCTCGGCCCTGAAACCCTCAACATTGACCGGGTGAAGGACGGCAACAGTCAGCAGGGACAACAGGAGCAGCAGGAGTGGTTCCTGCACGCAGGCATTAACCGTGCCGCCGCGCTGGGCAAGTCCACCATGCCGCTGACCATCATTTCGGTGCTGAGCCTGCTGCTGGCTACGCTGCTGGCACCCAGGCACCGCATCCTGGTGCCGGTGTTCACGGCTCTGCTCTACGCCCTGCTGGGCTGGGGCGCGGCAGCCTGGTTCGGCGGCCAAACCCCTGAATCCCTGGGAATTACCAGCCACAGCACCGCCGGAACGGCGCTGATTACCGGGGTATGGAACCAGCTTGCACCGTCACTGACCGGGCACTTGCAGGCGGCGGCAAGCTACGGGCTGGTCATGGCGATTCTCGCCCTGCTGATCGGTATTCTGATTCGCCTCATCGCCCTGGGACGTAGCTCTGCGAGCGGTGCCACAGTCATCACACACTAAAAGTCCGAACAACGTAGGATAGTAATCATGTCCACTGAAACTATTGCCCTGGGCCTGCCGCCCGTACCCCGCGAGCGCCGCAGCCGCGCCGACGTTGAAGCCGCCGCACCCGTCAACGGCGAGAAGAAGGTCCTGCTCGCCACCCCGCGCGGTTACTGCGCCGGCGTTGACCGTGCCGTGATTGCTGTCGAGAAGGCGCTGGAACACTACGGCGCGCCCGTCTACGTGCGCAAGCAGATTGTTCACAACCGCCACGTGGTGGAGACCCTGGAAAAGCAGGGCGCAATCTTCGTTGATGAAGTGGACGAAGTACCCGAAGGTTCCGTGACCGTGTTCTCCGCGCACGGAGTGTCCCCCGCAGTGGTTTCGGCTGCCGGTGAGCGCTCGCTGAACACCATTGACGCGACCTGCCCCCTGGTGAACAAGGTGCACCGCGAAGCTGTGCGCTTCGCCAAGCAGGACTACGACATCCTGCTCATTGGTCACACCGGCCACGAAGAGGTCGAAGGTACCGCAGGTGAGGCGCCCGAGCACATCCAGATCGTGAACTCGCCCGACGAGGTGGACCAGGTGACCGTCCGCAACCCGGAAAAGGTCGTCTGGATTTCTCAGACCACCCTGTCCGTGGACGAGACCCTCGAAACCGTGGCGCGTCTGCGTGAGCGTTTCCCGTCCCTGCAGGATCCGCCCTCGGACGACATCTGCTACGCAACCTCCAACCGCCAGGGCGCTATCAAGGAGATCGCTCCGCGCGCAGACCTGGTGATTGTGGTCGGTTCGGCGAACTCCTCGAACTCCGTGCGCCTGAAGGAAGTAGCACTCGAATACGGCGCTAAGCGTGCCGAGCGTGTGGACTTCGCACACCAGGTCGACGAATCCTGGTTCGAGGGTGTAGCAACCGTGGGCCTGACCTCCGGCGCGTCCGTGCCCGAGGTTCTGGTTCAGGAGGTGCTGGCTCTGCTCGCCGAGTACGGCTACAGCACCATCGAAGAGGTCGAGACCGCGAAGGAAGATATTCTCTTCTCCCTGCCGAAGGAACTGCGTTCCGCTCTGAAGAATGACGAGAACGTGGGCCGCCAGCTCGGTGGCCGCGGCGCTAAGCCCACTCGTTAAAGGCTTGCTCAAGAGCTTATAGATCCCCGTATCTTCTCCCGTTTGGGATTGGATACGGGGATTTTTGTATCTGCTGTGCAGGATGCACGGGTAGGGGTATTTGCACAGCTTTTGCTGTCACGCCACGCGGGGGAGTGCCCCCTCTGCGGCGCTGGGGCGCCTTGAGGACGGAGCCCCCGCTTCGCGTGACCGCCTCCGCTGCTGGGGGAGTTCCCCTTCTGCGGCGCCCCAACAACGATTGATACAGGCGCCTTGAGGACGGAGCCCCCGCTTTGCGTAACCGACCGCGATGCTCGCATGTCCTCAACTCATGACATTTGTCATGTGCAGGTCATGACACTCTGTACCGCAGCGGCGCGAAAACCGGCGGTGTAATAGAAACATGAACACCGCAGCACTTCAGAACAGCAAGCACAACACCGCAGAAACCGTTATTTCTGCCCGCTCCCTCCGCCAGGTTTTCACCACCCGTGCGGCAGGCACCGTGGTCGCCGTCGACTCGATTGACCTGACCGTCAAACGTGGCGAAATCATCGCCCTGCTCGGCCCCAATGGCGCAGGTAAGACCACCCTCATCGACATGATTCTTGGTCTGACCCAGCCCAGCGGCGGTGAGTTGAGCGTCTTCGGTCGCAACGCCTCCGAGGCTGCACGCGCCGGTCTGCTCGGTGCGGTTCAGCAGACCGGTGGCCTGCTCAAGGATCTGACGATCCGCGCCACGGTCGAGATGATTGCGGCGCTGTACCCCAAGCCCATTGACGTGGATGAGGTACTCGCCGGTGCCGACCTGACCGATATTGCTAAGCGTAAGGTCGGCAAGTGCTCGGGCGGTCAGCAGCAGCGTCTGCGTTACGCCCTGGCGACCATGCACTCGCCGGAACTGCTGATTCTGGACGAGCCGACCGCCGGCATGGACGTGAATGCGCGCCGCACCTTCTGGGAGCGTATGGAAGCCATCGCAGAACGTGGAACGACCATTCTTTTTGCGACGCACTACCTGGAAGAAGCACAGAACTTCGCCCAGCGCATCGTGCTCATGGAATCCGGCTCCATCATTGCTGACGGCTCCTCCGATGAGATTCGCGCCCTGACCGGCCACCGCCACCTTTCCTTCCTCGCACCCGCGCCCATCACCGACCTGGATGTGCCGGTCGAGGTGACCGAAGAGTCCGGAGGGTACCGCCACCGCATCTCCGTGCTGGAGATTGAGCAGGTACTGCGCACTCTGCTGAATAACTACAGCATCAGCGACCTGGAGGTCACCAAGCCCTCCCTGGACGAGTCCTTCACCCTGCTGACCGAGCAGGCCGCCGCCTCCAAGGCATCCGACGCCTAAACATCAGACTGCCTAAACACCACATCATCTAAACGCTACACCGCCGCTACACACCTCAAGGAAAACATCATGCTCCGCTACGCACTCTACGACATCCGCGCTTCTATCCTCTCGACCGACCGTTTCTTCTTCGGCGTGGCACTGCCCATCGTCTTCTTCCTGCTCTTCGGCGCGATGCAGGACTACTCCTCCCAGCCGATGGGCGACGGCAACGTAGCAGCGTACGTCATGATTGGAATGGCGCTGTACGGTGCCGTGCAGAACACCGTGGCGATTAGTGGCAGCACCGTCACCGAGCTCTCGAGCGGCTGGAACCGCCAGCTGGCGCTGACCCCGCTGACCACCGGCAAGTACCTGGGCGCGAAGTCGCTGACCGCCCTGGTGATTTCTGCGGTGCCGGTGATTGCGGTGAACATTGTGGGCATGTTTACCGGCGTTGAGATCCCGGTGAACCAGCAGCTTGCCGCTGGCGCGCTGACGGTGCTGTGCGGTCTGGTGTTCGCCTTCTACGGCATCATGATGGGCCTGCTGATTCGTAACGAGAACGCCGTGTCCATTGCGAACGGTCTGCTGGTGATTATGAGCTTCTTCGGCACCGTATTCTCCCCGCTGAGCACCGACCTGCTGAACTACGCCCGTTTCACCCCGCTGTACGGTGCCGCTGAGATTGCCCGTTACCCCTTCAGTGCAGGTCAGACCATTATTCTGGGCGGTGGTGAGGACTGGTTCGTCACCGAGCCGCTCTGGTACGCAGTGGTGAGCCTGGCAGCGTGGGCGGCGATTTTCCTGGGTGTTTCTGCCCTGCTGATGCGCCGCGCAACCCGCCGCTAAACGCTTCTTCCCGCCGCAGCCTTGAACCCTAAGGTCGCGGCGGAAGCCGTACCCACTCACACTGTTCCTACTAACACAGCCCCTACTGACACCGCTGCTACTAACAATGCCGCACCGGTGGTATCTGCACCCGCGGCACCCGCACGTTAGGCTAGAACCATGACCGAAACCCACACCCATTCCTACGAGAACGAACACCCCCACACGGAGAACGAGGCGGCACCCTCCGCCGCGAAGCGCACCCTGGGCAAGCACCGCTTCCGCTTCCTCCACCGGGAACGCAGCGGCAACGTGAACTGGCTGGCGCTGGGCTTTAGCGCCCCGTGGCTGGTGTTTCTGCTCATGCCGCTGGACAGCTTCCTCACCACCCCGGAGCTGGGGCCGGTGCGCTGGGCCGGTGTGGCGCTGGTGGCGCTGTTTGCGGTGGTGAACTGCTCGGCGTACGCGGTGCCGTGGCTGGTGCCGGTCGCCTCCACGGTGCGTCGAAGCGTCATCTGGACGATACTGATGGCTCTGCCTGTGGCTGGCCTGACGGCGCTGCGGCTGGAATCGGCGTATACGGTGTTCTTGTCGTTCAGCATGTACTTTGTGGCGTTCTGGATTTTTGGCACAATCGCCCCGTACCGCCTGCGCTTCGGTGTGGCAGCGACGATTGCCCTGGTCTGCTGGCTAATCTTTATGGCGGGCAGCGGTTTTGACGTCACCGCGCGCGGCGGTATCGCCCTCTTTATCGGTGCGCCGATGGTGGGCATGCTGGGCTTCTCCTACCTGATTGAGCTCGGCGAACGTGCGGACGTAGCGCGTGCATCCCTGGCGCTCTCCGAGGAACGTGAAGAGATCGCCCGCGACGTGCACGACGTGCTGGGTCACTCCCTGACCGTCATCACCCTCAAAGCGGAGCTGGCGCAGCGCCTGCTGGAGATTGACCCCGCCCGCGCCGGCGCGGAAATGGAGGCAATCGCGCAGCTGTCCCGCGCATCCCTGGCGGAGGTTCGTTCAACCGTGACGCGCCTGCGTGTGCCCGACTTCTCGGGTGAGATTGAGGGTGCGGGTCGTGCCCTGCAGACCGCCGGTATTCGCGCCGAACTGCCGGAGGCTCAGAATGCGCTCGCGGTGGCTGGTGTGAACGCGAAGCTGTTCTCCTGGGTGCTGCGTGAGGCGGTCACGAACATGGTGCGCCACTCGGGTGCGAACGCGGCGCGGGTGCGTCTGAGCGCAACCGGTCTGGACATCCTCGATAACGGCGTGGGTGTGGGCGATGCTCGCGGTAACGGGCTGACGGGTATGGCTCAGCGTGTGGCGGCATCCGGCGGTAGTGTGGTGATTGAGCCGGCCCCCGCGCAGTGGCTGGCGGAGAACCCTGGCGGTGGGGTGGGCACGCGCATCCGCGTGAGCATGGACGGCGACACCTCACTGCTGTAAATAGGTGCTGTAGATTGTGGAACTTAGCGCCGCGCCCTGGACGGGGGAGCTACCCGCCCCTGTATGGTGGTGGTAGACAACCTCACGCGGTTGTTCCGCCCGCCGTTATCACCCCGTATTCACCCCTGGGAGGCTCCCATGATTCGTGTTCTGCTCGCTGACGATCAGCAGCTCATCCGTGAGGCTCTTGCCGCTCTGCTGGGTTTGGAGGTTGACCTGCAGATTGTGGGTCAGGTCGGTAGTGGTGATGAGGTGTTGGGCGCTGTCGCGCTGTTGAAGCCGGACGTGGTGCTGTTGGATGTGCAGATGCCCGGTACTTTGCTGGCTGATGGTATTGAGGCGGCTGCGGCGCTGCGTGATGCGGGTGCGGTGAGTGAGTCGGGTGAGCCGGTGCGCACGCTGATTGTGACGACGTTTGGCCGCCCCGGCTATGTGCGCCGTGCGTTGGAGGCTGGTGCGAGTGGTTTTGTGGTGAAGGATACGGGTGCGCGCCAGTTGGCGGAGGCGATTCGTCGTGTGCATGCGGGGTTGCGTGTGGTGGATCCGTCGTTGGCGGCGGATTCTTTGGTGACGGGTGCTTCTCCGTTGACGGAGCGTGAGGCGCAGGTGCTGCGTGAGGCGGCGTCGGGTGGTACGGCTCAGCAGATTGCGTCGGCGTTGTTTTTGTCGGCGGGTACGGTGCGTAATTATTTGTCGGCGGCGATGGCGAAGACGGGTGCGTCGACTCGTCAGGATGCGGTGCGTATCGCCACGGAGAACGGCTGGCTTTAGCCCGCTGCTTCTCAATAATTCGGGCGGGGGAGTGATGATGCTTCCTCGCCTCAGTTTTTCGCCTTCACTTTCTCCTAAGCGGCGCCTATCCCTGCACTCGGGGCGGCTCCTGCGCGAACACGGTAGAATGGTAGTGTCTATGCCCGCAGGCGCCCCGCACCCGTTTCTTCTTGAGGCTGGCGGTGTCGCGCTTGGAAGCGGGCACCATTTTCGCCCTGTGCCCGCCCGCACCCGCCGCATCACGTACGCGGCGCATCCTGAGTGTTTGGCGGGGTACATGATTCGAAGGAAAACTTGTGGCTCTAACTATCGGCATTGTTGGCCTGCCTAACGTGGGCAAGTCCACCCTGTTCAACGCTCTGACCGGCAACACTGTGCTGGCGGCTAACTACCCGTTCGCGACCATTGACCCGAACGTGGGCGTGGTGAACCTGCCGGATGCGCGTCTGAACCGTCTGGCTGAGATTTTTGGTTCGGAGCGTATTCTGCCTGCGACTGTTTCGTTCGTTGATATTGCGGGTATTGTGAAGGGCGCTTCTGAGGGTGAGGGCTTGGGTAATAAGTTCCTCGCGAACATTCGTGAGGCGCACGCTATCGCCCAGGTGGTGCGTGCGTTTGATGACCCGGACGTCATTCACGTGGACGGCAAGGTCGACCCCGCCTCCGATATGGAGACCATTAACACTGAGCTGATTCTGGCTGACCTGCAGACTTTGGAGAACGCTATTCCGCGTCTGGAGAAGGCTGTGAAGATTAAGAAGGGTGACGCCGCTCAGCTGGAGACTTATAAGGCTGCGCAGAAGATCCTGGAGGATGGTGACACCATCATTTCTCGTGCGAAGGACGCGAAGCTGGAGCTGGCTCATTTGAAGGAGCTGAACCTGCTGACTGCTAAGCCGTTCATTTACGTGTTCAACGCGGATGAGGGCATTCTGGCGTCTGAGGAGAAGCAGCAGGAGCTGCGTGACATGGTGGCGCCGGCTGAGGCTGTGTTCTTGGATGCGAAGCTGGAGGCTGATCTGGTGGAGCTGTCTGAGGAGGAGGCTCGCGAGATGCTGGAGATGAACGGTCAGGATGAGTCCGGCCTGGACCAGCTGGCTCGTGTGGGCTTCTCGACCCTGGGTTTGCAGACTTATCTGACTGCTGGCCCGAAGGAGGCTCGCGCCTGGACTATTTATAAGGGTGATACTGCGCCGCAGGCTGCTGGCGTGATTCACTCTGATTTTGAGCGCGGCTTCATTAAGGCTGAGGTTGTGTCTTTCAAGGACCTGGATGAGGCTGGCTCCATGGCGGAGGCGAAGGCTCGCGGTAAGGTCCGTATGGAGGGTAAGGACTACATCATGCAGGACGGCGACGTGGTGGAGTTCCGCTTCAACGTCTAAGCTGACGGGTCGATAGGACTTTGAGAATCCGGTGATGGAGGGATGACGAAATTCATCTCACTGTCACCGGATTTTTTGTACCCTTTAACCGCAAGCTGAATTTGTAATAATTCTCGGATCAAGAGATACGAAAGATGGATATGACTGTAAATAATGAAGCAAATGAAGAGAATAACGAACCTATTGCACCGAAGACCTCCAGGCGCTCATGCTCGTGACAAGTCTTCTGGTCTACGTTGACGAGAATGAACGAAATTCTGATTTATGATAATGAATCGTAATGTTAGAATTAAAATAATGTCTTCAGTGAAAAAGTAATACTGGCTTATGAATGTGACGTGGCGGAGCTCCGCTTCAACGTCTAAGAATAAGAAAGGATAAGAAATGCCCGGATGGTGGGAATCTTTTTTAGCTAAATGGTCGTGGGATGACCCGACGCTTCTCTTGGGTTTTGCATCCTTTGTGGTCACTGTAGCATCCTTTGTGGTCACTACAATCATCTCCATTGTGTTATGGAGGATGGGAGCTAAACAGGCAAAACGTGATAGCGAACAAGCAAAACGTGACAGCGAGCTGCAAGCCAAAATCCTCGAGAATCAAATGTTAATTTCTCAACGCCAGCGACGCGATGCGCTACCGGAGATTATTGAGCGAGCCTCATATCCCACGCATCTGGAGAAGTTATGGAAGGAGGTTAGCGGGTATAAGAAAGAGGACCAGGATTTCCTTCTTACTCTTCTTCGCGCCAATCCTGCTCTTCCGCTTCCTGGATTGTCCTCTGGCGCGAAGGTGCAAGATGATCTGACTGATGCTGTTGTGAGCCTTTATGTTGACGGGTTCGAGCGTCGCTATGCAGAACGTGATGGATACGAACCCTATCCCGGGTTGCTCGGATTCATTAAGGAAGCAAAAAGACAGGGAGCAAAGATTGAGACCTCGCGCATCGTCGACCTTGTTACAGGACCGACTGCAGAAAAGCAACCCCAAAATCACCGCTTCTACCAGGATCTGGTTCTTGCTCTTCCTCAAGCAACGGGTCCTCTTCTTGATGCGGTTGAGAGGATTGATTCTCGTGCTCCCAAGGGGCTTAAACTGAATGTTCTGACAGGTGCCCTCCTGGCAGTCAAAGATATGGAACTGAGGTGCCGAGACGGAAAGTTGTTTGAGGAAGAGGCAGAGGTAAGGGCTCTAAAATATGGAATTGCTACAGCTCTCGCTTCTCTGCTACGTCAAGGTGCCCTATGCTCGTTTGATGAGTGGGAACTTGAAGGAGCGACTGAGCGCGTGACTGCTACAGCCGCCTGGCTCATCAGAGCGGTTGGATGGGTTGCCGATGTCGATGACCTTCAATCGAAGTGGATGATTAAGAATCTAGCTTCCGCAATTGAATCGGATTGCATAAGGGACTGGGGAATTGATGGCGCCGATGTCCGTCAGGGATTCGAGTGGATCAGTGAAAAGTGCCCCAAATTGTGGGAAACCTATGGGGAAGGGCTGGAAAAGGCAGCCACGGAAATTGGACCCTGGAATGGGGCCTCTCCTCGTAGGTTATCGCTTACCGCCCTGAAACGTCTGACTACACCGTGACGTGGTGGAGTTCCGCTTCAACGTCTAAGCGATAAAAACATAAAAGCGGAGCCCCGCACTGTGAATGTACAGTGCGGGGCCCCGCTTTATTCGCCCTTACGAGCTGCCTAGGCAGCTACCGGGCATAAGCCTTATTGACCGGGATTAGTGGTCAGCACCAACCATAACGTTGGAAGCCTTGATAACTGCGTAAGCGGTCTCGCCAACCTTCAGGCCCAGTTCCTTAATGGACTCGTTGGTGATCGATGCAGAGATAACAACCTCGGGAGCGATCTCGATCTTAACGATGCCGTTGGTTGCACCCTCGGTGATCTCAACAACCTTGCCAGCGAACTGGTTACGTGCAGAAAGCTTCATGAAGCCGTGCCTTTCACTCAATAAACGTACAAATGCTCTAGATACTTTACACACCTTATCTTCTGCATAATGAGCAAAAACCCGAATTTTCGTAAATATTACGCACAAACCAGGCAAATTTTATTTTCGGCTTCACCCACGCCCTGCACCCGCCCCAAAAGACCGGCAAAAACCAGCCCCGCACATGCGGTTCACGCCTGCCAAATGGTATAGTCAGCACGAACGCGAGAATCCTCGCATCCTCCACCGTCGCACCCCAGCCTGGCTGACGCGCGCCCACACGCCGCAGCACCACCGCCCAACACAGCGGCAAGCAGGCGCAGGGGAGCGGCGCATCCGCACAGATCGAAGAAGGAACCATGAGCGAAAACCTCAACGAAATCGAAGCACCCGCCTGCCCCGAATGCAACGAAAACTACACCTACGAAATGGGCGAACTCTGGGCATGCCCCATGTGCGGCCACGAATGGGAACGCACCGCAGCCGGCGAAACCGAAGAAGAAGCAGGCACCAAGGTTCTCGACTCCGTCGGTAACGAGCTCGTCGACGGCGACTCCGTCACCATCGTCAAGGGTCTGAAGGTCAAGGGCGGCGCAGACATCAAGGCAGGCACCAAGGTGCGCGGCATCCGCCTGCTCGAATCCCCCGTCAACGGCCACGACATTGAGGCGAAGGTCCCCGGCGCAGGCCAGATGTACCTGAAGTCCTCCGTGGTGAAGAAGGCATAAATCAAGAAGGCGTAAGCCCAGGCGATATAAGCCAAGAAGACGTAACGCCTCTTGCGAGGCACAGAAAAGGCGGCACCTCCCGCACTAGCTCACGCTAGGGGAGGTGCCGCCTTTGCATATGAGGGACTCCGTGAGCCCTCAATGGGTCGGATTGCTACTTCCTGCCGGTCATGCCCAGGTACAGGGAGATGGTCAGCATCGCCGCGAAGACCGAAAGAATCCCACGCATCCAGTCGATACCGTCGGTTACGGCAACGCCCAGCTGAGCGGCCGCCCAGTTGCCGATAGCCGCGCCGATAGCGCCGCAGACAATGGTCCAAAGAAGCGAAATATTCTGGCGGCCTCGCATGAAGAAACGTGCAATCGCGCCAATAATTGCGCCGGTGATAATGGTGCCAATAAGAGTGCCCATTGTTCTCTCCAAAGGTTGTACACCTGCCGCTGTGACAGGTGGCGTGTTATTTCCAGTGTAGGCAATGCTGGTTACGGAAAGCTTAATAACGGGTATGTTAAGGTAAACAGCACCTCAATGTTTTACGTGTAAAACACTGAGGTGCCGTTCCTAATGAACGAAGCGACTACTTCGACTTACGCCAAATCTTCAGAGCGCTACAAATCAGCGGCAGTTGCAGGGGCAGGCGACTGTACGCAATAGCCTTACGCTGAGTGGACTGGTTACGCGCATCCAAAGCCATCTGAATGTTCGCGGGGAACACCGCAACAAACAGCAGAGCCGCAAGCAGGCCACCGGCACGGCGGGTCTTATCATTAGCCAGCAGGGCAGCGGTGCCCAGCTCAGCTACACCCGAACCGTGAGTGTACGCGTGGGGAGGACCCGGCAGGTACTTCGGCACAATCGAGTCGAAGGGATCCGGGATGATGAAGTGCAGTGCACCCATCACAGCGAGGGCACGAGCCATGCGAGTAGCCGAGCGCTCAGCGCTGTACTCTTTCTTCTTAAAAATACTCATGCTCCCATTATGCGTCCGTCAGAGGCGTATTCCTTGGCTCAGGGCACGCTGAACCGCTGCGTGTTTGACTGTCTAAAATGCGGACTCGGCACGTCAAACAGAAAACATTGTTCAAAAGCAGGTAAGATAGGGGACAACGGCACCACGTGCGGATGACGCTCCGCCTACCCTTATCTTTAGGTGAGTCGCCAGACGGAGTAAAACACCGGGTGCCAACCGGAACAATCAAAGGAGTACATCATGAAGAAGATTCTGTTCATCGCTATCCTGGCAGGCGCTGCATACTTCGGCTACAAGAAGTTCGCTGCCTAAACAGCTAGCCCTCGGGCACTCTACATATCCTTAAGCAACGGAAAACCCGCCGTCTCACATATGAACCATATGCGAGACGGCGGGTTTCTCGTATGCCCAACCTCCTGGGCTTCAAACACGTAGCCTATAAGGTGAACCGGCTATTCGCTCGGTCTAGTAGCTCGGCGGAACCTCACCGGTCATCACAACCTTGTTCTGCGAAGAGCTCCAGCTGAACTCAGCAGTCGTGCGACCGCTCGCGTTGTGTACCTTCTCGTCTTCCTTCATGTAACGGTAGGTCACGCTAATCGAGCTGTCCGAGGTACGGGTAATCACCGGAGAGAACGAGTACGGCTCATAGGTTGCGGTACCAATGAACTTGCCGCGGTGGAACAGCAGAATGTGGTGCACCATCGCCGCGGTGCAACACGAAGACGGGGAAGAACCCGGAATCGCGTCAATCCACGACAGCTCAGCACAGGGGTCGTAACCCTCGTAGCTTGCCGAAACGTTCGTCCACTGATCCCACTTGCTCTTATTCTTCAGCTCGCGCAGAGCCTTAGACACCACGGTCGATGCAGAATCAGACGCGCAGGTGGAATCCTTCTTCGACTCAGACTTAGCTTCAGACTTGGAATCCGGCTTCGACTCGGATGCGGTCGGCTCAGCATGAACCGTAATCGTCACCACCGACGGCACCGGAGCAGGCGACGAAGCACTCGGGGTAGCGCTCGCGGATGCGCTCGGGCTCGCCGACGGGGTCGGGAACAGCGCCTGAGTGGAGGTCGCGCTCGCGGATGCAGAAGCGCTGCTAGAAGAAGACACTACGGTACCCGAAACAGCAGAATCAGTGCTTGCCGAGCAGGAAGTGACAACAAGAGCTAGAGCGGCGCCCAATGCGGGTAGAGCCAAAGCGGTACGGCCGGTGAAACGGCGGCGATTAGAAGACATGGATACTCCTGAAGATGCACGGCAGCGCGCATCGGTGCTGGTCAAGAAGTGAATAGTGAACTCGTCCAGTATAGGGAAAAAGAGGCGGGCACGTGGTGCGCGCGGTCAGTGCCGTTCGTTACCAGCGCCGTTCGTTACCGTGACATGCGTGAGCAGCTGCCCAGCCCAAACCCCCGGCCCAAACACCCAGCACCAAAAACCGGCTAGCAGACCTTATCGTCCGTCAGATAGTGCACCAGCCACCCGCGCCTCGCGGTCGCAATACGCGCCGTAATCCGCGGAAAAACCCACAGACTAATCGCGCCCTGAGCCCACAAAGTCAGCGAAAACAGCAGCGGCCGGAACGCAACATCGCGCGGATCCACGCCGGGGTTGAGAAGGCGCGCGAGCGCATCCGACAGGAAAATCGACGGGAACATCAGCGACATCAGCACCGTACCCAGCACCCAGCCCGGCCCGAAACAGAGCAGAACCCAGTGGGCACTCATCCGCAGATTCTTGCGGTGCGCCCAGCGGAACTGCCAGCCGCGCAGACGGTACGGATAAATCACGCCCAGAATCGAGCCCAGGGACACCACAATAGCCGGCACCACAAAGAACGACAGGGACATCATGAGCGTGGGGGTCAGGTTCTTGTCCTGACTGTGCAGAACCAGCGCCAGCAGAGTGCCAGAAACACCCGTGATCAGACCGATTGCAATAGCCTTCGTGCGCACGAACAGGTGCAGGGCGTGCGGGTCGCTACTGCGCAACGCACGCAGCGCATGCTCCTCATCGTGGCCCATCAGGTTCGTTGAGGTGACGTCCGCAACCATCCAACCGACCATCACCAGCGCAAAACCAGCCGGGCCCTTAAACTCGCTGAATAGCCACGAACGCCAGGCTTCCGGGAGCAGGTACCAGCAGATTGCCGCCAACAGGGCATTACAAATGAGCGTCTGTGTCTCCACGGGGAACGGGCGTGTGAACATGCGGCGCAACTCAGCGCGCACACTCGGGTGGTATGTATTCTGCGGATCAATGAGGGCACGACCCTCCACTCGCTGACGGCGCAGGTCCTGACGGAGTGCCCTGAAATTCGTCACGGGATGTGCCAGCGGCGCCAAGCGGGAAGATACGTGCCTCAAAATGCTCACCTGCCCATTGTAGAGGTGCCGCCGGGGTGAAACGGCGCAGCGGGAAATCAGCTATACGGAAACTACACCCGCTAACGCCTGTGTCTCCTTGCACACCCGCCGCATCCGGGGGACAATGAAAGCATGGCTGAAGTAACTCTACAGAATGAACTCGTAATCCACACCAACGGCGACCTGCCCGCAGTCGGCGCAAAGCTGCCCGAATTTTCGGTTCTCGCGGCTGATCTCTCCGAGATTTCCTCCGCAGATTTCGCAGGTAAGAACCTGGTGCTGAACATCTTCCCCTCCGTCGACACCGGTGTCTGCGCAAACAGCGTCCGCACCTTCAACAAGCAGGCTGCAGGCCTGGAGAACACCGTCGTGCTGTGCGTCTCCAACGACCTGCCCTTCGCAATCGGCCGCTTCTGCGCAGCCGAGGGCATTGAGAACGTTGTGACCTCCTCCGCTTTCCGCTCCTCCTTCGGTGAGGACTTCGGCGTGAAGCTCGTGGACGGCCCCCTGGCTGGCCTGCTGGCACGCTCCGTGGTCGTCGTGAACCCCGATGGTAAGGTTGTCTACACCGAGCTGGTTCCCGAAACCACCAACGAGCCCAACTACGAAGCAGCCCTGGCAGCTATCAAGTAAGCTTAGTACGGGAGCCGGACAAGGTGCCGGCACCCGCATAGTACTTCCGTCAGGGACACCTGGCGGTACACAGCACAGCAGATACTGAACGTCTACAGTGCATGATCTGGGGTTCACCCACACATGCGGCTGGCGACAGCATAACGCCCCGCCCACCCGGTATTTCGGGTGGGCGGGGCGCTTTACTATATCCAGACTTAGTGCGCGATTCAGACTTAGTGTGCGGAGGTGCCGGGATGGCCGGGAGCGTCGGAGGTTTCGGCAGTTTCGGCGGCTTCGGCGGGGTCCTCATCCGCGACCAGCATATGCTCCGGCAGGGTGCCGCGGCGCTTAGCTACCACAAAACGCGACACCAGCAGCAGAATGTACACCACCATCGAAATCAGTAGCATCGATTGCGGCGACACCAACAAACCAACCGCCGCAGACACGCCTGCGATAGCCGCGGTGGTATGGTCTTTTGAACTCTGATATGCATCGATGGCGAGCACCGCAAAGAGTGCCGTCATCACAAAATCCACGCCCTTGAGCTCACTCAAGAAGCTTGCACCTAGTACGTAGCCGAGCGTTGCGCTCGCTAGGACGCTCAAATGCAGGCCCGCGTGAATCCACAGGATGCGGGAGGCACGCAGCTTATGGCGGTCCGGGCCCGTATTCAGTGCATACGCCTCATCAATGAGCGTGTACACGGTGTAGAACTTCGCCAAGCCGCCACGCACCCGCTCAATCGGGTAGGACAGACCGTACATGAGGTGGCGGGAATTAATGAGCAGAGTCATCACGGCGATAGAGAACAGCGAGGCATGATTCGAGATCATGTCGATCAGCACGAACTCTACGGAACCGGCAAAAACCAGGAGCGGCAGCAGGGGCGCCACCCAGAACGGCAGACCGTAACTGTGCACCAGCACGCCCAGACCAATGCCGACAAAGAACAGGCCCAGCATAATCACACCGGCAACGCGCATCGCCTCGGCGAAGCCGCTCTCGCGCGGCTGCTGCGGCCCCTGTGCATCGGGGGAGGCGGGAGCCTCCACCACGGGAATCATGCCGGTTAGCGGAAGCGCAGAAGCAATGACCTGTTCTACCTGCTCGGGAGAAGCCTGATGGGGCGCGGGTTGGCTCGCCTGCTGCGGTGCAGGCTGAGAAGCAGCAGTGGTGGAAACAGTAGTGGAAGAAACAGGATTCTTAGAGATGCTCATCGTGACCCTCCTAGAAAACCCAGTTAGCCAGCACAACGCAGGTGACGGTACCCGCAACCATGCTTAGCACCATATTCTTGCGCCACAGGTGCGCCCCCACGGTCACCACCAGACCCGCCAGGTACGGTGCCGCCGTTTCAACGGAAGAATAATTAATCTTCGCCACCGCATAGATGGCAAGCAGCGCAACAGCGCCGAGCGGAATCCAGTGGCTAAGCGCATCCAAAAGTTCGGAGCCAGCCAGAGCCTTCTTCAGGCCGAAGGGAAGCAAACGAAGCAGGAACGTAATACCTGCAGCCACAAGAATTGCGGCAAGAATATAGCCGGTGGTCACTTCACTGTTCATGAAGATTTTCTCTTTCTGCACATACTCAGCGAAAGACTCCGAAAGAGTGCCCCGAAAGGGGGGGGAAGAGTCCCCGAAAGAGGGGCGCGGGTGAAGCCGTGAAAGCATCCGCGAAAAAGGGTAGGGAGAGCCCAACCGAAGAAGAGGCTGGGGGCTAAGTAGTGCGGTAGGTACGTGAGTTGATGAAAGCCGCGAAACATGGAGGCGGAGGGTTGTTCCTCCTGCACGAGTTTTCTGCGTGGATAGTTCAGCGCGGGTAGTTGCGCGCGACAGTAGTTCTCGTGTGTGACCTCGGGTGATGCCGCTCCCGGTGCGGTGTTACTCCGGGGCGGCACAGCGTTCTGCGTCGCTAGTTTCCTTAGCGGTGTCTTTCATCTGAGTCATGGGGTACCTTCACCTCTGGGAGCCTCCGTGCAGGTTCGCGCGGGAGGCATCTTAGTAATCCTAGAAATAGAAAGAGGGGAGAGCGAAGCTCCACTCATCTATCCTAACCGGTTTCGAACACGTATGTAACGTTCTTACCGCTGTGTGGAAGCGGGAGCATCAGCGGTAGCGGCGGTGCCTGAGGTCTCCGCGGCGCTTTCAGCCTCAGCCGCTACCTCATGCACAGCACGATGCGGCAGCGTACCACGGCGCTTCGCCACCGGGAAACGCGCCAGCAGCAGCACCACATACGAACCCAACGCCGCCACCAGGAACGAGGACGGCGCAAAAATCAGCGCAACCGCCGCCGAAACCGCCACAAAGAGCGCCGTCACACGATCCGGGTTGGCGCGGTAGCCGTCCATCGCAAGAACCGTGAAGATAGCCACCATCACGAAGTCCACGCCCTTCAGATTACTGAGGAAGCTCGCGCCTAGCACATACCCGAGGACTACGCTCAGAACCCACGACACGTAAATCAGCACGTTCACCCACAGAATACGCGCACCCGAACGCTCATTACGATCGGGACCGGAGTTGAGCGCGAACGCCTCATCGCAAAGAGTGTGAATCGCCAGAGCCTTAGCCCAGAAACCCTTCACATTGTGCAACGGGTAGGAAAGACCGTACACCAGGTGGCGTGCATTCACCAGGAACACCGTCAACGCAATCGACGCTAGAGGTGCGCCACCACTGACCATGCCCACCATCAAAAACTCCACCGAACCGGCAAAAACTAGGGCAGATAGCAGCGGTGCAGTCCAGATCGGCAGGCCGTGAGCGTTGAGGATAATACCCAAACCCAAACCCAGCACAGCAATACCGAGCATCACCACGGAAGAATCCGCAACAGCCAAGCGGAAATCATTCTGCGTGCTCGTACGCCCAGTGCCGGGACGCCTCGTACGTTCAGTGCCGGGATGCTCAGCGCCGGGGGTCTGTGCCATAAAAGAGTTCCTTGTGTATGTTGTGCTCTTCAAAAAATCTACTGTGTGCGTGAGGGACTTCGAAGCTCCGCCGCGGTTTTCCAGTGTATAGGAGCAAGCGGTTGACCGACGAGAAAAAGAGTCCGGGAATAAAATAATGAGAAACACGCTTATAGTGAATGACGCTAAACAACGCGGCGCTGAATAACCTAGTGACCGTGCAGACAACCCGAAAGGAACCTCAATGGCTGAGCAGAACAACACTGAGCTGAACAACGCCGAGCAGAACAACACCGTGCAGACTGCTGAAGAGCAGAAGAAGGTGTACTCGCGCCAGCAGGAACGCCGCGAACTCGACAACTACCGCCAGACCAAGATCGAGCGCATCGACCGCCTGCGCTACCGTGCCTACGGTGCCAACGGCGCAACCCTCGACTTCGGTGTGGGCGAGGGCCTGCTGACCCCGGTCGAGCTGCTGCTCGCCGCGATTGCCGGCTGCTCCTCCGTGGACGTGGACGCGGGCACCTCCCGCCGCTCCACCCCCGAGGTGTTTGAGGTGCTCGCCTCGGCGCTGAAGCAGACCGAAGACGGCGCGGTGCGCCTCGACGACGTTGAGGTGGACTTTGATGTGCGATTCCCCGAGGATGAGCAGGGCGCCAAGGCGCAGAAGATGGTGGACCGTCTGATTCAGCTCAGCGAGCAGAAGGATTGCACCGTTTCTCGTACCGTGGAGCACCCCACGAACGTTTCGTTCCACAACCTGGCTGACTAAAGCCGGGTGAGCTGAATAGATCGGGTGAATTAGCCTGATAGGGAACCCTCCCGTACCGCTTGTGATGAAGCGGGTACGGGAGGGTTTTTCTGTGTTTTTGTGGTTTTGGGTGGAAAAGAGCCTCAAAAGCGAGTAGGATTGACCCTCAGATTAGGAAAACTTACGGTACGTAAGAAATCCTTATGATTAAAGAATTTCTTGACCCAGGCACAAACCTTCGGCGGCACCACCCCCAGCAAGACTAGACTGGACACCACAGACTAGACCGCTAGCAAACGCACGAAGCAATAGCCTCAGAAAGAAGACCTGACATGGCACAGCCTACAGAGACTTCCGGCGCTGCATCGGAAGCCACCCCCGCAGAGGGTGAACTGAAGCGAGGCCTCTCCGCCCGCCACATGCAGATGATCGCAATCGGCGGCGCAATCGGCACCGGCCTCTTCGTCGCCTCCGGTAAGACCATCTCCACCGCAGGCCCCGGCGGCGCAATCCTCGCCTACGCCCTCATCGGCATCATGGTGCTGTTCCTCATGCAGTCCCTCGGCGAGATGGCGGCGCACCTGCCCGTCCCCGGCGCATTCCAGACCTACGCGGCACGCTACGTGTCCCCGTCCTTCGGCTTCGCCATGGGTTGGAACTACTGGTTCAACTGGGCGATTACCGTCGCCGCCGAACTCGTCGCCGTCGGTGAGGTGATGAGGTACTGGTTCCCGGACATCCCATCCTGGGTGTGGGCGGCAGGATTCCTCGTGCTACTGACCGGCATCAACGCCCTCTCGGCACGCTCCTACGGTGAAAGCGAATTCTGGCTCGCCACCATCAAGGTCGTTACCGTGGTCGTCTTCCTCATCGCGGGTATCGCCATGATCTTCGGCATCCTGGGCGGTAGCTCCCCGGGCGTCTCCAACTGGACCGTCGGTGAGGCACCCTTCGTCGGCGGCGCACCCGCCGTACTCGCCATCTTCATGGTGGCAGGCTTCTCCTTCCAGGGCACCGAAATGATTGGTGTGGCTGCCGGCGAATCTGAGAACCCCCGCCGCGACGTGCCCCGCGCACTGACCAGCGTGTTCTGGCGCATCATGCTCTTCTACATCGGCGCGATGGTCGTCATCGGCTTCCTGATTCCTTACTCCGACCCGAACCTGCTCACCGCAGCGGACGGTAACATCAACATCTCCCCGTTCACCCTCATCTTCGAGCGTGCGGGCATCGCCTTCGCGGCAGCCATCATGAACGCCGTGATCCTCTCCGCAGTGCTCTCTGCAGGTAACTCGGGCCTGTACGTTTCGGCTCGTATGCTCTTCGCGCTCGCCCAGGAGGGTAAGGCACCGAAGATGTTCACCCGCATCAACTCCGGCGGCGTGCCCATGAACGCGCTGCTGGCTACCGCAGCTATCGGCGCGGTCGGCTTCATCGCTGCACTGCTCTCGCCGGACGGCGCGTACCTGTGGCTGGTGAACGTGTCCGGTCTGGCTGGCTTCATCACCTGGGTGGGTATCGCCGTGGCTCACTACCGTTTCCGCCGCGCGTACCTGAAGCAGGGCAATAGCCTGAAGGACCTACCCTACGTGGCACCGTTCTTCCCCGCAGGCCCGATTATCGCCTTCCTCATGTGCCTGGTCGTTATTGGCGGCCAGAACTACGAGGCGTTCCTGAGCGGCGACTGGGCTGGCGTGCTCAGCTCCTACATTGGTCTGCCCGTGATTATCGCGGTCTGGCTGGTGCACCGCGTGGTCACTCGTGACCGCCTGATTCCGCTGGAACAGATTGACGTGAGCGGCATCGAGGTTAAGGCTTCGAAGTAACGCGAACGATTGCGCCAGCTGATTGAATTAGCTGATACGTGAAGAGCCGCCGGTTCCCCTGACTGAGGGGGAGCCGGCGGCTCTTTGCTATCCGCAGTTTATTCCGCACGGGTGGGCTAGACTGTGCGCCCTGTAGCTCTTAGGAGCGGCGGCGCGAGCGCAGAACACTCAAGCCAAGACCAGCACAGATTGCAGCAACACCAATGCCAACAACCACGCCAACGCTGGATGCGCCGGTGTTCGCCAGGGTAGCCTTCTTGGGGCTGCTCTCCTTAACGAGGCTGTCCTGAGACGAGCGGGCGGCGGTCACCGGAGCCTCCTGAGCGGGCTTGCTCTGAGCTGGTTTGCTCTTAGGATGCGCTACGGTTGCGTCCTCCAGCTTGTCAGCGTTGGGGGTCTTATCGGCAACCGGTGCTTCCGGCAGAGCGGGAACCGTCGGTGCGTCAGTGGGGTTCACGCCGACTGTTGCTTCCGGCAGAGCGGGAACCGTCGGCGCGTCGGTCGGGTTCACGCCGATGGTTGCCTCGGGCAGGGGCGCCACGGTCGGTGCGTCAGTGGGGTTCACTCCCACGGTTGCTTCCGGCAGCGGCGCCACGGTGGGTGCATCAGTGGGGTTTACACCTACGGTTGCTTCGGGAAGCGGTGCCACGGTGGGTGCATCCGTCGGGTTAACGCCTACGGTTGCTTCGGGCAGGGGTGCCACGGTGGGCGCGTCGGTCGGGTTTACGCCTACGGTTGCTTCCGGCAGGGGTGCCACGGTGGGCGCATCGGTCGGGTTAACACCAATGGTTGCCTCGGGCAGGGGTGCCACGGTGGGTGCGTCAGTGGGGTTCACGCCAACGGTTGCTTCGGGCAGGGGTGCTACGGTGGGTGCGTCGGTCGGGTTAACACCAATGGTTGCCTCCGGTAGCGGAGCCACCGTCGGGGCATAAGTCGGAACCGCAGAAACCACAGGCTCCTGCGCGAAAAGCTCAAGAGGCTTCTGAGCATCAAACGAACCGTACTCAGCACCCTCAACGCCGGCAGCCATGGTGCCCGCAATGTACTTGTGAGAGGTATTCAGCGTCGCCGCAACATCCGCCGGGACCTTCACCTCCGTCTCAAAAGCGCCGTTGTGAATCTGCGAAGCAGGTACGGTCACCTCAGCCACGAAACGCATACCCTGCTGGGGAAAACGACCGGGAACCCACACATTCGTATCAGACACCACCACGCGCACACCGTGCGGGGTCGCCTCACCGGTGTAGCCGGTACCGCGCACCTTCAACACGGTCTCACCCTTGGTGTTCAGACGCGGCGAATCCACGTGCAGAACCGGTGCAGCGCTATCCTTCACAACGTCCATGCGCAGAATCTGACCGCCCCCGTAACCATCAACGATGATATTAGCGACGAAGCTGTAGTTCTTCGCTGGGTCAATCAGGCTACCGGGAACGTAATGGGTCGCAGTCGCCGTGCCATCCTTGAACGGGCCCTCAACGCGCACCGTCTGAATCGGGTTCAGAAACGGGAAACCCCTATGGTTTGCCTCATGCAAAGCCGGGGCGAAAGCGGTAGTTTTCGCGGGCAGTTTCGATGCCTTGAACGTAATCTTGTTCAGACGCAGGGCGGTCTTCAACTCACGGGTGTTGGTCTCAACCTTGTAGTTGTAGACCGTAATAACCGGCGGGTTATCCGGATTCGGGGTATTCGCTGCCGCAACAGAAGGCAGAGCGCCCAGGCTCAAGGAGGCGGCAAGAAGAACAGAAGCGCCGGCGCTACCGTAGCGGCGGGCACGAGAAGAGTTAGCCATCACGAAGTTCCTTCTACATGAGTGATTGAGCGATTCGCACTCTTCCTGTATCGCGCCAAGTCGAGTGCGTATACGGTACCGCGACATCGCGGTTAATTACACCGTAACACGCACCTAAACGCATGAACCGGACATAAGATAACTCGCCGAAATATTACGTAAAACCACTACCCGCAGGGCACACAATAGGGCGGATGAATAAGACAAACACGCACAGCGCCGGGCAGAAGACAGGGAAATGCTAGGGTAGAAAGATGCCCATGCAGAAGAACCCGCAGAACCAGAACCCGCAGAACCGAGTAGAAGCAGCCCAGCCTGCTCAGCCCGCCCAGGCAGCTGAGCCCGCCGAGCGCAACGCTACTGAGCACAGCGCCATCGACAGCACGCACCGCGTCGTCAACGTGTGCGCCGTGGCAATCCGCAACCGGGACGGGCTCGTACTCACCGTGCGCAAACAGGGTAGCGACGGGTTCATGATGCCCGGCGGCAAACCCGAACCGGGGGAAACCCCGCTACAGACCGCCTGCCGCGAAGTGAGCGAAGAAATCGGGCTCACCCCCAACCCTGCCCGGATGCACCACCTCGGACTGCTGGAAGCGGCGGCGCTGAACGAGGCAGGCTTTACGGTGCGCGCCGAAACCTTCGAATACGCCCCCACCGATGAGCAGCACGAGCAGCTGGTTACGCTGGTGCCGCAGGCCGAAATCGCTGAGCTGCGCTGGGTTAACCCCGCCATGAGCAGCCCCTCCGATAGCGCCGCGCAGGCACCGCTGAATACCGAGCAGATCTTCCCGCTGCTGGCACGCACCCCGCTACCGTAACCACCGCGCCCAACGTGCCCCCTGACCTGGCGGGCGGCACACATGAGGTACACAGGTACATCCGGTACCCTCAACACAGAACACCGCGAGGAGAAGCCGCCACGCAGCGACGCGTACGGTACCCTCGCCCACCCCTCAAGGAGAACCATGAAGAAGACTGACTACAACCTTGCCGTCTACTGCGGTGCACGCTCCGGCAACGACCCGCTCTTCACCGAGCGCGCCCGCGAGCTCGGCACCCTCTGCGCCCAGAACAATATTGGCGTGGTGTACGGAGGCGGCCGCACCGGCCTCATGGGCACCGTCGCGGGCGCAACCCTGGACGCCGGCGGCGTGGTTTACGGCGTGGTGACCCACAAGCTGGTTGGCCTGGAGGGCGTGTACCCCGGCCAGACCACCCTCGACATTGTGGACACCATGCACCAGCGCAAGATCGCCATGATTGAGAAGGCTGACGCGTTCGTCGCCATGCCCGGCGGCCCCGGCACCCTCGAAGAGTTCTTTGAAGTTTTCAGCTGGCAGTTCCTCGATATTCACTCCAAGCCGGTCGCCCTGCTGAACGTCAACGGCTACTGGGACAAGCTCATCGACGCCATGCACTACATGGCGTCCACCGGCCTGCTCAACGAACGCTACCTGGACGAGCTCATCATCGCCACCACCCCCGAAGAGCTGCTGGAGGCGCTCGCCAAGGACCTGGAACGCCGCGCCGCAGAAAAGAACGCTGCTGAATAAAACTAACGCAGAAAACGAGATTGACTATGGCAACCACCCCCAATCAGGCACGCACCCTGCTGCTGACCTTCTTCGGCCCGTTCCCCGGCGTGCCCGTGAACCCCACCGTAGCGCTCGCTGAGGGTGCTCAGCGTCTACTGACCCGGATGCGCCCGGATTTGAACGTCATCACCCGCGAGCTGCCCGTCAGCTACGACGGATCCAGCACCGCTCTGCGCACTGCCCTGCAGGATGTGCAGCCCGATGCGCTCATCAGCCTGGGCGTGGCGGTTGGCCGCGACGTGGTCAGCCTCGAACAGGTCGCTATCAACCTGGACTCCGCCGGTATTGAAGATAACGACGGCGACCAGCGCTGCGATGAGCCGATCGCTCCGGGCGGTCAGGAGGCGTACTTCTCCTCCCTGCCGGTGCGCGCCAGCTTTGAGCGTCTGCGTGCGGCGGGGGAGCCGGTCGAGATTTCGTACACCGCCGGAACCTACGTGTGCAACCACGTGTTCTACGAGGGCCAGCGCATCAGCCGTGAACTGGGTCTGAGCATCCCCGCCGGATTCGTGCACGTGCCCGCAACCTGCGCCGACGGTGAAGAGACCACCGAAGACACCGGCATGACTGCTCACCGTGACGCCGGTGGCGTGGTGCGTGACGAGCAGGGCATCCCGCAGCTACCCGAATCCACCGTGGTGCGCATTATTGCGGAGGTCGCCTCCGACACCCTGCCCGCAGTGAACTAGTAGCACGGCATATAGCTAGAACCTGTATAACAAAACCGCCGGATAGCCTCCCTAACTGGGAGCCTATCCGGCGGTTTGTGCATCCTATACCCGCAGGCTATAAAACCTTCGGGGCTATGTTTGAGCTACTACTTGGTGCGGTTCTTCAGGTAGTAGTCAATCAGCGAAGCGGTCGAAGAATCCTGACGAGCCAGAACCTCGCGGTCACCCTCAATAGCGGGAACCAGGTCCAGCGCCAGCTTCTTACCGAGCTCAACACCCCACTGGTCGAAGGAATCGATGCCCCACACAACACCCTGAACGAAGGTGATGTGCTCGTACAGGGCAATCAGGGAGCCCAGAACGCGCGGGGTCAGGCGCGGCGCCATGATGGAGGTGGAGGGGCGGTTACCGCTGAAGATACGTGCGTTGACCACGTGCTCTGCGGTGCCCTCTGCACGAACCTCTTCCTCGGTCTTGCCGAACGCGAGAGCCTGAGACTGTGCGAAGAAGTTAGCCAGGAACAGCTCGTGAACGTCCTGCTCGCCGTCCTTGGTCGGGTGGACCGGGTTAGCGAATGCCAGGAAGTCCGCGGGAATCAGGCGGGTACCCTGGTGAATCAGCTGGTAGAAAGCGTGCTGGCCGTTGGTGCCGGGCTCGCCCCAGAACACTTCACCGGTTGCGTAGTTGACGAAGGAGCCGTCCGCGCGAACGGACTTGCCGTTGGACTCCATGGTCAGCTGCTGCAGGTATGCGGGGAAGCGGTGCAGGTACTGGTCGTAGGGCAGAACCGCGTGGGTCTCAGCACCCAGGAAGTTCACGTTCCAGATGTTCAGCAGACCCATCAGAACGGGCACGTTCTGAGCCAGGGGAGCGGTGCGGAAGTGCTCATCCATTGCGTGGAAGCCGGCGAGGAATTCAGCGAAAACCTTCGGACCGAAAACGATAGCCAGGGAGGTACCGATCGCGGAGTCTACAGAGTAGCGACCGCCAACCCAGTCCCAGAAGCCGAAAGCGTTCTCGGGGTCAATGCCGAATGCTGCAACCTTATCCAGTGCGGTGGAGACAGCCACGAAGTGCTTAGCCACAGCCTCGGATGCTTCCTTACCTTCCAGAGCGCCAGCCTCAGCCAGTGCGGAAAGCAGCCACTCGCGTGCCACACGTGCGTTGGTGAGGGTCTCCAGGGTGCCGAAAGTCTTGGATGCGACGATGAACAGGGTGGTCTCGGGATCCAGGCCGGAGACCTTCTCGGCCACATCGGTCGGGTCAATGTTGGAGATGAAGCGTGCGGTGATGCCTGCATCAGCGTAGGGCTTGAGAGCCTCGTACACCATGACCGGGCCCAGGTCGGAGCCGCCGATACCGATGTTCACAACGGTCTCGATGCGCTTGCCGGTGATGCCGGTCCACTCGCCGTTGCGCACGCGCTCAGCGAATGCGTAGATCTTCTTCAGCACGGCGTGAACGTCTGCGTCTACGTCCTGACCGTCAACGGTCAGTGCCGGGGTGTAACCCTCGGGGCGGCGCAGCGCGGTGTGCAGTACTGCGCGGTCCTCGGTGACGTTAATGTGCTCGCCGGAGAACATCGCCTCGCGAGCCTGCTCCAGCTTGACCTCTTCAGCGAGCTTGACCAGCAGCTCAACGGTTTCGGAGGTAATCAGGTTCTTGGACAGGTCGACGTGCAGTTCGTCGGCGGTGAAGCTGAGCTTCTGCGCACGTTCCGGGTCAGCGGCAAACCATTCGCGCAGGTTCGGAGTGAGGGACTTGTGGTGAGCGGACAGAGCAGACCACGCGGAGGTGGTCGTGGGGTCAATAGAAGTAGTCATGTTTCCATTCTCTTATTTTCGGGTGCCTATGTCACCTCTTTCGGGGGTGATATGGGACGATACGGCGAAAAAATCGAAACCTGGCACACTGTTGTGGGCCTTGCAACATCAAGATGTAGAGTAAAACCTATGACTTCTTCACCTGAACACACGCCCGCTGACACTCACGCACCGCGCTACCTGCTCATTTCCCGCGAAGGGGAAACCCTCCTCAACAATGACGGAACCCTGCACTACCTGACCGGTAACGATGCTGCCGAGCCGCTGACCGAAGAGGCCATCCTTGCGCGTAGCGTGATTCGCCCCGCCGCCTACGGTGCCGACGCCCAGAAGGATAGTGAAGCAGAGGTGCACGTGCTCTACTGCGAGGACGAAACCCTCGCGCAGGTCGCTACCGACCTGAATAACCCTCGGGTGCGCGCCTCCGCCAGTGGTTTCCGCTACTACCCGGTCCACGAGGATCCGGAAGGCCGCGCCCACTACGCCACCGCCCTGGCACGCCGCGACTACCTCATCGACATGCGCTACTCCGCCTACAGTGGCGAGGAGGCGCCCCTCGGCTCCAAGGGAATCCGCCGCACCGCCTCCGGCGAGATGGTGTTCCCCCGCATTGAGCCCGCTGTGATGGCTCTGGTGACCAGCCGCGACGGCGAGCGCGTGCTGCTGGCGAATAACCGCCAGTGGCACCCCAACCGCTTCGCCCTCATCGCCGGTTTCGTTGACCCCGGCGAAAACCTCGAAGAGGCAATCGCCCGCGAAGTTTACGAAGAAACCGGCCTGCACGCCCTCAGCACCGAGTACCGTATGAGCGATGTGTGGCCTTTCCCGCGTTCGCTCATGATTTGCTACCGGGTGCGCGTGGATGAGAACGAAACCATCATCCACCACGACGGTGAGATTCGTGCCGCCCGCTGGTTCACCGCCGCTGAGCTGCGTGAGGCGATTGCTATTTCGGAGGAGCGCGGCAATAGCGACGAGGACGACCCCGCCAAGCTGGAGTTGCCCGGCACGAACGCCGTTGCCCGCCGCATGATTGATGAGTGGCTCGCAGAAAAGCCCTAGTGATACACTGGTAGCTAAGCCCAACGGAGGGGGGTCCGTTTTGGCGTGCCCGGAAACGCTCTCATCGCAGAGCGGGTCCACCGGCATACACTCCAACCGGCAAACACCCCCAGATAACCTATCTGAAGGTACTGCCCCGTGACCCCCGCGCCTTCTAGAGCGCACCCGTTGGCAAGACTATCCCCTAGATTTAAGCGAGAAACTTAACGCATGTCTGAAAACACCGCTTCGCGCCCCGACCTTCGCAATGTGGCCATCGTGGCACACGTTGACCACGGCAAGACCACCATCGTCGACGCGATGCTGCAGCAGACCCACGCCTTCTCTGCCCACGCAGATGTTGAAGACCGAGTCATGGACTCCGGCGACCTCGAAAAGGAAAAGGGCATCACCATTCTGGCGAAGAACACCACCGTGTTCTACAACGGCCCTTCCGCCAACGGTGAGACCATCACCATTAACGTTATTGACACCCCCGGCCACGCCGACTTCGGTGGCGAGGTGGAGCGCGGCCTGTCCATGGTTGACGGCGTTGTGCTGCTCGTGGACGCATCCGAAGGTCCGCTGCCCCAGACCCGCTTCGTGCTGCGTAAGGCACTGGCTGCTAAGCTGCCCGTGATCCTCGTGGTGAACAAGGTTGACCGCCCCGACTCCCGTATCGACGAGGTCGTTGGCGAGTCCATGGACCTGCTGCTTGGCCTGGCATCCGACCTGGCGGACGAGGTTCCCGACCTGGACCTGGACGCTGTGCTGAACGTTCCGGTGGTGTACGCATCCGGTAAGGCTGGTGCTGCATCCCTGAACCAGCCCGCAGACGGCCAGCTGCCCGACAACGACGACCTTGAGCCGCTGTTCAAGACCATCATCGAGCACGTGCCCGCCCCCACCTACAACCCGGACGAGGTTCTGCAGGCACACGTGACCAACCTGGACTCCTCCCCGTTCCTGGGTCGTCTGGCACTGGTCCGTATCTTCAACGGCACCCTGAAGAAGGGCCAGACCGTTGCGTGGGCACGTCACGACGGTGAAATCAAGAACGTCCGCATCTCCGAGCTGCTGGCTACCAAGGCTCTTGAGCGTGTTCCCGCAGAGTCCGCTGGCCCCGGCGAGATTGTCGCAGTGGCTGGTATCGAGGACATCACCATTGGTGAAACCCTGACCGACGCTGAGAACCCCAAGCCCCTGCCGCTGATTAAGGTGGACGATCCCGCGATCTCCATGACCATCGGTATTAACACCTCCCCGCTGGCTGGCCGCGTCAAGGGCGCAAAGGTCACCGCACGTCAGGTGAAGGACCGCCTGGACCGCGAGCTGATCGGTAACGTGTCCATCAAGGTTCTGCCCACCCAGCGTCCGGACGCGTGGGAGGTTCAGGGTCGTGGCGAGCTCGCCCTGGCTATCCTCGTGGAGCAGATGCGCCGCGAAGGCTTCGAACTGACCGTGGGTAAGCCCCAGGTGGTTACCAAGACCATCGACGGCAAGGTCTACGAGCCCATGGAGCACATGATCATTGACGTGCCCGAGGAACACCTGGGTGCTGTCACCCAGCTGATGGCTGCACGTAAGGGCCGCATGGAGAACATGTCGAACCACGGTACCGGTTGGGTCCGTATGGAGTTCGCTGTTCCCGCACGTGGTCTGATTGGTTTCCGTACTCAGTTCCTGACTGAGACCCGCGGTGCCGGTATTTCTTCCTCCTACTCGATTGAGCACGAGCCGTGGGCTGGCGACATTGAGTACCGCACCAACGGTTCGCTGATCGCTGACCGTGCCGGCGTGGTGACCCCCTACGCGATGATCAACCTGCAGGAGCGTGGCACCTTCTTCGTGGAGCCCACCTCTGAGGTGTACGAGGGCATGATCGTTGGTATGAACTCCCGTGCAGACGACATGGAAGTTAACATCACCAAGGAAAAGAAGCTGACCAACATGCGTTCTTCGACCGCGGACAACTTCGAAAACCTGACCCCGCCGAAGAAGCTGACCCTGGAAGAGTGCCTGGAATTCGCTCGCGAAGACGAGTGTGTTGAGGTGACCCCCGAGGCGATTCGTATCCGTAAGGTCATCCTGGATTCCAACGAGCGTGTCCGCGAGTTCCGCCGCCGCGCCCGCGCGAACTAGTACAGCGCGAACTGATAGCGCGTTAGCGACTCACCTGCTGTAGCGGGTGCTGTCGTTGCGTAAGAACCGCCGCTGCCTTCTGAAGAGGAGGTAGCGGCGGCTCTGTTTAAATCTCAGGCGCGTTCGGGAAGTACCGGCGGGGTAGGGCGGAGAGAAGAACAAGGAGAGCGGAGCGCTTCTGCTTTCTGCCTAAAACCGCTTCTGAAAAGCCTGAACACCCCGCGTTGTACATGCGAGTGTGTAAGATAAAATAATGCGCCTGCACGGTGGCGGCACCCGTCCGCTACTCAACGTCTGCTGATCAACGATGTAAATTGCCGGCGCGCTTTGACCGTCCAAGAAACCCAACCCTGCGTATGAGAGGGAAAGCCTGTGTCTGAAACCGAGAACACTCAGCCTGATTCTGCGACCCCCAGCTACCCCACGCAGGGTGAGCGCATCGCCCCCGGCTCGCGCCGTGACCTGCTGCCGAATAACTACGATGCGAAGAAGGCGCGCATCCTGTTCGTGCATGCACACCCGGACGACGAAACCTCCTCGACCGGCGCGACCATGGCGTACTATGCGCAGAAGGGCGCGGAGGTGTACCTGCTGACCGCTACCCGCGGTGAGCTGGGTGAGGTCATCCCCGAGGAGCTGCATCACCTGGAGGTCGGTAAGCCCGGCTGCCGTGATAACGGTGAGGCGCTGGGCGAGTACCGTACCGGTGAGCTTGCCGGCGCTATCAAGGCACTGGGCGTGAAGAAGCAGTTCTTCCTGGGCCAGGAACCCGCCGTCGCGGAGGGCACGCTGCCGCTATACCGTGACTCCGGTATGGCGTGGGGTCCGGAGGGTAAGCCCGTCGCCAACCCGGTGGCGGCGGAGGATTCGTTGACCGCGCAGCCGCTGGAACCGCAGGCTCAGGCGCTGGTTGCCGCTATCCGCGCCCTCACCCCGGATGTTCTGGTCACCTACGATTCGGACGGCGGCTACGGTCACCCCGACCACGTGCGCGTGTACGAGATCGTGCACCGCGCCCTGCAGATTCTTGAAGATGACGAGGACCGCCCGATTCTCACCTGGGGCATTGAGGGTGAGTTCGATACGGCGGATCAGCGTCTGCAAGCTGCTATTTACGGTGATGGCACCGCCAAGCGTAAGGCAACGGAGGCGCACCGCACCCAGATCACGGTGGTGGACGAGAAGACTTTTGAGTACTCGAATAAGGTGCCGCAGAAGATTTCTGCCGTGGAGACTTTCCGTGTGCTCGACGGTGACCCGACCGCGACCGTGCACCCGAAGCCGCAGGAGGCTGGTCTGGTGGCGGGCGTTCTGGCCGGCTCGATTCTGGGCATTTTTGCCGGTATCGCCGGCTCGATTTACCATGCCTGGGTCGTGTACGCGGGCGATACCGCCCTACCGCTGGGCCTGCTGGTGGCGTACCTGACGGTTTTCTTTACCGCCCTGTGGTGCGCCCTGTCGCTGCGCCGCGGCTACGCGGCGGCTGTCGTGGCTGTTGCAGTGTTCGTGACCGTGTACGTGCTCGGTTACGGTCGCCCCGATTCGCCGTTTGTTCTGGTGAACCCGGGCCATTCGGCGATTGGCTTCTACGGTGCCCTGTGGTGGTTCGGCGCCCCGGTCGCGGCGATGCTGGGCATGCTCGTGTACACGCGCGCTCGTGTGAAGGACGCACAGTATTTCTCGCCGCGTGCGGCGCATCAGCGTGCTCGCGCCAAGAAGTAGGCGCCAAGAAGTAGGCTGAGGCTCATCACTACGTCATAACCTAAGGGGAGGGGCGTTCCGGTTAGCCGGGACGGCCCCTCCTGCTGTTTTGGGTGTTGCGCCGCTGCTGTCTTCTAAACCCGCCGGATAGAGGGCAATAGGAAAGAAAATGTATGCGTTATTCGGTGAATTGTGCGGGGTGGAAATAGCGGCGACTTCATCAAAAAATTCATGTGACGAAGATTTCATTTTTGGCTTAATCTATTTTTAAAAGCCAGCCGACTAGCAATAACGCAAAGAAATACCAGGTCAGCCTAGCCTAAAAAATACCCCCACAAACCCATGAGCCCACTGTCTGATACGCCACGAAAATACGGTTAAACAGCCGGTGCGCGATAGACTATACACAGACTTCCCCGCCGGGTACCACCTACTCGGCGGTTTACTCTGTAGATTTTGCCCTGCAGCAGACGACCCGCAGACCGGCGGGCACGGGGCGAACAGCTTGTAGAAAGGCACACCAATGACCTACGTAATCGCGCTTCCCTGCGTGGATGTCAAAGACCGCGCATGCGTTGAAGAATGCCCCGTCGACTGCATCTACGAAGGCGAACGCACCCTGTACATCCACCCGGATGAGTGCGTGGACTGCGGCGCCTGCGAGCCCGTCTGCCCCGTAGAAGCAATCTACTACGAAGACGACGTCCCCGAAGAGTGGAGCGAATACGTCAGCGCCAACGCAGACTTCTTCGATGACCTGGGTTCCCCCGGCGGCGCAGCAAAGCTCGGCCCCACCGGCAAGGACGTGCCCTTCATCGCGGCGCTGCCCCCTCGTGGCGAGTAATCCCTGCGGCGAGTAATTACGGTATAACCGCATAGACTGACCGCACCCGCTAACGGGTGCCAAGAGCCTCCATCACAGCACCCGGTGCCCACGCACCGTCTAGGCGCTGGAATGGAGGCTCTTGCTGTAGGCACGCCAGCGCACGGACGCTAGACTAAAATGACGAAAACTATTCCCAAGCAACCAGGTGACACAATGACTTACGGCCTGAACCTGCCCGAATACCCCTGGGAGGCGCTTGCCCCCTACCGCGCAACCGCGGCCGCCCACCCGGACGGCCCGGTGGACCTGTCCATCGGCACCCCGGTTGACCCGACCCCGCAGAACATTCGCGAGGCACTGGCGGCTGCCTCTGACGCTCCCGGCTACCCGACCACCCACGGCACCCCCGCCCTGCGTGAGGCTATTGCCGAGTGGTTTGCGCGCCGCCGCGGCGTGACCGGTCTGAGCCCGGAGGCGATCATGCCCACGGTCGGTTCGAAGGAGCTCGTGGCGTGGCTGCCGTTCCTGCTGGGTCTGGGCCCGGGTGATGTGGTCGTGTACCCGCGCGTTGCGTACCCCACCTACGATATGGGTGCCCGCTTCGCCCGCGCCGAGTCTGTGCCCGCCGATAGCCTGGATGAGCTGGACGCTGACACCCGCAGCCGTGTGAAGCTGATTTGGGTGAACTCCCCGGCGAACCCGAACGGTGTGGTGCGTACCGTGGAGCAGCTGCGTGAGATTGTGGCGCAGGCGCGCGAAATCGGTGCCGTGGTGGCATCCGATGAATGCTATGCGGAGCTTGGCTGGGGTGCTTGGGATGAGGCGCGCGGCGGTCAGCCGGTGCCGTCCATCCTGGATCCGCGCGTGTGTGACGGCGACTTCACCGGCCTGTTCGCGGTGTACTCGCTGTCGAAGCAGTCGAACCTCGCCGGTTACCGTGCCGCGTTCATCGCCGGTGCTCCCGAAATCATGCCGAACCTGATTAATAGCCGCAAGCACGCCGGCATGATCGTGCCTGCACCCGTGCAGGCTGCCATGATGGTGGCGCTGGCTGATGAGGCGCACGTGGCGGCGCAGAAGAATCTGTACCGTGCCCGCCGTGAGGTGCTGGAGGAGGCGATTGCCGCCGCTGGTGGCCGCATCGAGAATTCTGAGGCTGGCCTGTACCTGTGGACCACTTTCGGTGAGTCCACCTGGGATTCGATTGGTCGCCTGGCTGAGCTGGGTATTATTGCTGGCCCCGGCGTGTTCTACGGCGAGGACGGCGAAGGCTACGTGCGTATTGCCCTGACCGCTTCTGATGAGGCGGTGGCGAAGGCTGCTGAGCGTCTGAAGGCATCGGCCGCTAAGTAGCCCCGACGGGTCTAACTAGCCCGCATAGCAGAAAGCCCCCGCACCCTCCCGAAAGGGGAGTGCTGGGGCTTTGCCGTATCTGCTGATAATCGTTGGCTGAGGAGCCCGAACGAGAAGGGTTACTTGCGGTCGCCGGGCAGAACGAACATCTGAACGGTCGGCGGGTTCGGGTTATCCAGAGCGTCCGGAATCAGGTTTCGGGTCACCTTTGCGGAGGTGCGCGACGCCAGCCTGTCCGTAATGCCGGTTGCTACAGCCGTCAGCACGAAGTTCACCGTCACGAAGAGTGCCGCCGCCAGAATCAGGGTCTGCAGCACGTTGCCGTCACCGGAACCGATGCGGCGCGCCGAAGCGAGCAGCTCGGGGTAGGAGATGATGTAACCGAGGGCGGTGTCCTTCAGAATCACAACGAACTGGCTGAGCATTGAGGGCATCATCGCGGTGAACGCCTGCGGAAGCAGGATCCGAATCAGCGTCTGGGTCGGGGTCAGACCAATCGCAAGACCCGCCTCGCCCTGACCGCGAGGAAGTTGCTTCACGCCCGAACGCAGTAGCTCAGCAATCACCGAGCCGTTGTACAGGGTCAGACCAATCACCACGGCGATGAAGGGCAGCTGAGCCGGCGGAAGGCCGCTGTACTTGCCCAAGAACAGCCAGAAGAAGATCATCATGATCAGCACCGGCACGGCGCGGAAGAACTCTACCACCACGGTGCCGAACCAGCGGATAACGCGGTACTGGGAGAGTCGAGCAATACCGAAGACCACACCGAACGCAACCGAGGTAACCACCGAAACCGCTGCCGCCGACAGGGTCGAGGCAAGGCCCGGCAGGTAGTAGGAGCTCCAGGCGCGGGCGGTGAACAGGTCAGTCCACTTTTCTGCCTCCAGCTGCCCCTTCTGACCCATCACGGTCAGCACATACACCGCAAATAGTGCAAAAAGGACTACCGCAGCAATGTTGAAGATGCGGATACGACGCTGCGCGATAGGACCCGGCTCGTCGAAAAGCACCGAAGAAGCGGCGCGGGTGTCATTACTGATAAAAGGGTTTTTCATCGCTTCACCGCCAGCTTACGGGATGACCAGGTGGTCAACGCACCAATGGGAACAACAATGATGACAAAGCCCATCGCAAACATGATGAAGATAGCAAGCACCATGTTCGCGTCGAACTCAATCATGGATTTCATCAGCCCGGAGGCCTCCGCCACCGACGCGACCGAGGCGACAGTGCTGTTCTTCGTCAACGCAATCAGAGTATTGCCGAGCGGGGTAATGGCGCCGCGTAGAGCCTGAGGGAAAATCACCAGGCGGGCGGTGTCGAAGAAACCCAGACCGATAGCGCGTGCCGCCTCAGCCTGACCCTTCGGCACGGTGTTCACACCCGAACGGATCGCCTCGCAGATAAACGCCGAATGGTAAATCGACAGGGCAATGACCGCGTACACGAAGAAGTTCGTGTCGAAATCGTGCGAGAAGGAGAGCTGGAACTGCGTCCACACACCCAAAATGGCGAAAGTCATCATGATGGTGAGCGGAGTATTACGGACAGTATGCACATAGGCGGTGCCCACCCAGCGCAGGGACGGGACGGGGCTGATGCGCATGAGCGCCAGCACGGTACCGAGGACGAACGAGCCAATAGCCGCCCAGAGGGTCAGCTCAATATTGGTCATGAAGGCGCCAACCACATCGTACTTGGACAGGAGGGCGCCGAGTTGGTCAAAGAATGACATTCGTGAACCTCTCTAGAGGCCTAGGCGCAGGAGGTGCCCAGGTGCGGCGGGTTGGTTTCGGTGTTGTAGTGGTAGCCGGTGCCTTCGGTGTACTTGGTGATGAGTTTCTCCCAGGTGCCATCGGCAACCATCTCGTTGATGGCGTTGTTCACGGCTTCGCACTTGTCGGTGCCCTTGGGCAGGCCCACGCCGTAGCGTTCGGTCGTGAAGGGGGAGCCGACCACTTTCAGCTTGCCCTTGTTCGCTTTGGTGGCTGCCAGACCGGCGAGGGTTATGTCGTCGGTGGTGACGGCGTCCACCACGCCGCCGTTGAGGGCGACCACGCAGTCGGAGTAGCTGTTCTGCTTGACTAGGTTCACGTTCTTGGCGAACTTGTCCTGCACCTTCTGGGCGCTGGTGGAGCCGGTCACGGAGCAGAGGTTCTTGCCGTTGAGGTCGTCGGGGCCCTTGATGTCGGTGTTATCGGCACGCACGAGCAGGTCCTGACCAGCGGTGTAGTAGGGGCCGGCGAAGTCCACGGTCTTCTTGCGGCTTTCAGAGATGGAGTAGGTCGCAAAAATCATGTCTACCTGACCAGTGTTGAGCATGTTTTCGCGGTTAGCGGCGGGGGATTCTACGAACTCAATCTGCTCTTCGGAGTAGCCGAGCTTGCCGGCGACGTAGCGTGCCACCTCCACGTCGAAACCGGTGTAGGTGTTGCCGTCCTGGTAACCGAGGCCGGGCTGGTCTACTTTGATGCCGATGCGGATCTTGTGGTCGCTGTCTGCGCTGGAGCATCCGGCGAGGACGCCGGTCAGAGCGAGGGAAGCTGCTGCGGCGAGTGCCGCGAGCCTACGTGAATATTTTTGCATGTCGGTCCCTCCGCTTTAGTGGTTGATGATCTTGGAGAGGAAGTCCTTGGCGCGCTCGCTCTTCGGGTTGGTGAAGAACTCGTCCGGGTGCGCCTCTTCGATGATTTCGCCGTCGGCAAGGAAGACGATGCGGTCTGCCGCCTTGCGGGCAAAACCCATCTCGTGGGTCACCACGATCATGGTCATGCCTTCCCTCGCGAGGGAGACCATAGTGTCGAGCACCTCGTTGACCATTTCGGGGTCGAGCGCGCTGGTGGGTTCGTCGAAGAGCATGACCTTGGGCTTCATGGCGAGTGCACGGGCGATGGCGACGCGCTGCTGCTGACCGCCGGAAAGCTCTGCGGGCATTTTGTGCACCTGGGAATCCACACCAACCTTCGCGAGCAGGTTCATGGCTTCTGCTTCTGCCTCTGACTTGGACATTTTGCGGATTCGGCGGGGTCCAAGGGTTACGTTATCGAGGATGTTCTTGTGCGCGAAGAGGTTGTATGACTGGAAGACCATGCCGACTTCGGCGCGGAGCTTGGCGAGTGCGCGGCCTTCTTCGGGTAGTTCTTGTCCGTCAATGGTGATGGATCCGCTGGTGATAGTTTCGAGGCGGTTGATGGTTCGGCAGAGGGTGGATTTGCCGGAACCGGAGGGGCCGAGGAGGACGACGACCTCACCTTTTCCCACGGAAAGGTTGATGTTCTTCAGAACGTGGTTGGTGCCGTAGTACTTGTTGACGTTGGCGATTTCGATGAGGTTTTTCTGCGCTTCGGGAGCTGCCTGTGCGGACATTTTGAACCCTTTCACGTGAGGTGCGTCTATGATGCGGGTTGTCTGTATGCTGAGTTTTCAGCTTACGCCTCATACGGTTTTCTGTCTGCAAAATATTCACTTTACTGTGTAAGCAATGTGAATTTTTAAGCACGAATGCATAGTTATAGTATTTTTGACGTAAAAATATGGGTAAAAAATACCCCATCTTCACAAAAGGCTCTGACTAGGGAATATATTCTCCCCTTTTTCTACGTACTCACGAGGTGTCAAACGCCTTTGGGGAGGTAGTCACGACTTGGTAAAAATTTCGAAAAAAGCGCAGAAAAGTGCCCGATAGGTGAGATAACACCTATCGGGCACTCTTCAACACCCCTCACAAGGGGCTAAAACAGCTTAGGCTTCGTAACCGTTGGGGTTGTTCTTCTGCCAGTTCCAGTGGTCGCGAACCATGGTCTTAATGTCGCGGCTAGCGCTCCAACCCAGATCCGCCAGAGCAGAGGAAGGATCAGCGTAAGAGACCGCAACGTCACCGGGGCGACGATCCACAATCTTGTACGGCAGCTCCTTACCGCACGCCTCCTCGAACGCGTGCAGAACCTGCAGAACCGAGTAGCCGTTACCGGTACCCAGGTTCCAGGTGTGCAGGCCGCCGTGCTCAGTAATGTAGTTCAGCGCCTTCAGATGACCGTCAGCCAGGTCAACCACGTGGATGTAGTCGCGCACGCCGGTACCGTCAACGGTCGGGTAGTCGTTACCGAAGACGTTCAGGTGATCGCGGCGACCCACAGCAACCTGCGCGATGAAGGGCACCAGGTTGTTCGGGATGCCCGCCGGGTCCTCACCGATACGGCCGGACTCGTGCGCACCAACGGGGTTGAAGTAACGAAGCAGAGCAATGTTCCACTTGGGATCGGAAGCAGCCAGGTCAACCAGCATGTCCTCGATGTGCTCCTTGGTGCGGCCGTAGCAGGACTGCGCATCCATGTTCATCTTCTCGATCAGAGGCATGGATTCGGGCTCACCGTACACGGTAGCGGAGGAGGAGAACACGATGGAGTGGCAGTCGGCCTCGTCCATGGCGTACAGCAGGTTCAGGGTGCCAGCCACGTTGGTCTGGTAGTACCACAGCGGCTTCTCAGCGGACTCGCCCACAGCCTTCAAACCCGCAAAGTGAATCACAGCGTCGGGGCGAACCTGCTTGAAGAGAGCCTTCATGCCTTCGAGGTCGAGCAGATCAACCTTGTGGAATTCGGGGGCGCGGCCGGCCAGCTCGGTGACGCGCTTGAGGGACTCTTCGGAGGAGTTGGAGAGGTTATCCATGACGACGACGTCGTGGCCTGCCTCGAGCAATTCAAGTACGGTGTGCGAGCCAATGTAGCCGGCACCGCCGGTAACGAGTACCTTCATGATGTCCTTTCGGGCTTTATATATCCGGAAAAAGTGCTCCGGATGGGGGACAAAAGCTGTTGAGCTGTATCTAATGGTACAGCCGTGCATGCGGTGTAAGTACTGTGGAACACTGTGCGCTTGTGCACTCTGATGTGAGCACGTGGGAGGCGTTATTGAGGTGTGTCGCCACTCGCCCCCACCTCGCTGTATAGCTTGCGTCTAATCCCACCAGAAATACCACTGGCGGCTCTGGTGAATAAACTCCGTCAGCTGCTCAAAATCCTCAAACACCTGGAACGGAAGATCGGAACAGAATGCGAATTGCTCGACCGCCACCTTCTTCGCCTCGACCGGGTCTGCTACGGGGCGTTCCACCAGAAACTCCAGGCAGTCAGCACCGTCAAGAGCCGCCGGGATGGCACCGTACTTTTCACGCCAATAGTGGGTGAATGCCAGCTGCGTTTGAGCGTCCGGGCAGTCATTCCAGCCGCCGAAGGGCAGGTACGCGGGAATATCGGCGGGGTCATCGGTCGGAATCTGTAGCAGGAGCATCTCGCCTTTCTCTTCTTCATCCAGGAGCTCATAGCAGAGTAGGGCGGAAAGAGTCGGGGCGTCATCTTCGGGCTCCTCATCGGGCAGAAAATCGGAGCTCATAAACTCGTCGACAAGCTCGTTGAGGTTGAAGTCGTCCGGGTCGTCCTCGTGAGTCTCTTCGCCATCGTCCATAACCTGGCGCAACTGCTGAGCAATGGCGGCGCTACCGTACTCTTCGGCGGAGGCGCCACCACGGGCGGTACGGTAACGCTGCAGGACAGCACGAGTGTAGGCGCTCACCTGCTCGGGGGTTAGAGTCTCAACATCGTCGATAATGTCGTGCTCAAGGGATACCGCAATGACCATGCTTTCAAGCACCGTATCGTTTAGGTTCAGGAAGAAGGGGACGAACCTCTCCGTGTGCCCCAGCTGAGCCAACTCATCGTAACGAGCCATGGCATCAGTAGCAGGAGCGCCCACCGCAATACGCTCGTGCGGGTAGGGGAAAAGGCGCGTAAAGTGCCGGTAGGTTTCGCTCATCGTCGACTCTGACTTAGTTGATTCAGGCATCTGAGTTCCTCTCTGAACTGTACAAGTGGTCAGTCATGGCGGGTACGCTGTACCCGGTACTACCAGCCTAGCGAAAGCCCGAGCCGTACGCCCTGAAAACGGTCATCGTAGCCGCCGCGGATTCGCGCCCAGCCTGTAAGAGCGGCGGACGAGGGAACACCGGGCGCAGAAAAGGGGCCGGGATGCTTCACACATCCCGACCCCTAAAGTTCACGAACCCCCAACGTTCGCAAGGGCAACCAGCGCTAGTCCAGGTGCAGACTAGTTCAGGTGCAGCGCCTCGTTCAGCTCCACGGTGTTCTTCGCACGCGGCAGAACCTCAATCGCGCCGCTAATCGAATTGCGGCGGAACAGCAGGTTCGACACACCGGACAGCTCCGCAGCCTTCACCACGCGCGCCTCCTGACCGGGCAACAGAACGCTCACGCGCGAACCGGCGGTCACATACAGGCCAGCCTCAACCACGCAGTCATCACCCAGGGCAATACCGATACCGGACTCCGCACCCAGCAGGGAACGCTCACCAATAGACACGCGCTGAGTGCCGCCACCGGAAAGAGTACCCATCGTGGAGGCGCCGCCACCCACATCCGAGCCGTCGCCCACCACAACGCCCTGAGAAATACGGCCCTCAACCATGGAGGTGCCCAGGGTGCCGGCGTTGAAGTTCACGAAGCCCTCGTGCATCACGGTCGTGCCGGACGCCAGGTGCGCACCCAGGCGCAGACGGTCACCGTCGCCAATGCGCACGCCAGCGGGAACCACGTAATCCACCAGGCGCGGGAACTTATCAATGTGGCTCACGCTCAGGTGACCCAGCTTGCGCAGACCAATCGCAAGCTTCTGGAACTCGGCGGCAAGCACCGGGCCGTGGTTGGTCCACGCAACATTCGCCAGGGTGCCGAACAGGCCGTCCAGGTTCAGCTCGTTGGGGCGAACCAGAGTGTGGGAGAGCAGGTGCAGACGCAGGTATGCGTCCACCGCGTCTTCGGGTGCCTCATCCAGGTTGATGGAGGCGGTACGCACCTCGGTACGGGCGTTGCGCGCCGGATGCTCAACGGCCAGGTCCTCTAGCTCGTCCGCGATGGACAGGTCGGGGGTCTGGGTGAGGGAGGGAGCGGGGAACCACGCATCCAGGACGGTGCCGGCGTGCTCGCCAGAGACAACAACATTGACCAGTGCAACGCCGGAGGCGTAACGGGGAGTGTTTTCAGACATGCCTTCCATTATAGTTTTGGGGGTGAGAGCCCCTTCAAGACCGTCTCATATGCTCGATATGGGCGTTGTGGGCGCGGGTGTGTGTACCGGGGAACCTGTAAGGTGGAAGGATGAGCGTTTCCCCGAATATTTCTGAGCGTCACCCTGTACCGCAGCCGCCCCTGAACCTGGACGTGTCCATGCCCGAGCTGACGCGTGCCCTGCTGGATTACGAGTCGGTTTCCGGCAATGAGCAGCCAATTGCTGACGCCGTGCACATGGCGCTGTCGTTCTGCCCGCACCTGCACCTGACCCGTGACGGGGACGCCATTATCGCCCGCACCGAATTCCCGCCGATGCCCGGTGAAGAGGAAGAACGCACCCGCATTATTCTTGCCGGTCACCTGGACACTGTGCCCCTGCCCACCGTTGAGGGTTCGCTGGGTACCGTGCCGTCCACGGTGCGTGAAGAAGAGGACGGGTACGTGCTCTACGGCCGCGGCGCAACCGATATGAAGGGCGGCGTGGCGGTCCAGTTGAAACTTGCCGCCGAACTGACCGCGCAGGACACCGACTACAACCTGACCTACATCTTCTACGACAACGAAGAGGTCGCCAGCGAACTCTCCGGGCTGGCACGCCTGATTCGCAACCACGGCGAGCTTATCACTGACGCAGACTTCGGTGTGTTGCTTGAACCGACCAACGGCACGATTGAGGGCGGCTGCAACGGCACCATGCGTTTCTTCGTGCGCACCCGCGGCCTGGCCGCCCACTCGGGCCGGGCCTGGCGCGGCGAGAACGCAATCCACGCCCTGGCGCCCGCGCTGGCGGCGCTCGCCTCCTACGAGCCGAAGACTATTGCTGTGGAGGGCCTGGACTATCGTGAGGGTCTGAATGCGGTGCAGATTTCTGGTGGCGTTGCCGGTAACGTGATTCCTGATGCGGCGGCAATGCACGTGAACTACCGGTTCGCCCCGGATAAGACCCTGGACGAGGCGGTCGCCCACGTGCGTGAGGTCTTCACCGGTTACGAGCTGGATTTTGTGGATCTTTCCCCGGCGGCTCGCCCCGGACTGGACACCCCGCTGGCGGCTTCCCTGATTGAGGCGGTGGGGCAGGAGCCTCAGCCGAAGTACGGTTGGACGGACGTAGCACGCCTGAGCGAGATCGGTATTCCCGCGGTGAACTTCGGCCCCGGTGACGCTCTGCTGGCTCACACCGATAACGAGCACGTGAGCTTTAGCCAGCTGACCCGCTGCCACGCAGATTTGCGTGCCTGGCTGCTCAGCGACCGCGACGAGGACTAGCCGCGACGCTGATTCTGCCGGTGCTGGCGCTACTATTTGAATTTAGGTGACCGTCAGGGGTTGACGGTCCTGCATGATATGAGATTGACATGAACTTTCTTCTGATTCTGCTTGCCCTGCTGATTTTGGGCATTGCGGTGCTCTCCGTTGTGGCGCTCTCCGGTGAGCGTGCCGTGCCCGGTGCCGCGTTCTTCAGCGGTGTGGGCCGTGATGGTTTGGGCACCTTTGACCGTGTGGAGGATTTGAGCTTTATCGCTCCTCTCGTCGGTGCACCCGAAGAGGACAAGACACACGAGAACGCACCCGCCGCTGAGTCTGCTGCTTCGACCGCAGAATCTGCTGATGCTAACGTCGCTGCCGCTGAGCCGGTTCGCCGCGGTGCGGTTCCCCTGGCTGATGATGCGGAGAGCACCTTGAGCGCGCATGACTTTGTGGAGAAGCGGAAGAACCCGCAGGCTGAGGGGAACTAACGCCCGTGAGTGTTTCGCCTGAACGTAATAGTGATTCCCCCGCGTATTCTCCTGCGCAGGGTGCCGCCACCCCCGCCTCCGGCGAGGAACGGAGCGAGTCTTTTGATGAGCTTCTGACCTGGGCGTACACCGCCGCCGGTGAGCGCCTGCACCGGGTGGGGCAGCGTCTGCGTGCCCTGCCCGCGTGGCTGTCGGTACTGCTGATTTACGGTCTGTCCCGCGTGTGGGGCTTCATCGTGTTTGCTGTGGTTGGCCAGCAGCAGCTGCGCAGCCCGTGGGGTCAGCATCTGGATTATTTGTCGTTCATTAGCATCTGGGATGCCGGCTGGTATGAGCAGATCGCGGTACAGGGCTACCCGAGTGAGCTGCCGGTGAATGCGGCGGGTGTGGTTCAGCAGAATCAGTGGGCTTTTTACCCGATTTTCCCGCAGCTTTCCGGTGCTATTAGCCATGCGACGGGCATCGGGTACTACCCGGTGGCGGCGACGGTTGCTCTGATTGCCGGTTTTGCGGCGGCGTGGGTGATTTACCTGCTGTTTGAGGCGTCGTTGAAGGCGACCGGTTTCACAAGTGAGGAGTCGCCTTCTGCGCTGTCCATGTGGGCTGTGGCGTTGGTATCGTTCTTGCCGGTGGCGCCGGTGCTTCAGGTGCCGTATGCGGAGTCGCTGAACCTGGTGTTCCTTGCCGGTGCGCTGCTGTGCCTGGTTCAGGGACGCTACGGCCTGCTGGTTCCTGTGGCGGCGTTGGCGTGCCTGTCCCGCCCGGTGGGTGTGCCCCTGGGCGCGGCTGCCGGCCTGTTGTGGTTTGCGTGCTGGGTGCGTTCGAGCCGCCAGTCGGGTATGGGCACGGCGTTTGTGCGCCATCTGGGGCAGCTGGTCAGCGCCTTGGTGGTGTGTGCGTGTGCGCTGGTGTGGCCTGCGATTGCGTGGTGGGCTACGGGCCGTGTGGATGCGTACACCGCCACGGAGACGGCGTGGCGCGGTACCCATTTGGCACCGATTCAGCCGTGGCTGTCGCAGGGTTACCTGTACTTTGGGTATGCGGCTCCGGTGCTGCTGACCCTGCTGATTTTGGGATTTATTGCTCTGTGTTTGAGCCCGTTGGCGCGTAGGGTTTTGGCGGCTCCGTTGAACCTGTGGTGCCTGAGTTATTTTGCGTATTTGATTCTGTTTTTGAATCCGCAGTCCTCGACGTTCCGCCTGTTGTTGCCGTTGTTCCCGCTGGTGCTTGTGGTGGCGGCGGCGAGCCGTTCGCGGGCGTATCGTTGGGCGCTGCTGGTGGCGGGTGCGTGTGCGCAGTGGGGCTGGGTGGGCTGGCTGTGGCATTGGAAGCAGCTGCCCGGCGGTGGAGATTACCCGCCGTAAACCGAATATTGTGACTGGAGACCGCCGGTGTGCTGCCGGCGGTCTTTTGCGTTCGGGAGGCGGGCGTGCCTGCGGTTGGAGCCGCAGCGTTTTAACCCGGCGGCGGAGACTACCCGCCGTAAACCGCTGAATCTATCCAACGGATGTTTGAGACCGCCGGTGTGCTGCCGGCGGTCTTTTGCGTTCGGGAGGCGGGCGTGTCTGCGGTTGGAGCCGCAGCGTTTTACCCCGGCGGTGGAGATTACCCGCCGTAAACCGCTGATGTGGCGTCCTTAGCCGTGGGCGCAATGCCCCTCCGCGGCGCTGTAGCGTACGCCTTCTGCTTGTCCAGAGCTTAAAGACACGTCCAGAAAGCGCCGCGGGTTCGGCGGTGCTGGCTCGGAACTGATAATCTATATTCTGTGTTTGGTATTAGTGGCACCGAGTTGATTATTTTGGCCATCATCACGTTTGTGGTGATTGGTCCCGAACGCATGCCCGAATACGCCCGACAGATCCGTGAATTCGTCAAGACTGTGCGCCGCATGGCGTTTGACGCGAAGGACGACTTCAAGGAAGCCCTGGGCGAGACGGGTCTGGAAGATATTAACTGGCGCCAGTACGACCCCCGCCAGTACGATCCGCGCGTGATTGTGAAGCAGGCGTTCGCTGAGGATGACGCCGAGCGTGAGCGTGAGGCGAAGGAACGTGAAGAGGCGCTGCTGAAGGAGAAGGAAAAGTCGGAGAGCCGTGCTCTTCCGCGAGGCGCATACGCCCCCTTCGACGTGGACGCCACCTAAGATTTTGAAACGAAAGAACCCCGCACCGTGATGGTGCGGGGTTCTTTCTGTATCAGCTGTCTGACCGTCAGCTTCTAGATGCTTGGTCCTAGACGGCGACATCTCTAGACGGCTGGATCTCTAAACGAAGAGCGGCAGGCTTTGACCCGCCCGCGACTCGCCCGACTGCAACAGCTGCGAGGCGATGGACTGAATCTCTTCGGCGGTGGTCGAATCCGGGTGGCTCCAGACCACCGGGGTGCCCTCGTCGCCGCCGGTACGCAGGTTCACATCCAGCGGGACAGAACCGAGCAGCGGTACCGGGTAGGAGAGCGCCTCCGAAAGGCGCTCAGCGAGCACCTGACCGCCGCCAGAACCGAACATATCGAGCACGGTACCGTCCGGCAGGGTCATGGCAGCCATATTCTCGACCACGCCCACGACCTTCTGACCGGTCTGCAGGCTCAGGGTGCCGGCACGCTCCGCCACATCCACAGCGGCGTGCTGCGGGGTGGAAATGAGCACCAGCTCCGCATTCGGCAGCAGCTGAGCCATGGAGATGGCAATATCGCCGGTGCCGGGAGGCAAATCCAGTAGCAGCACGTCCAGGGCGCCGAAGTGCACATCCATGATGAACTGCTCCAGGGCACGGTGCAGCATGGGGCCGCGCCACGCCACCGGCTCGTTGCCCTTGAGGAACATGCCGATAGAAATCACGCGAATAAAGCCGCCGCTGACCTTCTGCTCACCCCAACGCTGGGCGGGGGCGGGCACGTCCACGGTCGGCGGAAGAATCAGGTCATCCAGGCGGGTCGGGGCGTCGGTAATGCCCAACAGACCGGGGATGGAGAAGCCGTGCACATCCGCGTCAATAATGCCCACCGCAAGCCCGCGCGAAGCGAACGCGGCGGCAAGATTCGCGGTCATGGAGGACTTACCCACGCCGCCCTTACCGGACACCACACCGAACACGCGGGTCAGCGAACCGGGTGCGGTAAACGGGTTGGAACGCTCCGGCTTGAGCATCGAACGCAGGGCGGAACGCTGCTGCGGGTTCATCGCACCCACCTGCAACTGCACACGCTCAATACCCTCAACGGTGGCGGCGGCGTCACGAACCTGCTGCTCGATGGTGTTCTTCAGCGGGCAACCCTCAATGGTGAGTAGCACCGTGACCTCAGCCCAGTGGCGGCCGGGAATCGGCTCACCGCGCTCATCCAGTTCAGGATGCACGAGCGCAGTCTCAACCATGCCCAGCTCCGTAATGGGGCGGCGCAGTTCGGGATCCTCGACGCGGGCGAGTGCCGCGTAGAGCGCATCCTGCAGGGGCGAATTAGTGGTCACGGGCGCCTCCCTCACGGGTGCGCTCTGCCTGCTGCTGTGCCTGCTGGGATTCGCGGCTCTGAGGCTGGCTCAAATCGCCTCGGTGGGGATCCTGTGCGGAGTCCTTCGCAGAGCGTTCAGCCTTGTCAGGTGCCTGCTCGGTACCGTTCTCCGTGTTATTAGAGTCCGTGCCCTCAGAGTTCTGGCTATCAGAGCCCTGCTCCTCAGCGTCCTTTTCCTCGCCCTCGGAGATATCGATATCGTCGATAGCCTCCTCCAGGTCCTCAATGTCCTCGCTGATGTCCTGCAGCTGCTCGGCGTGGCGCTCCTGCTCCTGCGCAATGTTCTGCAGTTCCTCAAGAATGTCGCGCAGCTCGCTTCGGACGAAGTCTCGGGTCGCCACCTCGCGCAGGGCAATACGCAGCGAAGCGATCTCACGGGTCAGGTACTGGGTCTCCTCCAGGTTCTGCTGGTCACGCTTACGGTCCTCAGAGGCCACCACGCGGTCGCGGTCATCCTGACGGTTCTGCGCCAACAGCAGCAGGGGAGCAGCGTAAGAAGCCTGCAGGGACAGCATCAGGGTCAGCAGGGTGAAGTTCAGGCTACGCGGGTCGAACTGCATCTCCTCCGGTGCCAGGGAGTTCCACGCCAGCCACACGCCACAGAAAATGGTCATCCACATCAGGAACTGCGGGGTACCCATGTAGCGTGCGAAACCCTCGGTCATGCGGCCGAAAGCGTCCGGGTTGGGGCTCGAGAACAGCTTCGGCTTGCGGGTGCCGGGGGTGCTCAGCTGCGAGTCGCTACGCTGCGGGCGGGAGTCGCCGCGCTCGCGGTTGCGTTCAGCGTACTTCTTCTCCAGGCGGTCCTTGAGGATGCGCGCCTTATCGATGCGGGGGTTCTCTTCGGTACGGTTTGCGTCGCGGCGGTTCGAATCAGGCAAAGCGTCGTCCTACCTTTCGTACGGGAGTTCCATCATCGTAAGTGCGCCAGTCTTCGGGCAGGAGCGCATCGAGCACGTCGTCGATGGTCACTGCGCCTACCAGGCGGTGCGATTCGTTCACAATGGGAACGATGGTCAGGTCATAGGTCGCCAGCACGCGTGCCAGCTCTTCCAAACTTGCCTGGTCAGAGACAGGCTCAGTGTCGGTATCGAGGATGTGACCAATCGGCTCACTCGGCGGCACACGCAGCAGCTTCTGCATGTGCACCAGACCCAGGTACTTGCCGGTCGGCGTTTCCAGGGGCGGGCGGGTCACCATGACGGCAGCCGCCATCGCCGGAGGGATCTCCTCGGCGCGGATGTGCGCGAGCGCCTCCGCAACGGTCGCCTCGGGGGAGAGGATGATCGGCACCGGGTTCATGAGCGAACCGGCGGTACCCTCGTCGTATTCGAGCAGTCGACGCACGTCGTCTGCTTCGTCGGGTTCCATGAGCTCGAGCAGCTTTTCACGCTGGGCGTCGTCCAGTTCGATGAGCAGGTCGGCGGCGTCGTCCGGTTCCATCTCTTCGAGGACCTGCGCGGCACGCTCGTCGTCCAGGTGCGACAGAATCTGCACCTGATCCTCGGCGGGCAGCTCCTGCAGAACGTCCGCGAGGCGTTCATCCTGCAGCTCGGCGGCGATTTCGACCATGCGCTTATCGCTCATCTCGTGGATAGCGTCCGCAAGGTCGGCGGGCTTGGAGTTCTCGTGGTTCGCCACGAACGCGGTTGCCGCCTGCGGTTCCACGTCGGTGGAGAGCACCGCCTCGTCCCAGTCGACGATGAGGGTCTCCTTAGAGCGGCGGCGCCACGTGCTGGAGGAGGAGCTGACGCGGGAAACGAACAGCTCGGTCACGCCCCAGTCGCCGTTGCGGCGCTGCTCAATGGCGACGTCCTCAATGACGGCGTCGCCGCTGCCGTCGAGCAGACGCACGCGGCGGTCAAAGAGCTCACCCACGATGAGAGTCTCAGAGTTGCGCTGTTCAAAGCGGCGCAGGTTCACCAGGCCGGTCGAAATAATCTGTGAAGCGTCGATACTTCGCACACGGGTCATAGGCATGAATACGCGTTTCTTGCCGAGCACCTCAACGATGATGCCGACAACAATGGGTTCGCTGCCCTTGGCGGGGCGGGCGCCCGCAATGGAGGCGCCCAGGCCGCGTTTGAGCACGACGACATCTCGGAGACGGCCGAGGCGGTCACCGAAGGGGTCAAAAACGTCGAGGCCCAGAAGGCGGGCAATGTAAATCTTGCTGGGGGTGCTGAACTTCGAATTGCTCACCTCTCTAGGGTACGCTCCACCGCGGGGATTCGCACTTTGAGAAGCCTAATTGAACAGGTGTTCGCTACGCCTGTAGAGGAGCTGACTGCCCACCGGGTCCAGGGTTAGGGCGGGCGGTAGAATAGGAGCCATGACTTCTAACCTGCCGAATATTCCCTCGACCCCGCCTTCTTCGTACTTGGCCTCGCGCCTGGCGCAGGCTCAGGGCAAGCCCCTGCCCGCCGGTGAGGCGATCGCCTCCTTCGTTCGTCACGATGATGCGCTCGCCGCTTTCGATGTGCTCAGCGAGCAGGATTACCCGGTCACGGCGCTGTACCTGGTCAATGATGGTATCCGCCAGGTGGAGTACCCGGTACAGCCCGGTTACGGTCGTGCCCTGATTTCTGCGGCGATTCAGGGCGCGTCGATGGGCCTGGTGTTTTCGGTGCTGTTGACTCTGACCGGTGACTCTTTTACGTCGGTGGCGCTAAGGTACGTACCGCTGTCGGTGGCTGTGTTTGTGCTGTGGCAGATGTATATTCTTCGTCGTAATCGCGGTATTCGTTACCCGATGCGTACCGAGGCGATTCCCTCGCGTACCGTGATGTACGCTCTGCCGGAGTACGCTCAGGATGCACGCCGCGTGCTGGGTGCGCACCCTCGCTTCTCGGCGGCGGTTGCGGCTGCGCGGGCGGCGGCGGCCCCGGAGGCTTCGCAGGCGCGGGCGGCTCAGAGTACCGTTTCGATGAATGGTGCACCGGTTCCGACCGGTGCGCCGAAGGCACCCTCGTACCGTGCGCAAGCGGGTAGTCAGCCGGCGCCGAACCAGAACCTGCCCGAGCGTGATACTACTGCGCAGAACGCGGTGGCTCAGAGTGCGGCGCAGAACATGCCCGCACCGGTTGCCCCCGCACAGCCTGCACAGCCTACTCAGTCCGCACAATCCGCTCAGCCTTCCGAACAGGAACAGGCAAGTACTGACCAGGCGACCGCTCAGAAGTCAGATACGCAGAAGCGCCCGGCACAGCGGTACGGTCTGCGCGTGGACGACCCGGAAGAATACGCGAAGCTGATTCAGCCCAAGCCGCAGCGTCCGACCCCGCGCCCGCAGGGCCTGCACGATAACTCCTCGCAGGACTCCGAATAACTTCACGCCGTAACGGCGGTAGCCGCCCGTAGCGGCTCATACGGCAGGCATAGAAGACAGCACTTAGAAGACACGAGAAAGCCCCTCACCGAACGAATCGGTGAGGGGCTTTCCCTATAAGACGTTACTAACGTAACTGGAGGGGGGCTAGGCGTTACTTCGCCAGCTTCGCCATCCACTCCTCAATACCCTCAACGGTGCGCGGCAGCGCAGCGGAGAGGTTCACGTTGCCGTCCTCGGTGCAGAGCACGTCGTCCTCAAGGCGGATACCGATACCGCGGTACTCCTCGGGGATAGACATGTCCTCTTCCTTGAAGTACAGTGCCGGCTCAATGGTGAAGACCATGCCCGGCTCCAGCTCAGCCCACATGTACAGTTCAGCCTTCGCCTGCGCGCAGTCGTGCACGTCCAGACCCAGGTGGTGGCTGGTGCCGTGCGGCATCCAGCGGCGGTGCTGACCGCCCTCAATGGTGAGGGAAACCTCGGCAGAAACCGGCAGCAGGCCCCACTCTTCCAGACGGTGAGCCAGAACCTCCATAGCGGCGTCGTGAAGTTCGTGGAACTTACGGCCCGGCTTAGCCACCTCGAACGCGGCGTCAGCTGCGTCCAGCACAGCGTTGTAGACCTTCGCCTGAACCTCGGTGAACTTACCGTTCACGGGGAAGGTGCGGGTCACGTCTGCGGTGTACAGGGTGTCGTCCTCAACGCCTGCGTCCAGCAGCAGCAGCTTGCCGTCATCGACGGTGCCGTTGTTACGGATCCAGTGCAGGATGGTTGCGTTGTTACCGCACGCTGCGATGGTGTCGTAGCCCAGGTCGTTACCGTCGGTACGTGCCACGGAGAAGAACGCGGTCTCAACGACGCGCTCGCCGCGGTGGTGCGCAACAGCCTTAGGCAGCTCGCGCACGACCTCTTCGAAGCCCTTGACGGTCAGGTCAACGGAACGCTGCAGGTTCTCAACCTCGATAGCGTCCTTGATCAGGCGAGCCTCGGAGAGAGCCACGGCAAGCTCGGAGTCCAGCTTGTCAGCCTGCTCCAGCTCCACGCCGGTGTTGTAGCGGGAGGTGTCAACCAGCGCGTCAACAGCCGGGTCAACGTTGCGGACCAGGCGGATGTTCACGCCGCCCAGGCCCTGGTTGCCGGCGTTCTTGGTGATAGCAACCTCAAGCTCGGACAGGTCGCGGGTACGCAGACCGTAACGCTCGGAGAACTCCTTCAGGGTGGGGCGGGGGCCAACCCAGAACTCGCCGTAACGTGCATCCGCGTAGAACTCTGCGGTGTCACGGCCAGCCAGCGGACGGAAGTACAGGGTCACCTCGTGGTTGGAACCGTTGTCACCGGTGCCCTCTTCGACGGGCTCGAAGATCAGCACGGCGTCGGGCTCGTGGTCGATGCCCAGACCGGTCTGGTGCGCAAACGCCGAGTGGGGGCGGAAGCGGTAGTCGCAGTCGTTGGAGCGGACCTTCAGCGGGCCTGCAGGCAGGACGAGGCGCTCGCCGGGGAATGCCTTGGAGATCTTGGCGCGGCGCTCAGCTGCGTAGTCTGCTACGGGCTCGCGGGTGTAGCCGTCATCTTCGGCCTTGGCCCAGTCCTTAGCAATGAATTCGGTGAACGCAGACGCCTTAGGGGTGCTGCGGTGGTCGTTCTTCTGAGCTTCGGTGCTCTTCTCGTTGTTCTCAGTCATGGGTTAATCATATCTCCTTCACCACAGGTGGGCAGGTGTTTTAGCGCTTTTGACCATAAGAGGGGCGCGGTGGGGCAGAATATATCTTTGACTTGCGACCGGGTGCCTGATATTGCGCCGCCGATATTGGTAGGGTTGAATCAGAAGAGTAGATGACATACCTTAAACCCCGCTGAGGTGGCGACGAACTAGCAGGGGCGGGGAAGGAGAGAATATGACGCAGACAGAACACCGAAATAGTGCACCTAATGCGCAGCAGGCACTGCAGCCCGCTGAATCGGGTGCGCCTGAACACCTGAACCGTGCCGGGCGTTACGATCTGCATATTCACTCCGCTATTTCTGACGGCACGCAGAGCCTGACCGAGCTGGTGCCGCTGATTGCTCGCGCCGGGTTGGCTGGGTTTGCGCTGACTGATCACGATACGACGGCTGGTTGGGTGCAGGCGGCCCAGCTGGCGGGTGAGTACGGTCTGGATTTTCTGCCGGGTGCAGAGTTCTCTTGCCGTTACCGATACACCGACGGTGAGGGCCGTGCGCGCACGAAGACTATTCATCTGCTCGCTTATGGTTTTGACCCGGTGGGTTCGGAGTTGGCGCGCCGTGTGGAGGCGATTCGTGCCAGCCGTGAGGGCCGTGCGCAGGCTATTGTGGGCCGTCTTGCCGCTGACTACCCGCTGACCTGGGATGACGTGTTGACGCAGGTGAGGGAGGGGAACACGGCGGTGGGCCGCCCCCATATCGCTGATGCGCTGGTTGCCGCCGGTGTGGTGACTGACCGTTCTGAGGCTTTTGCGAAGCTGCTGTACACGGGCAGCCCCTACTATGTGCCGCAGGATGCGCTGGATCCGTTGGAGGCGGTGCGTCTGGTTCGTGAGGCTGGGGGTGTGCCGGTGATTGCGCATCCGATGAGTACGATGCGTGGTCCCGCCCTGAGCCTGGAGTACCTGGGTTTGATGGTGGATGCTGGCTTGGCGGGTGTGGAGGTGTATCACCGTGAGAACTCCCCGGAGGACCGGGCGCGTCTGCTGGAGTTCATTGAGTGTCAGCGTGCGGCGGGCCGTGAGGTTCTGGTGACGGGTTCGAGTGATTATCACGGCGCGGGTAAGCCGAACCTGCTGGGTGAGAACACGACGGATGCGGTGACGGTGGCGCGTATCCGCGAGCAGCTGGCGGCACAGCACTAAAACAAAAGTGTGGGGCGGGTTCCTAATCAAAGGAACCCGCCCCCCATTCTTTTGCTTTCACCTCATTGCATATTCCCTAAATCTCTACCTGAAGGTTAGGATTTTTGGTACGCTGAGAACGTTCTACTCATTGGGGCGCACAAAGATTGTGCCTCCCCTCTGTTCATGAAGGAGCTATGATGCTTCGACAAT
>NZ_KV817370.1:0-41860 GCF_001814645.1 Rothia sp. HMSC076D04 | reverse complement strand
TCATGAAGGAGCTATGATGCTTCGACAATTATTCACCCGCCCCACAAAGCGGGCCATCCAGGCCGGTGGCACGGTACTGCTGGCAGGTGCCATGGTGTGCGGTAGTGTTCCGGCGTATGCCACCGGGCATTTGAAGCCTCACGAGGTGACCCCCATTGTACAGCCGGACGAACCGGCAGTGACCTGCAACGACCGCGCAGAATATGAGTACTATCGGCAAGATGGTGAATTGGGGCGTCGCGTTATCTTTAATTGGGCGCAGTGCATTGGTCTGATTTCTGAGTATCAGAAGCACCAAATGGTCAAGAAAGATAGTGTTATCTCTCGTGGCCAGTTTGTGGAGTATTTGTACCGTCTGTCGGGTTCTCCTGAGGTGAAGAATCTTCCAGCTCAGTCACCGTACGGTGATATTAAGACTGATGATCCGCGTTTTCCTGTGGTGATGTGGGCTCGTCAGCGGGGCATTACCTGGGGTTGGAGTGATGGGAATTTCCATTATGATACCCCTGCTAGTGAGTCTTCTACTGCCTTGATGGTGTATCGGTTGGCGGGCAGTCCAAAAGTAACGGTAGCTGCATATGACCCTGAGAAGTATTTCCCCCCTACTCCTTGGAAGGAAAAATGGCCGAATATGCCATATAATTCGGAGCTTCATAAGGCATACACCTGGTTACACTATGGTCTTCAGAATCCAAATAATGAAGATTCTATTGAGAACGTATCGTATCGACGGTATGGTATCGTATCGCCTAACGATGAATTTGAATGGTTGGCTTACGCTACTTATGAGCAGGCTATCGAAGTGATTCGTCTAGCAGATAAATCTTTCAAATTTAAATAAACTATGTGCGCCTCACCTAATGTTAGGTGAGGCGCACATTTTAGTAATTTTTATTCAGTGATTGGAAAATCTTTTTTATTAGAAATATCTGCTGAATCCTCAGTAGATTTATAGACATACTGATTAATTTCAATCTTGTAGGGTGGGTTCAGGGAATTTTTAATAGAAAACTTCCATTTATCGTTCAGAACCTTGGGTTTAGGTTTGTTATTGTCTTCGTAGTCCATGTGGCATTCGTCGTATGCGTTTGCTCCAATAATATTCAAACGCCTAACACTACCTTCAAGATAGAAGCCCCACAGTGAAGCGAGGATTCTTTCTAGGGGTACTTCTTGGCTTGGCCCGTAGGGGTTGTCTGAGCGTACTCCCGTGAAAGTGCAGTCGCTAGCCCACGAGCTGATATACCAGTTCGCTGCCTCGTGGTTATGCGCTTTATCTGAGACTGCGTCATGCCAGCTGGAGGATTCACCGATACAGCCCACATAGTTATTCCTCGGCATTAGGGCAAACCATCCGTGACCACCGTTCTCTTGAGCCGTGCATCCTTGAAAGAGGTTACGCGTTCCGGCGACATACCATCCAGCACCGGTCTTGGCAGTATATTGATCGTCGGACTGGTCCTTTTTCCGCGTTACGTAGATAGAATTTTGTAGCACGGATCGGCGGTTGTACCAGCTGGTTGACCCAAAAAATTTGCATTGGGAGGCGTAGATTTCAATTCCGGCGTAGTTTTTCCCTGAAAGGTTGGCATCAGAAATATCTACTGTAAGGAACTTATTATCTGCGCCACCAGGATTATTGCCATCTTTGCGGCGTAACGGATGACCGACAGGTTTGCCAACCAGCAAGCCTTGGCGCAAAGACTTGCGGACACGGATTTTATCGACTTTCATACCTCGGTCATGAAGCCCCAAAATCGCAACACCCATATCTACATCCCAAATTTCTAGGTTAGAGAGGGAAGGGACAGCTTCAGGGTCATTAGGCTTACCCGTAAACTCAGTGTGTAGAATAATGCCTGCAACATGGGCTAGAGGTGCCCTAGTATGCATATTATCCGTAAGCTGCTGTACGTTGATATGCCCTTTTTGGGGGCTCGTGCGAATCCACATATCACGCACTCCGAAACGCATCGGACGGTTATCTGTCGCATTAGATGTCGGGTTTTGATAAGTTCCCGTATGAAAAACACCGAAACATTCATCAGAGGTACCCGCTGCCTTGGTAAGCGCATCTGTGGACGTCGCAATAATTCGGGTAGACATTCCATGCCCGAAAAACTCCACCTTATCGAGCAAGTGAATGAAGGGGTGCGACACCTTGTAAATACCGGCAGGTAGCTCAATTGACCCTCCGCCGAGCCAATACAGGCGCTCTGCCAGCTTGTTCAGCTGATCGGTGCAGTCCACTCCGCCCGTGGGGTCTACGCAGTAATCCAGAACATTAACATGAAGGCCGTTCTTCGCAAGATTATGGGCTGTGTACTCCCTCGCAGTATCAGTGTACGTGAGATATTGCAGACGCTTATTGAACTCGTCTAGCCGCTTCTGGGTATTTTTTACCCATTCTGGGGCGCGAGTCATGAACTCTTCAGTCTTGTTTGCTTGCTCCGCATGGGCTGGGGAGAAAGCTGAGACTCCTGCAGTGGTTGCGGCAAGAGCTCCTCCTGCCAAAAGGGCGCGCCGCGATGGCGCATGATATTCAGACATCGATGTCTCCTAGAGGTGAGTGAATTATTCGCCCTTCATCACGACGAAGTGATGTTAGTGGGCGAATACTTTCTGCACGTAGCACCGTGCTGCGCTGCAGAAGGTATCTCTAGTGTGTATCGCTTTTTCTTCTCTTTGCAAGAAAATTTATGATTTTTACATAAATTCGTTTCAAGTTTTACGTAAATATTTTAATTTTCCTCAACATATTAATGAGGTATATAAAATCTATTGCTTTAAATATTTTTAACATTGCACTGAAGCTGAAGGAGAGAATGAAACTGTGTCGGTTTGCTCTGTATCTTGGCGATAGAAAGGGGGTGTGCGGCTCAAGAGAACGGCGGCCACGGGTGGTTTGCCCTAATGCCGAGGAATAACTATGTGGGCTGTATCGGTGAATCCTCCAGCTGGCATGACGCAGTCTCAGATAAAGCGCATAACCACGAGGCAGCGAACTGGTATATCAGCTCGTGGGCTAGCGACTGCACCTTTACAGGAGTGCGCTCTGATAATCCTTACGAAGATAGTGACAAGCCAGAGGATAAATTTCCACTAGATAAGGCTCTCGCAGCACAATGGGGGTTCTATCTTGAAGGTGGCGCAAAGCGTCTTAGTATTATTGGCGCAAATGCTTTCGATGCTTGTCAGATGAGTGATAAGACCAGAACTGCGGCCCAAAAGAAAATTATGGGGGATAAATGGGTTCTTAAAATTAACTCTGAGCTTTATGAGCTATTAAGGATCGAAATTAATAATTTTAAATTTGAGGGAAAGCTTGTAGCGCCGAGAATCCCTAAAGCTGAGAATGAGTCCACAGAAAACTAGAAAATAGTTTGGTCCCCTGCATAGAAGAGCAGGGGACCAAACTATTTTTATAATCTTTTAAAATACGCCTCGAGTATCCGCCATGCGCAATACTTCAAAAGCCTGTTCATATGTTGCTTGGAAAGTCCATTGACTCACTCGTCGACCTTCAGAGTCCATGCTCGCGACGTCATGGTACCTAACCGATTCGTGGAAGCCAGTGTACTTCTTATCAGAGCCAGCTCCAGTGTATTTCAACCAAACATAGGCCCGATGCAACTCTGAGCCGTAAGGAAGGTTGGGGTTCCGCTTGGTCCAGGGCTCTTCCTCATTCGGAGGATTCATATCGGGTAGCTTGACCGCCGGACTACCAGCTAGGCGGTATGCCATGATTACTGTCGTCGTTTCATTCGCGGGGGCATCGTAATGGAAATTCCCATCACTCCAACCCCAGGTAATGCCCCGCTGACGAGCCCACATCACCACAGGAAAACGCGGATCATCCGTCTTGATATCGCCATACGGAGACTGAGCCGGAAGATTCTTCACCTCAGGAGAACCCGACAGGCGATACAAATACTCCACAAACTGGCCACGGGAAATTACGGTGTTTTCTTCGATTAGCTGATACTTCTGGTATTCAGAAATTAGACCAATGCACTCAGCCCAGTCGTAGATAATCTTGCGACTGTAAGTCACATAAGCATTCGGAAGGTACTTATATTCGTAGATTGCGCGGTCGTTACAGGTCACCGCCGGTTCATTGGGCTGCACAATAGGGGTCACTTGGCGAGGTTTCAGAACACCAAGAGAATATGCCGGCACGCTACCGCACACCATGGCACCAGCCAACAGTACCGTGCCGCCAGCCTGGATAGCCCGCTTCGTAGGACGGGCGAATAATTGTCGAAGCATCATAGCTCCTTCATGAACAGAAGGGGGCACAATCTTTGTGCACCCTCATGAGTAGAACGTTCTCAGCGTATCAAAAATCCTAACCTTCAGGTAGAGATTTAGAGAATATGCAATGAGGTGAAAACAAAAGAGTGTGGGGCGGGTTCCTTTACCGGGAACCCGCCCCACACTCTTAACACGTGCTCTCACGGACGCGCAGACAAGACCGCCTAGACGCTCTCACGCGACGCATGATGCTGCAACACCGCACCCGCAGCCGCCGCATCCAGCTGAGCAGCCGCACGCGCCGCACGAGCCTTAGCCCGCGCCTGATGCTGACGCTGACGACGCAACTCATCACGACCATCAATACGCATCTTCTTATCCACCGCATCCATCGACCGGTGACGCACAAACCGGCACGACGCACCCTCAACCGGCTGCGTAGTCTCCGTGAGCGTATCCAACACGGCCTTCAGCGCATGACGGCTCGCCGCCGTCAACGCATCACGACTCGTACCGCCACGAACACCCACCGTACGCTTCGGCGTGAACAGCACACTCGCCCCACGCGGCACACCGCGATACTCAGCGAACGACACCGGATCCACACCCAGGCGCTTAGCCATCACCTCAATAGCCGGCGGATTCTGATCCACACACACGAACTTACGACCCAGCTGAGCCGCCGCCGCACCCGTAGAACCAGAACCAGCGAAGAAATCCAACACCCAATCACCCGGGCGGGAACTCGCCGCAATCATACGACGCAACAAACCCGTAGGCTTCTGCGTGGGATACCCCGTCTTCTCCTTACCCGTAGGCGACACAATAGTATGCCACCACACATCAGTAGGGAGCTTACCGCGAGAAGCCTTCTCCTCAGTCACCAAACCGGGAGCCATATACGGTTCACGATCAACCTCCGCAGTATTGAAGTAATAGCTGCGGTGATCCTTCGCGTACACCAAAATATTGTCGTGCTTCGTCGGCCAGCGGCGCGTAGACTTCGCACCGTAGTCATAAGCCCAAATCAGCTCATTAATGAAGTTTTCACGACCAAAAATCATGTCGCACATAATCTTCACATAATGAACCTCACGCCAATCCAGGTGCAGGTACAGGGTGCCGTCCTGCGCGAGCAGACGATGCGCCTGCTCAATACGCGGTGCTAGGAACGCCCAATAATCCTCGAACGAGTCGTTATAGCTCGCCAGAGTCTGCAGGGTGCTCGAATAGCTCTTGCCCTTAAAACCGGTGCGGTCACCCTTCTCAGAAGCCTCCGCGCTCAACGTGCGGCGCGTCTGCTTCTTGCCCGTATTGAACGGCGGGTCAATGTAAATCACGGTGAACGCACCATCGGGCAGCTCACGCAGATACTCCAGGTTATCTGCCTGCACCAGCAGCGACGGGCCCTGCGGATCGAAAACAGCCGAATCCGTGCGGTTCGCCTCAGCGGCAGGGGAGGGCGCGGCGGGCGCCGGGGATGCTGAAATACCCAACCCCGGCCCTAGCCTTCAGAACCAGCACGGTCAGCGCCACGGCCCTTACCGCGAGAACCCTCAGAACGAGAACCCCCAGCACGAGAACCCTCAGAACGAGAGCCTTCAGAGCGGCGGCGGGTACGGCGGCGGCCCTCACCCTCCACGGGCTGACCCTCAACACGGCGGGTACGGCGACGCTGACGAGGCGCACGCTCAGAACGCTCAGAAGAACGTTCGGATGCGCCCTGCTCGGTACGCTCCGCACGCTCAGAAGAACGCTCAGAACGCTTGCGGCCCTCGGAGCGGCTACGGCGCTCGCCGCGGCCCTCACCGGAACGACCGTCGCGGCCACCGCGAGAACGGCGCGAACCCTTCTCACCGTCACGACCGCCAGAACGGCCACCCTCACGGGAACCGTCGCGGCCACCGCGAGAACGAGCCGGACGGCCATCACGAGAATCGCGGGCACTCTCAAAGAACTCGTCGCCCATGCCCTCAGCCACACGCTCCTCGCGCGGCAGGCGACCCTTAGTGCCAGCCGGAATGTTCAGGTCGTAGAACAGGTGTTCAGAGGAAGAGTACGTCTCAACCGGCTCAGGAACACCCAGCTCCAGGGCGTCGTTAATGACCTTCCAGCGCGGCAGGTCATCCCAATCAACCAGGGTCACAGCGGTACCCTCATTGCCCGCACGACCGGTACGGCCGGTACGGTGCAGGTAAGTCTTCTCATCCTCGGGCACGCGGTGGTTAATCACGTGGGTCACGTCTTCAACGTCAATACCGCGAGCCGCCACGTCGGTCGCAACCAGAATGTCGACCTTGCCGGTGCGGAACGCCTTCAGCGCCTGCTCACGCGCAACCTGGTTCAGGTCACCGTGCAGGGGAGCGGCAGCGAAGCCACGGTTCACCAGCTCCTCCGCCACGCGGGCAGCGTCACGCTTGGTCTTGGTGAAGATGACGGTGCGGCCGCGGCCGGTAGCGCGCAGAATGCGGCCAATCATCTCGTCCTTGTCCAGGTGGTGCGCACGGTAGACGACCTGACGGATCGACGCCTTAGTCTTCGAGGCGTCCTCGGGGTCAGCGGCGCTAATGCGCATGGGCTTGGTCATGTACTGGCGTGCCATCGCAATGACCGGGCCGGGCATGGTTGCGGATAACAGCATGCTCTGGCGGTCCTCCGGCAGGTAACTGAGGATCTTCTCAACCGACGGCTGGAAACCCAAATCCAGCATCTCGTCAGCCTCATCGAGGACCACGATCTTAACCTGCTTCAGGTTCAGGAAGCCCTGCTGGTACAGGTCGATAATGCGGCCGGGGGTGCCCACCGCAACCTCCAGACCGCGGCGTAGCAGCTCAGCCTGAGGCTCAATCGGCACACCACCGTACAGGGTGGCGACGCGGGCGTTGCGCAGCTTCGCGGCAATCGCCAGGTCCTCGCCCACCTGAATAGCAAGCTCACGGGTCGGAACCAGAATCAGCGCCTGAGGTGCTCCGGGGTACTCCAAATCAGCCCAACCCTCATCGTCGCGGCCGACCACACGCTGGATGGTGGGCAGACCGAAGCCGAGGGTCTTACCGGTACCGGTCTTCGCCTGACCAATAATGTCCTGGCCAGACAGAGCCACGGGAAGAGTCAGCTCCTGGATGGGGAAGGGGGAGGTAATGCCAACCGCCGCGAGAGCGTCGCTAATATCCTGGCGAACGCCGAAGTCGGCGAAGGACTTTGCAGTCTGAGTGGTTTCCTGCGTGTTCGTTTCAGTCACTGGACCGTATCTTTCTACCCCTGCTCGGGGTGTGTTTCTCCCCGTAACGGGGTGTACCAGCCAGCGCCTCAACGGTGGAGGCGGTGACGGGCGGGCGTCGAAAGCCGGCCGCGGGAAATTCTTACACGGGAAATTCTTACCGAGACGCCGCCTGCACGCATGATTAATACTCATGGTTCATTCATGATGAGAAAGCGGTGCAGCCTCGGGGTCTTGAAAGGGGTACGACCGGTCATTCACTTAACCCCTCAATATTAACCCGGATTTGCTTCCGGCGCACCCCCGACCGGTTGTGGCGTGCGCCCGTGATGGGCGATATACCGCCCCAAAACCGGGTGCCGCGAGGTTTTTGTGTAGGCGGTTTAAAACGCAAAACCCCGCATTCGGCACGGCGTAACCACGTGGCGCATAAAGCGCACGCACACAGCGCATAAAGCGCGGTTACGCATCGTGACGGATGCGGGGGAAAGCTCAAGCTAAAGGGTAAACAGCTACCGAACTAATTAGGCGCCGATACCGAAACCAACGTGACGCTTAGCGTCGGAACCCAGCTCAACGTAGCCAATCTGAGCGCCAGAAATCAGGGTGGTGTTGCCCTTATCATCCATAATCTGCAGCAGCGAGCCGTCCTCAATAGCCTTCGAGACCTTCTCCATGAGGATTTCCTTAGCCTCACTGGTCTCAACAACGATTTCACGAGCAATGTGGCGAATGCCAATCTTGATTTCCATGAGTCTCCTCGCAGAATAGTCCGGCACAGCCAAACGTGCGCCGGGTATGGGAACTATCTTATCTAGCATCTACTCTAGCGTGAATGCGCCCATCGGCACCGTGAACGGGCAGTACTTCGCCGGGGGCTAATAAAATACTCGCCGCCGGATGCGTGAAAATGCGCGCAAAAACGCCGGGAAGAGCAGGGGAGGGGAGGCTCTTAAGAATCCTCCACCTGAATGCCGTAGAGGGTCTCCAGCGCCTGCACGTAATCCTCCGTGCGGCCCTCCGCCGCAAGCTTCTTGGCGCGCACCGTCGGGGTGTGCAGCAGGGACTTCACCATGCGGCGCATCGCCAGCTCAAACTGCTCCGTCGCCGCACCGCAACCAAACTGGTTACGTACCTTCTCCAGCTCGGAATCCAGCACATCCATAGTGTGCGAGCGCAGCGCAACAATCGCGGAGTCAATCGTGCGGGAACGCTGACGAGACACAAACGCCGCCAGCTCAGACTCCACGATGCGCGTAGCCGTCGCCACGGACTCCTCGGTCTCCTCGGGTGCGGCAAGGCGCACCGATTCGAGGGTAATCAGCTCAACGTTCGGCAGGTCGGCGACCGAGGGGTCAAAGTCACGCGAAAGCGCCAGGTCGAGGATCGTGTGGTGGCCGCCCGGAATCTGCTCGGGAAGCAACGGGTCGGATCCGCCGGAGCAGCCAATAATGACGTCGGCAGAAGCCATGGCCTGCTCCATGCCGTCCACCGGCACCGCAGAAACCTCGCGCTTTGCCGCGAACTCGGCGGCACGACCCGAACGGGAATTGACCCAAATATCGGTGCAACCGCGCTCGCGCAGCGCCGCAATGGTCGCACCCGCGTAAGCGCCCGTACCAAAAATCAGGGCGCGGCGGGTCGACCAGTCCTTCTCGGCAACCTCATCCGCAAGATCGAGGGCAACAGACACAATGGAGCGGCCCTGAGCGCCAAGCGCCGTATGCTGACCCACCTGACGAGCCGTATGCGCCGCATGCTCAAACAGTTGAACCAGCTCACCGGGAAGGGGTACGCCGTCCTCTTGTGCCTTCGCCTGCGCGGCGGCCAGGGCGCGGCGCACCTGACCGGTGATTTCGCGCTCGCCGACCACGGCAGATTCCAGGCCGGAGGCGACCGTCAGCAGGTGGCGTGCAGCCTCATCATCGGCGTACACGTCGAAGCTGGAATCAACCAGTTCTTGATCCAGGCCGGAGGTGCGCGCGATCGAATCAGCAATCAGCTCACGAACCATGTTTACATGGGCGGATACGTGTAGCTGAACATACATTTCAAGACGGTTACAGGTGGCAAGAACGACTGCACCCTTCACGCCCAGCTGGCGTGCCATATCGCCCGCCAGAACATCGGGTACGCCGGAGGCACCGGCGCTCAACGCAGCGACGGTGGTCAGATCAACGGTGTGGTGCGATGCCACAAATGCATAAGTACTCACTAGAGATTAATCATAACCACGCCGACTAAGCCCCTGTAAAGCTCACAGAACCTAAGTTCCATCATCGTAGGGGGCAAGAAAATCTGCACAGTGGGGGAGCGGGCACAAAGAGTAGGCACGAACTAAGGTTTCCCTCACCGCTAAGAAAGCCATCATTAGGTAAGAGTCACCATGACATAGTGTCGCAAAAACGCCCGCATAAACCTGTCACACTAGACACTATGAGCGAAAACCAGCACACCACCCCCGCGTCGGCACAGGGCACCGCACAGGCACCCGCCCTGCCCGCACACCCCACCGACGCCCAGCGACCCCTGCTCACCGACGAACAGCTCGCACACCTACCCGCCAACCACCCCCTGCGCGCAGGCACCACCGCCGACTCGCCCATGCTCCGTGCCCTCACCGGCCGCCCCTCCAGCCACCGACCCGTCTGGTTCATGCGACAGGCAGGCCGCTCCCTGCCCGAATACCGCCAGGTACGCGAAGGCATCCCCATGCTGGACGCATGCCTCACCCCCGACCTCGCCGCAGAAATCACCGTGCAGCCCGTCCGCCGCCACAAGGTCGACGCCGGCATCTTCTTCTCCGACATCGTCATCCCCATGAAGCTCGCGGGCGTCAACGTCGACATCGTGCCCGGTAAGGGCCCGGTCCTCGACCAGCCCGTACGCACCCTCGACGAGGTGCGCGCCCTGCCCGAACTCAAAGACAGCGACCTCGACCCCATCCGTGAAGCCGTCGCCGCAACCGTAGAAATGCTCGGCGACACCCCGCTCATCGGCTTCGCCGGAGCCCCCTTCACCGTCGCCGCCTACATGGTCGAAGGCGGCCCCTCCCGTGACCACCTGCGCCCGCGCACCATGATGCACGCCGACCCCGCCGCCTGGCACGAACTCGCCGCCTGGGCTGCCCGCACCGCAGGCCAGTTCCTCCGTGCGCAGATCGAGGCTGGCGCATCCGCCGTGCAGCTCTTTGACTCCTGGGCTGGTTCCCTCGGCGAAAGCGACTACCGCCGCTACGTGCAGGCGCACTCCGCAACTGCTCTCGATATGGTGCGCGAATACGGCGTGCCGCGCATCCACTTCGGCACCGGCACCACCGCCCTGCTGCCCGCCATGCACGAAGCCGGCGCAGACGTCATCGGCGTGGACTACCGCCTGCCGCTCTCGGCAGCGAACACCCTGCTCAACGGCGCCGTACCCCTGCAGGGCAACATCGACCCGGCACTGCTCGCCGCAGGCAGCGAAAACCTCTACGCACACGTAGACGAGGTCCTCGCAGAAGGCAACGCCGCCCCCTCGCACGTGGTCAACCTCGGCCACGGCGTACCCCCGACCACCGACCCGCAGGTGCTCACCGACCTCGTGGCATATATCCACGAACGCACCGCGCAGGCATAGGATAAATAACGATAAATAGACAGCGCAGATGCTGGACACCCTCCGGCATCTGCACCGAACATCTGCACCCCGAACCAACCACCACACCCGTTACCGCAATGGGCAACTCCACTGCACGCAGACCAAAGGAGAACCACCATGGGCCACACCAACCAGGCACCGCACCGCACCGCACAGGTCAGTTCCTCCGCCGCGCCCCAGAACGCACGAGCTTTCACCCGCAACGAGAAGGCACCCACCGCCATCGTCATCGGCGGCGGCCCCTCCGGCCTGATCTCCGCACGCCGCCTCGCCGCAGCCGGTATGCGCGTCACCCTGCTCGAACAGCGTCACCACCTTGGCGGTGCCGTTGGTGCCCACGAAGTTGGCGGCCTTCTGCTGGACTCCGGCGCAGAATCCTTCGCAACCCGCAGCCCCATTGTCAGCGACCTCGTCAAGGAACTCGGCCTGGGCGACCAGATCGTCACCCCCAACTCCTACGGCTCCTGGCTGTACCTGCCGCAGGGCGCCCGCCGCACCCCCAGCACCGGCATCATGGGTATCCCCGGCAATGTGAACGATAAGTCGCTGATCCCCGTTATCGGTAAGAACGGTCTGCGCCGCGCCCAGGTGGACAAGTTCCTGCCCGTCTCCGCAGGCGAGAACGCGAAGACCCTCGGTGAGCTCGTGCGCATCCGCATGGGCCAGAAAGTGCTCGACAACCTCGTCGCACCCGTAGTCTCCGGCGTGTACTCCACCCACCCCGACAAGCTCGACGTGGACGCCACCATCCCCGGTCTGCGCGAAGCCTTCCGCAAGCACCGCTCCCTCTCCGCCGCAGCGCACGCTTTCCGTTCGGCAGCCCCCGCAGGCTCACAGGTCGCCGGTATCGTGGGCGGCATGAACCAGCTCTCCGAGCGTCTCGTCGAAGACCTGTACGCCGCCGGCGTTCGCATCGTCACCGGATTCGACGTCATCGCCGTTGACCGCGACGAATCCACCGGCCAGTGGTTCATCATCCAGCGCCACACCACCGACGGCGAAAACACCCCCCTCTACGCCGACTACCTGGTGCTCGCCACCGACGGCCCGACCGTGGCACGACTCATCGGACCGCACGTCTCCACCGCACTACCCGCCCTGGAACCCGGCCCCGAAGTCGCCCTCGTCACCCTCGTCGTTGATGCCCCCGCCCTGGACAAGCACCCCCGCGGCACCGGCCTGCTCGTCTCCGAAGAAGCCACCGCCGTACGCGCCAAGGCACTCACCCACGCCACCGCCAAATGGCAGTGGGTCGCCGACGCCGCAGGCCCCGGACGCCACGTGGTACGCCTGTCCTACGGCCGCGGCGGCGAAGACGCCCGCTTCTCAGAAGTGGCACTCGCAGACGAACAGCTCATCACCCTCGCCCTGCGCGACGCAAGCCGCATGATGGACGTAGCCCTCACCCACAACAACCTCGTTGACGCGGATGTCGTACGCTGGCGCGGTGTACTGCCCGCCTCCACCCCCGGCCACCGCGACCGAGTCAAGGAATTCCGTGAACGCGCCAGCGAACTCGGAACCCTCAGCACCGTTGGCTCCTGGGCGGCAGGCTCCGGCCTGGTCTTAACCGTCAAAGACACCTACGAGCAGATGGACCGCCTCATCTACCACGCGGCACAGGACTGGGAAGGCGTCACCTCCCCGAAAGCCGCAACCGCCAAGTAGACGGCGTAGCGGCAGAAACCAACCAGCAACTAGACCAAAAAATTTGAGAAAACGCGCAGCTACGGAAGCCGCGCCTCCAGCACAGCGAACCCTCGCTGAAGAAAGGAACACACAATGTCTCACGATCACGCAGCACACGGCCACGGCGGCGCACACGGCGCAGGTCAGGGCGGCTACACCCACGCAGGCCACGGCTACGGCGGCGCACCCAAGGGCTACGCAGTCCAGCACTCCGCAGCTGACGAGAACCGCCGCGGCCGCGAAGAAGGCGAAACCCTGCACTACGCCCTGTACACCGTGTTCGCACGCTCTGGCGCACGCCCGGCAGAGGCTAACACCGACGAGGCTCGTGCCGAATTCGAGAAGGTTGTTGAGCAGCTGGCCGCCGAGGGTGTGACCCTGCGCGGCATCTACGACGTCTCCGCAATGCGCGACAACGCCGACGTCATGATTTGGACCCACGGCGCAACCCCCGAAAAGCTGCAGGCAGCCGTCCGCAAGATCCGCCGCACCGCGCTGTTCGCAGGCACCACCATCGTCTGGTCCACCATGGGTGTACACCGCGAAGCAGAATTCACCCGCAACCATGCACCCGCCTACGCACGCGGCAAGGCACCCGAAGCATGGGTCTGCGTCTACCCCTTCGTACGCTCCTACGACTGGTACTACATGAACCCCGAACGCCGCGCAGAAATGCTCAAGAACCACGGCATGAAGGCAATCGACTTCCCGCAGATTCTGGCAAACACCGTCGCAACCTTCGGCATGAACGACTACGAGTGGGTCCTCGCCCTCGAAGCACCCCAGCTCGTTGACCTCGTCGACATGATGCGCCACTTCCGCAACACCGAGGCCCGCCTGCACGTGCGCGAGGAAACCCCCTTCTACACCGGCCGCCGCATCGGCGCAGACGAAGTAGCAGAGGTTCTGGCGTGAGCCATCAGCCGAATGACGGCGTAACCCTCAACGGCACGCTCCTGCCGGACGACGTGGTACCCAACCGCACCGACCCGGCGAACACCGCCTCCAACGGCCCCGCCGCGCTCAACGAGCAGACCCTCGGTGACTACCGAAGCGAACGCAGCATCACCCGTGACCGTGCCGAAGAGGTACGCCCCTACGACCTGGTGATTCTCTCCTCCTTCGGTGGCCCCGAGGGGCAGGAGGACGTCATCCCGTTCCTGCGCAACGTGACCGCCGGCCGCGGTATTCCGGATGAGCGCCTCGAAGAGGTCGCCACCCACTACCGCGCCAACGGTGGCGTCTCGCCGATTAACGAGCAGAACCGTGCCCTGCTCGCCGCACTGCAACAGGCGCTCGCTGAGCGCGGCCCGCGCATCCCGATCACCTGGGCGAACCGCAACTGGAAGCCCTACGTGAAGGACGTGCTCGCCGAAGCCTACGAGAACGGGCACCGTAATGTGCTCGTGCTGGCGACCAGCGCCTACCCCGGCTACTCGAGCTGCCGCCAGTACCGTGAGGACTACGGCATGGCGATTGAGCAGCTCGGCCTGGAAGGTCGCGTGCACGTGGGCAAGATCCGTCAGTTCTTTGACGTGCCCGGCTTCTCCCGCGCTTTCGCTGACGGGCTGAAGGATGGCCTCGCCACGGTGCGTGAGCAGCTCGCCGCACGCGATAGCGGTTCGCTGAACCCGCGCCTGCGGATTATGTTCTGCACCCACTCGGTGCCGACCTCCGCGGCGAATGAGGCAGGCCCGCGCGGTGTGAACTACGAGGGCGGCTCCGCCTACGTGGAGAAGCACCTGCAGGTCGCTCGCGCCGTGCTTTCGCTGGTTCGCGATGAGGCCCCGCAACTTCTGCAGAACGTCGAATGGGAGCTGGTGTACCAGTCCCGTTCCGGCCCGCCGTCCATGCCGTGGCTGGAACCGGACGTCAACGACGCTCTGGAGGCGCTGCCCACCCCCGCCAACCCGGCGGAGGACGGCGAAGCCCCCGTGGAAGGCGTCGTGCTGGTGCCCCTCGGCTTCGTCTCCGACCACATGGAAGTCAAGTGGGATCTGGACACCGAGGCGCTGGACACCTGCGAGCGCCTGGGCGTGGTTGCCGTGCGCACCCCCACCCCCGGCACGCATCCGGCGTACGTAGAGTCGCTGCGCCGCCTCATTGAGGAGCGCGTGGAGGACGGCGTTTCAGCCGACCTGCGCCCCGAACGTGAGAGCGTCCTCGCCCCGAGCGCGAGCGGTCAGTACGGCTGGTTCGACGAGTGCGAACCCGACTGCTGCAAGCCCGGCCGAGGTGCCCCGAAGCCGGTCATCGCCGAGTACGCAGCCGGTGCTGATACCGCCGAGTCTGAGGAAGCTCCCGCCAGCCGCTCCGGTGGATGCGGCTCCGGCGGATGCTGCTCCCACTAACACCACCCCTGTAGCTCCGGCTCGCCCCAAAACCCCCTAACCGGGGTGCGCGGGCGGGTCGGAGCGCACGTGCCTACAGGCTACCCCCAGAATTTAGACAAACACACAGCGTCGCAAACACACAGCCTCTGGGGGAAACGCACACGCCTACGGGCTATCACACACATCACCGAAAAGGAGAGATATGAGCCATCACGAGTACATCTTGGGCACCCGCGGGTCTGCTCTCGCCCTGACCCAAAGCCGTATCGCCGCCGAAACCGTCACCTCCCTCTACACCGAACACCAGGCACACCACGGCGCCGCAGATGCCGAGGTCGTGGACTTCACCCTGCGCACCGTCAAAACCGAAGGCGACGTGCTCACCGGACCCCTGGCAACCCTCGGCGGCACCGGCGTATTCGCTGCGGCACTGCGCCAGCGTCTGCTCGACGGCGAGAACGCCTCCGAAGAAAACCGCGTGGACATGGCAGTGCACTCCCTCAAGGACCTGCCCTCCGCGCCCTGCCCCGGCCTGGTGGTCGCCGCAACCCTCAAGCGTGAAGACCCCCGCGACGCCCTTGTGGCACGCGACGGCCTGACCGTCGACACCCTGCCCGAAGGCTCCCGCGTGGGTACCGGCTCGCCCCGCCGTGCCGCCCAGCTGCGCGCACTGCGCCCCGACCTTGAAATCGTGGACATTCGCGGTAACGTGGGCACCCGCATCGGCCGCGTGAAGGGCCTGGAAGAGCACGCCGGCAAGCAGGTCGTACTCCGCCAGAACACCGAAACTTCCGAACGCGCCGACCACGGTGTAGGCACCGAACGCAGCGGCGACTGCGACGCCGTGGTGCTCGCCGTCTCCGGCCTCAAGCGCTTGGGCAAGGAAGAACTCATCACCGAGTACCTTGACCCCACTCGCATGCTGCCCGCCCCCGGTCAGGGCGCGCTCGCCCTGGAAGTGCGCGAAAGCGAATTCGAGAACCCGGACCCCGCTGTGCTCGCCGACCCCGAGGTGGCGCGCCCGGTGCGTGCCCTCGGCCGTGCCCTGCTCGCCGCAAACCACCACGAAACCCGCCTCGCCGTCAGCGCCGAACGTGCCCTGCTACGCCGCCTCGAAGCCGGATGCGCCGCGCCCATCGGCGCGTACGCGCACGTGGTTGAAGGCGACCTGGTGCTTAACGTTGTGGTGGCGTCCCCGGACGGCACCGACATGCTGCGCCACACCTCGGCAACCGCCGAACTGGATGTGCCCGGCGCCGAACGCCTGGGCGTGCGCGTGGCAGAAGACCTGCTGCAGATGGGTGCCGCCGCCCTGGCCGGATTGGATCTGAAGTAGGCGTCATGTCTGCCGCTAGTCCGCAAGCTGAACCCGCGCGCACGGTTCTGCTGACCCGCTCCGCCGCCCAGGGCGCCGCCTTCGCACGCGCCCTCGCTGAAGAAAGCGTACAGAACGAGTTGGGGGAGCCACGGGTACTCTTCGCCCCGCTACAGCAGGCACGCACTGTCGAACCGGGCGCAGACCACGCCGCCGCGCTGAAGGCGCTCGCCTCCGGGCACTATGCGTGGGTGAGTTTCACGAGCGCCAACACGGTTCGCGCCTGCGCCGAGCTGTGGAGTGCGGAGTTTGCCCGCGCCTGCGCGAGCGGGGGAGTGCGCATCGCCTGCGTGGGTGCGGCAACCGCCCGTGCCGTGCACACCCAGCTGGGGCTGGGCACAGATTTTCAGCCGCAGGTGCAGAGCGCCGCCGGTATGCTCGCGGAGTTTAAAAAGCCTGCAACCGAGCCCGCCGCCGTGCTGGTTCTGGAGGGTTCCAACGCCCGCCCGACCCTGCGCGAAGGCCTCAAAAACCTGGGCTGGGACAGCCGCCGCTGCGTGCTCTACGACATGGTGCCCGCCGAACAGGTAGCACCCGGCGAGCTGAGCCTCAGCACCGCCCGCGCGCTCGTACAGGGGAATGCCGTAGATGCCGCCGACCCGGAAATCACCGCCCCGGAAACCTCCGCGCCGGATGTGCTGGTGGTGACCGCCCCCTCCCGCCTGCACGCCCTACTGGATGGCACCCCCGCGCTAACGCCTGAAGCTGTGCCGCCCGAATCCGTGCCGCCGGTGGTGGCGATTGGGGCGAGTACCGCCTCCGCATGCCGCGCCCTGAACCTGCGCTACGTGCAGGCTGATTCGCCCTCCCCGCAGGATTTGGCGCGCGCCGCTGTATCCCTCATGTAGGCGCATCCCTCATCTACTAAGACCACATATTTTTATCGAGTTTTCAGGAGAGATCATGAACCTCACCCGCCGCCCGCGCCGCCTGCGCACCACCGCAGCCATGCGCTCCCTCGTCGCTGAGACCACCCTGCGCCCCGCGCAGCTGATTCAGGTGTTCTTCGTTCGCGACGGCATCGACGAGCCGCAGCCGATTCGTTCGATGCCCGGTCAGTACCAGCACACCCTGGAGAGCATCATCCCCGCCGTGCGTGAGGCGTACGAGGCGGGCATCCGCTGCATTGACCTGTTCGGTATTCCCCGCGATGAGGATAAGGACGAGGTCGGCTCGACTGCGTGGGATCCGCAGGGCATTCTGAACCGTGCCATTGCGGTGTGCCGTGAGGAGTTCGGCGATGACCTGGTGGTTATGGCTGATACCTGCCTGGATGAGTTCACGAGCCACGGTCACTGCGGCGTGCTGGTTGATAACGGTCACGGCACCCTCGTAGTGGATAACGATCAGACCGTGGAGCTGTACTGCAAGATGGCGGTTTCGCAGGCTCGCGCGGGTGCGCACACGGTGTCCCCGTCGGGCATGATGGACGGCCAGATCGCGGCGATGCGTGCTGCCCTGGACGAGGCCGGCTTTGAGGATGTGTCGATTCTGGCGTATTCGGCGAAGTACGCTTCTGCGTTCTTCGGCCCGTTCCGTGACGCGGTAGAGTCGACCTTCAAGGGCGACCGTAAGACCTACCAGCAGGATCCGGCGAACCGCCGCGAGTCGCTGCTGGAGGTGCGTGCTGACCTGGAGGAGGGCGCGGATATGGTGATGGTGAAGCCTGCCGGTAGCTACCTGGATATTGTGCGTGAGGTGGCGGAGTTTTCGCCGGTGCCGGTGGCGGCGTATCAGGTGTCGGGTGAGTACGCGATGATTGAGGCTGCTGCGGCGAACGGCTGGATTGACCGTAAGGCTGTGGCGCTGGAGTCGCTGCGCTCGATTCATCGTGCCGGTGCGGATGTCATCTTGACCTACTACGGTACGGAGGCGGCACGCTGGCTCCGCGAGCAGGACGCCTAACCCCTCCCTGTTAGACGCTGAGAAGCCACATGTGTTTCGAAAAGCCACGTCTTATGTGGCTTCTCGAAACACATGTGGCTTCTCGCCGTTTATGATTGTTCTTCGCTGACTGGCTTGTACCCGAGGGAGGTACACACAACGTTGCCGTTGGTGAAGTATTCCGCGAGCTTTTCGCGGTCGGCGGGGGAGCGCAGGTCCGCCCAGCGTTCCTGCTCCAGGTAGAACGCAACCTGGGAGGTCAGGCAGACGACCCGCTCATCGTGTACCGCCACAATGTGCCTGCGCAGCCACGGCATACGCTTGGCAAGGTTCGGCGGGATTCTGGACGGCACCTTGATTTCTATCTGCCACTGCGAGGGCTCGTAGAAGGTCGGCTTGATCTGTTCGGGGTTCTTCGGGAAGACGCAGAACTCCTCAATATCGGTGTATCTGTACTTCTTCGCGGGTAGGAAAAGCCGCCCGACGTAGAACGAGTCGGGGTTGAACAGCAGGTACCGCCTCATATAAACCCACCGAGTTACTGCAGTTACGGTGGTAACAATTGCCAGCGTTATGGAAGCTCCACCAATGGGCATTGGCTGAACACCTAGAACTGTCCAACCGACAAGCGAATAGAAGAAGACGATGAGAGCCACAACCAACACAAAGTGGGTTTCAACGTAGAAATCATTCTTTGCCCGAACCGGTTTAGCTTGAGGATGAGCCCCATTCGGCACAGCAAAAACGTTGAGACGCATCAACGCTGTGCTATAGATTTGAGGCAACCCGGCTGTCATGTCATCCGTATCGATGCTGCGGGCTTTACGCCAAGTGCGGCGACCTGAACGTGCACCCACGAACACCATGTAGAACGGCAACAACAGAGCCGGTAGCAGAATGCCATTATGGGCAATATCTGTGTACAGACGAAAGATGGACCGTGCGACAAGGCATGCCCACACATACATGAGCACGTGGAACCACGCCTCAATCGAGGAGATACCGTATACGCTATCGATTTCTTTGCGGGCACGGGTGAGGTTAGAGCGCAGTTTATGTTTTGGTAGCGGGTTACCCTCCAGGGAACGACGTTCGGCATACCTCATTGCATTGTTGACGGGGGAGCCGTAACGGGCGATGTAGAGCTCCTTCGCCTTTTCCGTGCTGATTGTTGCGGGGTGAGTGATAGCGGGTACTATGCATAACCCTATGTAAACGATAAAGGCGATGAGCCATATGTAGCGCAACGGCTCTAGGGGTATCCCAAAAGCGCTTAGCTCCATGAATTGTCCTCTCTACGGGTATCGGTGATGGTGTGTCTACGGTGCTGAGAAGCCACATGTGTTTCGAAAAGCAACATAAAACGTGGCTTCTCGAAACACATGTGGCTTCTCGCGGTATGTAGGCTACAGGTTTACTTGTACTGCGCCTTCTGGAAGGACGCGCGGCGTGCCGCCTCCTCCGCATGCTTACCGGCAGGCTTGTACCCCATGGTCGTGCAGATCACGCGGCCGTCCACGAAGTACTTCGCCAACATTTCACGGTCCGCCGGCGAATCCAGCTGCGCCCAGCGTCCCTGCTCAATGTTGAACGCAATCTGCGCCACCAAACAATCAATCTGGTGATCATTCAGCGAATAGTTGTGCTTGCGGCCGCCCGGAAGCAGAATCTCCAGCCTCCACTGGCTCGCATCCTTCGGGTTCAGCTTGATCGCGTCCGGGTTCTTCGGGTACACGCGGAACGCACGAACATCCGAGTAGGGGCGGGACTTCGCCGGAAGGAGCAGTCGCCCAGCCTGGAACGAATCCGGGTTGAACAGCACGTAATCGCGGTTATACATCAGCAACATAATCAGCAGCGGAATGTACGCCGCCGCCAAGAACCAAGAAGCATGACCGATATAGATTGCTTCCCAATCCTCGTCGATGCTCCAGCCCGCCAGCGAAGTCAAGAAGATAGCGGCGAGCAGGAACGCAATACCGTTGAGCACCCAGTAGACGGTGCGGTCGTCACGAATCGGCTCCACACCCGGCACGGTGCTGCGCACACGGAACGGTGCGCTCAGCTTACCCAGCGTCGCCGAGTAGATGCGCGGCATGCCGAGCACACGGTCGTCCTTGCTGTATCCGCGGGCCGCACGCCAGTGGCGGCGGCCAATACGGGCACCCAGGTACACCATGAGGAACGGCAGAAGCAGCGCCGGCAGTACAACGCCGTCGTACACGATGTCCCAGTACAGGGTGAAGATGGAGACCGCCACAATCCAGCCCCACAGGTACATGACCACATGGAACCAGCCGCCAAACACGCCAGCGCCCTCAATAGAATCCAGCTTCTTCTTCGCCTTCTTCGTGGCGCTACCCTTGCGGGAGGAGCTCAGCGGCGCACCCATCGCGGTGCGTTCCGCGGTGGCGCGGCGCGCCTCATCAACGGGCGAGCCGGACACCTCAAGGTACAGTTCGGCTGCCTTCTCCTTCTTGATGGGCACCGGGTAGGCGATATCCACCAGCAGGCACAAGCCCAGGTACACCATGAAGGCGATCAGCCACACGTCGCGTAGCTGCTCCATAGGCAGTCCCAGAGCGCTCAGATCCATGAGCGGCTCACCTCCTTACGTCTCTCAAACTCCTACGCGGATGCGGCAGCAGCTGCGGCAGCCGGAAGAGCCGAGATGATACGGTCCATCGCCTCATCGTCGTGGGCGGCAGAAACGAACCACGCCTCGAATGCGCTCGGCGGCAGGTACACGCCGGATTCGAGCATGGAGTGGAAGAACGCGTTGTAGCGGCTGGTTGCCGAGGCCTTGATGTCGGCGTAGTTGTGCACGCCCTCCTGAGAGGTGCCGAACGCGACCGAGAAGAGGTTACCGGCGCTCTGGATGGAGTGGTCCACACCGGCGGCGTTGAACGCCTCGGTCAGAGCCTGCTGCAGCTGGGCGCTGCGCGAATCCAGATGCGCGTAGACGGCGGCATCAGCCAGGGTCAGGGTCGTAATGCCCGCCGCAACCGACAGCGGGTTACCGGAGAGGGTACCCGCCTGGTAGACGGGGCCGACCGGCGCCAGGTGCTCCATGACCTCACGCTTACCAGCCAGCGCCGCGATGGGCATACCGCCACCAATGACCTTGCCGAACGTGAAAATATCGGGAACCCAGCCGCCATCCTCGGGGGCCGCGTAACCCCAGTAACCAGCCGAAGACACACGGAAACCGGTCAGCACCTCATCAAAAATGACGAGCGCACCATTCGCGTGAGCAATCTCGTGCAGGCCACGGTTGAAACCGGGCTCGGGGGTCACCACACCCATGTTGCAGGGCGCCGCCTCAGTAATAATTGCGGCAATCTGACCCTCGTGGTTCGCGAACGCCTCACGTACAGCGTCCAGGTCGTTATAGGGCAGAACGATGGTCTCTGCGGCGGTTGCGGCAGTCACGCCAGCAGAACCCGGCAACGCCAGGGTAGCCACGCCCGAACCAGCCTCAGAGAGCAGCGCATCCACGTGACCGTGGTAGCAGCCCGCGAACTTAATAATCTTGTCGCGACCGGTCACACCACGCGCCAGACGAATCGCAGTCATGGTCGCCTCAGTACCGGTGGACACCATACGCACCTGATCAATAGCACCGGGAATCACCGCGTTAATACGGTTGACAACCAGCTCGGCCAGCTCCGCCTCCGGCGCGCTCGCCGCACCAAAAGACAGACCGCGCTCAGCCGCCTGCTGAACCGCCTCAACAACCTGCGGATGCGCATGACCCAGAATCGACGGGCCCCACGAGCAGACCAGGTCAACGTACTCGTTGCCGTCCGCATCGTACAGGTACGCGCCCTTAGCCTTCGCGGCAAATGCGGGGGTGCCACCCACAGAATTGAAAGCACGCACCGGGGAATTCACGCCACCGGGAATCACCGCGCGAGAACGCTCAAAAAGCTTCTCGCTGGCTTCGTGGTGCAGCGGGTGGGTAGAGGAAGGAGTCATCGTATCGGTGCCTTTCAACAGGGACGGCGAACTAAAGAATTACAAGGGACGACGCACGGCAGGCGACAGAGCCCGCACGTTACTAACGTCCCGTACCCTAACCATCATAGGCGCTACAGATGAACCGCAGGTGACAAGCACCTGAACGTACCGAAAGGTGACGATAAAACACAACAGACAAGTTAGAGAACAGAGAGGACGCGCAACGCGCTAACGCAGGTGCCGGTCGGTATCCAGGCGGTTCAGAACCTGGGTGTCCTGATCGAACAGCCAGTTCTTGTCGAAGATTAGACGCACGAAGGCCAGGCCCATACCCAACGCCATGAAAATCAGCAGGGACTGCACGAAACCGCTTGCCGCCGAGTACATGTCACCGCTAGCAAAATGCGACATCGAACGGTAGAACGGAACACCCGGAACCATCGTCACCACCGCCGGAACCGACAGGGAAATACGCGTGTACTTACGCTGATGCAGCGGCGCCACAATCTCAGCCAAAATACCCACACCAAACACGGCAATCGTCGCTGCCATATGCGCGGGCATACCTGCCTCCACCATGTGAATACGGACGGGGTTCGCCACCGCAGCAATCACGCCACCCCACACACACGCCACTGGGGAAGCGGCAAAAAGCATCGCGAAGCCAGCCGCCGCAACACCCGAGGAAAGCACCTGCAACACCAAATACAGGGTCGGGTCAAGGTTAAGAGGCGCAGGAGCCGCTAACGGCAGGTGGAAGAGTGAACCCAAAACCCACACCGCAAACGACGCACTCAGCAACAACAAACCCACATAGGTTAGACGCGAAATACCCGCCAAAAAGTCCATGCGGGAAATATCGAGCATGCCCGTCACCATGGGGAAACCGGGCACCAAGAACAGTACCGACGAAATAAAACCAATCATATGGTTCGGGCTAATCCAACCCGCCGCGACCAGCACATTAACAAGCGCAATGTACAGGCCCGCCGCCAGGAAGCCGCACGCCATCCACGTTGCCAAATGGCTCACCCCGCGCTTGAGCAGAGTCGAACGCAAAAACTGGCCGGCACCCGCCGCGAAGAACACCACCGTGCACTCCACCAGACCGCCACGGTTTAGGAACGCGAACCCGGCACACGCCACCGCCGACGCCAGCGCCAACATCCAGCGGGTGTACAGAGGCTTCGCCGAATCAATAAGGTCAAGCTCGGCGTTCGCCTCCGCAGGGGTGATCTTTTCAGGAAGCTCAGAAATGAACTTACCCAACTGATCCAGCTTATGAGCGTTAATGCCCATCGTGCGCTGCTCAGCGACCTCGGTACGGAAATTACCGTCAGTGTACGAAGAAGTCGAAATCTCGGTGAAGGTCACCTGCGCGTGATGCTCCTTCAACCCCACAGCCTTCGCCAAACGCGCCATCGACGCCTTAATACGGTATGCGCTCGCACCCGACTTCATCAGGATGCGGCCCAGGCGGAGCACCACCTGCGACTGCGCCACCAGGTGCTCATGAGCCAGACGGGTAGACCCCAGATAAATACTGCGCGTATTAGTGTCAGGGTACGGCTCGGTAGTGCGGGGCTGATCATCCATGAGAGGCCTTCCGGGTCGTGCTATTCACGTGCTATTCGTGTAGGTGCGGTTACCTTCTAGCATAGGGGAGAAGCCCCTGCGGGGATAGTGTCAGCCCGTCAGTAAAGGAGAGGTGTTTGGGGATGCTGCCTAGGTTTTTAGCGGCGCAGTTTTATCGGCGCACCGGCCAGCGGCCGTCAATGACCTCAGATTCCTTACCCGGCTGCGTTCGCAACCACGCCTGGAAGCTCGCCGCCTGCTCCGCCGCCCACTGAATCTGCTGCTCGTGCAGCTGGCGCGCATCCACGTTGAGAACCTCGGGGAACTGCTCGGTCAGCTTCACCAGCAGACGCTCCGCCGCCAGGGCATCATCAGCGGACGTGTGCGCATTCTCCAGGGAGACACCGTACTCGGCGGCAAGAACCTCAAGGGTGCGCTTGCCGCGCTTACGCGGAATCACGTGCTTATGCAGAACATACGGGTCGAGCACCACACCCGGCGGCAGCTCGCCGTTGGCAATATTGTGGCGCAGCATCTCGTGGTGCAGCACCGAAAAATCGTAGGCGGCATTGAACGCAATAATCGGCACACCATCAATATTGAGCGCACCAATCGCGCCGGCAAGCTCCCACACGACCTCACGGGCGGGACGGCCATGCTCACGCGCGTACTCGGTCGTAATACCGTGCACGGCGGCGGCACCGGCAGGAATCTCAACGCCGGGGTCGGCAAGCCACTCGCCACGGCGCACCACATTACCCTGAGGGTCCAGCAGGATTAGGGAAGCAGTCACGATGCGGGCGGTGGTGACGTCCACACCGGTGGTTTCAAGGTCAAAAGTGGCGCGCAGGCCGTTCATCCAGGTCATGCTATAAGACTAACCCAGCGGCGGTGCAGGCGCGCGCCCGGTCGTCACGCAGCTGTGGATAAGCCCCCCGCGGGGCGGCATATTAAACCACCGAGGCGGCACATAAGTAGCCGACGAGCCCACAAGACCACCGACAAGGTGCAAGCGCGCTACAGCCGATAGACTGAAACCATGACAACCCAACTTCTCACCGGCATCCCCGGAACCGGTAAAACCCACCACCTCACCCAACGCGCCCTGCGCTACCTCGCCGACGGGAACGACCCCGCCCGACTACTCATCCTCGCACCCACCCGCACCGCCGCAACCCGCATGCGAGACACCATCGCCGCATCCAGCGACCGAAGCCTCTCCGTAGCACCCACCCGCGCCTGGGCAGCATACGCCTTCGACCTGCTCAAACGAGCCCAAACCCGCGGGCTGCTCAGCGGCGTAGAAGGCAACCTCAAACTCCTCTCCGGCCCCGAGCAGGACGTCATCATCGGCGAACTGCTCGCCAACCACGCCCAAGGCATCGCACCCGGCCCCACCTGGCCCGACGTACTCCGCGACGCCCTGCCCACCCGCGGATTCCGCCACGAAATCCGCGACTTCTTCGACCGCATGGCAGAATACGACCTCACCGCCGAAGACGTACACGCCCTCGCCACCGAACACAACCAGCCCGCCTGGCACGCCCTCGCCCAACTGCACACCGAATACCGTGCCGTGCGAGCCCTCCGCGCCAAAAACGCCTACGACCCGGCAGTACTCATTAACGATGCCTGCCGGCTGCTACTGCGCGCCCCCGAATTCCTCGCGGAAGAACGCCGCCGCTACGACCTGATCCTCATCGACGACGTGCAGGAACTCAGCCCCTCCATCTACCGGCTGCTGCGCCTCATCGCCGCAGAAGTCGCCCCCGCAGACGCCGCGCACCTGACCGAAACCCACCCCGACCTCTTCGCTGAAGGCCCCCAGGTTGTCATGACCTACAGCGATGAAGCCGTCGTCCAGGGCTTCCGAGGCGCCCGCCCAGACCTCGTCACCACCCTGCAGGCAAGCTTCCCGAGCATGCGCACCCGCACGCTCACCACCTCGTACCGCCTGCCCGCTCTCATGATGCCGCTCGTGGCAGACATTCGCCGCCGCCTGCCACGCTACACCCGGTTTGTGCCGCTCACCGCTGAACAGGATAGGGCGAAGAATGGTGTGCAGGGAGGCGCAAAGAACAGTGCGCCCGCAACCTTTGGACGCATCAACACCACCCCCGCCGACGAAGCCCTCACCTGGGGCGCCGCAGACGAACCGCTGCTGCACCTGGGCGCCGACGGCAAAATCCTCGACCCCGCGCACTACCGCACCGCACCCGCCGGCGTGTATAAGTATGCGCTCTCCAGCTCTCAGGACGAGGCGAACCTCATCGCCCAAATGCTGCTCGAAGAACGCATCTACGGCAACCACCCCTACCGCGAGTCCGCCATCATCGTGCGTAGCAGCGCGGACGTGGCGCGCATCCGCCGCGTGCTCTCCTCGAACGGTATTCCCTCGCGTACCTCCGCGGCGCTCGTGCCGGTGCGCGACGAGCCCGCCGTACGCCCCTTCCTCGACGCGCTCAGCCTGCTCGTCTACGCCCGCAAGCGCGGCGAGAAGGCACTCAATCCCGCCGTGCACATGCCCGCCGCAGAAGGTGCAGAAGGTACGGAGGCGGCCGAGCGCAGCGGTTACGAAACCCTCAGCGCAACCGAAGCTGAAGAGCTCATGCGCCGAAGCCTCGACGACGTCATCGCCGAAGAAAGCCGCGCCAACCCCCTCGGTGGCGCGCAGAGCGCCATCACCCTGCTCACCTCCCGGCTCGGTGGCGCATCCAGCATGGACGTGCGACGACTCCGCCAGCAGCTACGATCCATCGAACTGCAAAGCGGCGGCCACCGCCCCAGCGACGACCTGCTCCTCGGCGCCCTGCTACACCCCGAAACCCTCCCCGAAGAGGGCGTAGGACGCGCCGTGCACCGCATCGCAGCCGTGCTCTCCGCCGGACGTAAAGCACTCGCTCGCCCCGAATCCACCAGCACCGAAGTGCTCTGGGCGCTCTGGGAAGCCAGCGGCCTCGAAAAAACCTGGGTCGCCCAGTCACGCGGCGCAGGCCCCGACGCCGATGCCGCCCACCGCAACCTCGACGCCATGATTGGTCTGTTCGAAGCTGCCGACCGCTTCGACGAGCAGATGCGCGGCGCCGGTGCCGAGCAGTTCCTCGATTTCATCGACGCGCAGGACCTACCCATGGACACCCTCGCCGCCCGCGGCGTACGCCAAGACGCGGTCGAGATTCTCACCCCCGCGCTCGCCGCAGGTCAGTCCTGGCGCACTGTATATATATGCGGTCTGCAGGAAGGAACCTGGCCCAACACCACCGTGCGCGGCTCCCTGCTGAGCACCGGCGACCTTGTGGACCTGTGCGATGCGCGCCTCCGCCAGCGCGCCCAGCAGGCAGAACAGCAGGCGGGGGAGAGCGAGCAGCCTGTGCCGCCCGCCCGCATCCGCAGCTACCCCGAACGCGTGCGCGACACCCGCCACGACGAGCTGCGCATGTTCGCCGTCGCCGCCACCCGAGCCAGCACCCGCCTCGTGCTCACCGCGGTACGCAACGACGATCAGGCACCCGGCGAGTTCTTCGACTTCGTGCTGCCCACTGACGCGGTCGGCGACTCCACGGACGTGCCCATCACCCGCGTGCGCCGCCCCGCGACCCTGCGTTCCCTCGTGGCGGAGCTTCGCCGCACCCTCGTTGAGGAGTCGCTGAATGCCATGCGTGCCGAAGACGCTCAGGACGGCGCGCCGATGCACAACGCACCGGAAGAAGAGGCGCCCACCCCGGAGGCTTCCGCATACCGACTTGATGCCGCCTCCCGCACTCTGGCGCGCCTGGCGAATGCGCAGGCACCCGGCGCCGCTCCCGACGAGTGGTGGGGTCTGCTGCCGCTTTCTAGCACGGAGCTGCTCTTTGCGCACCGCCCGGCAGATCACGCTGAGCTGGACGAAAACCACGGCGAAGACGACGAAGAACACGGTGAAGAACAGGCCGAAAACCCCGGCCGCCGCACGATTACGCTCTCGCCCTCGCGCCTGGAAACCATCCACAGCTCCCCGCTGGACTGGCTGGTTTCCGCAGCCCGCGCGGAAGCCCAAACCGACCTGTCCCGCTCCCTCGGCACGCTCGTGCACGCCATCGCCGAAGAGTACCCGACCGGCACCCTCGAAGAGCTCCAAACCGCCCTCGACGAGCGCATTAGCTCCCTCGGCGTGCCCGCCCGCAAGGAGGACGAAACCGACGAAGAGTACCGCGAGCGCGTGCCCTGGGAATCCTACGCCCTCTACGAGCGCGCCAAGCGCATGATTCTGCGCCTGAGCTACTACTACCGTCAGCACATGGGTGACGCTGGCTGGCAGAACCTCGGTGTTGAAGGCTCCTTCGCGGTGCGTGTGCCCGTGCCCTTCGACCCCGCCGGTGAGGTTGGCGAGCTGGATGCGCTGCTCACCGGTCGTGTGGACCGCCTCGAGGGTACCGCCCCGGCGGAGGACGGCACCCGCCGCTACGCCATTGTCGATCTGAAAACCGGCAAGTCTAAGCCGACCGGCTCGGAGATGGAGACGCATCCGCAGCTTGCCGCCTACCAGGTTGCGGTGGAGGCTGGCGCGGGTGAGCAGCTGGAGGAGCGTTACCGCGCCGAAGCCGCCGCCCTGGAGGCGGGCGAACCGCTACCGGATGCCCGCCCCCAGGAGCTGGAGTACACCGGCTACACGGGTCATTCCGCAGGCGCGGCGCTGGTGCAGCTGGGCGCCTCGGGCGTGAATGACGAGAGCAAGACTCGTCTGCAGGTTCAGCCGGCTCTGACGGAGCACGATTCGTGGGCGGCTGAGCTGGTGCAGCACGCCGCGGAGCTGATTGCTGGCTCGCAGGTGCAGGCTCGTCACCGTGAGGGCGGCTATGGGTGCCGCCTGCCGGAGATTTGCCCGATTTGTACGCGCGGCCGCCAGGTGACGCAGCCCTAGTAGCCGCGTACCCTACGTTTACTTTCGATATCACTCACCGCGAACCTCCCATGAGAATGATTCATGAGGAAGAGGAATCATGATTGACTCTGGCGCATATGGCGCTGATATGCAGGGCGCTACTACCCCCGGCGCTCACCCCGGTTCTGGCACCGGCATGCTCACCCCCGCCCAGTGGTGCGAGCACAATAGCTGGCAGCTGCCCAACGGCGTGCTCTTCTCGGCTGAAGCCGCCGGGAATGACCCCGCGCTGAAGCCTGCCGACTACCGCAGTGCCCTCGATATTGCCGAGATGCTCAACGGCGCGGACGGTAAGAAGCCGACCCCCGAGCAGGTCCGCATGATTGAGGCGGGCCCCGCCCCAACCCTCGTCATTGCGGGCGCCGGTTCGGGTAAGACCGCGACCATGGTTGACCGCGTGATTTGGCTGGTCGATAACGGCTTTGTGCGCCCTGAAGAGGTGCTTGGCGTGACCTTTACCCGCAAGGCGGCAACCGAGTTGCGCAGCCGTATGCGTGCCGGCCTGAACACGCTGCGCCGTAGCCGTCGCGTCGCCCCGACCGATGAGGAGCTGCGCGAAGGTATCGCTGACCCGACCGTGCTCACCTACCACTCCTACGCGAATAACCTCGTCAAGGAGTACGGTCTGCGCTTGGGCGTGGAGCAGGACGCACAAATGCTTGGCGATGCGCAGAAGTGGCAGCTTGCCGCGCAGATTGTGCAGTACTGGGAGGGGGAGCTTCCCCTCGATAAGGACGGCGTGCCGGTCTCTGCGGCGACCATGATTAACCAGATGCTGCAGCTTTCTGACGAGTGCGCGGAGCACCTGGTGGAGCCGCAACAGGTTATTGACTTCTGCACCGAGCAGTTGGCGGCGTATGCGGCGGTGCCCGAGCCTCGCCGTGAGACGAAGACTGAGAAGGACATTCTGAAGGTTCAGCGTCTGCTGCGGAACCGCCGAGTGTACGCGCGCATGGCGATGAGCTACGCCCGCGTGAAGGCGCGCATGCAGGTGCTGGATTTTGGTGACCTGATGCGTTTTGCCGCCCGTATTGCGGAGGCTGACCCGGCGATTCGCGAGGGTGAGCGTGCCCGCTTCAAGGTGGTTCTGCTGGACGAGTTCCAGGACACTTCGCACGCGCAGATGAGCTTGTTCTCCTCGATTTACGGTGCCGATGAGGCGGCGGGTATTCCGGCGCATCCGGTGATGGCTGTGGGTGACCCGAAGCAGTCGATTTACGGTTTCCGTGGCGCTTCGGACGGCCAGATGTTCAGCTTCTACCGTCATTTCCCAACCAAGCATGTGCGGCCGCTGTTCCTGTCCATTGCGTGGCGTAACGACATTTCGGTGCTGAACGCGGCGAACCATGTGGCGGAGAAGCTGAAGGAGGTTCCCGAGTGGGTGCGTGCCGCCGACGGCGATATTACCGCCGCTCAGGTTCCTGACCTGCGCCCGCGCTGCGCTCTGGTGGGGGAGCCGGGCTCACCCGCCTTTGAGCAGGCTGCCGCGGGCATGGTGGGGCGCGTTGATTTGACGTACCACGACTCTGACCGCGAGGAGGCTGTGGCTATCGCTGAGCGTATTGCGGCGATGCGTACCCAGGCGGTGCGCGAGTATGAGCGCGCCTACGCGGCGCATCGTTCCGGTGATGGTTCTGTGCATCCGCGTTTGAAGATGCCTGAGATTGCGGTGTTGGCGCGTGTGCACGGTCAGCTGGACCCGATTCGTGTGGAGTGCGAGCGTCTGGGTATTCCGGTGCAGCAGGTGGGTTTGGGCGGTTTGCTTTCCCAACCGGAGGTTGTGGATTTGGTGTCGGCGTTACGTGTGCTGGCTGATCCGAACCGTTCGGATGCTCTGGCGCGCCTGCTGACGGGTGCGCGTTGGCGTTTGGGCGCGGCGGATATGTTGGCGCTGGGTGATTGGGCTCAGTCGCTGGTGCGTGAGCGTGAGCGTGCCCTGCGCGAGCAGATGGCGTTGCGTATGCTCGCCGAGGCTGAAGACGCCGACGACGCTGCTGCTATCAACCTGCAGGCAGAGCACCTGCGCGCCGCCCAGGAGCGCCTGGACGAAACCCTCAAGGGCGCGGTGGAGGATTCCTCCGGCTACGCCTCCCTGATCGAGGCGGTGGAGAACCTACCGCAGGACGGCGCGGACGGCGAACCCCTCTACGGTGAGCAGTACCGTGGCCGCCGTTTCTCCCCGGCGGCGCTGGAGCGTCTGCGTGCTTTTGCCGAGCAGATGCGCGTGCTGCGTGCCGGTTTGAGCGAGGATTTGGGCACGCTGCTGTACGAGATTGAGCGCACCATGCTGCTGGATATTGAGCTGGCGGTCCGCCCGGGTACCGACCCGCTGGGTTCGCGTGCGAACCTGGACGCTTTCCACGAGGTTGCCGCCGCCTACGGCATGTCGGCGCCGCGTATTAACGCGATGATTTACGCCGGCTCTGACGGCGTGAGCGCGGAGGAGGGCGACCCGGGTGCGCGCCGCTTCCTGCTGTCTTCGGGCGGCGTGAGCTACGTGATGGGTTTCCTCGCGTGGCTTGAACGTGCCGATGATGAGGAGAAGGGCCTGGCGCTGGGCGCTGTGGAGCCTGACCCGAACGCGGTACAGCTGATGACCATGCACGCCGCGAAGGGCCTGGAATGGGATCACGTGCTTCTGCCGGGTCTGTGCGGTAGTGCGACCGGCGGGCAGACCCCGAACCTGTGGCAGATGTCGGCTAATACGGCTCTGCCCTGGCCGCTGCGTGGCGACCGCGAGTACCTTCCCTCGATCCTTGAGACCCCGGAGGAGATTACCGCCTTCGAGAAGGCGAAGGACCTGGAAGACTACCTGGCCGAGCATAAGGATGATGCCGCCGAGCATGCCGGCATGGAGGACCGCCGCCTCATGTACGTGGCGATGACCCGTGCCCGTAACCTGCTGGCGATGAGCGCCTACCGCTGGAAGAGCGCCGCTATGCTCCCCCTGCCGGTGCAGCCCTTCTGGGAGGAGCTGATGGAGATGCTTTTCAAGTCGCTCTTTGACATGGGCACCCCCACGGTAGATGCGCCCTCTGTACGTTTCGAAGAGACAATGGATACCCCCTGGGCGGCACCGCAGCTGGTGGGTATGGGCCTGTCGTACACGATGCCGAACCCCGCCGATAAGCGCAAGAAGGTGCACCTGAACCATGTGCGCCGCTGGGCTGAGCAGCTGGCGGAGTCGAAGTACCGCCTGGCGGAGCCGGTGACCCTGGTGCACGGTACGGTCGTGGATCCCTCGAACCTGCCGCCCGCCCCCGATGAGGCGGCACTGCTGGAAGAGCTGGAACTCTACCCCGTAGACGCCGACGAGCTCACCCCCGTACAGGCGGAGGCGCGCGCGAATGCTCGGGCAACCTACGCCGAGCAGGTGCAACGCTACGCGTGGGCGCTGGTTGAGGCCATGGCTCCTGCCCTCGCGCAGGATTGGCAGCTGGCGGCTCCTTCCGTACGAGCACGCACGGTGGCGGAGAACTGTACCCGCCTGAACCTGCCGGTGCCCGAATGGATTATCGAAGCCACCGAGCGGGAGAAATGGCGTGAGGCGCAACCGCCTCAGCCCGGTTTCTCGCCGACGGTGGCGGCGGCGCTGCCGATTGAGGTGCGCGGCCAGTTCGCCCAGAAGAACTACGAGGACAGGAACCCGAACCTGGGTGCGGTGCTGACCGCCATGTGGCCTTTTGATCCGCTGGAGCGCCCCGTGATTTGGCGTTGGGCTTCTGACGATGCCCTCAACCGGGGCACGGAGGCGGTGCTTCGTCGCGGCCAGCATGAGCAACTGGAGCGTGAGATTGCGATTAACTCCTCGAGCCGTCGTGAGGCGGTGGAGCGCGCCGCCCTGGCGGTGGAGCTCGCCGTTGGCGCGGGCGACCCGCAGCAGGGCGCGGAGGTCGTAGCGGGGGAGAGCGCAAACCACCCTGCATCCGCCGCACCCGCTACACACGGCGAGTCCGCCATTCCCGAATCCCTGCGCCAGCAGGCGGTGGACTGGGAACGCGAAGCCGACCTGCTACTGCTCATGATGGGCCAGACCGACCCGGTGCTGAGCGAGCAGCTGCCAGGGCACCTGTCCGCATCCACGTTCATTCGCCTAAGCGAGGACCCGCAGGGCACGGTGCATCAGCTGATGCGCCCGGTGCCGCAGCGTCCCTCGCGCGCGGCAACGATTGGTACGGCGGTGCACGCGCTAATTGAGGAGCACTTCGGGGTGGCGCCGAGCGCCGACCCGCTGGAGGCACCCGACGCGGAGGACACGGTGGGCGTTGACCTGCCTGCTTCTGCTGCTGCCTCCGCCTCCGCCGCGCCCGCTGAGCCTGCAGATCCCGCTGAGCTTGCAGATTCCTCTGGTTCTGCAGATCCTGCTGACCAGCAGGAACAGGACGAGTTCACCTTCGAGGACGACTTCGAGGAATCCGAGAGCGAACTGGACGCCTCCGTTCAGCGCCTCTGGGAGCGCTTCGCCAACAGTGAGTGGGGCAGCGACGAGTGGAAGGACCGCATCTGGGCGGTCGAATACCCGGTCGAAACCCACATCGAGGGCGTAAGCCTGCGCGGCCGTATCGACGCGGTGTTCCGCACCGAGGACGAGGGCGGCGAACGCTGGGTGCTGGTGGATTGGAAGAGCGGTTCCCGCCCGAAGATGTCGACCATGCAGTCTCGACGCTTCCAGCTGGGCCTGTACCGCATCGCGTTCTCCCGCATTATGGGCGTGGACCCGGAGCGTATCAGCACCGTGTTCGTGTACCTGGGCGGCAAGGGTGTTGCGGAGGTGTGGGATCACCAGATCCGCGGCGGCCTGCCCTCGGAGGCGCAGCTGGCGAAGGTGATCCGCGAGGCGCGCAAGGGCTAGGTAGCGGATCTCAACAGCGAATCTCCCAGCGCCGGGCGGGCGGCGCTCGCGTGCTAGCGCTTACTGTCACCGAATAGAGAAAAGCAGCTCACGTAGGCGTTGCGCCTCGTGAGCTGCTTTTCTGCGCGGACTTTTACGGTTAATGGCAGAGGACGCCTCGTTACCCCACTGCATTAGGGTAAGAGGCGTCCTCAGCCGCTGAAGAACTATAGAGGTACTTCGTGCCCTCGCACGCTCCGGGAAAGAATCGCGCCGAACGACTGCCGCTCTCGCGACCTCACTCGCGCCGCCGGCGCCCCGTGGGGTTTGCGTGCGTCTTTACTCTCAAACACAACCTCGAAAGTAACTCTATAGATTTCTGCCATCGGTGATTGGTTGCGCGGTGCATGAATCCGGCTCGGGTCTGACATGACCGGTCAGGGTCCCGTCCAATCTGTCTCCCCAATTTATCGCTGCCACGATATCAGCGCTGGTCAGTGCGCTATGGGGAGTGTGTCCGCTGGTATTCTCGCGGCACAGCAAAAGTATTCCAGGAGTTTTTGAAAAAATCTACGGGCAAAGTTTTTACCCTAAAATGCACTATTTTGAGCATAGTTCAAGGTGAAGTTGAGGCTCTGTGGACTCTCAAAACCAAAAGTTGGTTTTTGTGGGTTTGTGGCGTATTTGCGTCCGGGAAATATTGTGAATGGCACCTTTAGCGCACCTTCAAGTCTCAGCCTTAATCTGAGTCATTCATGCACAAAAATGCAAAACTGGTGCTCAAAAGGTGAGAGGAAACACTTAAAGAAATTTTGTCAAAAAGGCCACTAAAGCCCCTCCATTAGCCCTTATAGGCATCATCCCGTCGGTTCGACAGACAGTCAGGAGAGCTGGTTTCACCGGGCGCGAGGCAACGGATTACAACCTAGCGGATATACAGCCCAGTAGGTACAGCTCAGCCCCGCAGCGCAGTACTGCGGGGCTGAACTGAAAATCTAGCTGAACCGAAAACCTATGCGGTAAGTAGCAACCTAACAGCTACCCGACCCAATACCTACTCGGTGGGGCCGACTAGCGGACCGACCTCCTCCTGACCGAGCAGTTCGCCGGAGGCACGCAGGTCGTCCTGAATATCCAGGAGCATGGACACGGCGTGGGTTGCGCCGTCGCGGTCGCCAACCTCCACGGTGTGGGTGAGCCACTGGGCGATCGCGAACTCCGCGTAGAAGTTCGCGCGCTGCGCCAGGTAGGCGTCGGGCAGCTGAGGCATCTGCTGGCGGTACACCTCGATTGCCTCGTCGGTGAAGTCGATGTCCTGGCAGGAGTACAGCCACGCGAAGTCCTGCGCGGGGTCGCCCACGTGCACCTCGGACCAGCCGGTGACCTCCACGATGCGCGCCGTCGAGGGCGTGACATGCAGTACGAGGTTTTCTGCACCCATGTCACCGTGGACCACGCGCGGGCGGAACTGCCACATGGGTCCGGGGGAGAGCACGGTACGCCAGTGCGCGAGCAGGTCGGCGGGCACCTTGCCGGTTGCGGCGGCACGCTCGAGCTCGGCGTTCTTGCGCAGGCGAATCTGCTCCGAAGAGTAGGAGGGCAGGTCGGCTTCGTAAATAATGTCTTCGGGCATCACGTGCAGGGTCGCGATGTCCTTGGCGATGATGGACGCCAGGGAGGGGCGGTTCGCCGCAACTTCGCGGCGGCTCAGTTCGGCGAGCTGGTCCACGTCGTAGATGGTGCCGGGGATGTGCGTGTACACGAAGACGTTGCCGCCCGCGTAGGGTACGGTCCCGGCGACGGTGGGTACGGCGAAGGGCAGTCGTGCGCGCAGGCCGGGGCTGAACGACTGCAGGATAAGGTGTTCAGCTTCCAGACGCATGCTGGCGTCGGGGCGGCGCGGGGCGCGCACTCGCCAGCGGCGACCGGTGGAGTCGGCGATGATTGCCGAGTCGAAGTCGTCGCTGTCTTCACGGACCGGTTCGGCGCCGACGGGGTAAATCCCGGGCACTCCGGCGGAGACGATGGCTGCTAGCTGAAGGGGAGATAAAGTCACGGGTTAAGGTTACCAAACCAATGTGTGCCGTTTAGTAGTTTTTAGGATCTTTATGCCAAGTGGTGAAGATACTTGTGGACAAGCCTAAACGTGCTCGTCTGCGTTGCCTGTTGCGCTTTTACTTGCCACTCCAAAAGAGGTGGGTTCCTCACGCCCTGAATGAAAGCAGCAGCTAAGAAGCCGCGGCGGGTCTGGAGAACACAGCCTGGGAGAATACAATGGAAGACCGGCTATCACCGCCTCGCGCACCCGCATACGCACATGTCCGTATGCCCGCGCGAGCGTAAGCCGTCTGCCCGTACCGCCCGCCTTACTGATGGAGCATTATGACCGCCACACCTCAGCAGCCTCAGCATATGATCTCCGCAGACGATATCCTCGCCGGGCTTGACCCGGATCAGCGTGCGGTCGCCACCGAACTGGACGGGCCCATGCGCGTGCTGGCGGGTGCCGGTACCGGTAAGACCCGCGCGATTACGCACCGCATCGCCTACGGTATTGCGATCGGTCGCTACCAGGGCCCGCGCGTACTCGCCCTGACCTTCACCCTGCGCGCGGCGGAGGAGATGCGTACCCGCCTGCACCAGCTGGGTGCGCACGGCGTGCAGGCGCGTACCTTCCACTCGGCGGCGTTGCGTCAGCTGGCGTATTTCTGGCCGCAGGTGGTGGGCGGTACGTTCCCGTCCATCGTGCAGAATAAGGCAGCACTCATTACGGAGGCGGCGAACCGTCTGCGCATCAGCACGGACCGTTCTCTGCTGCGTGATTTGGCATCGCTGATTGAGTGGGCGAAGGTTCAGCTACTCACCCCGGATACCATCATGCAGCGTCTGAGCGAGAAGCAGCTGCCCTCGACGGTTACCCCGCAGAATATGCAGCGTATTTTCCAGGCGTATGAGGATTTGAAGGATGAGCGTAACCTCATCGACTTTGAGGACGTGCTGCTGCTGACCATCGCCATGCTGGAGGAGGATGAGAAGCTCGCCGCGACCGTCCGCAACCAGTACCGCCATTTTGTGGTGGATGAGTACCAGGACGTGTCTCCGCTGCAGCAGCGTCTGCTGGATGTGTGGCTGGGTGGCCGCGACGATATTTGCGTGGTGGGTGACGCCTCTCAGACGATTTACTCTTTTACCGGTGCGACCAGCCGTTACCTGCTGGATTTTGCGCGCCGGTACCGTGGCGCGCACACGGTGAAGTTGACCCGCGACTACCGCTCGCATTCGCAGGTGGTGGAGTTGGCGAACCGTCTGTTGGCGGCGCGTCGTCCGCATCCGGATTCGAGCCCGCATTCGTGGGCGCCGCCGCTGGAGCTGATGTCTCAGCGCGGCCCCGGCGTGGATGTGGAGTGGTTCGGCTATGCCGACGATGAGCAGGAGGCGGCCGGCATTGCCGAGGATATCCGCGACCTGATTGAGAAGGACGGCGTGCCGCCTTCAGAGATTGCCGTGCTGTTCCGCACGAACGCGCAGTCGGCGGCGATTGAGTCTGCGCTGGCTGCCGCCCATATTCCGTACCAGCTGCGCGGCGCGGAGCGTTTCTTTGAGCGCCCCGAGGTCAAGCAGGCGATGCTTGCCCTGCGCGGTTCGGCGAAGTCCACGGACGGTACCGAGGACGTCACCCGCTACACCCGCGATGTACTCGGCGGCCTCGGCTATAAGGAGGAGGGCCCCCTTTCGGGAGGCGCCACCCGCCAGAAGTGGGAGTCCCTCGCCGCCCTGGTGCACATGGTGGACATGATGGCGCAGCACCGCCAAGAGCAGCTTCAGGAGCACCGCGCGACCCCGCGCCCGGGCGTGCCCGAGCCACTACCTTTGACCATGCACGAGGTCGTGGCGACCCTGAACCACCGCAGCGAATTCAATGACGCACCGCAGGTCAACGGCGTAACCCTCGCCTCCTTGCACGCGGCTAAGGGCCTGGAGTGGGACGCCGTGTTCCTGTGCGGCCTGAACGAGGGCCTCATGCCCATCACTTTTGCGACCACCCCGGACGAGGTGGATGAGGAGCGCCGCCTGCTGTACGTGGGCATTACGCGCGCCCGCAAGTACCTGTGGCTAACCTGGACGATGACCCGCACCGTGGGCGGTCGCGGTCAGCGTAAGCGTTCGCGTTTCCTGGACGATATTGATCCGGCGAAGCGCCGCCGCAGGGTGGAGAGCGCCGGTTCCTCGTACGGCCAGGCCCGCTCGGCTCAGACTCGCCGTTCGTCGAAGGGAAGAGGAGATTATGGCTCAGCGTTTTAAGCGTGAGATTCTGCCCGCCACCGAGGACCGTCCGCAGATTGAGCTGGTCCGCTCGGCGCGCCGCACCCGCACCATCAGCATGCAGCGCAACGGCGTGGACGAGCACGGCAACCCCGCCTACCGCCTGCTCATTCCCGCCGCGAGTACGAGCGAAGAGATTGACGAGCATATTGCCCGCCTGCTGCCGCGCATTCAGCGTCGTGCCGCCCGCCGTGAGCGTGCCACGCAGCTGACGGTCACGGACGAGTACCTGTGCTCCCGCGCCCTGCACCTGGCGCAGAAGAACCTGCCGGAGCTGGTCGCCTCGGGCAGGCTCGAGAAGCTGTCGATTCGCTGGGTGAGCAACCAGCGTCAGCGCTGGGGCTCGGCAACCTACGCGAACACGCAGATTCGCATCTCCTCGGAGCTGCAGGGCGTGCCCGAGTACGTGCTGGATTCGGTGATTCACCACGAGCTCTGCCACCTGCTGCAGCCGAATCATTCGGCGGCGTTCCGTGCCCTGGAGGCGCGCTACCCGCAGCTGCTGCGGGCGCAGGCCTACCTGGAGGGGTACGCGCTGGGGCGCTCGCGTGCCGAGAGCGAATGTGCCGAGGGCGAGCGCGGCGAAAACAGCGCCGACTAAAATCCAGCCGACTAAAGCGCTTCCCGAAAATCAAAGAAGCAAAAACCAACCGAACACTCGAGCGGGGGTGGCTTGTATATTCACAAGCCACCCCCGCTCGACTGTCAGCTATTTACTTGTTAACGCTTAGCTTTACTTCGCTCAGCGTTACTTTGCTCAGCTTTACTTTTCTTCGGGCGCGTCGCCGAAGCCACCGTCCAGCAGCTTCTGCAGCTCCGAGTCGAAGTCCACATCGTCCAGGCTTATTTCGTTCATGCGCGCATCGTATGCAGTGAAGTCTTCCAGCTCGGCGGGGGTGGGCAGGGTCTCCGGGGTGTCCCAGAGGCCGTCGCGCGCCTCAATGCCGTGGGAGTTTTCGTACCAGCGCCAGAACTGCTGTGCCTCACGCACCAGGCGCGGGCGCAGTTCCAGGCCGACCAGGTTCTCGAAGACCTGCTCGCTGGGGCCGCCGTCGATGCGGCGGCGCGCCATGATTTCGGTCAGCTGCGGTGCCTTGGGCAGGTTGCGGGTCGCATCCTCGGTCACGACGGACACCCAACCCTCGATGAGGGCCAGCAGACCCTCGAGACGCTGAACGGCAAGCTCCTGGTCCTCGGTGCGCTGGGGGCTGAACATGCCGCCTTCGAATGCTTCCTGTACGGCGTCGGGGTTGCTCATGTCCACCTGGGATGCGGCGTCCTGCATGCGGTTCATGTCCACGCGGATGCCGCGGGCGTAGCGTGCCACGAGCTGGACCAGGTCTTCACGCAGCCAGGGGTTTGCCTTGTGCAGGCGGATCAGCGCGGATTCACGCACGGCAAGGTAGAGCAGGACCTCCTGCGGGGGAACCTCGATGCTCTCGGCGAGCTGCTGGTAGCCGTTGGGCAGCAGCGCGGAGGAACCGGGCGCGAGGGGGAAGCCCACGTCGGTGGAGGAGTACACCTCACCGGCGAGCTGCGCGAGTGCCTGAGCCATCTGCGCACCAAAAATCACGGAACCAATGTTGTTCAAGAAACCGCTGTTGAGAATCTGCGAGATCTCTTCGGGCACGTCTTCAGGTGCGCCGGGCATGACCATGGACTGGGTGACTTCGGCTGCGACCGGCTCGACCATTTCGCGCCAGGAGTCGAAGGAATGCTCAACCCATTCGGCCTTGGACCATGCCTGCACCGGGTGGTTGTGGCGTTCAACGGTGGTTACGGCGTCCAGCCAGAGGTCGGCGAGGTTCGCCGCGTCTTCTACGGCACGCTTGAGGTTTTCGGGTACGGAGGGGTCTTCACCCATGGATGCGAGCATCTGGCGGGTCTGGTTCTTCACGTTATCCCAGTTCACGCCGCTGGGGCTGTCGGATGCGCCCGCGCCGGAGAACATTGCCTGTACCTGCGCGAACATGCTCTGCATCATGGCGGGGTCGAAGCTCATGCCCATGTTCTTCAGGTCTTCGGGGTCGATGCTGATGCCGAAGGGGTTCTGACCGCCTTCGCCGAAGAGCGCGCCGAAGGGGTTCTGTGCGTTGGAGGAGGCGCCCTTACCGCCCTGGCCGGTTGCCCCTGCGGAGGGATCGAAGCCCTGCTCCTGCATCTTCTTAATGAATTCTTCGAGGGGGTCGCGCTCGTTGGAGGCGCCGCCGGTGGGGTTCTCAGACATGTGAAGCCTTTCGTAATCCGGGGGTGGGCGCAGCTGGCCCGCTCGCTGTCCAGCCTACCGATTTTTGCTGAGAATTTCCCGCGCCACCGCTGTGGATGCGGCTTAATCAGCTGAGGGCTCACAAGCTTGTCTCTGGCGCCGGGGTTTGGGAGCTTTTTCGTGCCGCTGTAACCTCGGGGTGCTGACACAGTGCGGCGGGGGCAAGAGCGGGGGCAAGAGAGTAAACGCCCCGTGGTTGCTCTATTTTTAGCTGGGTGAGGGTGCCCGCGCGCGTGTTGAAAAGTAGGTTTATCCGGTACTGTAGAAACCATGACTAAGTCCACCCCCGATGCTGAGCAGCAGCCGAACGCCGCCTCCGCGAGCGTGAAGAGTAATGAGAAGGCGGCTAAGCGCCGTTCGCGTTTTGCGCCGCGCCGTGTGAACCTGCGTTCGGTGAGCGCTGTGGCGACGTGCGCCCTGCTGGCTGGTGCTTTTGTGCTGCCCAGCTCCTATGTGAAGGAGGGCCCCGGCCCTCTCTTTGACGTGCTCGGAACCTACCAGGAGAAGGACGTCATTGAGGTCTCGGGTGCGCCGAGCTATAAGACGTTCGGCAAGATGAACATGACCACGGTGTCGGTTTCGGGCGGCCCGTACACGGAGCTGTCCGGCGCGGAGGCGTTCTACGGCTGGTTGGCGTTTGACGGTAACCGCAGCCTCGTGGTGCCGACCGATGCCCTGTACCCGCACGTGAGCCATGAGCAGGCGACGGCGGCGACCGGCGCGCAGATGGCTGATTCGCAGACTCAGGCGAAGGTTGCGGCGATGCGCCAGCTGAAGATGCCGGTGACTGAGAAGGTTCAGGTGCTTTCCACGGTGGAGGGTTCCCCGGCGGCGAGTGCGCTGAAGGCTGATGACCGCATCGTGAAGGTGGGGGAGAAGCAGATTGAGACCCTCACCGATGTTCCGAAGGCTGTGAATGCGTCGAACGGTTCGCCGATTGAGGTGACCGTGGAGCGTGACGGCAAGCAGCAGACGTTTAAGCTGACCCCGGTCCGTTCGAGTGATGATAGCCGCTGGATTCTGGGCGCTGGCCTGAAGCAAAGCTATGACCTGCCGGCACACGTGCAGTACAACCTGGACGGTGTGGGCGGCCCGAGTGCCGGTCTGATGCTGGCGCTGGGCACGGTCGATAAGCTGAGCGAGGGTACTCTGCTCGCCGATGAGGACGCCGGCGGCGACCCGTACCGCAGCTACATTTCGGGTACCGGCACGATTGATGCAGACGGTAAGGTCGGCGCAATTGGCGGTATCAAGTACAAGATTCTGGCGACGGGCCGTTACGGTGCGCGTTATTTCTTGGCGCCTAAGGAGAACTGCGATTCGATTGTGAAGATGCAGGCGCAGGACCCCGACCTGTTCAACTACTATCACGCCGGTCAGGTGCGCGGCACGATGGTGGTTGTGCCGGTGTCGACCCTGGATGAGGCGGTGAAGACGGTCGAGGCAATTAAGTCTGGCACCCCGGATGATTCCCTGCCCCGCTGCGGTTCCTAACATAACGTTTTTCTCCGCAAGGTTCTCACCCGTATAGCGTAGAAGTCAGCCCCGGTACTTTATGAACTGCGCCCCGAAACTTGGACGCATTAAATA
>NZ_KV817369.1:440133-440388 GCF_001814645.1 Rothia sp. HMSC076D04 | reverse complement strand
TAAGCTTCTTCTGCGATCTCGCTACTCATGGGGAGCCTCCTTGATAATATGCAAAAATGTGTACCCACATCGGCGGTGCTCACTCCCCCGGTGCCGTCTATACGGCACTATTGCTAGGGCGCGGGCGGTGTGCGGTACCGCCGACAGTTCCCACTATACGGGTTCCCACGCGACCCGCAAGCGGTTTCGTCACCGGGCGGGCGTCCATAGAATCCGGGCATAAAGAAACCCCCTGCGTTCCCCTTAGAGGAGGGG
>NZ_KV817369.1:436338-440033 GCF_001814645.1 Rothia sp. HMSC076D04 | reverse complement strand
AGTTTTAGAAAGCCTTGTTTATGAAAAAGCCTGGCTTCCTTGATATTCCGGGGTAGAAATAGGGGGCGGTTGGGGTTGGTCCCCATTTACTCCCCACTTTCAGCAGAGCCGCCAGGCTCCGCAGATGCATCGCCATCGCCGGCGGTGCCTTCATACAGGGCCGGGTCAGTGTTGAAGAACGCGAGCGCAGTCGTGAGGATGGTAGTCACAGCGCCGGTCACGGTGGTCGCCTGTTCATTCGTCCAAACACCGAAAACAACCAGTACCGCAGACAGCGCAGGCGCAACGAGATAAATACTCTTACGGAGTGCCGCGCGCTGACGAGGCGTCATGTTACGCATTGTTGTCAATCTCCTTGCCCAGCTCATCTACCGCGTTCTGCAGCTTCTCCCACGACGCACGCAGAGCCGAGACCTCCGCCTTATCCAGCGGTGCGGGGACATTCTCAACGCCGCGCTCAACCTTACCCTCCTTGATTGCGTTCACACGGTCAATGAGGCGGTCCAACTGGTCATACCAGCGCCCCGGGCAGGCAGTATTGAAGAAGTCCTTGTGGCCGTGCACGTAGAAGCTACGGTTGTAAGAAGTCTCCAGATCAGCGATTACCTGGGCGACGGTCTCGAAGTCTTCGTTGCTCATCTCGGGGCGGCATTCGATACCAATCGAACGCTGGTTTGCCGCCCAGTTACCTGCATGCCAGGCGATGTCCTTAATTTCGACGAGCTGGGCGCAGCGGCCTGCCTCCACCACAAAGTGGGCGGAGGTGCCGGGGCCGCCGACGAAGAAATTACAGACGTCCTCGAAGCGCTGACCGTCATTACCCCAGTGGTGGATAACGATGGTGTCGATGTCGTTGATGGTGCGGTTTGCTTCGGTGAACGAAGTGGCGTTGTATTCGGTGATATCGACATACTTCATAGTGTTGTCTCCTTAATTAATGGTGTTGGTGTTGATTTCCAGCTTCACAGCCACGCCCATGTCGGTGGCGCGGTGCGGGGTGGGGATGTCCACGGTCATGTTTGAGGTGCCGCTGATGTCGTGTGCCCACTTCTCGACGGCGACACCGTACTTCGCGGATTTGCCCTTGTACTCTGCCTGCGCAATGTTGTTCGAGAAGATGAGGTGATGCGCCCAATTCGTAACGAAAAAGTCCGCCGCCTCGCTGGGCTTAGCATCACCGCTGACACAGTCATGCCAGGAGCTTGAGGCACCGCGGCACCCGGTGACCTGCGAGGAATGACCCACCATCACAAAGCCGTGGCCGCCGTTTTCCTGTGCGGTGCACGAGGCGAGCAGGTTGCGTCCGCCGCGGATGAAGAAGCCAGCGCCGGCGGCGGTGAAGCGGTGCATGTTGGAGGTGTCCCAGATGCCGCCGGGTCGTCCCTCTGCCCCGTGAATCGAGCGGCGGTTGTACCAGGACTTGCAACCAATCAGAGTGGTATTGGTCGCGTAGATCTCGAAGCCGGCATTAGTGCCGCCTGCAATATTCGCACCTGACACGTCCACGCAGTCAAGGATGTTGTCTGCTGCACCAATTTCACGGCGACCAGCCGTCACCGATGCAATATGCTCCGGCGATTTGCCCACCACCACGCCAGCACCCAGAGTGCGGCGGACGCGGATGTTCCGCAGCTGACAGCCCTGGTCATCCAGACCCAGCACAGCCACACCGAACGCGGCATCCCAGATGAGGACATTCTCGATGCGATGTGCACCGTCCGGCTCCGGCGGCTTGTCGCCCAGCTCGGTGTTCAGCAGGATGCCACCAATACTCGGGTGCATGCCGTCCTGACCAGGTCGCGGGGTCGCTGACGAGACATGCGACGGGCGAGGGTGAGAGCTCTTGATCCAGAGGTCAGAGACACCCATCAGCAGGTTGTCCTTGCCGACACGCGGGGTAGACCAAGACCCTGCGTGGATGATTGCGGTCTTGATAGACGAGCCGGCACTAGTATCAGCAAAAATCACGGTCGATTCGCGCCCAGCGCCCTGCAGATGCACACCACCAAGCAACTCGATGAACGGCTCTGAGACTTTGTAATGTCCTGCTGGCAGGTAGACGGTGCCGCCACCAGCGATGTGCGTGGCGTGGATTGCCGCGTTGATGATTGCTGTCGAATCGGTTACCCCAGTAGGGTCTGCGCCTGCATCGACGACGCTTACAGTCCGGTGAGGTTGAGACATCAGGTCTCCCTTCTATACAAGTGCGCCCGCCACTCACCTGTGATGAGTGGCGGGCGCATAATTTGGTTATGAGCCGCCCTGTTTTTCGATGGCGGTAATCCTGTCCTCGCTGGCATCATGGCGCTTACGCGCATGCCGCATCTCATCCCGCAGCCCACCAATATCTTTCCGGAAATCGGCGTGTTCGACGCGAGCTGTAGCGAAGTCCTCGGCGATGGTGTCCAGCTGTTTCCCCACGCTCCGCAGGGCTGTGTTCGTATCTCCCTGCATCTGTGTCAGCGCTGCACTCACCTGCTCCACCCGCTCAAGAACCTTATCCAGGTCATCACGCAAGTTCGTCTCATGGCTGTTGTTGGTCTGCTCCTTGATGGAGCGCACCTTGGAGTTCAGACGCTCCCATTGCGGGGCACCCCACTTGAGCCAGACAATCAGCAGGGAGAAGAGCACAGCTCCGACTGAGACGACGGCTTGGATGATGCCGTCCAGCACCGGGTGCCCGATGCGGGGAATCTCCGGCAACATCACCGCGCCTACTCTCCCACAGTGGTGGTTTCTTCGGCATTGGGTGCCTTAAAGAGAACCCCGATGGCGTGCATGATGTACTCATCCGTCACGCGGGTGGGGTCCGCACCAGGAGAAGCGAGCGCGGCACGCTTGGCGTCCAGTTCGGCCTGCGCCTCATTTAGTGCTGCCACGGCCTTGGCATGCTCAGTGACGGCGTAGGCGTGTTCGTCTGCGATGGTCTGGGTGGAGCCTGCCCCGGCGGGCAGGGAGACGAGCAGTCCAATGTTTGCCTCGACGGAGTACTGGGCGTTGGGGATACGCTGGCGCTGGGCGGCCTGGGTGGCGCGCTTGAGCAGGTCGGCGTCCTGGGAGGCAGCGAGTTCTTGTGCGATGGTAGCCATGTCTGGTTACCGTCCTTTCTCAGTGAATAATTTTTTTGGTGTTCCCGCGCCACGTTTAGGCGGGGGTGCCCGGCAGTGCGGTCGGGAACGGGTCGGAGGCTGGGTAGATGAGCAGGCCACACCGCAGGTTGCTGCGGTTTTGTAGGGAAAGGTCGAGGTTTCCGCGGCGCCAGGTGATACGATTCCCGTCGCCCCTTGAGTGGAGGATGAGGATGCCTCGGGATTCTCCATCGTCTGTGACCACGGGGGCTAGTACCGGCTGGGTGGATTGCCAACCGACTGGGGCGGTCAAGGTGAGACGAATTTTTGCGCCCACGTCACGATAGATTGTATCTGGGATGTCGGGGCGGTCGTGGACAGTGATGGTGTCCCAGTTGCCGCCGCGGGCGGCGATGATGCACCAGTCTCCGACGCGACGGTAGAAGAGAGCTCCGGCGGCGAGGGCTGGGGACTCTTCGCGTCGCCAGCCAGTATCGCGCGGGGCTGCCCCGGAGGCGAGGCGCTGCACAAGTGCGGCAGCTTCCGCGTCCAGTCCGCCAGGTTCACCCTTAGGACCCTGCTCGCCACGCTCTCCACGGTCACCCTTGGGGCCAGGCTCGCCACGCT
>NZ_KV817369.1:387035-436238 GCF_001814645.1 Rothia sp. HMSC076D04 | reverse complement strand
AGTTTTAGAAAGCCTTGTTTACCAGCGCAGCAAGACCGGACTTCTTGTTTGCAGCGGTCTTCTTGTGCAGAACACCCTTGGAAACAGCCTTGTCCAGCTTACGGTTCACAAAACGCAGAGCCTCAACAGCAGCTTCCTGGTTCTGTGCCTCAACAGCAGCCTTGACCTTGCGGGTCGCGGTCTTCAGCTCGGACTTTACAATGTTGTTGCGCAGGCGAGCCTTCTCGTTGGTGAGGATACGCTTCTTCTGAGACTTAATGTTAGCCACAATTAAACTTTCTGTTTTGTCTTATTGGTCGGTGAGGGCGACGCTGGCCGATCATCGACTGAGCGGCGTGGGGATGCCTATGGCAACCGGCCAGCAGTGCCCGATGACCATCGGACACTCAACCACACATAATACCAGATGAACAGCCTCCACGACAGACCCCCGCGGAGAGAAAAATACTGTGAAAACCACTACACGCAGCCTCCACATCCGGCGCAGATAATCGGCACCAGTCGCCGGTGAAACTACCGGCACAGGGTGTTAGCCGTTATGGCGAGTCCACGCACGCTCAATCAGGCGGAACGTATCCTCCGGCATAATCGCACCCTCACGGCGCATCGCATCCGGGCGAACACGAATCACACGGTTCAGCTTCACCTCAGAAGCGCGGCCCTGCGGATCCCACGGACCCGAACCAATATCGAGGTAGTTCGAATCAGCGTGCTCACGGTTATTGTGGTCCTTGCTGGTCATCATCAGCGCCAGCAGGTACTCACCGTCACGACCCACCAGAAGCACCGGGCGGTCCTTACCCTGCGAGTGGTCCTCCTCAAAGGGAACCCACGTCCACACGATTTCACCCGGGTCAGCGTCGCCGTCCAGGGAGGGCGAGTACTCAAAGTTGATCATGTCGCGGTAATCGCCCGGGTAGTCCGAACCGTCGGATGCGGAGGCGGTGCTTGCCGAACGAGTCGAAGCGGAAGGCTTCGGGGCGCTCGGCTTAGGCGCCGAAGAGCCGGAGGTACGAGCCTCACCCTGACGAGATTCACGCTGACGAGATTCGCCCTTGTGGGACTCACTCTTCTGGGAGGACTCGGAGCCGCCCTTAGACGCAGTAGCGTCGTTGAGGGCATCCTCTGCCGCCTTCTGCAGGAAGGGCAGCAGGGCAAAGAAAATTTTCTTCAGAATTTCGAGCATGGGCTCTATTATGCACTACAGGCGCGGAGGTAGAGCAATCGCCAAAACAGCCTGCTCCACCGCATACACCGCGTCCTGCGACTCACCCTTCAGCTGCGCGTCCGCATCAGCCAGAAGCTGCACAATATGCGCCAACTGGGCGCCGGTAAAACGGCGGCCGTCACGCTGAGCCTGCTCAACCTGCCACGGTGACATACCCACCTCACGCGCCAGCTCGTTAGCGCTCATACGCACGTGGTGCACGCGCGCAATATTACGGATACGCATGGCGAGCGCGCCCAGCATCGGAATCGGCTCCGTGCCGGTGGCGAGAGAGTGGCGGAGCAGACGCAGAGCCTCCGGGGCGTTACCGGAAATCGCGGCGTCACTGACGCGGAACGCGGTGACCTCGGTGCGGCCGCCGTAGTAGCGGTTCACAGCCTCTTCGGTGATGTCGCCGGGTACGTCTGAGAGCAGCTGCTGGCATGCGGCGGCAAGCTCAGCAGTGTCGGAGGCGGCGGCCGTCAGCAACGCCAGAGCGCCGCCGGTAATCGGGCGCTGAGCGGCGGCAAACTCCCCCGCCAAGAACTCGCTCTTCTCACGGTCGGTCTTGAGCGCCTTGCAGTTAATGAGCACGAACTGGGAGCGGACCAGGTCGATGAGCTTCTTGCCGCGGTTACCGCCCGAGTGGTTCAGAATGAGCATGATGTCCGGCTCGGGGGCGTTCAGGTAGGCGAGCGTATCGGTCAAAAACTCGTCGCTCATGGAGGCGACGTTCTCAACCTCAATGATCTTCGCCGAACCGAACAGGGAGGGCGAAGCGTGCAGAATCAGCTCCCCCGCCGTGTAGGTGGCGGCGTTAATCTGAACGCGGTCCACCTCCGGGTGGATGCTGCGGAACAACTCACGCAGGCGCGCCGCAGCGCGGGAGGCGAAGTACTCCTCCGGGCCGTAGAGCATGACGGCGGGTGCCGGGGTGACGGTACGCCACGCGGTGTCGAGGGCGGGGCCGCCTCGGCGGGCGTAGCCTCGGGAACCACCACGCTGGGTTGAACGCTTACGCTCGGACACGCTTATCACTCGCCTTTATCTGCAGGGTACGGGCTGAACTCGGCCCCGCTGCGCACGGGGGTGCTGCGCGGGTAGAGTCTTGAGTATCCATCATAGCGTTTTCTTCTCAGATGCCTCCTAGCGTTGGTTAGGGTTAGTTGGTCAGGGTCAGTCGGTCAGAGGTAGATGCTTGCGGTTAGATACCCAGGGTTAGTCGGTCAGGAACGGGCGGGCTGATTGGGGCGCTGATGGGAGGGCGCGGTGTGCGGTACCACCCGCAAATACTGCCGGTGTGTGACCGCGCGGTAGCGGCGTGCATCCACCCACCACAGGGCTATGCTCAACGCCAGCACGCAGAGGGCACTACACACCACCGCCGGGACGCTCGAACCTGGCTCCCAGGGGTTACCCGGCGCGTGCGCGGCAGTGTGTGCCGCCCACTCGATGCCCTGCGAGGCAAGGCCACCGGCACGCAGGCACAGATCCGCCGCAGTGGGCAGACCCAGGAGCATGAATCCGAGCGCCGCCAGCCCGGCGAGCATACTCAGCGGCGCCAAAGGAGCGGCAACCAGATTCGCCGGAACCGAGTAGAGCGGCACTTTACCGCTCATCGCCAAAATCAGCGGGGTGCACCACAGGGATGCCACGATGGGCGCGGCGAGCATTTCCGCGCAGAACACCGGCATGACGCGCATGAGCAGACGAATCAGCGGCGGGCCCAGCAGGATCAGCGCGGAGGTTGCCGTCACCGACAGGGCGAACCCCATATCCACGGCGAGGTGCGGGGCGGCAAGCAGACACATCAGCACCGTGGTTTGAAGCGCCGCCAAAGACTGGCGACCCGAACCGCGCAGCATCGCGTAAGCACCGAGCAGACCCATGGCGAGGGAACGAATCACGGAACCCTCAGAGTCCAGCAGCATGGCGTAGGCGAGCACCGCCGTAACCCCGCACAGCACCATGACGCGGTGCGGAATGGCGAGGGTGCTCAGCCGGTGCACGAGCGGCGGCAGGGGTTGGGCGTTTGGAGGAGCAGGTAGCTGAGGGCGGGCAAGTTGATGAGGCTGGGCGGGATTCCGGGGGTACGCGGGGCGGCGAGAAGGACCCGTGCCTCTCCCCCGCAGCCGCTGCCTCCACGAGCGGAACAGCAGGTACGCGCTGGCGAAACGGTACGGACGAATCGCCAACACCAGCCGGTACGCACCCAAGAACACGATGGCAATATTCGCCCCGGACACCGCCGTAATATGGCTGAGCCCGCTGAGCTTATAGTCCTCCCGCGCGGTGGAACTCATCAGCGAGTCATCCCCGTAGGCGGTGCCCAAAACCAGCGCCGCCGACTCCGTGCCCAGGGTGTCCAGGGCGCGGGTACGCAACTGCTCCTTGAGCGTGGACAGGTACGGCTCCTCCGCGGCGCGAGTAATAGTGTTCGACCCGGCGCCGTAGGCGGGTGCGGGCATCGGGAAAATAGTTGCGCCGCTCAGCTTTGCCGTGGAGCCGTTGAACTCCACCGTGCCGAGAGCGGTCACCTTCATCCCCGGATAAATCGCCCGCGAGCGCGCGGCGCCGCTCCCCTGATGCTTAGCCGCAGAAACGCTACCAGCCGAGCTCGCCTCCGAACGTACCTCCGGACGCTGTGCAGCGCTCTTTGCCGAACCGTCACGCCGGTACACGCGCACCCGCTCATTCACGAGCGCACGCACGCTCCGCCCCTGAATTTCCTCCAGCTTAATGACCACCAGAGTAGTGCGCGGATCCACGCGGCGTACCTGCTCCACCGTGCCATTCAAACGAAGCGAGGCACCCTGCGCCTGCTGCAGGGTGGCGCGGGATGCATCCACCCCCGTAGCGCACAAAAGCACCGCCTGAACCGTGACAATACACGCCAGAAAAACCAGCTGTCCCGTCGTGCGAAAGAGCAGGCTGTACGGCATCACCGCACGCGGCGGAAAGAACAGCAGAATCGCCAGGCACCCCAGTAGGGCAATGAGCACGCACGCCAGCGGATGCACCACCCGCCACGTACCCACGGTCAGCGCCGCCGCGGTAAAAGCCCACAGCACCAGCACCGTAAAACTCAGGCGAAAGTCCAGGTGAATGAGGCTTCCCTGGGCGCGCAGCTCCTGCTCATCACGGCGGGTACGCCACCGTTCAGCGCCGATGCTCCAGCGGTAGCGGACGCGGTCATACGCCGTAGCCGCGGACCGGATGAGGCGCCGGGTGAGGCGCAAGGAACCGGGAAAGAGTTCCTGCTCCCCTGCCTGCGGGCGGTTCGGCCTGCGGTTTTGCCGGGGCATTAGACCGTCACCAGCGGACGCAGATTCTCCAGCATCGACGGGCCGATACCGGGCACCGCATCCAGCTCATCCACGCTGCGGAAACCGCCGTGCGCCTCACGCCAAGCAATAATGCGCTGAGCCATCGCCGGGCCAATACGCGGCAGGCTCTGCAACTCCTCAGCGGTGGCGGTGTTAATGTTCACCGGAGTTGAGCCCTTCTGTGCGCTCCCCGAAGCGGTCAGCGTGCGCGCAGGCTGAGGCTGAGCGGCATTATTCTGCGCTGCACCATTCGCCGCGTTACCCTGACCCGCATTCGCCGTGCCACCATTGGGCTGAATCTGCGCCGGAGCAGCCGTCTCACCGCGATGCGGCACATAAATCTGCACCCCGTCACTCAGCGCACCGGCAAGGTTCACACGGTCCAGGTCAGCATCCGCTGCGGCACCGGAGGCGGCGGCAATCGCATCCACGGCGCGGCCCTGCGCGGGCAGGGTGTACACGCCGGGGTTGTTTACGGCACCCGCCACGTGCACCCGCACGGTAGCCTCACCGGAGGCGCCACCCTGCGCGGATTCACTCGGGTTAGCACTCGGCTGGGCGGTCGACTGGGTGCCGGGGCTCTGCTGGGCACCCACCGCCTGCACCGACTCAGCGGAAGCACTCGGGGAGGCAAACTGCTCGGCACGCGGCGCCGCCGAAAACTGGGTCACACCCCACACCACGGCAACCAGCGCCAACACCGCCACGAGAAGCAGCACGCGCGGCGACAAGCCCCAACGGGTACTGCGGGTGGTGCCGGGCTGATCGGCCTGCTCCCATTCCGCCCAGTCGTCCACTTCGTTCCAGTCGGGCTGCTGGTCCCAGTCAGCCCAGCCGTTCGACTCCGGGCGGGATGCCTCGGGCTGGCTAGTGCCGGACTGGCTGGTAGGTGCGGGCTGGTTAGTCTTGGGCTGAGAGGTTTCACCCTGCGACGCCTCGGTATCTGTCTCCACCGGCGTTACCTCAGTGGAAATAGCCAGCGGCACGGTGTCCTCGGCATCCGGCGCACCGTTCTTGCGGGCGCGCGGGCTGCGGTAGAGGCTGTTCATCAGGGAGCGGGCGCTACGCTGCGCGCCGCTCTGCTGGGATACGTTGTCTTGCACAGCACCGTTGTCCTGTTCAGGGCTCAGGCTCTGCAGGTGGTTCTGCTCGTGGTTGGGGGTCATGCTCGTCATACCCCTACCCTAGGCTCACGCGCGCGAACGCACGAGCGCAAACAAAGAACCTGTGGATAACTCCCCTCTCGCAACGAGAAAGGAGCCATCCACAGGCTCATTTTTGAAAAATATGCGGTTTTTGTTTAAAAACGGCGGGTTCGGGTTTGTCATAAAACCGTCACAAACACCTCAGCCACACGCGCAGACACATGCCTAGCCACACGGGCAGTCAGCCCCGCGCAAGACCAGAATCTAGCCCTTGCCTAGTCCTCACGCGGCAGCTCAGTACCCGGAACGCCCAGCTCCGAAGCACGCTTATCAGCCATCACCAACAGACGGCGAATACGGCCCGCAATCGCGTCCTTCGTCATCGGCGGATCAGCCAGACGACCCAACTCATCCAGCGAAGCGTGCTTATGCAGCACACGCAGCTCACCGGCATAACGCAGGTGATCCGGCGCCTCATGACCCAGAATCTGCAGGGCACGCTCCACGCGGGCGCTCGCCGCAACAGCCGCCTGCGCGCTACGGCGCAGGTTCGCGTCATCAAAATTCGCCAGACGGTTCGCGGTCGCACGAACCTCCTTGCGGGTGCGCGCCTCACGCCACGTGGTCAGGGTGCCGGTCGCGCCCATGCGCTCCAGCAGCTGCGAAATCGTCTCGCCGTCACGGACCACCACGCGGTCGGTACCGCGCACCTCGCGCGCCTTCGCGATAATGTCCAGGCGACGAGCCGCACCCACCAGCGCGAGCGCCGCCTCCGGGCCGGGGCAGGTAATCTCCAGCGAGGAGGAACGACCCGGCTCAGTCAGCGAACCGTGCGCCAGGAACGCACCGCGCATGACCGCTTCGGCGTCCTGCAGGGAACCGTTCACCACGGCCGGCGGCAGGCCACGCACCGGGCGGCCGCGCAAATCCAGCAGACCGGTCTGGCGAGCCAGCGCCTCACCGCCGTGATCCACACGCACAATGTAGCGGCCGCCTCGACGCAGACCACCACCGCTGACGCTGGTCAGCTCGGAGTCGTGGCCGTAAATCTCCGCGATGGTGCGGCGCATGCGGTGGGCGGTTGCCTCGTGGTCGACCTCAGACTCCACCACGATTCGCCCCGAGACAATGTGCAGACCTCCGGTAAAACGCAGAATCGTAGAGATTTCTGCCTTACGTGCAGAGACTTTCGTTGCCTCGTAGTTGGCAAGTTCGTCCTTGACGAGCGTGGTTAATGCCATGAACAGGTCCTTCTGGGCGTAGTGTCTAAGAGTCTATAAATTCGGGGAAATGCGGGAGAGGCGCGCGCAACAACCGGACTCACACCGCAGATACGCGGTGAAGCAAGCCGGTGAGGATTGAGCGTTAGGATGCGCCAGCCGAAGCGCTATGCGCTCAGCTCAAACGCTTCGTTATACGCGGCCGCAAGCTTCAGCGGGTCGTGCACATTCGGCTGAGCGGACGAACGCAGATGCGCCCACACAACCTTCGCGCCCATTGCGGAAGCCTCACGCTCCAGCTCGGAACGGTGATCAGCCTGCATGTCAGCGTCAGCAATTACGGCGTCGAGGTGCAGCTTCGGGGCGTACTGGCGCAACAGGTCCAGGTGAGTCGCCGGGGTGAAGCCGACCGTCTCCTTATCGTCGGAGAGGTTCATGACCACGCAACGGCGCGCCTCCGTGCGAATAATCGCCTCACGCTGAGCGTCCAGCAGCAGATGCGGCAGAACCGACGTACGCCACGAACCCGGACCCAAAACAATCCAGTCGGACTCCTCAATGGCGGAGAGCGCCTCCGGGCAGGGGCGAGCATTCTCAGGGGTCAAACCGATATCGTGAACGCGCTCCTCCTTAGAGAGGTTCACCTGGCCGACCACCTTCACGCGCTCAATACCGCCGCCGTTATGCTCACGCAGCACGGTGCCGTAAATGACCATCGGATCCAACGCCATCGGCAGCACGCGGCCGCGCGCATTCAGCAGCGCACCCGCCCAGTCCAGACCCGCAACCGGGTCATCCAGCAGCTGCCAGAGAGTAGCAATCAGCAGGTTACCGAGCGCGTGATAATCCAGCGGGAACTCGCCCTCGTACCCCTCGGGCGCGCTAAAACGATGCTGCATCACATCACGCCACGTGCGACCCCAATCGGTGTCATCACACAGCGCAGAAAGCGCCATACGCAAGTCCCCCGGAGGGAGAATACCCATCTCCTCACGCAAACGACCCGACGAACCGCCATCGTCAGCAACCGTCACAACAGCCGTCAAATCAGGCGTGACGTGGCGAAGCGCAGACAGGGAACCGTACAGCCCGTGGCCACCGCCCATCGCCGTGACCTTCGGCGAACGGTGCGTGGTCTTCAACAGGCGCAACGCCTGAGTCGGCAGAGCCGGCAGGCGCGGAATACCCTGAGTGTCATAACTGGTCGAATGGGTGGACATAGTAATACCTCACATACCCGGAAGGAATGGTATGCCGGCCCCACGGGTGCGGGGCCGGACGGCGGCTAATGAAACACGGCGCGGTGGTTGGGACGCGCCGGGAAAAACTTACTCGCGGCCCTTGTCACGGTGCTGAACATTCACGTTCAGCTCACCGAAAGCAGAGAGACGACGAGCCAGTTCCTCCGTCACAGCCACGGAACGATGCTTACCACCGGTGCAGCCAATTGCGATGGTGGCGTAGTACTTACCCTCACGGCGGTAGCCCTCAAGCACGGGGCGAAGAGCCGCAAGGTAGTTGCTGATGAACTCCTCGGTGCCGGCGTGCTCCAGCACGTAGTCGCGCACCGGGGTGTCCTGACCGGTCAGGGGGCGCAACTCCGGAACCCAATGCGGGTTCGGGATGAAACGCATATCAGCCATGTAGTTAGCGTCCGAAGGCGCACCGTACTTGAAGCCGAAGCTCATCACGGTCAGGTTCAGCTTCTTATCCGCACCCTCAGCGAACATTTCACGCACGGTACGAGCCAGCTCGTGCACGTTCATGCCGGTGGTGTCAATGGTGCGGTCAGAAGCGAGGCGCAGACCTTCGAAGAGAGTGCGTTCAGCGCGGATACCGTCGAGGACGCGGCCCTCACCCTGCAGCGGGTGCGGGCGGCGCTGAGCCTCGTAGCGGGCAATAATGGTCTCGTCCTTGGCGTCAAGGAAGAGCATGGAGAAGTCAATATCGGACTTGCGCAAAGTCTCAATTGCAGCGGGCAAATCAGAGAACAGGGCGCGGGCGCGGACGTCAATACCGAGCGCCACCTTCGGCACTCGCGCACCGTCGCGGGTCACCAAATCAGCCAGGGAACCGAGCATCTGCGGCGGGATGTTATCGATAACGTACCAGCCCTCATCCTCCAGTACGTTTGCGACGGTGCTGCGGCCTGCACCGGAAATACCGGTGATCACCAGAATCTGAGGACGCTCCTCACTCTGGGCGGGCTGTACCGTGGCGGGCTTGCTCTGATTCTCGGGCATGGTGCTTCTTCCCCTTCAACGCGAAATACTCTCTATGCCATGATACTAGACCTTTATCTGACGGTTCAGGGGTACGGTCAGAAATTTCACCACTATGACAGAAATATGAGATGCTCCCCCGGCGGAACCCCAGAAGGAACCCCAGAAGAAAGAAACCCGCATCACAAGTGCTTGCACATAATGCTCCCCGAGGGGTCTACAGAAAGAGGCAGGCGGCAGAGCTACGGAGGGTACAGCAAAGCCCGCACGATACCTCCCACAGGAAGTACCGCACGGGCTCCACACTATAAACGCTCCGAATACTTTACGCGGATACGCCAGGTTGCCTTATGTAGAAAACTCAGGCAGAAAGCTCAGGCAGGAAAGCCGCCACATGCTCCAGCAGGCGCACCGACAGTTCCTTCTTCGAACCGGAGAACACCGGCGCCTCATCATTCAGGGTCGACAGCAACGTAATCGTGTTATCGTCCGTGCCGAAACCACGATTCACGCCCACCGTATTGACCGCCAAGAAGTCCGTGCCCTTACGCTGCAGCTTCTCACGACCCAGCTCCAACGGAGTCTTCTCCGCCGAACCGGTCTCCGCCGCAAAACCAACAATGAGCTTCGGACCGAGGGTACTCTCCCCCGCCTCACGAGCCTGCTGGCGGCGCACCACGACCTCACGCAGAATATCCGGGTTGCGCACCAGATGAATCACCGGCGCATCCTCAGAATCGGCGCTCTTCTTAATCTTGAACTCGGCAAACTCGGCGGGCCTAAAATCAGCCACCGCCGCAGACATGATCAGCACATCCGCCGCCGTGCTCGCCTCCAGGGTTGCCTCACGCAGCTCCAGGGCGCTCACCACGCGGGTCACCTGCACACCCTCCGGCGCGGGAACCTCAAGGTTCGCACCGATCAGGTGCACGGTCGCACCCAGGTCGCGTGCCGCCTCCGCGAGCGCCACACCCTGCTTGCCGGTCGAACGGTTGCCGAGGAAGCGTACCGGGTCCAGCGCCTCGCGGGTGCCGCCAGCGGTAATGACCACGAGGCGGCCGGCCAGAGGACCACGCAGCGATTCGGATGCGCCAGTTGCCTGGCTGGGTTCACCCTGGCCTGAATCACCCTGACCCAGCAGTGCCGAAGTCAGCGTCGCCGCACGTGCCGCCGCCATACGCTCCTGCTCCGTACCCGTGTACAGGGGCTCAGTCGGCGCGTAACCGGGCGTGTACACCGGGTGCACCTGACCCTTCGGGAAGCGCGCAATCACATCCTGAGCCACCGCGAAAATATCCTCCGGCTCAGGCATGCGGCCCGGACCAGAATCCGGGCCCGTCAAACGCCCAATCGCAGGCTCAATCACGTGATAACCCCACGAACGCAGAGTCTGCACATTCGCCTGAGTCGCCGGATGCTCCCACATCTGGGTGTGCATCGCCGGCGCCAAAATCACCGGGGCGTGCGTCGTCAACACCGTAGAGGACAACAGATCATCCGTACGACCAGCCGCCAAACGAGCCAGCAAATCAGCAGTCGCCGGGGCAATCACCACGGCGTCAGCCTGTTCAGCCTGACGCACGTGGTTCACCTCCGGCACACGGTCAAACACGTCCGTTGAGACGGGGTTGCCGCTCAGCGCCTCCAGAGTGGGAACACCCACGAACTTCGTCGCGTTCGGGGTGGGCATGGCGATTACCTCGTCGCCATTCTTCGCAAAAAGACGAAGGAGCATCGCCGCCTTGTACGCAGCAATGCCCCCTCCAATACCAACGATAATGCGCATGGTACGTCAAAGAATCCTTGTAGAAGCAGATTACTCAGCGGACTCGTCGAGGATAACCTCTTCGATAGCAATAACCTCTTCGCTACCTGCGGGGATGTACTCCTCCTCGATAGCGCCAGAGAACTCAGCCGCGCTGAAATCAATCACAGCGGACAGATCCTCGGGAACCGGGTAGCCGTCCTCGTCGAACTTAGCGTCCGGGCGGTGCTCCGCCACAACACGGTCAGCAATGATTTCACGCATTGCCACCGACAGGGACTTCTCATTCGACTCAGCGTCAACCAGCGGGCCAACGTGCGCAGCAGTATTGTCCTGCAGGTTAGCGTAGTACGCGTTAATCTGGCGTGCACGGCGGGCACCGAAAATCACCAGGCCGTACTTGGACTCCGCCTTCTCAATCAGCGCGTCAGCGCTGGGGCTCACGATGCCCTCGGGAGCGACACCGTCAACGAAGTTGTAGTCCTCGTGTTCCTTGATTTCGTTTGCCACTAAAAACTCCAAATAGCTTGATGGAATGTACGTACCGAACGCGCCCGTGCACCGTTCGCGCTATGGCGCAAACCGGGCGCACTGAGGGCACGGTCAAAACTAAAGAACTATTCTACCCTCTCAACGGCTAAAACGCACGTACCAGCCCGGACAAAAAATGTCAGCCCATACAAAAAGGTGGGGGCCCGAAGAAAACTCTTCGAAACCCCCACCTTTCACAACGCCTCACGGCAGAACTACAGGTCGGAAGAAACTCTAGCCCCACCGCAAACGCAAAGCATGCAGATTAGGCGGCGCCAATCAGCTCAGCAATCTCCTTCGCTGCACGCTCAACAGAGTCGTTGACGACCGTGACGTCAAATTCCTTCTCAGCAGCCAGCTCAACCTTCGCGGTTTCAAGGCGACGAGCTTGCTCCTGCTCACTCTCGGTACCTCGACCCACCAGACGCGACACCAGCTCATCCCAGCTCGGAGGAGCCAAGAAAATCAGGCGAGCATCAGGCATGGTCTCGCGAATCTGGCGAGCACCCTGCAGGTCAATCTCAAGGATCACCGGGCGGCCAGCATCCAGGGCCTCCTGGACCTTAGCGCGCGGAGTACCGTACTTGTTCTTACCGTGCACCACAGCGTACTCAAGCATCTGACCGTCAGCAATCATCTGGTCAAACTCTTCCATCGAAACGAAATAGTAGTGAGTACCGTCAACCTCACCGGGGCGAGGATCACGAGTGGTAGCGGAAACAGAGAACCACACGTTCGGGTAGTTCTCACGAATGTACTGGCACACCGTACCCTTGCCAACAGCAGTGGGGCCAGCCAGTACGGTGAGAGTCGGCTGAGACATAGCTTCCTTACTGCGCCTTCATCGGCTGAAGGCACGAGGTATTAGGACTGAGAAGATTCAGGAGGCAGAGTATTAGTCCTGCGACGTGCACGGTTCAAATACCGCGAATTACGGTTGAAGTACTCCACCATCTTGCGACGCTGGTGTACACCCAGGCCGCCAAGGCGGCGAGTCGGTGCAATATGAAGTTCTTCAATGATGCGTTCAGCTCGAACGGCACCAATGCCCGGAAGTGCGCGCAGCATCTGCCCCACCGGCATTTTAGCCAGTGCAGGGTCGGAATCGACCATATCGAGCACCTGACGCACGGAAAGTTCACGGTCACTCAGTGCACGCTTAATTTCCTGGCGGTGTGCTCGGGCAAGTACTGCCTTCTCGCGGGCGGAGGCGCGCGCATCCTCAGTTAGCGGAGTCAGCGGCATGGTTGGGTCCCCCATTTCTGCGAGTTATAGAATTTTACTTATCAACTAATGTAACACGGATAGCACGAGAACCCTCGTTCCACCCGTGGCACTCACCCTCGCACCAACAATGCGTCTACGCACGTCAGCACGTAAATATCAGGGAGTACCCCTATAGCATAGCGGAGTATTCGCCCTATCAAAAGTGGAACCACGCACGCACCTCAAAGAGCAGGCGCACTCCCCCACTACAGAGGTGAGCAAACTCGCATCGGCGCGAGCGGGCAGTGGCAAAATTATGCATGCGGATGTACCCAAAAATTGCGATAAAACAGGCGCACACAGGAGGTACGCAAAAGGGGCGCACACCCCGAGCAGATCCTCAACAGAATCCACCCGGAGCACACGCCCCTCTCACACAACACGCGAACTATGCGCCGCGAGCCGCCAACAGGTCATCACGAGCCGCCTGCGCAGCCTGAGCCAAACCCTCAACCGACGGGCCAGCAGCCAGTACGCCACGGCTGGAATTCACCAACACCTGCGACTCAACGCCCGCAAACACGCGGTACAGATCAGCCGCCGAAGCGCCCTGCGCACCATAACCCGGCGACAGAATCGGGCCGTTGAACACGCTCAGGTCAATACCCAAATCAACCAGCGCCTGACCAACAGTCGCGCCAACCACCAGACCGCACGGGCCCATCTGCTCCCACTGGCGGGAAGCATTCTCAGCGGTAGCCGCAGCGATAATACGCTTAGCCACAGCGCCCCCAGACTCGCCAGAATGACCAGACTCCGACGCGCCCACGTGCTGAACGCTCTTACCCTCAGGGTTCGAGGTCAACGCCAACACGAACGTGCCGCGGTCATTCTCATCAGCCAAATCCAGCGCCGGACGCAGCGACTCAAAGCCCAGATACGGGCTCAAAGTCACCGAATCGGTACCCAGCGGCGAAGACGAGCCGAGCCACGCATCCGCGTACGCCTTCATGGTCGAACCAATATCGCCGCGCTTAGCGTCAGCAACAATCAGCACACCATCAGCGGCAGCGCGGGCAAACAGCGCCTCCAGCACAGCAAGACCAGCCGAACCGTGACGCTCAAACAACGCCACCTGAGGCTTCAACGCCGCCGCAAACGGGGCGCAACCCTCATAGACCGCCTCAGTAAAAACAGCCAGACCGGCAGCAGAATCCTCAAGACCCCACTGCTCCAGCAGGTTCGGATGCGGGTCAATACCCACACACAGCGGGCCGCGCTCCGCCATCGCCTTCGCCAGACGATCACCAAAAGCAGCGGACATTACGCCTCGCCACCCTCGGAACGAGCATCCACAGCGGCAGCCAGCTGAACGCCGTGCTCCTGCAGGCTCATGATGTCCCAGCTGTGCTCACGCAGAGCATTAATCGCCTGAACAGCCGCAGCGAACTCAGAAATGGTAGTCATGACCGGGCAGCCCACCGAAACCGCAGCGGCACGAATCTCGTAACCATCGCTACGAGCAGCACCACCGGCAGGGGTGTTCAGAATCAGGTCAATGTCACCGTTGCGGACCATGTCCACAATCGAGTGGTCGCCATTCGCCTCAGCGAACTTCGAAGCCACAATCACCGAGTTCAGGCCGTTACGGCGCAGAATCTCAGCGGTACCACCGGTCGAAACGATCTCAAAGCCCAGCGACTCCAGCATCTTCGCGTAAATAATGACGTTACGCTTATCGTGGTTAGCCACCGAAATGAACACCTTACCGGAGGTCGGCAGCGGCGAACCAGCACCAGCCTGAGCCTTCGCGAACGCGGTGTCATAGTGCTTATCCAGACCCATGACCTCACCGGTCGAACGCATCTCCGGGCTCAGCAGCGAATCCACCACAACACCCTCCGGGGTACGGAAACGAGCGAACGGCAGAACCGCAGCCTTCACAGCAATCGCGGTCTCCTCAGGCAGGGACGCGCCATCCATGTTCGACGGCAGGTAGCCCTCAGCCTTCAGCTCCGCAATGCTCTTGCCCAGACCAATCAGCACAGCAGCCTTAGCCATCTGCACGCCGGTAGCCTTCGACACGAACGGAACAGTACGAGAGGCACGCGGGTTCGCCTCAATCACGTACAGGTTCTCAGACACGTACGCGAACTGAATGTTAATCAGACCGCGCACACCGGTGCCGCGAGCAATCTTCTCGGTAGCGTCCTTCACCTTCGCGATGATGTCCGGGCCGAGAGTAATCGGAGGCAGAGTACAAGAAGAGTCACCCGAGTGAATACCGGCTTCCTCAATGTGCTCCATGACGCCGCCCAAGTACAGCTCCTCGCCGTCGAACAGGGCGTCAACGTCAATCTCGATAGCGTCCTCAAGGAACTTATCAATCAGAGCAGGCTGCGAAGGCGAAACCTCGGTAGCGTTCTCCAGGTAGCGTGCCAGGTTCGCCTCATCGTAGACGATTTCCATGCCACGGCCGCCCAGCACGTACGAAGGACGAACCAGAACCGGGTAACCAATCTCGTCAGCGATGCGCTTAGCACCCTCGAAAGTGAACGCGGTACCGTTCTTGGGCGAAATCAGGCCGCCCTCCTCCAGCACGCGGGAGAACTCGCCGCGGTCCTCAGCCAGGTCAATAGCCTCGGGGGTGGTGCCCAGAATCGGTACGCCCGCATCCTTCAGGGCACGAGCCAGCTTCAGCGGAGTCTGACCGCCCAGCTGAACGAACACGCCCATCAGACCGCCGGTACGACGCTCCGACTCAACAATCTCAAGCACATCCTCAAGGGTGAGCGGCTCGAAGTACAGGCGAGTCGAAATATCGTAGTCAGTCGAAACCGTCTCAGGGTTGCAGTTGACCATGACAGTCTCGTAACCGAGCGAACGCAGCACCAGCGAAGCATGCACACAGGAGTAGTCGAACTCGATACCCTGACCGATACGGTTCGGACCCGAACCCAGAATCATGATCGAGGGCTTCTCGTGGTGCGCAACCTCATCCTCCAGGTCGTAGGAGGAGTAATGGTACGGAGTGAACGCCTCAAACTCGGCAGCACAGGTGTCAACAGTCTTGAAGACCGGGCGGATACCCAGAGCGTGGCGAACACCGCGCACAACATCCTCAGAAGAGCCGATAATCTCAGCAATCTGAGCGTCCGAGAAACCGTGACGCTTAGCCAGCTTCAGGGTCTCCGGGTCAAGGTTGTCACGCTTAGCGTGAACCACGCCAGCAACCTCATTCAGCAGCACCAGCTGATCCAGGAACCACGGGTCAATCTTGGTCGCCTCGTGCAGCTGCTCCACGGTAGCGCCAGCCAGCAGAGCCTGCTGAACCTGGTAAATACGCTGAGTGGTCGCAACCTTAGTCTTCTCAATCAGCTCAGCCAGCTCAGCCTCAGACAGGGACAGCGGCTTGAACGAGAAGGACGCACCCTTCTGCTCCAGCGAACGCATCGCCTTCTGCAGAGCCTCAGTGAAGTTACGGCCCAGAGCCATAGCCTCGCCAACACTCTTCATGGTGGTGGTCAGGGTCGGGTCAGCAGCCGGGAACTTCTCAAACGCGAAGCGCGGAACCTTCACAACCACGTAGTCGAGGGTCGGCTCGAAGGATGCCGGGGTCTTCTGGGTGATATCGTTCGGAATCTCATCCAGGGTGTAACCCAGGGACAGCTTGGTCGCAATCTTCGCAATCGGGAAGCCGGTAGCCTTCGACGCGAGCGCCGAGGAACGAGACACGCGCGGGTTCATCTCAATGACGATGATGCGGCCGGTCTTCGGGTCAATCGCGAACTGGATGTTACAACCACCGGTGTCCACGCCAACCTCACGAATCACGTTGATCGCGATGTCGCGCAGCTTCTGGAACTCACGGTCGGTCAGGGTCAACGCGGGTGCCACGGTGATGGAGTCACCGGTGTGCACGCCCACGGGGTCGAAGTTTTCGATGGAGCAGACGACCACGACGTTGTCGTTGGTGTCACGCATCATCTCCAGCTCGTATTCCTTCCAGCCGAGGATGGACTCCTCCAGCAGGACCTCGCTGGTCGGCGAGTACTGAATACCGGCACCGGCAATACGGTAGAGGTCTTCCTCGTTGTACGCCATACCCGAGCCGAGACCACCCATGGTGAAGGAGGGGCGGACCACCATCGGGTAGCCCAGCTCCTTAGCGGCTTCCAGCGCCTCCGGCATGGAGTGAACAATCACCGAGCGTGCAGACTCGCCGCCGGCGCGCTCCACCACGCCCTTGAATGCTTCACGGTCCTCACCGAGGTTAATCGCCTCAATGTTCGCGCCGATCAGCTCAACATTGTACTTGGAGAGCACGCCGCGCTCATCCAGGGAGATTGCCGCGTTCAGTGCGGTCTGACCACCCAGGGTCGGCAGGATTGCGTCCGGCTTTTCCTTCTCGATGATCTTCTCAATCACCTCGGGGGTGATGGGTTCAATGTAGGTGGCGTCCGCGAACTCGGGGTCGGTCATGATGGTTGCCGGGTTCGAGTTCACGAGGATGACGCGCACGCCCTCCTCCTTCAGCACGCGCAGCGCCTGAGTGCCGGAGTAGTCAAATTCCGCTGCCTGACCGATGACGATGGGGCCGGAACCGATGACGAGGACGCTATTAAGGTCAGTACGACGAGGCATTTATGCTTCCTTTGCAGTCTTGGTTGCGACCATCAGGTCGATGAAACGGTCAAAGAGGTAGGCGGAATCGTGCGGGCCCGCGGCAGCCTCGGGGTGGTACTGCACGGAGAACGCGGGGATATCCTTACAGGTCAGGCCCTCAACCACGTTGTCGTTCAGACCCACGTGGGAGACCATGACCTGACCGAACTCGGCGTTCGGTGCGGTCACGTAGTCGCCAATCGGCGCGTCCACAGCGAAGCCGTGGTTCTGCGCGGTGATTTCGACCTTGCCGGTGGTCTTGTCCATGACCGGCTGGTTGATGCCGCGGTGGCCGAAGGGCAGCTTGTAGGTGCCGAAGCCCAGGGCGCGACCGAGCAGCTGGTTACCGAAGCAGATGCCGAAGAACGGGGTGCCCTTACGCAGCACGCCCTGCAGCAGCTCAACCTGCTCGTCAGCGGTTGCCGGGTCACCGGGGCCGTTGGAGAAGAACACGCCGTCGGGGTTGTGGGAGTAGATGTCCTCGAGGGTTGCGCTTGCGGGCAGCACGTGCACGCGCACGCCACGCTCAGCGAAACGCTGCGGGGTCATCGACTTAATGCCCAGGTCCAGGGCGACAATGGTTGCGACCGGGGGTGCGAACCAGTTGAACTGGTGCGGCTCAACGGTGTAGGCGGTGTCAACCGAAACGGAGTCGGCGAGCTTACGGCCAGCCATCGGCTCGGAGGCGCGCACCTCCTCCAGCAGTTCAGCTTCGGGGCGTTCTGCGTGCTCACCGGAGAACACGCCCGCACGCATCGAACCGCTCGAACGCAGGCGGCGGGTCAGGGCGCGAGTGTCAATGCCCTGAATACCGACGATGCCCTGTTCGATGAGCTCTTCGTCGAGGGTGCGCTCAGAACGCCAGTTGGATGCCACGCGTGCTGCGTCGCGAACCACGTAGCCGGCAACCCAAATCTTGCGGGACTCAGCGTCGGTGGTGTTCACGCCGGTATTGCCGATATGGGGAGCGGTCTGAACCACAATCTGACCCGCGTAGGAGGGGTCGGTCAGGGTTTCCTGGTAGCCGGTCATACCGGTCGAGAAAACCGCCTCGCCCAGGGACGCGCCGGTTGCGCCGTAGCCATAGCCGCGGTAGACGGTGCCGTCCTCCAGGACGAGCAGCGCGCGGTCCGTACGCAGGGCGCCGGATCGTGTCATGTCAGTCATGCTCTTCTTCCTTTTCTCTGGTGTTCTCCCCCGCTTCCTGTACGGCCTCTACCGTGCAGGTTCCGGGGTAGTCTATGGTGCCTTCGGCGGGTGTTCGCCTGCCGTGGGGCAAAATCTTGGGGGTGGGTGCGCAGGGATATTACACCGCGATATTGCGCCGGGATATTACACCGGGATTTAGGCTTCCGGTTCTGCCGCCCACTTCTCGGGCGCATCCACCGCGTTCGGAGCGATGCGGCGCAGCTCTCGCAGTACCGCCTGCTTATCCTCGGCGTAGCGGGTGCGGAAGCCGGTCTGCACGCGGTGACCGTCCAGGGTCCAACCAATCACGACCAGGCCGTTCTTCTCCACAACCTTGCCGGCCATGCCTCGGTCGGTGGTGATGACTGCGAGCTTCTTCGCCGGAATCCACAGGTCCTTCGCGCCGTTACGGGTGAAGATGATGCTGTCCGGGTAAATCAGCAGGGTGGACTTGCTCTTGAAGCCGAGCGAATCGAAACCCACGCGGTCCAGCCAGTTACCGAAAATCGTGGTGCTGACGTACTCGCCCTCGAAAGCGGCGTCAGCGGTCATACCCTCGTAGCGTTCGGGAACTTCCTTGAGGGAGCCGAACATGTTCGCCTGGCGTGCCAGGCGCGAGCGCCATCCGTGCCACATGCCATAGATGCACAGGGCGACCAGGGCGATGCAGATGACGGCGGTCAGGAACTTTCCCACGAAGGTTCTCTCTTTCGGTTGGGGTCTCGGTCGATGATCTCGGCCTGGGTTGGTGAGGTTGGGGGCGGTGCTCCCGGCGAGGCGGTGGCAGGCGCGAAACCTACCACCGCCAGGCACGGTCACCACGTACGTTCGCCTCGCGGGTTAGCGGCGCGGGGTTGCCAGCTCGCCGTTCAGCACGGTCGGGTGGCCAGCGTAGAAGGTTGCACGAATCGAGCCGGGCACCTCCATGTCGCGGTAGGGGTTGTTCTTACCCTTGGTTGCCTGCTCCTCCGGCTTAATCACGCGGGTTGCCTTCGGGTCAACCAGCACAATGTTGGCCGGTTCGCCTTCGGCAAGCGGGCGGCCCTGCTCGTGGTCCAGGCGACCAATCTTCGCGGGCTGCTCGGAGAGGATACGTGCCACATCGCGCCAGGTAATCATACCGGTGTCAACCAGGGTCATCTGGATGATGGACAGCGCCTGCTCCAGGCCGGTCATGCCGTTCGCGGCGCACGCCCACTCACATTCCTTAGTCTCTGCCGGGTGCGGTGCGTGGTCGGTACCAATCACGTCGATGATGCCGTCAGCAACAGCCTGACGCAGCGCCAGAACGTCCTCTTCGGTGCGCAGCGGCGGGTTCACCTTGAACACCGGGTCGTAGGTGCGTGCGGTCTCGTCGGTGAGCAGCAGGTGGTGCGGGGTTGCCTCCGCGGTGACCTGCACGCCGCGGGACTTAGCCCAGCGCACAACCTCAATGGAGCCCTTGGTGGACAGGTGGCAGATGTGCAGCTTGGAGTCCAGGTGCTCAGCCAGCAGCACGTCGCGGGCAATGATTGCCTCTTCAGCGACGGCGGGCCAACCGGTCAGACCCAGATCAGCGGACACCTTACCTTCGTTCATCTGGGCGCCTTCGGTCAGGCGCGGCTCCTGCGCGTGCTGCGCAATAACGCCGTCGAAGGTCTTGACGTATTCGAGGGCGCGACGCATCACGGCGGGGTCGTACACGCACATGCCGTCGTCAGAGAACACGCGCACGTTCGCGGTGGAGTTCGCCATGCCGCCAATGTCGGAGAGGCGCTCACCCTTCAGACCCACGGTCACTGCGCCGATGGGCTGCACGCGGCACCATGCGGATTCCTTGCCGAGGCGGTCAACCTGCTCAACGACTGCGGCGGTGTCTGCCACGGGCATGGAGTTTGCCATGGCGAACACTGCGGTGTAGCCGCCCAGGGCTGCTGCGCGGGTGCCGGTCTCGACGGTTTCGGATGCCTCGTAGCCGGGCTGACGCAGGTGGGTGTGGATGTCGACCAGGCCGGGCAGCGCCACCTGGCCTGCCGCCTCGACGACCTGTGCGTCTGCGGCGTCAATGTTCTCTGCGATGCGGCTAATCACGCCGTCCTCGATGAGGATGTCGGTGACCTTTTCGCCGTAGAGGCTTGCGCCCTTGATCAGGTACTTGCTCATGGTTTTGGTTCCTCTCGTTAGGAAGGTCGTTTAGGATTCGTCGCCGGCGTAGAGCTTGGCGCTGGAGCCGTCGGTCAGAAGCAGGTAGAGCACCGCCATGCGCAGCGCCACGCCGTTGCTGACCTGGCGCAGGACCCAGGAGTTGGTGGCGTCGGCGGCTTCGGTGCAGATTTCCAGGCCGCGGTTCATGGGGCCCGGGTGCAGGATTGCGACCGGCTGCGGCTGCGCCTGCAGGGTTGCGAAGCGTTCGGCGGTCAGGCCCCACAGGTCGGTGTACTCCTCTGCGGAGGGGAAGTACGCGGCGTTCATGCGTTCCTTCTGGATGCGCAGCAGCATGACGGCGTCGGGGTTGGTGGCGATGGCTTCGTCGAAGTCGTGGAAGATTTCCAGGCCGGCTTCTTCAACCCAGGAGGCGGTGTTCAGCGGCAGCAGGGTCGGCGGTGCGACGAAGACGACCTGCGCGCCGAGGGTGTGCAGCAGCCAGAGGTTGGAGCGTGCCACGCGCGAGTGCAGGATGTCGCCGACAATGAGCACGCGCATGCCGGACAGGTCGGTGCCGCGGGGGCTGTCCAGGCCGTCGCGTTCCGCCTTGTACTGGCGCAGGGACACGGCGTCGAGCAGGGCCTGGGTGGGGTGCGCGTGGGTGCCGTCGCCCGCGTTGAGCACGGGAATGTCGGTCCAGCCGGCCTCCGCCAGGCGCTGCGGTGCGCCCGAGGCGGAGTGGCGAATCACGAAGGCGTCCGCGCCGATGGCCTTGAGGGTCTGCGCGGTGTCCTTGAGCGACTCGCCCTTAGACAGGGAGGAGCCAGATGCGGAGAAGTTGGTGACGGCGGCGCCCAGGCGCTTCTCTGCGGCTTCGAAGGAGAGGCGGGTTCGGGTGGAGTCCTCGAAGAAGAGGTTGACGACGGTCTTGCCGTTGAGCACGTTGAGGGTGCGGTTTTCGGCTTTGACCTGCGCCATGTAGTCGGCGACGTCGAGGATTTCGATGGCTTCTTCGCGGGTTAGTTCGCGGGTGTCGAGCAGATGCTTCATGAGAGCCCTCCCAGCTGGATAATGTCAACTCGGTCTGTTGCGTTGTCGGTTTCAGTCAGTACGACGCGCACGGTTTCGCTGGCGCTGGTGGGCAGGTTTTTGCCCACGTGGTCGGCGCGGATGGGTAGTTGCCGGTGTCCGCGGTCTACGAGGACTGCCAGGCGTACGAGGGCGGGTCGTCCGTGGGCGTTGAGTGCGTCGAGGGCGGCGCGTACGGTGCGGCCGGAGTAGAGGACGTCGTCAACGAGGACTACGGTTTTGCCTTCAATGCCGATGGTGGGCATGATGCTTTCCCCTGCGGTGTCTGGGGAGGTGGTGCCGCCGGTTCGCTGGTCGTCGCGGTAGGCGGTGATGTCCAGGGCGCCGATTCGTGTTTCTGCGTTGAAGTTCGGCTCGATGGCTTGGATGCGGGCTGCGAGTCGTACGGCAAGGGGCACGCCGCGGGAGCGGATGCCGATGAGTACGAGGTTTTCTACGCCTTTATTGGTTTCGATGATTTCGTAGGCGATGCGGGTGAGGGCGCGGCGGATTTCGTCCTCGCTGAGGATGGTGCGGCCGACGGTGGTCGCGTCCTCGGAGGTGCTTTGAGGGGTTGCCGAATGGGGGGCTGCGGTTAGATTTCGCCCCTGATTCGCGCCGGATGTGGGTACAGTTGACCCAGGCATAGCCGTCTCCTTCCCCGCCTCACGGGACGGATTTAAAGGTTTTGTGCTTCTAGTAGGGTACCACAGTTCACAGGCTACGTTCAGGTTCGGCGAGAGACCGCTCACGGTGAGGGGGCTGCGGGGATATCAGAAGCACCTATTGAAGAAGCACGTCTATAGCATGAGGCCAAAAATAGAAGTGGGAAGGTAGTTGAAGCACACTCAGATGTACTTCAAGTACCTTCCCATTTCTGAAAGCGTTAGTGCTGCGAGGGCTTGCAGTCACCCTGAACTTTGCGGCCACTCTGAATCACAAACACACCGTCAGGTCGACGAATCATAATGTTCTCGCGCATTTCCTCTGTTGCGAGAGAATCATCAAGAACAATAGGTTCGCCGGTTGGCCAGCGAAGGCTTCCCCAGTCTTCGCAATACTGCACACGAACAACGGCGTTAGGGGTGCTCTGCCCGTTTTGGTCCGTTGAGGCAGATACTTCGACTACTTCTACATCGCGGATTTCAATCTGCCCACTGAACGGCCCTTCCTGAAGTGTTTCACGTAAGTCCGCAAAACCATCCAGGGTGCTTTTAACGCCCTTCGGTTCCATATACTTAGCGAGATCCTTTTCACTGGTATGTTCCAGGTTCCCCTGCATCCAGGCATTCCGAAGGCGCACGTCCTGTTCCAGCACTTGCTTAGCAGCTTCTCCTGCAGCTTTTCGTGCTTCTTCTGAGTCAACGGTGGTGTCAACGGCGGCACGGATTTCGACAACCTCAGAACCGGTCGGGGTAGGCGAAGGAGTGGGAGTTGCGGAAGCTTCGGCGCTTGCCGATTCAGCGCTCGCGGAAGTGGATGCGCTCGATTCTGCGTTGACCTGCGAGCCGCCAGAACATGCGGACAGGGTGAGCATCATTGCCGCCGAGAGCGCGGCAATAGAACTACGGTTAAACATCATTGTTGGTTCTTTTCTGGTGTGTGGTTGTGCCGCCAAAAGACGGCTATGAAACGGTGACTGCTGGAGGCGCATATCGAGCAACACAGGCGGGGGTAGCCTCCCCGTGTGCCCGATATGCGTCCCATTAGATTAAGGGCGGAGGTTAGACAACCTCGTCTACCTCATAGTCACAACCTTCATGCTCAATATCGGTACTGCCGAGAACATATGCCCCGTCATCACGTCGAACGATAAAAATCCTCCGTGTTTGGCTGGCGTTCAGCCTACGCCCGTCAGACATACGAATATTGCTGGTATCTTCACAGTAGGTGATGGCTATACCAGCGTTAGGCTGCGACGGCTTAGAACCGTCAGAGTGCTCCAAACTGTAGATAGAGGGAAAGCGAACATCACGGAAAACAATATCGCCTTCCACAGGAGCGGATACAGCGAGCTTACGCATAGACTCTACCTGCTTTTTAACGCTTTCAAGAATGCGCTTATCTACATACTGCAATAGTTCCTCATCGCTGGTATGCTCCAGATCTCCATGCACCCATGCGTTCTTAACACGTAGATGCTGGTCCAATACGGCGTACGCTGCGACAAGCGCCGCGTTTTCAGCTTCCTTCGAATCATTATTGGTGTCCACGCTCGGGCGAACCAGTACAATCTCGGAGCCAGACGGGCCGGTCGGGGTAGGTGAAGGAGTGGGGGTTGCGGAAGCTTCGGCGCTTGCGGATTCAGTGCTCGCGGAAGTGGAAGCGCTCGATTCTGCGTTGACCTGCGCGCCGCCGGAACAAGCGGACAGGGTGAGCATCATCGCCGCAGAGAGCGCGGCAATAGAAGTACGGTTGAACATCATTGTTGGTTCTTTTCTGGTGTGTGGTTGTGTAAACCGCAGAATTATCCACGCAACAACGTGTGGAATTCAGCGGAATGTTATCGGTTGATGCCATTACCCTAACATATATCCACAGAGCACACACCCCGGCTCACTATTTGTCCACTTTGGCAATGTTCCGTTCATATCGGTGCAGACAAGGGCATATCTGAGGTATGCATAGAGGCGCATACCGGGCACGCGGGGCGACCGCATCCGCTCAAAGCGAGTAGTGATACTAAACGAGGCGCATACCGGACACGCAGGGCGGGGGCTCCGTCCTCAAGGCGCTCAGCGCCGCAGAGGGGGCACTCCCCCGCCTGCGTTGTCCGGTGAAGCCTCCATTGCTGCTACCACCAAACCCTGCGAGCGCATCCGGCTCAGCATCCCAAACCCGAGCACACGACAAGCGCAACCTAGACACAGAAAACCCCCGCCGTCCTGTAGCGAACTACAGCACGGCGGGGGTTTCACGTACGCTCCCCTGCGGGCGCATCCTCAACGGCAACAAACCAACCAGCCATAAAAGCTGGCGGGCAGGCCGCGGCGGGACGTCTTACGCGAGCAGGGTCGGCTTCACCTGACGGAGCTTATCCAGCAGACCGTTCACGAACTTCGGAGATTCATTCGTGGACAGCACACGCGCCAGACCGACAGCCTCAGAAATTGCGACAGCATCCGGAACTTCGTCATTGTACAGAAGCTCCCAAGTGCCAATACGCAGCACGGCACGGTCCACGGCGGGCATACGCTCGAAGGACCAGTCACGGGCGTAAGTCTCAACAAACTCGCGGATCTCTTCGTCGTGGTCGCGGACGCCACGAATGATTTCCTCAGAGTAAGCAGAGATCTGCGCTACCGTGTACAGTCGGCGGCGGCGGAGTACCTCAATATAATCTTCGTTGCGCTGATCCGCCTCGAAGAGCACTTCGAGGGCGCGCAATCGGGCTTTCGTACGCGAATTCATTAGTCGTTCACGCGACCGAGGTACTCACCGGTGCGGGTGTCAACCTTGACCTTGGTGCCGGTCTCCAGGAACAGGGGAACCTGGATCTCGTAGCCGGTCTCAACGGTTGCGGGCTTGGTGCCGCCGGTGGAGCGGTCACCCTGCAGGCCGGGCTCGGTGTAGGTGATTTCGAGGACCACGGATGCGGGCAGCTCGATGTACAGGGGGCTACCCTCGTGCATTGCGATGGTTGCGGTCTGGGATTCGAGCATGTAGTTTGCTGCGTCGCCGACAACGGTTGCGGGAACGTTGATCTGGTCGTAGGTCTTCATGTCCATGAAGACGTAGTCGTCGCCGTCCTGGTACAGGTACTGGTAGTCGGAGCGGTCAACGGTTGCGGTTTCGATCTTAGCGCCAGCGTTGAAGGTGCGGTCGACGACCTTGCCGGAGGTAACGTTGCGCAGCTTGGTGCGGACGAATGCGCCACCCTTGCCGGGCTTAACGTGCTGGAACTCTACGACGGACCAGAGGTTGCCGTCAATCTTCAGGACGGCGCCGTTCTTAATATCGGTAGTGGATGCCATGGGGCTCTCCTTCGTGTCATCGACGCTCACGCCGTAGTGGTACCCGGCGAGGCGCTAAGTTTTCAATGAGCAAAAATATGTCCCGTACATTCTACAGGATGCGCACGAATTTGCCTAGCAGGGGCGCCACAGTTTTTTCTGTGGCGCCCCGCCCGGCTGGCGCGTATTAGCAAACACGCGCTGAGTGCATCCGGTGATTGTACGGGACCCGTCACCTACTCGGTAATCTCCTGGTAGGTCATGTACAGGATTGAGTCGTCCGGCACCTCGTAGACGCGCGGGCGAGCTAGACCGTCAAGAATGATGAAGCGCAGCAGGTTGCCGCGTGCCTTCTTGTCGCGGCGCATTGCTTCAAGCAGCTGGGGCCATGCGTCTGCCTTGTAGGAGGTGGGCAGGCCCAGTGATTCGAGGATGCGGCGGGTACGCGCCACGAGCTCCTCGTCGGCGTGGCCGGTTGCCAGCGCCAGCTCCGCGGCGTAGACCATGCCCACCGCAACGGCCGCGCCGTGACGCCACTGGTAACGCTCGTTGCGCTCAATGGCGTGGGCGAGGGTGTGGCCGTAGTTCAGGATTTCGCGGCGGCCGGACTCGCGCAGGTCCTCAGAGACCACCTCCGCCTTCACGCGCACGCTGCGCTCAATGAGCTCGCGCATCACGGCGGACTGCGAGTCGCGTACGGCGTTCGGGTTCGCCTCGATCAGGTCGAGAATTTCGGGGTCTGCGATGAAGCCGCACTTGACGACCTCACCCATGCCGGTCAGCAGCTCGTGCTCGGGCAGCGTGCGCAGGGTGCCAATCTCGCAGAGCACCGCAGCGGGCGGCCAAAACGCGCCGACCAGGTTCTTACCCTCGGCGGTGTTGATGCCGGTCTTACCGCCCACAGCCGCGTCCACCATGCCGAGCAGGGTGGTCGGAATGTGAATGACGCGCACGCCGCGCAGCCAGGTTGCCGCGACGAAGCCGGCAACGTCGGTAATAGCGCCGCCACCCACGGAGATGATCGCGTCGGTGCGGGTGAAGTCGTTCTGACCGAGCACCTGCCAGCAGAACGCCGCCACCTGGTAGTGCTTTGCCTCTTCAGCGTCCGGGATTTCGGCGCTGAACGATTCGTAGCCCATGGCGCGCAGGTCTTCCATGACCAGCTCACCGGTGGAACGCAGGGCACGCGGGTGAATCACGAGCACCTTCTTGGTGCGGTTGCCCAGAATTTCGGGGATTTTACCGAGCAGGTTGTGGCCGATGAGAACCTCATAGTTCTCACGCGGGGAGCTGCCGGTCACCGGGATGCGGGTGATATCTTCCGCGCCGGAGGCACCGAAAGTGGGGGTGGGCTGAGTGCTCATCATGTGTCCTTTCACAGGTGAGGGGTTATGCTTGGGGGCGCTGCGCGCGGGAGGTGCGGGTTGCGGTCACGTACGCCTGGATTTCGGCGGTCATCTCGGTGATGGGGCGGCCGCCTCGTGCGTCCAGGGTGAAGTGCGCCAGCTCTTCGTATCGGCTGCGGCGGCGCTCAAAAATTTCGGTCCAGCGCTCGACCGGGTTCGGCTGCAGCAGCGGGCGGGTCTTGTTGCCGGTAATGCGCGGGGTGACGGTGTCAGCATCAACGAGGATGTACACCACGCATTCGTCCTTGAGCAGCTCCGCGACCGAGTCGGTCATGGGCGCGCCACCGCCCAGGGAGAACACCGTGTTGCGGTACACGGGCGAGGTGAGGACCTCTTCGATGGTTTTGCGTTCGAGCTCGCGGAAGTGCGCCTCACCAAAAATCTCGAAGATTTCGGAGACTTCGCCGTAGCGTTCAACGATGAGCTGGTCGGCGTCGAGGAACTCGTAGCCGTAGAAACGCGCCAGGTGCGTACCAATGTAGGTCTTACCTGCCGCCATGGGGCCGATGAGCACGATCGGGCGGGAGCGTTCCGCGAAGTTCTCGTGCATTTCACGCACCTGCTGCGGGTGGATGCGAGCGCCGCAGGCGGACTCGTCTTCTGCGAGCGCCTCTACAGGAACCTCTACAGGAACCTCTGCAGGAATGGCGAGCTCTGTAGGGACGGTGAGCTCTGGGGGTGCCACAGATTCAGCCGGGGTTGCGGGCAGTTCGGAAGCGTCGAAGGGCTTCTCCCCTGCCTGGTTCTCTTCTTCCGCGGGGGGCGCAGCGGGTACTGCGGGCGCGGCAACCTGAACCTTGCCGAACAGCGCCGGAGTCGGACGGACCGGCTTGGCGGGTTCAGCCGCGGGCACAACTACAGGATGTGCAGGTGCAAGCTTGGGTGCATCCGCCTGTGCGGGTTCCTTGCGGGATTCCTCTTCGGCGGTGCCCATACCCTGCAGGGCGCTGAGCAGCTTCAGGCGCAGGTCCTCATCCAGGCCGAGCGCCGGGTCGGCGTCCTCAGACACCGAGGAGGCGTACAGGCGCACACCCTGCGTGCTCGCCGTAGCGGCGGCGGGCAGGGGACGGGCGCCAGAACGCATCAGGTCAGCGGGGGTGGGCACGCGAGAAGCCGGGCGCGCAGAAGAAACTGACGCGGAAGAAACCGAGGCGGCAGCCTCACGCGCAATAGTCTCACGAACCCCGGCGTCCGCAGCCTCAACAGCCCCAGCACCCGCAGCCTCAACACTCTGCTCAGCCGCAGCAGATACACCGGGTTCAGATACACCGGATTCTGCGCCGGTTTCCGGGCGCGGCGAAGCGCCCCCTCGCGCACGCTGCGTTGCCGCAGCAATACGCGCAAGGGGGCTCGAAGCGACCGGGCGAACACCCTGCTCCACAGAAACCTCCCCGGAACCGCGACCCTTCGCGCCGCGGTCCTCAGACTCCGCCGGAAGGGGCACTACGCGTCCCAACCAGCCACGTTAGACTCCCACGCCAGAGACGCCGGAATAGCGTCCAGGTAGGAATCCATGTTGCGGCGAGTCTCACCAATCGAGTCGCCGCCAAACTTCTCCAGTGCAGCCTCAGCGAGCACCAGGGCGACCATAGCCTCCGCCACCACGCCGGCGGCGGGAACAGCACACACGTCCGAACGCTGGTGGTGGGCGCGAGCCTCTTCACCGGTGGAAGTGTCAATGGTCTTCAGGGCCTTCGGCACGGTCGCAATGGGCTTCATTGCAGCGCGCACACGCAGCAGGTCACCAATGCTCATGCCGCCCTCAATACCACCGGCACGGTTGGTATCGCGGGTAACGCCGTGCTCACCGATAGAAATCTCGTCGTGAGCGGCAGTGCCCGGGCGGTCAGCGGTCGCGAAACCGTCGCCAACCTCAACGCCCTTAATGGCCTGAATACCCATCAGCGCTGCGGCAAGGCGCGCGTCCAGGCGGCGGTCCCAGTGCACGTACGAACCCAGTCCGGGAGGCATACCGTACGCGAGCACCTCAACCACGCCGCCGAGAGTCTCGCCGTCCTTGTGCGCCTCGTCCACGCGCTGAACCATCGCGTCGGAGGTTGCCTTGTCGAAGCAGCGCAGCGGATCAGCGTCCAGCTGGTCAACGTTGCGGGGCGAAGGCACCGGGGCGCCCTCGGGAGCGTGCACGCCACCCACAGCCACGGTGTGAGAAACCAGCTCAACACCCAGAGCCTTCAAAATCTGGGCGGCAACCACGCCAAGAGCCACGCGAGTCGCAGTCTCACGCGCGGAGGCGCGCTCCAGCACCGGGCGAGCCTCAGAGAAGTTGTACTTCTGCATACCCGCAAAATCGGCGTGACCGGGGCGCGGACGGGTCAGCGCAGCATTACGCGCACGACCCTCAATCAGCTTCGGATCCACAGGGTCGGAGCTCATCACGTCAGTCCACTTGGGCCACTCGGTGTTCGCAATCTCAATCGCGACCGGGCCGCCCTGAGTCAGGCCGTGACGCACACCGCCCAGGATGCGCACGCGGTCCTCCTCAAACTTCATGCGGGCACCGCGGCCGTAGCCGAGGCGGCGACGAGCCAGGGCGTCACGCACCATGTCGCTGGTGAGTTCCACACCGGCGGGTACGCCCTCAATAATGCCGACGAGCGCCTCGCCGTGGGATTCTCCGGCAGTGAGCCAACGCAGGGCCATAGGTTAACCTCTTTTCATCGCACCCGCACCGCAGCGCAGGAGGAAGGAATAATAATTCTTCACGTGTATAAATAGTGTATAAAATGCCCGTTTACTGAGCGAGTGAAAGCACGCTTTTTTCACGAAACGGAAGCACGAGGCGCAAGATCAACCGCCGCGCACATCGCATTGATTAGACCCAGCAGTTCGGCGGGCTGCAGTTCACGGCCGGTAAACAGCAGAACCTGCTCCACCGCCTGATACAGCAGCATCTCCAGGCCAGAAACCACCGTGCCGCCGTTCGCCTCCCAGGCGCTCGCCAGCACCGAAGGCCACGGGTTATACGCAACATCGAGCAGTACCGGCCGGTGCGTTGCGGAGGCGCCCTTCAGCCCGCTCAGCTGGCTCGCCCACTCGTCCGCCGCATGGGCAGGAAGAGTAGACACCACCGGGTGATGACCGCGCTCCGCAAGATTCTGCGGCAGCTCAGCCAGGGAAACCTGCTCCAGCTGAACGCCCAGGCGGTCCGCCGCCTCCTGCACGCTACCGAGCTTATGCAGCGAACGGGCGTACACGCTCACACGGGAATACCCCAGCTGATGCAGAGCGGTCAGGGCGGAAATAGCGGTCGCTCCCCCACCCACAATCGCGGCAGAATCCTTGAGCGGCTCCGGCTCCAAACCGGTGTGGCGCAGCGCGTTCACAATGCCGATCACATCCGTGTTATCGCCCAGCACCTTCTCACCTCGCGGATACACCGTATTCACCGCACCGGTCACGCGGGCAGTCTCACTCAGCTCATCGCAATACTTAATGACGGCGGTCTTCAACGGCATCGTCACCGACAGACCCGCAATATACGGGGCGTCCTCCGTACCCTTCGGGTGGCGTACACCGTGCATAATCGCGGGCAAATCATCGGGCAGAGTATCGCGGCGATCATAACTCAAATTCTGCTCACCCAAAAAGTCATACGCGGCACGATGCAGCGCAGGCGACAAGGAATGCGCAATAGGGTGCCCCAGCACGTAGGCGCGGCGAAGATACGGGGCCTCACGGTACGGTTCAGTCTTCATCGATACTCTCTCGCTCTCAACGCTGGGGAACGCTCTCAACACTCAACGCTCGGGGCTTGCGGGCTTGCGGACACGCACGCCACGAACCCGCGTTCATGGGCGCACTCTAACCCATTTTAAGGGACAAACCAATATTCGGGTATAGCAAAGGCGGGTACCTCTCCACTCTCGTGGAGGCGGTACCCGCCTCAGCAAGGAACCTTCACGCCGAAGCTACCAAATCGTAGCTACCAGCTAAACCAATGAGCTACAACTTAGCTACAGCGGTTCGGGTGCTTAGAACACCACTGGTTGTACTCTTCAACGTAACGCTGGTGCTCAGCGTAAGTGCGGGAGTACTTAGTCTCACCGGAGTCCAGGTCCACAGTCACCCAGTAGTAGTACGGGTTCTTCTCAGGAGCCGCAGCAGCCTTAATCGAAGCCAGCTGCGGGGAACCAATCGGACCCTTCGGAAGACCCTTATTCGCATAAGTGTTGTACTTATTGCTCTTATCTGCCTTCTGCTCTTCAGTCAGGTGGTACGAGCGGACGCCCAGACCGTAGGTCACGGTCGCATCCGACTGAATCAGACCCGAGGTCTCACCATCGGGGTTGTTCAGGCGGTTCTCAATGATACCTGCAACCGCCACGTAGTCCTTCGGCTGAGCCTCAAGCTCCACGATGGAGGCGATGGTCAGAACCTCGAAGGTCTTCTGGTCGCCGCTCACGCCGGCTTCCTTCAGGTCAGCCTTGGTCTTATCAACCATGGTCTGAATGACCTTCTTGATGTCGGTGTCCTTCGGGAAGCGGTACTCACCCGGGTGCAGCCAACCCTCAATCGAGGGGAAGTTGCTCGGCACACCGTACTGGGTGTAGTTGCTGACCGCGTCCTCAACCTGCTTGCGGGTGAACGCGCCATCGGAGCCAGAAACAATCAGATCGATGGTCTCGCTCACGCGCTTACCCTGCGGAATCGCCAGGTACAGTACGTTGCTGTTCGCCTCGATAATGGTCGTAATCGCGCTCGAGCTGCTCATGTGCTGCTGCAGTTCGTAGGTGCCAGGCTGCAGGTACTTGCCCTTGCTCTCCTTGGTGTACACCTCAACGAACTTATCAGCATCAGCAATGATGCCCGCCGCCTCAAGCTCCTGCGCCACCTGCGCGGTGGACTGGCCGGAACGAATCGTGAAGGTCACGGTCGTGCCGTTACCGCCACCCGAGTAGTCACGATTCTTGAACGGGTCGTAGCGAGTAATCAGGGCACCAGAAATGATGACTAGAGCCACGACAAACAGGGAAATTGCGCTCAGCAAAACGGCGCGGCGGCGGCGCTTACGCGCACGCAACGTAGCCACCGACACGATTTCCTGTTCCATCGTAATGCCGGTAATACCCTTACGTTCGTCCTCAGCCGTGGGCCTAAAGAGGTCGAGCCCGCTCTCTTCGGGATGTTTATTCTGTTCGGTCACTGAAGGTTCTCCGTTTCGTTGACGGCACCAACCGCGGTCCCTTCTGACTCGGACGGTCGGTTTTCTTCGTGGGCCGGATCGCTCACCTTGTACCCGGCTACGGACTGCCCCGCCTTGAGGGCATCCAGGCTGTACTGCAAAATGTTCACAGCCGCCACCTGGTCAACCATAGTCTTGAAATCTCGGCTGGAAACCCCAGCCTCGTGCAGTGCACGGTGAGCGCTCACGGTGGTGAGTCGCTCATCCACCAGCCAAATGTTAATGTGTGTTTTCTCTTCGGCATCCAGCTCGGAGCGCAGAGCCTGAGCGTACTCCCGAGCCATCTCCGTGGAGGGAGAATCCCCACCACGCATGGTCTTCGGAAGCCCGACGAAAACCTCCACCACCTCGTTCACCTCAATCAGCTTGCGCAAAACACGGCGGTCAGAGTTCTTCTTCGCGTCGCGGCGCAGCGTCTTGAGCGGGGTGGCGAGAATACCGTCGGGGTCGCTGAGGGCGGTGCCGACGCGGGCGTTACCCACATCGACACCCATCCGCACTCCGCGCTGGAATTCTGCCATGTTTAGGCCTGAGCCTGTGCGATAGCGTCGCGGACAGCGTCCAGTGCAGCACCAATCTTGGATGCGTCCTGGCCACCACCCTGAGCGACGTCGTCCTTACCGCCGCCACCGCCGCCGAGAACACCGGCAGCGACGCGGACCAGAGCGCCAGCCTTCACGCCAGCCTCACGAGCACCCTCGTTGGTTGCCACCAGGACGACGGGGCGGCCATTAGCCACACCCACCACGGCGACAACAGCAGCCTCGGAGCCGAAGCGCGAACGCAGATCCAGAGCCAGGTCACGAACACCGTTAGCGTCCAGTTCACCAGCGTCATGCGCCAGAACGCGAACAGAACCGATGGTCTGTGCGTTCTCCAGCAGCTTGCCAGCCTCAGCCTGCAGCTTCTCGCGGCGCAGCTGAGCCAGTTCCTTCTCAGCCGCCTTCAGCTTAGCCAGAGTCTGGTTAATCTTCTCCGGCAGATCAGCGGAAGACTGAACCTTCATCAGGCCGGTCAGCTGGTTCACCAGGGTACGCTCAGCAGCCAGGTGGTTGAAGGAGTCCAGACCCACCAGAGCCTCAACACGGCGGTTACCGGAGCCAACAGAACCCTCGGTCAGCAGGGTCAGGGAGCCAATCTCAGCGGACGAACCAACGTGGGTACCACCGCACAGCTCGCGGGAGAACTCGCCGCCGATTTCAACAACACGCACCACGTCGCCGTACTTCTCGCCGAAGAGGCTCATAGCGCCCAGAGCCTTAGCCTCAGCCAGCGGCATCTCACGAGTAATCACCTCGTGGTTATCGCGGATCGCGAGGTTAGCAACCTCTTCAACCTCACGCTTAGCGGACTCGGACAGGCCCTCGCTCCACGCGAAGTCGAAGCGCAGGTAGCCTTCCTTGTTGAAAGAGCCACGCTGAGTAGCCTCGTTGCCGAGCACCTGGTGCAGGGCAGCGTGAATGATGTGGGTACCGGAGTGTGCCTTCTCACCGTCGCGGCGGCGCTGAACATCAACCTGTGCCACAACATCGGCACCGGTGTGAACCTCACCCTCACGCACAACGGCGCGGTGAACGCTCAGACCCTTCACGGGCTGCTGAACGTCCTGAACGTCAATGATGAAGCCGTTGCCGGTAATAACACCGGTATCAGCTGCCTGGCCACCAGCCTCCGCGTAGAACGGGGTCTCGTCCAGAACAACCTCAATCTTGTCGCCAGCCTTAGCGGCGGGCACGGAAACGCCGTCCACCAGGATTGCACGCAACTTAGTCTCAGTACGCAGCTCGGTGTAGCCAGTGAAGATGGAGCCACGCTCGTCCACGAGCTTACGCAGCTCGGACAGGTCAGCGAACGCGCCCTTCTTCGCCTTAGCGTCAGCCTGTGCACGGTGACGCTGCTCAGCCATCAGCTCACGGAAGGACTTCTCATCCACCTTCACGCCAGCCTCAGCAGCCATCTCCAGGGTCAGGTCAATCGGGAAGCCGTAGGTGTCGTGCAGAGCAAACGCCTCAGCACCAGAAACAGCGTTAGAGCCGTCCTTCTTAGCGGCAGCAACTGCCTCTTCCAGACGCTCAGTACCGGTCTCAATGGTGTGCAGGAACGCCTTCTCCTCAGCGTACGCAATGCGGGAAATACGCTCGAAGTCGTCAGCAACGTACGGGAACGCACCCTTCATCGCATCACGCGAAGCCGGGAACAGCACGGGCAGGCAGGGCTCAGTAACGCCCAGCAGACGCATCGCACGAATCGCACGGCGCATCAGACGGCGCAGAATGTAGCCGCGACCCTCGTTCGAGGGGGTCACGCCATCAGCAATCAGCATCAGCGAAGAGCGGATGTGGTCCGCAACCACGCGCATACGCACGTCGTCCTCGTAGCCCTCGTCCTCAGCGGACTCAGAGCCGTGGTACTTCTTACCGGACAGCTTAGAAGCAGCATCCAGAACGGGGCGAACCTGGTCGGTCTCGTAGAAGTTCTCAACACCCTGCAGCAGCATGGCAAGACGCTCAACGCCCAGACCGGTATCGATGTTCTTCTTCGGCAGGTCACCCAGAATCTCGAAGTCATCCTTACCGATGCCCTCGCCACGCTGGTACTGCATGAACACGAGGTTCCAAATCTCAATGTAACGGTCGTCGTCAGCCGCCGGGCCGCCTTCCTTACCATACGCGGGGCCACGGTCGTAGAAGATCTCCGAGTCGGGGCCTGCGGGGCCGGGCTGACCGGTGGACCAGTAGTTTTCCTTCATGCCCATACGCTGAATACGCTCAGCCGGGAAGCCCACCTTGTTGTGCCAAATGTCGAAAGCCTCATCGTCACCCTCATAAATGGTGACCCACAGGCGCTCCGGATCCAGGCCGAAACCGCCCTTATCCTGAGGGGTGGTCAGCAGCTCGTAAGCAAACGGAATAGCCTGCTCCTTGAAGTAATCACCAAACGAGAAGTTACCAGCCATCTGGAAGAAGGTACCGTGACGCGCAGTCTTACCGACCTCTTCAATGTCCAAGGTGCGGATGCACTTCTGCACGCTGGTCGCGCGGGAGAACGGAGGGGTCTCACGGCCCAGGAAGTAGGGAATGAACGGCACCATACCGGCGATGGTGAACATAGCGCCGGGCTCGTTCGAAATCAGCGATGCCGAAGGCACCACAGTATGGCCGCGGGAAGCGAAGAAATCGATCCAACGCTTAGAAATCTCCTGTGAGAGCATCTCGTTCCTTAGAGTAATCTGTGCGAAATTCTAAATTAGTCTACTGACCTATGGTGCCTGCCCGAGAGCAAAATGGCTAATCGAGCCACCCTCGTACCGTGGTTAACGGACAAAAGCACCACCTTTAAAAACCTAGTTGAAGAAGCCGTCGCCTAGCTGACGGTCACGCGCAATACGCTGCTCACGCGCTCGCTTCTGAGCCTCTTCCAAGGAGGCGATCTCAGCCTCCACCTCAATGAGTTCACGCTCAGCCAGGCGGCGGTTCGTGGACTCAATCTCAGCCGAGCTCATCTGGCGGTCCCACGTATCCAGGGAGCCAGGACGCAGATCCTGCTTCTGGCGTTCCACCTTAGCGTTGAGCTCCATCTCCTTCTCCTGCATGCCTTCACGCACGCGGGCGGCGAACTCAACAGCACGCAACGCATACGGCTGCAGGGGCTTGCCAATCGGCGAATCGAAGAACTTTCCCATCTGAGACTCCGGGTTGAGGGCAAGCTCACCGTGCTCACGCATGAGCAGGGCGCTGCCGGGGGTACGCTGAGCAGGTTCGGAGGTGGCACGCCTGGAAGCGAAGTAACCAACCGCCGCGCCGGCGCCGAGCAGAAGAGCTGAACGAAGCAGACCCATTAGTTTTCACCGCCTGCAGAGTAAGAGGACTGTGCCGAACCGTACTGGCCGCCAGCGTGGGTGTTGCCGGTGTTGCCAGCGGTGCCGTGTGCATCGCCGGACTTACCGCCGCGGAACGCCTGACGCACACCGTACGAGAAGGACGCAACCTTAATCAGCGGCTGACCCACAGTCGAAGTCACCAGCGAGGACAGCGCAGAAACGTTCGCGGACGCATCCGAAACGTTCGAGGTGATGTCGTCAACCTTCTCCAGCTGCTCATTGGTGGTCACCACAGTACGGGTCACCTCTTCAATGAGAGGGCCGGTGCTCTGGTTGAGCGAACGAATCGTCACGATAAGCTCATCAAACACCTTGGTCAGGCGAATAATGGGTAGCGCAAGCAGAGCCACCAGAATCGCAAAAACTCCTGCTGCAATCAGGCCCGCAATATCTCCGCCGGTCATCTATAACCCCATTCCGCTCAATGCATGATGCTTATCAATAGTCGTACAAGGCTGGACGCCACCGTGGCGCGCAGCCGGATCGTGCATACAGTTCAGGACTATATACACAGCTCAATCCCCTATTTTAGTCGAAAAATCCTTCAAGCGCCCCCTAAACTCTCATGAAACTCCCAGCGACGGAAGATTCACAGGTTCAGCAGCGCCACAGCCCTGTAGTGTATAAGCCCCAAAAACCCACGCGTTAAACGGGAACAACCCGCCCCCACCGAACGGTGCAGGACGGGTTGCTTCTCGAAAAATCGAGATTATGCCAGACGCGAGTAGTACTCAACGACCAGCTGCTCGTCGCAGATCACGGGGATCTCTTCGCGCTTGGGCTTGCGCTCAAGCTTTGCGTGCAGCTTCTCGATCTCAACGTTCAGGTATGCGGGAACCTCGGGCAGAACTGCCTGGTTCTCACCTGCAGCCGCAGCCTGGAAGGGGGTGGTCTTCTCAGCCTTGGGGTGAACGTGGATCAGCTGGCCGGGCTTGACGTGGAACGAGGGGCGGTCCACGCGAACGCCGTCAACCATGATGTGACGGTGAACAACCATCTGACGTGCCTGTGCAATGGTGCGGGCGAAGCCTGCACGCAGAACCAGAGCGTCGAGGCGGGTCTCGAGCAGCTCGACCATGTTCTTACCGGTCTGGCCCTCGGTACGCTTTGCCTCGAGGTATGCGCGGCGCATCTGTGCCTCGCGGATGTTGTACTGAGCGCGCAGACGCTGCTTTTCCTTCAGCTGGGTAGCGTAGTTGGAGTCAGCCTTCTTGCGGGCACGGCCGTGCTGGCCGGGGCCGTAAGGACGACGCTCGAGGTACTTTTCTGCCTTCGGGGTCAGTGCAATGCCCAGGGCACGGGACTGACGCACGGTACGGCGGGTGCGGTTGTGCTTAGCCACAATCTACCTTTCATATGTGAGGCTCCTGCACCCTCACGGGCGGGGCCTCGGTCTGTTGAATACTGGCCTCCTCGGTTGACCCCGCCGGGATCCGTACGCGACCGATTCGGTCGTTGCTGTACGGCGGTGGGGCGGAGAGCTCGGGGCAGAGTACCCCGCAGCTACATTACTGACACCCGCACGGACGCGGGCATAGTAATTGCCAGACCCGTCAAGCTTACCGGATGCACCCGAGCTTTACCAGCCTTTTGGGAAATCTTTGGTTCAAATCACTGTGCGTGTGGGTTTTCGACACTTACCCACACGACCCCACAGGAATTATTTATGCCCGTCAGAGCTATTTAGGTGCGACTTCCCCGAAAAATTGCGGCGCTAAGATGTTGGATTGTAATCATTTCGTTATTTTTAACCTGTGTCTTTATGGGAATAGCTTGAATCAGACCCCCATATCGCCTAGACTAGAAACCATAACAAGCTTGGCGTCCGCCCTTCCGGGAAGGCCGATAGTCAAGACGTCTATCACAACTCAAAACTCTGATGCGGTGCGCAGTACTACCGAGGTACTACGCACCGCTTTCTGTTTGCACTCAGCCCTATACGGCTGCTTGCTCTATACGGTTGCTTTCCTACCGAGGCGCACCACTCCCCCCGGTAGTCAGCGCTCAAAGTAGTAGACGGCTCGATGGGAGCCACGTAAGCTAACGGGCCGTATCCTGCACCGGAGCCGCATCCAAAATACGGCGAATACGCTCACGACGCTCCGTCAACGTACGCTCAAAACCATGCTGAGTCGGCTCATAGTAAACCGTACCGCGCAGAGTATCCGGCAGGTACTGCTGCGCCGCCACATGCCCCGGCTCATCATGCGCATACACATACCCCACACCGTGACCAAACTGCTTAGCCCCCGCATAATGACCATCACGCAAATGCACCGGAACCTGACCCGAAGCGCCCGCACGCACATCCGCAATCGCGCGGTTAATCGCGTTATACGCCGCGTTCGACTTCGGCGCGAGCGCACAATAAATCACCGCCTGCGAGAGGATAATACGCGCCTCCGGCATGCCCACCAGCGCCACCGACTGCGCCGCAGCCGTCGCCACCTGCAACGCCTGCGGATCAGCCAGACCAATATCCTCACTCGCCAAAATCATGATGCGACGCGCCACAAAACGCGGATCCTCGCCGCCCTCCAGCATGCGCGCCAGGTAGTGCACCGCGGCGTCCGCGTCAGAGCCGCGCATGGACTTAATGAACGCACTCACCACGTCATAATGCTGATCACCCGAACGGTCGTAGCGGATCGCGGCGCGGTCCACCGCCTCCGTAGCATGCGCCAGGGTGATGCGCACGGGCGCGGCAGGTTTCGTAGACTTCTCCCCCGACTCCCCCGCCGGGTCTGCCAAATCTGCCAAATCCTCGGCGGAGCGGGCAGATTCTGCCGAAGCCTGTTCGGCCTCGCTAAACGCAATCGCAGCCGCCGCCTCCAGCGAGGTCAGGGAGCGGCGAGCGTCGCCTCCAGAAACCGCCGCGAGGTGGGCACGCGCATCCTCATCAATGACCGCCGCACCGTCAAAACCGCGCGGATCAGCCAAGGCACGGTCAATCAGACGCTCAATATCGGACTGCTCCAGCGAATGAACCCGCAACAGTAGCGAGCGCGAGAGCAGCGGCGAGATAATGCTGAACGACGGGTTCTCCGTCGTAGCCGCCACCAGAATCACCCAGCGGTTCTCCACGCCGGGCAGGAGCGCATCCTGCTGAGCCTTCGTAAAACGGTGAATCTCGTCCAGGAACAGCACGGTGGTCGTACCGTACATGTCGCGGTCGAGCAACGCCTGATCCATGACCGCGCGCACATCCTTCACGCCCGCGGTAATCGCCGAAAGCTCCACGAACTTACGACCCGGCGCGCGCGCAATCACATGCGCCAGAGTGGTCTTACCCGTACCCGGAGGGCCGTACAAAATCACCGAGGACGGGCCAGCCGGGCCAGCGTTCTCCCCCGCCAACACGCGCAAAGGCGCACCCGGAGTCAGCAGGTGCTCCTGGCCGAGGACCTCATCAATCGTGCGCGGACGCATACGCACCGCCAACGGCGCACGAGACGCCGAACGCGCAGAATACGTACGCGAGGCAGAGGCACGCGAGGAGGGCTCCTCAGCGGGCGCACCAATCAGGCTCACGCGGTCCCCGTCATCGGGCAACTCAAGATCAAAGAGGGAATCAGCCATAGTCTTACTCTATCGTTTCACAATCTGGAGGCGGGTACGGGGTGTGGGTATACAGCTGCGGATTTAGCTCGCGGCGTGACACCACACGGGTTAGCGCCGGCCTAGAGGGTCTCACTATCGAGAATCAGGGTCACCGGGCCGTCATTGACCAGCTCCACCTGCATGTCCGCACCGAACACGCCGGTCTCCACGTGCAGGCCACGCTCACGCAGCGCCTGAACATAGTCGTTGAACAGCGGCTCACTCACCGCGCCGGGCGCAGCGGCAGACCAGGAGGGGCGGCGGCCCTTCTTCGCATCCCCGTACAGGGTGAACTGGCTGACCGCCAACACGGGTGCGCCCTCATCGAGTAGGGACTTCTCCCCCTCCAGCAGGCGCAGGTTCGCGGTCTTATCGGCAAGCTTCGCAATCTGTGCCGCACCGTCACCGTGCGTGATACCGACCAGCACCAGGTAGCCGGGCTGCTCAATCGCGCCGAGCGTTTCACCCGCCACGCGCACCGCCGCGCGGGTCACGCGCTGAATAACTACTCGCATCGTTCACCTTTCATCATGGAGCCGGCGTTCACCGGGCTCATACATCTCTTTCGACACCGCTCTCGGCGGCTGGTTTAGGGGAGCCGCCTCAGAGCACGCCGCGCAGCTGCACGGCACGCAAAAACTGGTTCGCCGCCCGCGGGGTACGAAACTCAATAAAACGCTTCTGTAGATGCTGCCCGCGAGTCTCCGCCAGCAACTCCCCGACGTGCGGGTAGCTCCTCCACGTGTACCGAATCATGTTGTCCGGGTCGCGCAGAATATTCTTCAGCGGCGGCTCCACATTATCAGCCCACAGCCTCTGACCCGTCACCGCACGGCGCACCGTCCGGCGAACCACACGCCACATGACCACCGCACGGCTATAGCGCAAGTAAATCACCACATCCGCACGCTCCAGCAGGCGGCCGCGCACCTGCGGATACTGCCACTCCGTAATCCACGCAGGCCGCTCAATGAGTGTCTGAACATCCGCCTCAAAACTAGGGCGCGGAGTCCAGTTCGGACCCCAATGCAACGAGTCCATCTCCGTATGCGGAATGTCCAGGAGGCGCCCCAACCGCGCCGCGAACGTCGTCTTACCGCTACAGCTCGGGCCGGCAATCAGAATACGCATGCTCCCCTCCCTTTGGTTAGTACACAAATCGGCACGCACGCCAGTTGATACAAAAGGTGGGCTGCGACCCTGCACCAGCAGAATACACAGCCCACCCTCAACGGCGACCCCGGCACAACTCAACGCCCGCCGGGTCCACGCCGCACAGGCCCACACCCCCTACGGGGCGCACGACCAAAGACTAGAGAATTACTCCTCGTCCTTCTTCTTCGGCTTGAAATCAACGCCAGCTTCCTTACGCTGCTCCGGAGTAATCGGTGCAGGAGCCGCAGTCAGCGGATCGAAACCATTACCGGTCTTCGGGAACGCAATAACCTCGCGAATCGAATCAACGCCAGCCAGCAGAGACACAATACGGTCCCAACCGAATGCAATACCACCCATGGGCGGTGCGCCGTACTTGAACGCATCCAGCAGGAAGCCGAACTTCTCCTGAGCCTCTTCCTCACCAATGCCCATCACAGCGAACACGCGTTCCTGCACGTCACGGCGGTGAATACGGATTGAACCGCCACCAATCTCGTTACCGTTGCAGACAATGTCGTAAGCGTACGCCAGAGCCGAACCCGGGTCAGTGTCGAAAGTATCCATGAACTCGGGCTTCGGGGAGGTGAACGCGTGGTGCACGGCAGTCCATGCGGAGTGACCCAGAGCCACGTCACCGGACTCAGTAGCCTCAGCAGAAGACTCAAACATGGGAGCGTCAACAACCCACACGAAAGACCACTCGCCGTCCTTAATCAGGCCGGTACGGTGACCAATCTCAACACGAGCAGCACCCAGCAGTGCACGGGAAGCCTTAGCCTCGCCAGCAGCGAAGAAGATGCAGTCGCCGGGCTTCGCGCCGGTAGCCTCAGCCAGGCCAGCACGCTCAGCGTCAGTGATGTTCTTAGCAACCGGACCGGTCAGCTCGCCATCCTCCTGAATGAGGACGTAAGCCAGGCCCTTAGCGCCACGCTGCTTAGCCCACTCCTGCCAAGCGTCCAGAGTACGGCGAGGCTGAGAAGCACCACCGGGCATCACAACAGCACCCACGTAAGGAGCCTTGAACACGCGGAAAGTGGTGTCCTTGAAGTACTCGGTCAGCTCGGTCAGCTCCAGGCCAAAACGCAGGTCAGGCTTGTCCGAACCGTACTTCTCCATCGCATCCTTGTAGGTCATGCGCTGAATCGGGCGGGGAACCTTCACATCAATCAGGTTCCACACAGCCTCAACGATGCGCTCGCCCAGCTCAATGATGTCTTCCTGATCAACAAACGACGCCTCAATGTCCAGCTGAGTGAACTCAGGCTGACGGTCCGCACGGAAATCCTCGTCACGGTAGCAGCGAGCAATCTGGTAGTACTTCTCAATACCGCCCACCTGCAGCAGCTGCTTGAACAGCTGCGGGGACTGCGGCAGAGCATACCAAGAACCCGGAGCCAGACGAGCCGGCACCAGGAAGTCACGCGCACCCTCAGGGGTGGAACGGGTCAGGGTCGGGGTCTCAACCTCAATGTAGCCGTCCTCAGCCAGCAGGTTGCGTGCCGCACGGTTCGCGTCCGAACGCAGGCGCATGATGCGAGCCGGCTCCGGGCGGCGAAGATCCAGGTAGCGGTAGCGCAGGCGCGCCTCCTCACCCACCTCAACGTGCTCGTCAATCTGGAAAGGCAGCGGAGCGGCAGTGTTCAGCACCTCAACGGCGGACACCTCAACCTCAATCTCGCCAGTCGCCAGGTTCGGGTTCTCGTTACCCTCCGGGCGCTTAGTCACCAGACCGGTCACACGCAGCACGTACTCATTGCGCAGGTGCTCAAAATCAGCCTCATTGTGGAAAACACACTGGGTGACACCCTCACGGTCACGCAGGTCAACGAAAGCGACACCACCGTGGTCGCGGCGGCGAGCCACCCAACCGGTCAGGGTAACAGTCTCTCCAATATTTGCGGCGGTCAGCTCGCCGTTGGTGTGAGTGCGAAGCACAGACATTCCTTTCATAGCGGGCACCTCACGACTATAGACAGTAGCCGGGTACACGCGGTTGATGATATGCGCACACTGCGTGCGCCTCATATATTGTATCCCCTCCGGGCAGGTCGATGGCGGGTCGGGGCAAGTCTGGGCAAGTCAGGCGCCAGAAAATGGGGTGCGGAGGCGGGATGCGGGTAGGGCGGCCGGTTCGTGGGTGTCTGCGGTCGATAGGTTAGTGTCTTCGCCGTGGGTCTTTAACCCGGGGTGAAGGCATTAACCTATCGAAAAGCCGCTAACCTATCGAAGTATTACCGGGGAATCCACTCCGCATGCCTGTGGACAAACACTTTTTCGGTAGAATCCGCGAAGTTATCCACAGATTTCACGAACAAGCCCCACAACCTCACACAGCCTGCCAGGATAAAGTCTATGAACACCGTAACTATTCCGTGGCAACGCGTCCCAAACGTACTACCGACTACACCAGAAATTACCCGCGCCGCAGAACTACACCCATTCGTGCTGAACTCCCAGATGCTCAACCTGCGAGGAATCGGTCCGAAACGCATTCGCAAGCTAGTGGCGGAAGGGTCTCTGCAACGTATCCAGCGAGGAGCCTATATTTACACCCGCGATGCCCAAGCGCTCACCCCCGAAGAGCGGCTCACGGTACGGTGCATCGCTGCTCAGATGATGGGTCTTCAAGGGATCTTCTCCCACACATCAGCCGCGGCGCTATGGGGACTTGATGTACTCTCTGTTCCCCAAATGATAAGCGTGTATAGCTGTAGTCATAGCACCTCTGACAGGGGAAGAATCACCCGGCATTACAGCGCCACTGGCCCCGAGGAAGTCACCAGGTTGCCGGGCACATCCATCATGGTTACGACGGTGGCTCGCACGCTGCAGGATTGCACGCGCAGCATGCCCTTTCGGGAGGCGGTGGTCCTTGCTGACTCCATCATGCGGCGGGGACTGATGGAGCCCCACGAAGTTATCGAGACTCTACTAAACCTCACCGGGTACGGCGGTTCTGCAGGGCCTTTCCTGGCGCAGGCGGTGGATGCATCCAGCGAGTCGGCTGGTGAAAGCCTCACCCGGTGCCTACTCATGGAGCACAGGCTACCCTCCCCCGTATCGCAGTACCCGATTTCGTGCGAGGGTCGTAACTACCGGGTAGACTTCGCCTGGCCCGAGGCGCGGGTCATTCTCGAGTTCGACGGCGAACAGAAATACGTGGACCACCCCGGCAGGGACCGCTACGAAGCCGCCCGCGACCGTGCCCTAGCCCGCGCCGGCTGGACGGTCGTGCACCTCACGTGGGCAGACATCTTTCAGAAAGAACGGGAAGTCATCACCCACCTGCGGAAACTACTCTTGAGATAAAGCGAGGAAACGCCTCAGTCGATAGGTTAGTGTCTTCACCCCGGGTTAAAGACCCACGGCGAAGACACTAGCCTATCGAGAAGACACTAACCTATCGAAAATCTGGGCTCACACAAAAGACCCGCCCGGCAGGGAGGCCAATATCCTCCCCACCAGGCGGGTACACATCCATATGCAGGCTACAGTAACCAAATTATTACAGTAGCCAGATATTACCGCGGCCAAACACCGTAGGCATTACAGGCCCTACGATGACAGGCCCCTAATGTTTACAGGCCCTCAGCACGCACAATCTGAACGTGCAGATCCTCAGCCGGCGGCATCCACGAAGCCGGATCAGCAGCAACCTGCTCACCCGAGCGGATATCCTTCACCTCGTGAACCGGGGCACCCGACTCATCCGAAGAAATGAACCACACGAACGGAATGCCGCGCTTCTCAGCGTACTTAATCTGCTTACCGAACTTCGCCGCATTCGCAGACACCTCGCAGGCAATACCGCGGGCACGCAGCGCATCCGCAACATCATTCGCAGCGGACCAGCCCTCATCATTCGTCAGGGCAACAAACACAGCCGAAGGCACCTTACGGCTCGCCTGCGCAAAACCCTGCGACAGAATACGAGCCACCACACGAGTCACACCAATAGACAGGCCAACACCCGGGTACGTCTTCTTACCGTTCGACGCCAACGACTCATAACGGCCACCCGAGCAAATCGAACCCAGCGACTCGTGACCAACCAGAACAGTCTCATACACGGTGCCGGTGTAGTAGTCCAGACCGCGAGCAATCGACAGGTCAGCCAGCACCTTACCCGGCGCACGGCGGGACGCCTCCTCAATGACCTCAGCCAGCTCAGCAAGACCCTGATCCAGCAGCTCATGCTCCACCGAATACTTAGCCGCAAGCGCACGCACCTGCTCCACAAAAGAAGCATCCTCAGTGCGGATCTGCGCCAGCTCCAGAGCGGCAGCGGCAGCATCCGCGCTCGCACCAGCCTCAGCCTGCAACTCCTCAGCCACACGCTCAGCACCGATCTTCTCCAGCTTGTCAATAGAACGCAGAACAGCCGCAGTATCAGTCAAACCCAAGCCCAGGTAGAAACCCTCAGCCAGCTTGCGGTTATTCACACGCAGCTTGAACTCAGGAATCGGCAGCTTCGACAGCGCATCAACAACAACCAGCGCCAAGGTCACGTCGTAACGGAACGGCAGCTCGCCATCGCCAACCACGTCAATATCAGCCTGAGTGAACTCGCGGGCACGCCCCTCCTGCGGACGCTCACCACGCCACACCTTCTGAATCTGGTAACGCGAGAACGGGAAATTCAGGTAACCGGCGTTCTCCACCACGTAACGGGCAAACGGCACGGTCAGGTCAAAGTGCAGAGCCAGCTTTTCCTTAGCCTTCGCAGCCTCGTCCTCCTGCAGACGAGAAATTGCGTAAACTTCCTTGTCAATCTCACCCTTGCGCAGTAGCTGCTCAATAGTCTCTACCGAACGAGTCTCAATCGGGGAGAAACCGTGCAACTCAAAAGTCTCACGCAAAGTGTCCAGAACATGATTCTCAACCAACCGCTCAGCCGGAAGATACTCGGGAAAACCAGACAGCGAAGCCTTGCGAGCCATACGCGATACTCCTTGACAAAGAACTCGACAACAAAACCCCGGAACACGCCGGGCATATCTACCCATCATACCAACACCCACCCCAGCACAGCACCCACTCCCCCAGCTCACCCAACACAAACCCGCAGCCGGCAGGTTCGCCCACAACACAACACGACCAGACACTACTCACACACACCCCACAGAGGCTATGCTTAGGAGGTGCACACGCACACCCAAACGGGTGCCCACCACGGGGAACAGCGCAAAGGCGCCCCACCCCCAGCACCCCCGAGTGAAAGAGTTATAGCGGTGACTACCAAACCCGACGACACTGTAAACCTCGAAAAGGCACGCCAGTACGGCCGCGTCTCCGAGGACGGCCACGTCTTCGTCATTGTCGACGGCGAAGAATACGCCGTAGGCCAGCTGCCCGGCGCCTCCGAAGAAGAAGCGCTCAGCTACTTCGCCCGCAAGTTTGAAAACGTCGAGGCGCAGGTTGCCCTGCTCGAATCCCGCCTCGCCAACAACGCCCCCGCCGCAGACCTGCAGAAGGGCATCACCTCCATCGGTGCACAGATCGGTGTGCGCAACATGGTCGGCGACTACTCCGGCCTGCAGAAGCGCCTCATCTCCCTCGCAGAGCAGATCGCTGAACTCGGCGAAAAGCAGCAGCAGGCACGCACCGAAAACCGTGAACGCGCCCTCGCCGTCCGCGAAGAAATCGTCGCGGAAGCCGAGCAGATCGCCGGCCAGGACCCCGACCAGATCCACTGGAAGAACTCCCACTCCCGCATGAACGAACTGTTCGAAGCGTGGAAGAAGGCACAGCGCGAAATTCACCTGGCAAAGAGCGTAGAGGACGAGCTGTGGAAGCGTTTCCGCGCAGCCCGCACCACCTTCGACCGCAACCGCCGCGCACACTTCTCTCAGCTCGACGACCGCAACGCACGCATCAAGCGCGCCAAGGAAGAGCTGATTGCACGTGCGGAAGAGCTGTCCACCTCGACTGACTGGTCTGAGACTTCCCGCGTATACGGCGACCTGATGCGCGCCTGGAAGCAGGTACCCCGCGGCCACCGTCGCGAAGACGACAAGCTGTGGGCACGCTTCCGCGCGGCACAGGACGTGTTCTTCAACGCCCGCAACGAAGCCGAAGCAGCGCAGGACGCAGTCTACGCCGAAAACCTCAAGGTCAAGGAAGCACTGCTCGAAGAAGCACGCGCACTCCTGCCCGTCGAAGACATCGAGGCAGCAAAGGCATCCTTCGAGAAGATCCTGGACCGCTGGGATGCGGCAGGCCGCGTGCCCCGCAACGACCTGCGCCGCGTCGACGGCGAACTGCGCCGTATTCAGGACGAAATCAACGGCGCCGAAGAGGCAAAGTGGAAGCGCAACGACCCCGCCAAGGCGGCACGCGCGAACTCCCTGCTCGCACAGATCGAGGACTCCCTCGCCGAACTGGAAGCAGAGCTCGCAGCAGCTGAAAAGGGCGGCGACTCCAAGAAGATCGCCAAGGCTAAGGAAGCTCTGGAGGCGCGCCGCGCCTGGGCAGCAACCCTGCAGGGCTTCGGCAACTAGGGTCTAGCAGACGGTCTAAATAACGGTCTAATTAACGCCGAGAAGCCACATGTGTTTCGAAAAGCCACTTTTTTGGTGGCTTCTTGAAATACATGTGGCTTCTGCGTGTCTGCGGAATGTCTGCTGGGTGTCTGTGGGATGCGGGATATCTGCGGGGTGCGGACTTTTAGGATCGGCTGGAGGGACTAGTCATCAACGGGCTCATAATTCATGATTTCCCATTTCTGCCCGTTGTGCTTCAGCTCAAATCTAAAGGTGTCATCGGTTTTATCGTCATTACTCCATTTGCGCCAGCTACCGTCAGATTCAACATAAGTCTCGTAATCCCATTCGCGGTACGCCTTCCAGAAATAGGTTTCACCGTCTTCTGACCAGGGGTTACCGTCAGCAAGATAATGGTTTATACCGCCAATGACCCATCCGCCGCTTTTGTAAAGTTCCTCGACGCCTGTATAGGCCTTACGTTCGTCTTCAAAAGTAGGGGACATGAACTTGAAAGCCATCGAGTAATCGCCAGTTTGAGTACCGTAATTACCCCACAAAATCCAGGCATCCATCGTCTTACGCATGCCCTCTAGAGACTTTTCGTTGTAGCCGTCTTCCGGAGCATTGGGTTTCGGTACATTCTGTGCTGGACCGTATTTATCAGCAGGGCGGTACTCGCCATCGGGTGCTTTTGATCCGCCCGAGTAGCCTCGGACAGTAGACGGGGTAGCGCTTGCCGAAGGCGACTCCGACACCGCTACAGACGCCGAAGCCGTTTCGCTCGGCGCTGCGGAGGCGGTGGCTGCCGCCTCGTTATTAGCCTGCTGACTGCAGGCTCCAAGAAGGGTACTGAGACCCATGAGTGCGCCGCCGTTCAACAACGCTCGACGAGTAAGAAAAACGGAAGTCATGGAAGTAGATTCCTTCTATCGGTGTGGTGTGAATGGGGGATGCTGATTAGAAAGCGGAAGATAGAGAAATTCTCGAAGCAAGAATAAGAATTCTTGCGATACTAATAAGTGCTTTATATTTCCTATTTAGTCATCTACTTGTTCAAAATCGATAATCTTCCAGCCCTCAGAGGTGTACTTGAACGAGAACTTCCACGTGTCGTCATCCTTTCTGTCATTCTCGTAAGACTTCCAATCACCGTTAGGTTCAATGTACATAACGTAACCCCACTCCCGGTACGCCTTCCAGAAGTAAGTCTCCCCCTCGATCCAGGGGTTCCCGTCAGCAATGTAGTGATCAAGTCCCGCGATAATCCAGCCGCCTCGCTTGTAGAGGGCTTCAAGACCTTCGTAGGAGTCTAGTAGTTCGGTAAAGCTGCTATCAACGAATTTGCGTGCTTGGCTGTAATCTCCGGTTTGGGCGCCGTAGTTGTTCCATTCAATCCACGCGTTGAGTGTTTTGCGTAGACCTTCATTGGATTTTTCTCGGTATCCGTCCTCAGGTGATGCAGGTTTCGGAACGTTTTGTGCCGGACCGTTAGGGTCAGCTCCGCGGTACTCCCCGTCAGGTGCCTTTGAGCCGCCGGAGTAGCCGCGGGTAATGACCGGGCTCGGAGTAGCTGATGCAGAAGAGGCATCGGAAGCCGCCGTAGAAGCTGAAGCGGAAGTCATTTCGCTCGGCGTGGCGGAGGCGGTCTCGCTCGGTGCTGCCGAGGCGCTCGCCTCATTAGCCGCCTGCTGGCCGCATGCCGCAAGCAGGGCACCAAGACCCAGAAGGGTACCGCCGCTCAACAGTGTGCGGCGGTTCAAAATAACGGAAGTCATGGAAATACATTCCTCGTATCGGTGTGAAGTGTGAATAGGGGGGCTGGTTAGAAACCGGAAGACTAACCAGCTGAAG
>NZ_KV817369.1:386432-386935 GCF_001814645.1 Rothia sp. HMSC076D04 | reverse complement strand
CGGCGAACATGTGGCTTCTCAACGTAAGACCCACAGTGGACTTTACATGTCGGGCCAGTCACGGTGCAGTGAATACTCCGTGTCTCCGTCACCGTTATCATTCAGGTGCCAGCGCTGACCGGTGCGAATATCGGCCTTGCGCAGGCGCGGGTTCGGGTTATCCTTCTTACCCATCGTGGGGTCGTTCTTGCAGCCCCAGCGAGTGTCGTCGTAGCTGCAGTCACCGGCTACGCGTCCCACATCAACCCACCAGACACGCACCAGCAACGGGTCACTGGTCGCCTGCGGGGTCACTTCCATCATCTGCCACGGGCCACCATCCACACGGAAACGAGCCGTGTAATGCACGGTCGCATACGCATGGAAGTTACCCGAACGCTGGTAGGCGTAGCTGGTATCCGTCTGCCTCGGACGCTCACGGGGGTAGGTGGTGACCGGTTTGCCAGCGGTGTAGTTAGTGGCAGTATCGCCGTTGCCGTACTCGATGACATAGGAGGAGGGCA
>NZ_KV817369.1:384698-386332 GCF_001814645.1 Rothia sp. HMSC076D04 | reverse complement strand
CGCCTTCTGCTCGGCCAGTGCCTGCGGGGTTGTTGTAGGACTGGTGCAGGGTCGGCTTGCCTGGCTCTAGCGACTCTGCAGCGTGGCGGATTTCCTCCATGACTTCTTCGTAGGTCGGGCCGGTGGGACCCGGGCTGTCGGCACTGGTCAGGGTGCGGGTATCGTTGGGAATGCAGCTAGCAGAAGAAGGACTATGTCTGCTTCCACCACGGTCGATAGGAATTCCGTTTTCGTCTACGGTCATGTTTGTATATCCAACATGCCCTACTCGTCCGTCTAGCGTGGTGCAGAAGAAATTGTTGGGGTTGTCTTTATAAGATGTAACATAAAATCCCTCGCGCCGTTTTGTCGTATCTGTTTCGGGGGCAGGCGTTACTGGCTGGTTTGTAACGGAATCAATATCTGAAGCGCTTCCTGTTCTTTCCGTATTTTCATTTCCAACCATTTCTTTAGGAGGAATTTTCTCTTGGCATATGCTAGCAGTATTATTTGATGAACATTCACTCGTTTTTACATCTGCAAATGAGGGGAGAATACTAAGTTGAAATATTTGTATGCTTACAAAAGGGAGGAAGAGAATTTTATGCCACTGCTTCATTTTAATCTTCAACCTTTACATACCCAATAAGCTCCCATTTTTGACCGTTGTGCTTTAGCTCAATTTTATAAGTGTCGTTAGTTTTATCTTCATTGGTCCAAGAGCGCCAACTACCATCAGCCGCGACATAAATCTCCTTTTCCCAGACATGGTAAGCCTTCCAAAAATAAGTCTCCCCGTCCTCAGACCACGGCGCGCCATCAGCAGTCAAGCTTTCAATACCATCAATCACCCAACCACCATGCTGGTAAAGCCTCTCGACACCCTCATAAGCCTCCAACTCGCTCTTAAAAGTCGGCGACACAAACTGACGAGCCATCGAATAATCACCAGTCTGCACGCCATAATTACCCCATTTGACCCAAGCGTCCAAAGTCTTACGCATACCTTCAACAGACTTCTCACGGTACCCGTCTTCAGGCTCAGCAGGCTTGGGCACATTCTGCGCCGGACCGTACTTATCAGCAGGGCGATACTCACCATCAGGCGCCTTCGAACCACCCGAATAACCGCGGACAGTAGACGGAGTAGCACTCGCCGAAGGCGACTCAGATGCCGCCGCAGAAGCCGAAGCCGACTCGCTCGGCACGGCGGTCGATGATGCCGAGGCTGCCGCCTCGTTATTTGCCTGCTGACCGCAGGCTGCGAGCAAGGCACCCAGGCCCACAAGTGCGCCGCTACCCAGCAGGGTACGGCGATTAAAGATGGTCGAATCCATGGAAGATACGCTCCTATCGTCGGTGATGGTGTGTTGTTTAGTTACTAGTCGGGCCGTTATTCGCAGGTCAAGCTGACTGCCGGAAGGGAAACAGCCCCGTAGCGCACCCAACAAACGCATCAATGCGTTATGGAACACTACAGTTACCACCCTACCGCATCTTTGTGTATATTTGCGTTGCTTTGAGTGCAATAGTATCTGAACGTCATTATTCGGACACATCAATGCTTTATGCATCAAATAAATCTACACTCACGGAGGCTCTGCCCCTGCAGAATTTGTGCCATGGTTTAGTGTCTTCGACCATGGTTTTTAACT
>NZ_KV817369.1:375717-384598 GCF_001814645.1 Rothia sp. HMSC076D04 | reverse complement strand
ACGACCAAAGACGCTAACCTATGGCACAAATCCGCAACTCATGACCGGATCCCCATCTGTGACAGGTGGGCGGGCTACACGGCGAGCGCATACATGTCGCGGAGGGCCTCTTCTGCCTCGTCGAGGGCATATCCGCTCTGGCAGAGAGCATCGCAGCCGTTACCGTAGCGGAGGCCAGCAAGGAACTCGCGGTCGGTCACCTCCGGCAGGTACACCATGAGGTATTCGCCGTTGTGAGTGAAGAAGTCGTTAATGTTGGCGGCGTCCTGGCCGGAGTAGAAGGCGCGGAAGTCTTCGTCATTGTAGTAACCAACCGTGTACATGAGGGGCTCCTTTGGTCGCTCGGCGGAGTGGGTGAGAACGCGTCGTTGTTCTCTACCATCAAAGGTACGGGGCACCCCTGACAAGATAATGGGCTGCACCGCCCGTGCCGGAGAAAATGCACAAAAAATATTGCGTGACAAGGGGTTTTCTGGAGGTGCACTCCCCCGCGGATGCATCGAGCTTATAAAAGCTTTTAACATGCCAAAGCAGCCCACCGAGTTGCCAATACGGAATAGCCACTCGGAGGGCTGGAATGAGAGTACACCACTACCGCTAGAACTATATTAGGGCTTCGTTCTAATCAGACGATGCATAGCATCACTTTTGCAACTCATTATGCATTAGACGGAGAATAATCTACCAAAGGTTGAATCATTGGCATATTAACCACCAATTCTTGCCCCATGCAGCAAAGCAATGATTAGAAAATAGGCATTCATAAATAAATACATACACAGAATACTGATAATAGATTTAACTATCACCCTCACATGACTTCTATACTTTTTATTATTCAGCCTATTAACCTCATTTTTGGCAAGGTCAATTCTTACAAGGCATGAAATTGCCCCAATAATAGCACCAACTACAGGAATTACCGTTACAACCAAACCAAAAGGGTCTCCTAGAATTAAGGCAATGGTGAAACCAATAAACAGCCCAATAGTCGTTCCCCTCCCGGCATAATCAACAAAATCACGCATCAAGAGAAGGAGATAACCAGACTGCCAGCGCTTCTTAACCCAAGAATACTTTGCCAGGATATTCTCTTCTTTAATGAGGTTCAGAATGTCATCATAGCTAACAAAATCTGCATATTTTATTTCCTCCACCTCGGAACAAAAATTCCTTAAAGATAGATAGACCTCCCCAAATGGGTCATATTTAGGGGTGATACCAGTCATTTTTTCCAGCTGGGCCAACGAATCGATACAATTACTTTGCGCAGTAGAGCTTGGCTCCTTTTCAACCCACTTTAGAAAATGTTGAACCTTATCTTTAAATTCATTATCTACATCTTTGGGAGGAAACAGGTGAAGCGGGTGGGATATATTAAATGCAGCGTTCCTTATTGATGCTTTTCCAAACCGCTTAAAAGATTCAAATTTTGATTCTCTATATATACCAAATTCGTTTAGGATACTAGCAATCATCTCATTCCTAGCCGTTGCGTACCAAAAATATCCAGTTGATTCAAGAACCATCCGGAAAATAAGGCATAAAGTCACAAACACCAGTAAAAGTGAGGTCACTGCTGCAATCATACCGAGGTTACCCATAGTCTTTTCCTTCCCAACTCTGCGAATTTCGGTGCTTCTGATTACAGATTAGAAAAGACCCCTGACAAGATAAGGGGCTACACCGCCCCGTACGGAAATTCGGTCATAGGTTACGGACTTCTGCCATGGTTTTTAACTACGACCAAAGACGCTAACCTATGGCACAAATCTATGCCTCATGACCGAATCCTCCTCCACACCAGGTAGATTACGTGGCGGGTAACTGGCTGTTTCGATAGGTTAGTGTCTTCACTGCGGGTTAAAGACCCACGGCGAAAACACTAACCTATCGAAGGAGTCCCCGATCCTCCCCGCTTAACGGCGAAAAGCCACATGTGTTTCGAGAAGCCACCAAAGAAGTGGCTTCTCGAAACACATGTGGCTTCTGGGCGGATTACCGCAAACTAGCGCGGGTTACAGTACATAACCGTGCGTTAGTTTCCGAGGGTTATTCTCCACCAAGGAACGGCATGAAGCGGACGATGTGCTTCTCCAGCTTCTGCTTCACGCGCTTCGCCTTGGTTGCTGCATCCTCGGTCTTCGCACCGCCGAGCTTGCCGCCAAAGAGCGAAATCTTGCCCTTGACCAGGCGGCTGATCTTGCCGGGAATGGTGCGGCGGTTTTCCTTGAGCGCACGGTTGACGACGCGCTGGGTCTCTGCGGAGTCCAGCTCTTCATCCTTCACGATGGTGTCTTCTTCGCGGGTGCGGCGGTCGGTCACGTAGTGGTGGAAGTGTTCCTGCACGTCGTGGTCTTCGGACTCGTTCAGGTAGGTGTCGAAGTAGTCCTCGATGATGTCGCCGCTTTCGCGCAGGTCGGCGTCGTTACGAATTGCGAGGCGCACGCGGTCGCGGAAGTGCTCCACGCTGTCCTGCGCGGTTTCGGAGGTGCCGCTCTCCCCTGCCGCCTTGCCGTGGCGTGCGGCGCGGGCTGCCTTGACGAGCTCCAGGATGTAGAGCACACCGACTTCCTGCTGCCTGACCAGTTCGGTCAGGAAGGATACGCGATCAAACAGGTCAACTGCGGTCGGCTTTTCTTCGCCTTCGCCGGTTTCGCTGTCGGCGCTGTCCTTCGCTTCTTCCTGTTCGCGGCGCAGTTCGCGGGCTTCTTCGTAGATGTCGTTGTAGACACCGGTGTAGCCCTGCATGTCGTAGTCGCTGATGAGTTCGTTGCCGCCGTCGCGGATGAACTCGTCGTGCACGCGCAGTTCCTGCTGCAGTTTAAGCACCTGGTTCATCAGCTCGATGTAGCGGGCCTTGTCTTCGGGGGTGTCCACGGTGATGGAGCCGCCCTCGTCGATGGGGAATTCTTCGCGCAGTTCAGATACGGCCTTGTCGTATGCGGCGTAGGCATCCTTGTAGGGTCGGGTGAACGCGATGTCGAGGGCGGACTGGCCGGTGCTGTTTTCGGTGTCGCCGAAGAGGGTGAAGGCGTCCTTGGTTGCCTGTTCGAGGTCGCGGAAGCACACGATGTTGCCGGAGGGCTTGAGCGAGTTGAGGATTCGGTTGGTGCGGCTGTATGCCTGCACCAGGCCGTGCATCTTCAGGTTCTTGTCGACCCAGAGGGTGTTGACGGTCTTGGAGTCGAAGCCGGTGAGGAACATGTTGACGACGATGAGCAGGTCCAGTTCGCGCATCTTCATCTTGCGGGAGACGTCCTTGTAGTAGTTGTCGAAGGAGTCGCCGTCGGTGCTGAAGTTGGTGCCGAACATGGTGTTGTAGTCTTCGAGGAAGCCGTCCATGCGGTTGCCGGTGTCTTCGGTGGCGAAGGTGAAGTTTTCTTCTTCTCCGAAGGTGTCGAAGAGCTGTCCGCCGTTGCCCTGCGAGTAGATGATGGCGACCTTGAGCTTCTGTTCGGGGCGCAGGGTACCGTCTGCGATGCGTTCTTCTTGCAGGGTATTGAGGGTGTCGTAGTAGGTACAGGCGGCCTCGATGGAGGAGGTTGCCAGGATTGAGTTGAAGCCGCGCACGCGCTGTACGTAGTGTTCGGTGACGCCGTTGATGGTGCGGGTCTTTTTGACCTCGTAGCTGGTGGCTGCGCTCTGGTTGGTTTTGCGGTCGTAATTGTCCAGGATGTAGGTGGCTACGGCTTCGATACGTTCGGGGCTTTCGAGTACTTCCTTGCTCTTTGCGAACTTGGCGAGTTCCTTCGAGTCGGGGGTTTCGGCGTGTTCGGCGGCGATTTCTTCTGCGTAGGAGGCTTCTTCGAGTTCGGCGAAGTGGGGGCTGGTGTTGGTGTATTCCAGGTGGAATTTCAGCACGTTCTTGTCGTTGATGGCGTCAACGACGGTGTAGGTGTGCAGGCAGTCGCCGAAGACTTCGACGGTGGTGGTGCCGGGGCCGCCTGCGGAGTTCTTTTCGAAGATGGGGGTGCCGGTGAACCCGAACATGCTGTACTTCTTGAAGCTCTTCTTGATGGCGGTGTTCATGCGGCCGAACTGGGAGCGGTGACATTCGTCGAAGATGATGGCTACGCGCTGGCCGTAGACGGGGTGTTCGGAGTCGGCGGTGATGAGGTTGGACAGCTTGTGGATGGTGGTGACCACGATGTTGGTTCCATGGTCGGCGAGGCGTTCGCTGAGTTCGCGGGTGCTGCCGGTGGAGCTGACGGAGTCTGCCTGGAAGTTGTTGTATTCGAGCATGGTCTGGTAGTCGAGGTCCTTGCGGTCCACGACGAAGATGACCTTGTCGACGAGCCCGGTTTCTGCCAGGCGGCGTGCGGTTTTGAAGCTGGTGAGGGTCTTGCCGCTGCCGGTGGTGTGCCAGATATAGCCGCCGGCTTCTTTGGTGCCGAGCAGCTTGGGGTTGTTGTTGGCGATTTCGACGCGCTTAATGATTTTCTCGGTTGCCGCAATCTGGTAGGGGCGCATGACGAGCAGGTCCTGGCCTACGGTGAAGATGCAGTAGCGGGTCAGGACGTTTGCGAGGGTGTGGCGGGTGAGGAAGGTGCGCGCGAAGAGAATCAGGTCGTTAATTCGGTTGTTCTGTTCGTCTGACCAGTAGCTGGTGAAGTCGAAGCTCTTGCCTGCGGAGCCGCCGGAGGCGGTCTTGCGGCCGGCCTTCTGCTGGTCTTCGACGTGCTTGTGGCGCACGGTGTTGGAGTAGTACTTGGTTTCGAAGCCGTTGCTGATGACGAAGATCTGGGCGTATTCGAAGAGGCGGTGCTGGTCCTGCTGAAAGCCTTCGTTCTGGTAGCGTTCGATCTGGTTGAAGGCTTCGCGAATGCTCACGTTGCGCTTCTTGAGTTCGATGTGCACGAGGGGCAGGCCGTTGACGAGGATGGTCACGTCGTAGCGGTTGAGTACTTTGCCGTTGGGGGCGGGTACGCGGTACTGGTTGATGACCTGCATGTGGTTGCGTGCGGGGTAGGCGGCGTCGATGAGCATGATGTTGCGCAGGGTGCCGTCTTCGAGGCGGAAGTCGATGAAGCGTTCTTCCTGGATAAGCTTTGCTTTTTCGAGGATGCCGTCGTTGGAGCGGGCGATGTGTTCGGTGAGTAGGCGGTTGAATTCTTCGTCGGTGAAGTGGAAACCGCTGTTGGGGCCGTATGCGCCTTCTTCGGGGCGGGTATTGAGGCGTTCGAGCTGTTCGCGCAGGTTGCGGATGAGTGCGGCTTCGTCGGTGAGGCGCGGCAGGTAGTCGTAGCCCTGGGTTTTGAGGGTTTCGATGAGTTCGGCTTCGAGCTGCGATTCGCTCTGGTGCTCACGCTTCTTCTGGTGCTGGGATTCCCATTCGTCGTAGCCGGTTGCTTTGCTGCGGTCGGCGATGACGGTGAAGTCGTCTGAGCTGAGGATGCTTTCGGTGCGTCCTTCGGTGGGGCGGGGGTGGTTGGGTACGGTTTCCACGGGGTGCTCCTTTGCGTAGGGGTTGAGTGTGTGGATGGTTGGGCTCGGGGTTGGTGAGCCCAGCTAGTTGAGTTTGGCCTGTTGAGTTTGGCCTGTTGAGTGTGGTTGAGGCGTGGGGCCCGTGCAGGGGTGGCGGGTGCCGCCCCTGCACGGGGTGTGCGCGTGATGCGCGGTTTGATGCGCGGGTGGCTACTGGTTTTCGCCCTTGCGGGGGAAGGTGAGTAGCTGGTCGCGGTAGTACTCGTACTGGCTGCGACGCGCCGCAAGCTCTGCGGGTAGACCCTCGGAGAGACTGGTGGTTAGGGCATCGAAGCGGTCGAGAATATCGACAATGCGCTGCTGCTCTTCCAAGCTGGGGATAGGAATAGTCACATTAGCCAGCTTCTTCTTGGAGACGTTGAACCTCGTAACTCCTTGAGCAGTTCGAATAATCTGTTTACGAGCTAGACGGCTCCTAAAAAGATATTTAGAAAACTCGGGGTTAAGAATGCTCGGATCGTTGAGGCGATAGCAGATTGAGAAACTATTCAAATATGCTTTCTCCCCAGGTTCCTTCGTAACGACAGATGAAAGACCTGATTCTTCCATATTTTCAGATGATCCAGTCAGAAGAATGTCACCCTTCATTAGGGAAAGCTGATTCTCTCCTTCTTTTACCTGCACGAAGTCAGGCCAAGTGAAGTCGGTTGAAATGTTTTCATATACATTCTTATAGGAAATGTATCGCGCACCAGAATAGCCGAAATCATTCTTAGTTTTTCCCTTAAGTCCGCCGTAGAACTTACCTAGTTCGCCCAGGGTAGCGCGGGGGCAGTCGAGGGCTTCGAAGAGCGAATCACGGTAGTACTCGTATTGCAGAGTACGCGCTTCCAGCTCCGCTTCCAGCTCCGCTTCCAGGTTCGTGAATTTATCAAGAATTTCAACAATCGCTTCCTGAATCTCCATAGGAGGAACAGGAAATTCAAATTTCTTGAAACGCTTCATATCCACACTGGCAAAGCTGGACTGCGTAGTATTCGAAAGGCACCAACGGTCCAAAATGAATGAATAGTAGTAAATAAATTTAGGAGACAAAAGGTTCTTAAATTCGTCTTTAAGAATCAGAACAGTGAACCTTTGATTGCACAAAAAATCTACATTAATCAGCGCATGCTCACCAATCGTTGCAGAAGTCGCCACAATGATTGAACCAGCAGGGAACATCCCGCCCTTTTTCAAAGCGCTTTCATGAACGGACTGCAAAGATTCTGAAAGAATTCCGCCATTTTCACGAATATCTTCCATGCGGAACCACGGAACAGTTCCGTTCTCCCAATAGCTGCTATTGGATTTAGACGGGGTATAGCCATTACGGGTGGTAAACAGCTCCTCAATGGGGCGGTATTCCACCCCCTCCGGGCAGAGCTCAGCCACCAGGCGATCAATATAATTCGTCACCTTAGCCACGACTACTCGCCGCCTTCCAGGCGCGCCACAATAGCGTCAATCTCCACGCGCAGCTGAGCCTGACGGGCCACAATACCCTCAATACGAGAATTCAGCTCAACAATATCTACGCGCTCACGGGTGTCCTCCGGCTCAACCCAGCTCGACACCGCCAGGTTCGCCTCCTGCTCCAGCAGCTTCTCCACCGGAACCAGCGCCGAGAAATGCTCACGCTCCTCACGAGCCGCCAGCACCTCCAGAATCTTCTCACGGTGCGCCTTACCCAGAATATTCTGGTTCGTGCCCTTATCAAAGAGCTGCGAAGCATCCACGAACAGCACCGAATGATCCTTACGGCGGCCCTTCTTCAACACCAAAATGCAGGTTGCAATGCTCGTACCGTAGAACAGGTTGGCAGGCAGCTGAATCACAGCATCCACCACGTTCTGCTTCAGCAGGTACTCACGAATCTTACGCTCAGCACCACCACGGTACAGCACGCCCGGGAACTCAACGATAGCCGCCGTACCTGCCTCGTCAAGGGACTTGAGCATGTGCATCGTGAACGCCAGGTCAGCCTTCGACTTAGGCGCCAGCACGGATGCCGGGGCGTAACGGTCATCGTGAATCAGGGTCGGGTCATCATCACCCTTCCACTTCGTCGAATACGGAGGGTTAGACACAATCGCACCAAACGGCTCCTCAAAATCACCGCCCTCACGGCCGCGATGCTTCGGGTCAATCAGAGTATCACCGTGCGCAATGCTGAAATCATCCACCGGCACACCGTGCAGAATCATGTTCATGCGGCACAGGTTGTAAGTGGTCAGGTTAATCTCCTGACCCACAAAACGCAGGCCGTCCGAGTTCTTACCCAGCTCACGCTTAACCTTCAACAGCAGCGAACCCGAACCACACGCCGGGTCATACACGGTACGAATCTGCTCGGCATCGCGGCCATCCATGGCAATCTTCGCCAGCAGCTCCGAAACCTCCTGCGGAGTGTAGTACTCGCCGCCGCTCTTACCCGCATTCGCCGCGTACATGCCCATCAGGTACTCGTAGGCGTCACCGAAGGCGTCATTCTCGCTATCCTCGTAGCCCTTGTTCAAGTTCATACCCGCCACAGCATCCATGAGCTTGAGCAGATTCTCGTGACGAGCCGCCGGGCTCACACCCAGCTTATTCGAATCCAACACAAAGTCGTCGAAGAGGCCCATCACATTCGCTTCGGAGTCGGTACCGCGCGCCGACTCTTCAAATGCCTTGAACACGTTTGCCAGAGTCTCATTCAAATTCTGATTCTGGCTAGCGTTCTTGTACACATTTGAGAACAGCTGCGAAGGCAACAAGAAAAAGCCGCGCTCATTGACGAAATACTCTTTAATGTGATCTTTGAACTCATCGTCTGGGATATTCTCAAAGCGATCAGGCATGTCAATATTCTGGCTCTCCACAAAGCGCACCTGGCTCTCAGAGAGGTAACGGTAGAAGAGCATACCCAGCACGTACTGCTTAAAGTCCCAGCCGTCTACCGAGCCGCGCAAATCATTCGCAATACGCCAAATCGTGGAGTGCAGCTGCGCACGCTCAGTATTGCGGTTACGGTGCTCGTCAGTAGTAGCGGAAGAATCCGTAGACTGCGTCGTCATAGGGTCGGTCAACCTCTCATTAGTTATCGTTTCTCATCGCAGAAACGTCAAAAGTTCGGGACCCGTAAGGTCCCGGTCGTACACATGCGCCGGTGCCGGTTTAGATGCCTTACTCGGTGGGAGCGTTCATAGCTTCCACAAGCCGTTTCGTACCCGGCGGCGCGAACTCTTTCAGTATACGGGTTCCCCCGACCCCGCACGTGCCGGTTCGTCATCGCCGGGCCATTGGTTATTTCGATAGGTTAGTGCCTTCACTGCGGGTTAAAGACCCACGGCAAAGACGCTAACCTATCGAAGGTTCCCCCGGCCCTCCCCCTAAGCCGCGAAAAGCCACATGTGTTTCGAGAAGCCACCAA
>NZ_KV817369.1:306982-375617 GCF_001814645.1 Rothia sp. HMSC076D04 | reverse complement strand
AAGTGGCTTTTCGAAACACATGTGGCTTCTCAGCGTAAGTCAGCGTAGAGAAGTATTTACGCTTCCGAGGGCTTCGCGCCGGTCAGGCGGTACGCCTTGTACACGCCCGTCACGTTACGGACCACGTTCAGCACGTGCTCCAGCATGAAGCGGTCACCCAGCTCCAGGGCGAAGCGGTCCACCACGGTACGATCCTCCGAAGTGTGCACGCGCGCATCCAGAATGTTCACGCCCGACTCAGAAATCGCACGGATCAGGTCGCTCAGCAGGCCCTTACGGTCCAGCGCCTCCACCTGAATCTGCACACGGTACGTAGCGGTCGGCGAAGACGCCCACTCGACCGTGGTCACGCGCGGCTCCTCGTCAGCGTTACGCATGTTCGGGCAGTCGCGGCGGTGCACCGAAATGCCGTTATAACGGGTCACAATGCCGATAATGTCATCCGGCGGAACCGGGGTGCAGCAACGCGCAATCTTCGTCAGCACACCCTCAGCACCCGGCACAATCACACCGTTATCGCCAATCGCCTTGCGGGTCGACTTCAGCAGCGTCTCGTCAAAGTCGCTGACCTCAACCTCGGGTGCCGGCTCGTCGCCGCGGTGCACCTCAACGAGGGTGTCAATGACCTGCTTCGGCGCAATCTCGTGCTCACCAATCGCACGGTACAGCGACGCCACATCGTTCTTGTGCAGCAGCTGAGCCACCTGAGTCATTATCTCCGGGCTCATCATCTTCTGCAACGGCAACTCACTGTTACGCATGCTCTTAGTGAGCATTTCGCGGCCGGCGAGCAGCGCCTCCAGGCGGCGTTCCTTCGCGAAGTACTGGCGGATCTTCGTGCGAGCGCGTGAGGAGCGAACGAACTTCAGCCAGTCCTCGCTGGGTCCGGCGTCCTCGTTCTTCGTGGTCATAATCTCCACGGTCGCGCCGGTGGGCAGGACCGTGTGCAGCGGCACGAGGCGGCCGTTGACCTTCGCGCCGACCGTACGGTCGCCGACTTCACTGTGGATAGCGTAGGCGAAGTCCACAGGGGTGGAGCCGTTGGGCAGGGCGATTGCCTCGCCGTTGGGGGTGAGCACCACGATTTCGTCGGTGTCGAGGGTGTCAGCGAGCGACTCGTAGAACTTCTCCGACTCCGGGTTGGAGTTCGAAATCTCCGCAATAGACTGCAGGATGCCGACGTTCATCATCGCCGAGGTCTGGGTGCCTGGCTCCTTCGGGTCCTTAGCGGGCGCGCCGCCACGAGCCGCGACCTTCTCGCCGCGCGATGCCGCCTTGTAGCGCCAGTGCGCAGCCACACCGTACTCAGCTTCTTCGTGCATCTTGTAGGTGCGGATCTGAATCTCAAGCGGCAGGTTACCCGGACCGTACACGGTCAGGTGCAGCGACTGGTAGTTATTGTTCTTCGGGTTCTTAATGTAGTCCTTGAAACGGCCAGTCATCGACGGCCACAGGGACAGCACGTGGCCGAGCACGGTGTAGCACTCCGCCTCTTCCTCAACCATGATGCGCACGGCAAGGATGTCGTTAATCTCGTCGAAGCTACGGCCCTTCGTCTTCATCTTCTGATGAATCGAGTAGTAGTGCTTGGGGCGGCCGGTCACGGTCGCCTCAATGCCGACCTGTGACAGGCGCTCCGTAATCTTGGTGCGCGCCTCGTTCAGGAACTTTTCGAGCGCGGGGGTGCGTTCGCCAACCATGCGCACCATTTCGGCGTAAATTTCCGGGCTCATGGCGGCGAAGGACAGGTCCTCCAGCTCCCACTTAATCGTGTTCAAGCCCAGGCGGTGCGCGAGCGGCGCGTAAATCTTCAGGGTCTCCTCCGCCTTCTTCGCGGCAGAAGCCTGCGGCACAAAACGCCAGGTGCGGGCGTTGTGCAGGCGGTCGGCAAGCTTGATGAGCAGCACGCGAATGTCCTTGCTCATGGACAGCACGAGCTTACGAATCGTCTCGATGGAGGCGTTCTCACCGTACGTCATCTTGTCCAGCTTGGTCACGCCGTCGACCAGGTAGGCGACTTCCTCGCCGAAATCCTCGGTGAGCTGCTCCATCGTGTAGTCGGTGTCTTCCACCGTGTCGTGCAGCAGGCCGGCGGCGAGCACGGGGCCGGTCGCGCCCATCTCCGCAAGAATCGCGGTCACAGCCACCGGGTGGGTGATGTACGGGTCGCCGCTCTTACGCTTCTGGCCCTCGTGGTAGTGGTTCGCCACCTCGTAGGCGCGCTGCAGCACCTGAATGTCCTCATCCGGGTGGTAGCGGCGCACGGCACGCACGACCGGCGCAATCATCGGGGAGAAACGGATGGTGCCGCCGTGCGAATCGGAGGCCTCCATCTTGCTGCTGCGGCTACCGAAGACGAGGCGGTTCGGCACACGTCCGCCAGCAGCCATGACGCGGTGCGAGCCGCGCTTCTTCTTCGCATCAGACGAATCAGTTTCAGGTAGAGGAATCGGGCCAGCGGGCCGAACCGCAGGCTTCTCGGCGGTCCCTGCAGGGTTCTCAGCGTTGGTGTTCACGGCAGGTTCTGCACTCATTCCGGGCTCCTTTGGACGTAACAGCGATGACCTGAGCCCCCGAATCTGCTCGTCGTTGAAAGGCGTGGATGCGGGCGCGCAGTATCTTCTACCTTTATCCTACCCAGCACGCGGATATGAGCCAAAATATGCGCGTAAACTATGCCGCACTGTGACACATTAGGCCGGTGAAATATTAGGCCGGCGTACATGAGGTGGTTCAGCGGGGCATGAGGGAGGCGCTACTCCCCCGATTCTGTTGCCCCGCGCCGCCGTGGAAAGAAACCAGCGGGCACAAACCAGCGGGCACGCTAAAGGGGAGCCGACACCTTTTGGTATCGACTCCCCTATCGTTAGCAGCGCCAGTAGCGCTGGCGGAACGTTGGCTAACCGTTCAGGTTCACGCGGTGAATCTCAATGGTTGCACGTGCCGGCTTCTTAGCGGGCTTCTCGGTTGCCTTCTCGTCCTCTGCGGAATCCTCGGACTCCTCAGACTTGCTGGACTTCGCAGCCTTCTCAGCCTCGGCGGGCTCCTCCGAAGAATCACCCTCAGCATCGTCAGCATCCTCAGCGTCCTTGAAGCTGCCGCTCTCCACCTTCGCGGTGTGCTCACGAATCTGAGCCTCACCCAAACGCAGCGAAGCATACAGCGGCGCAGACACGAACAGCGTGCCGAACATGCCCACCAGAATACCCACAAACAGCGACAGGGACAGGTCCTGCAGAGTACCCGCACCCAGGATGAACGCACCAATGAACAAGATCGCGCCCACCGGCAGAACACCCACAATAGCGGTGTTAATCGAACGGACCAGGGTCTGGTTCACGGCCAGGTTAATCTGCTCGGCAAAGGTCGTGTCGCGGCGTTCCAGCACATCCTCGGTGTTCTCACGGATCTTATCAAACACCACCACCGAGTCGTACAGCGAGTAGCTCAGAATCGTCAAGAAACCAATAATTGCACTCGGAGTGATCTCGAAGCCGAACGCGGCGTACAGGCCAACCGTCACCACCACGGTGAAGAACAGGCCCGCAATAGACGCCAGCGACATCTTCCAGGTGCGGAAGTAGAACGCCATACCAATCAGCGCAAGCACCACAAACGCGACCAGGCCCCAGAACGCCTGACGGGTCACATCCGCACCCCAGGTCGGACCCACAAACGAAGAGGTCACGTCATTCTCAGAGACGCCGTAACCCTCCTGCAGAGCCGCCTTCACCTGCAGAGTCTCATCATCGCTGAGCTTGCTCATCTGGGCACGAATCGTACCCGGCGCAATATTGGTCACGCGAACATCCGAAGCGTCCTTCGCCTTCTCGTGAATAATGCGCTCACCCGTAGCAGTATCAACGTGCACGGTCTTCGAGACCACGAACTCCGAACCGCCACGGAAATCAATACCCAGGTTGAAGCCGCCACCAACAGCCGGAATCAGAACCGAAACCGCCATCAGCACAGTAGCCAGCACCAGCCACAGGCGGCGCTTACCCACGAAGGGGTACGAGCGGGCACCCGAATGCAGGTCATTACCGAAGCGGGCAAAAGCATTAGGTTTCACATCGGTAGCCATGCTTAGCTCTCCTTCTTCTCATCAGAAGCAGACTCGTCAGCCTCAGCGGCAGCACGCTCTGCACGGCGACGCTCAGCAATGCTCAGCTGCTTCTCCTCCGGGCTGCGGAGGCGACCGGCACCACGGTACAGCGGCGTAGCGCCCAGCGACTCAGGCGACAAGCCCGAGTGGCGGTGACCCTCACCGAAGTAACGAGTATTCGCCAGCAGAGTCAGCATCGGGTGGGTGAACAGGTACACGACCACAAGGTCAGCAATCGCAGTCAAACCAAGGGTGAACGCGAAGCCCTTCACCGAACCAACCGACACCACGTACAGCACCACAGCAGCCAGCAGGTTCACAGCCTTCGACGCCAGGATAGTGCGGGATGCACGCTGCCAACCGTGGTTCACCGCCGACGGGATTGTGCGGCCCGCACGGATCTCATCACGGATACGCTCGAAGTAGACGATGAACGAGTCAGCCGTAGCACCAATCGCCACAATCAGACCCGCCACACCAGCCAGGGACAGGCGGTAGTTCAACGCCCAACCCAGCAGCGCAATCGCCTCATACGAAATGATGCCAGCCACAACCAGCGACATCATCGTGACAAAGCCCAGCAGACGGTACTGGAACAGCGAGTAGACAAACACCAGCAGCAGACCAATCAGGCCGGTCAGCAGACCCACACGCAGCTGCTCCGAACCCAGGGTCGCAGAAATCTGCTGCTCCGACTGGATCGTGAAGCTAATCGGCAGGGCACCGTACTTGAGCTGATCGGCGAGAGCCTTCGCCTCCTGCTCAGTGAAGTTACCGGTAATCTGCGGCTTACCGTCAGAAATCACTGCCTGCGACACCGGGGAGGACAGCACCTTGCCGTCCAGCAGAATCGCGAAGCGGGCACGCGGATCATTTGCGTTCTGCGCACGAATCGCGTTCAGGCGAGAAGTAATGTTCTGGAACTTCTCACGAGCAGCATCGTTGAACTGAATGTTCACAGCCCAACGGCCCGTAGTCACGCCCTGACCGGTCGTCTCCTGCGAGTGGCTTGCGGTAGAAATATCGCTACCGCTCAGCTCCACAGGACCCAGAATGTACTTCTCCTGACCGTCAGTGGAACACGCCACCATCGGCTTAGTCGGGTCAGCACTATCGGCATCCTCATTACGTGCCGCGGTGCAGTCCTTCGCCTCGTACTGCTTGTACAGGTCCGCAGTAATCCAGTTACGGTCAGAGCCGTCAGTCGGCTCCGCGGAGGGCTTGGGCAGCTTATCGTCCGCAGTGCGGGCATCCTCAGCCACCGCAGTACCGGCACCAGACAGCAGCACCGGGCGGAACGTCATATTTGCAGACGCCTGAATCAGCTGACGAGTCTCAGCGCTAATCGTTCCGGGAACCGAAACAACTACGTTATTGCCCGAGCCGAAGGAGGTGGTAACCTCCGCCTCCGAAACGCCGGCACCATCAACGCGCTGACGAATAATCTCAACCGCCTGGTTCAACTGCTCCTGGGAGACGTTCTCATCCGAAGAGCCATTGACCTTCGGAGAAAGAATCATTTGAGTACCACCCGAAAGGTCCAGGGCGAGCTTCGGTGCCCAAGAACCTCCCGAGTAGGTGGTGCCGAAAATACCGGCAGCCATAACAACCATGAGCAGGACCATCGAGAGGAGTGCCCCTCGCGCGGCTGCAAGCGGTGAACGCTTAGCCATAATGTTCCTTCTTCGTGTGAATAGTATTGAGTGTTCTACAGATTCCGTAACGCGAAAACCCGACGCCGCTCACTGGGCGCCGGGCTCATACGCTCTGAATTACTTAGCAGTATCAGAAGAGGTATCGGAAGCGGGAGCTTCGGATGCGGTAGCCTCGTACACGTCCTCGGTCAGGGGCGCCGCGGGGGCTTCCTCCTCAACGACAGTCATAATCGCGTTCAGTGCCAGGGTGATAACAACACCGTCCGCAATCTGAAGCTGCAGCTTGTTGTTCTCAAGGTCAGTGCTGACAACGGTGCCGTAGATGCCGGAACCAGTCATCACCTGGGTGCCGGGGACGAGAGACTGCTGCATTGCGCGCAGTTCCTCCATCTGCTTACGCTGACGCTTCTGTGCAGAGAACATCATCCATGCCAGCAGCGCCATCATGGCGATCATAATCAGGAGGTTAAAATCCATGGTCTCACTTTCACATCCGCACCCGTGCCGCTCACCGCGAGGGTTGAGCGTACCAGAAGGTGTGGAATCGTAGATACAGTACGTATCCATCCTACGCGAGAGCATGAGCTTTAGCGCCCCGAACCAGCGTTTTTGTGAGGTTAACCTGAGTTTTGGACTCTCTCGGCGTAATTTTATGTCGCCGGTAAAGACCAGCAGAGCCCGGCAGAGCCCATTGGAACCCGACAGCGCCTGCAGAACCGGTAGAAGAGCTACCGCGCCCGCGCAGAAGAGCTGCCGCGCCTGCGCAGAAGAGCTGCCGCGCCTGCAGAAAAGCTACCGGGGCGCAGAGAAGCCCGCGGGAGGCTGATACCTCCCACGGGCTACTACTGTGTTATCAACTGATGCGGCCCTAAAGCTGATACGGGTCTAGAGCTGAATCTCCGGCGCTTCCAAGCCGAGGTGCTCCCACGCCGCGGGCAGAGCCACACGACCGCGCGGGGTACGACCGATCAGGCCCTCACGCACCAGGTAGGGCTCGGCAACCGTCTCCACGGTCTCCGTCTCTTCACCCACCGCAATGGCGAGGGTGGACAGACCCACCGGGCCGCCGCCGAACTTGTGAATCAGCGCCTCCAGCACGGCGCGGTCCAGACGGTCCAGGCCGCGCGAATCTACCTCGTACATGTCCAGCGCGGTTGCGGCATCGGTCGCATTGATGCGGTCCACGCCGTTCACCAACGCCCAGTCACGCACACGACGCAGCAGGCGGTTCGCAATACGCGGCGTGCCGCGGGAACGACCGGCAATCTCCGTGAAACCCTCGGAGGTAATCTGCATATCCATCAGACCAGCGCTACGGCGCAGCACCAGCTCCAGCTCCTCCACCGAGTAGAACTCCAGGTGACCGGTAAAGCCGAAGCGGTCACGCAGAGGACCGGGTAGCAGACCCGCACGGGTCGTCGCACCCACCAGAGTGAACTGCGGCAGCTCCAGCGGAATGGAAGTCGCACCCGCACCCTTACCGACCACAATGTCCACACGGAAATCTTCCATCGCCATGTAGAGCATTTCCTCAGCAGGGCGGCTCATACGGTGAATCTCATCCAGGAACAACACCTCACCGGGAGTCAGCGAAGACAGAATCGCCGCCAAATCACCCGAATGCTGAATCGCCGGACCGGAGGTAATGCGCAGCGGCGCCTCCATCTCTGCCGCAATAATCATCGCGAGAGTGGTCTTACCCAGACCGGGAGGGCCAGACAGCAGCACATGGTCGGCGCTACGACCACGCATCTTCGAAGCCTCCAGCACCAGGGACAGCTGCTGACGCACACGACGCTGACCCACAAAGTCGTCCAGGGACTTAGGGCGCAGTGCCGCCTCAATCATCTTCTCTTCGGGCTCTTCTTCCATCGCCACAAGGCGCTGGGCGGGAGCTGAAGACGCCTGAGTGCCGGGCACCTGACCGGGAAAATACCCGCCGGAAACCAGGGACGCCGCGGGCTGCGGCTCATAGGGATTCTGGCTCATAGAATTCTTCTTTCACAAAAGTTTGAGTGGGATACATCTGACAGGGGCGCGCCGTCTAGTGGCGGCCCACCGTGTTCTGAGTACCCAAGGAGGCGAGCACACCACGCAGAGCCACGCCCACCGGCTCAGTCTCTGCGGCAGGGTTGTGCTGCACGTAAGCGTCAATAGCGGCGGAAGCGTCCTTCTCGCTCCAGCCCAGGGAGGTGAGGGCGTCAAGCACCTGCGGCTTCCAGACAATGCCCTGGCTCAGCGGCAGCTCATCGGTCTGGCCATCGCTGAGAATCAGCTTGCCGGCAAGCTCCAGCACAATACGGCGGGCACCCTTCGGACCAATACCGGGAACCTTCGTGAACGCCTTATCGTCACCGGTCGCCACGGCGCGCTCCACCTCAGCGGCAGTGTGAACGCTCAACACCGCCAGAGCAATACGCGGACCAATACCGGAAACCGAAAGCATCATATCGAACACTTCACGCTCGGCAGGCTCCGAAAAACCGTACAGAGTCATCGACTCTTCACGCACAATCATGGTGGTCAGCACGGTAGCTTCCTCACCGGTGCGCAGCTTGGAGAGAGTACGCGCGGTAGCGTACACGAGCATGCCAAAACCGTTCACGTTAATCACCGCATGATCAAGGCCCACCTGAGCCACACGACCGGTCAGGGATGCAATCATTTCTCTCCACCTTTCAACACCGCGCCCAGGAATGAGGCTCGCGGCAGTGTGAGGACACCGGGAACTCCGGCACCCACAGAACGCACTCCCCCAGTTCAACGGGGAGACACTACAAGTATATTAGAATATTTCTTCTGAAATCAAGCATATATTCGAACTTCTTAGCGAATACATGCGAGTCAGCAGGAGGCAAGGCACAGACCCACGAAGGCACCTCTAGCGGCGGCATCTCTAGCGGCGAGCGCGCGCCTCCGCCTCCATCCAGGCACGCTGCGCCGGAGTCAACAACCCGCCACGGCGAGCCTGCGCCGGGCGTGAACCCTGGTGAGTCTGCGTCTGGGCCGCCATGTTGATACCCGAACCAATACCGCCGCCACGCCAGCCGTGACAGATCGCAATCGCCAGGGCATCAGCAGCATCGGCAGGTTTCGGCATGGAATCCAGCCCCAGAATACGGGTCACCATGCGGCCCACCGACGCCTTATCGGCGCGGCCGCTACCGGTCACCGCCGCCTTCACCTCTGAGGGGGTATGGAAGAACACCGGCACGCCGCGCATCGCCGCAGCAGAAATCACCGCGCCCGAAGCGTGCGCCGTACCAATCACCGTGTTCACCTGCTCCTGAGCGAAGATACGCTCAATCGCCAGGGCATCCGGCTTATAGGTGTCGAGCCAGTGGGAGGCGGCGTTGAAAATCCAGAGAATACGCTGGTCCAGGGACTCCGCCGGGATCGTGCCGGCAACACCCACGTTCACGAAGTGCGCCTTACGGTCGGCGGTCATATCGAGCATGGAGAAGCCGCAGCGGGTCAGACCCGGGTCAACACCCATGATGCGGGTTGCACCCGGCACGCGCTCCACGGCGGCGGCGGTACGGTTCTCACGCATGCTATCGCGTGAGGCAGGTTGAGCGGCAGCCATCATCTCCCCTTTCGGCAAACTCCCTAGAGAATCTCTAGATTTCAGTCCTCCAGAATCCTAGCACTCGGCACCGGGGCACGCCACGAGAACGGTCACCGCAAGTACGGTACTCCGCGCGCCCTCAAACGCCACATCTCCAGACGCTAAGAAGCCACTCCCCCAACCAGCCAGCCACCGTGCGGCGGCTCGGTCAAAGGAGCGGCTTCTTCAAGCATCAGATATCAGAATCCGAGTGATTACTCAGCTGTGATTACTCAGCTTCCAGCTCTGCCATAACCTCAGCAGAAACGTTAGCGTTCGAGTAGACGTTCTGAACGTCGTCGAGCTCTTCAATAGCGTCTGCCAGCTTCATGAACTTCTTAGCGCCCTCAGCGTCCAGGTCAACCTGCATGGTCGGGCGGAAGACCGGGTCGTCGTTGTTGTACTCCAGGCCAGCCTCGTCCAGTGCCTTACGGATCTCGGGCAGATCGGTCGGTGCGGAAACAACGGTGAACACGTCGCCCTCGTCCAGAACCTCTTCGGCGCCTGCATCCAGAACAGCCATCAGAACGTCGTCCTCGGTCAGACCGTCAGTCTTGGTGACCTCAGCAACGCCCTTACGCTCGAACAGGAACGCAACCGAACCCTGGTCTGCCATGGTGCCGCCGTTACGGGTCACAGCCAGGCGAACCTCAGACGCTGCGCGGTTACGGTTATCGGTCAGACACTCAATGTACAGAGCGGTACCCTGCGGGCCGCGTGCTTCGTACATGATTTCGGTGTAGTCAATGGTCTCACCGGTCAGGCCAGCGCCACGCTTGATTGCGCGGTCAATGTTGTCGTTAGGAACGGAGTTCTTCTTCGCCTTCGACACAGCCAGGTCAAGAGCGGGGTTACCAGCAATATCAGCGCCGCCCATACGTGCTGCAACTTCAATTGCCTTAATGAACTTCGCGAAAGCCTTCGCGCGCTTAGCGTCGATAGCAGCCTTCTTGTGCTTAGTAGTCGCCCATTTAGAGTGACCGGACATTCGTATCTCCCTTAGTCAAAACCTCTGCACGGACACGGCGAAACGCCCCGCGCACTGTACTATAACTCAATCAACTATACCGTAGCGGAGGCGCACACCACCTCAGAAAGTGCACGCCACCGCCAGGAATAGGCTAGCGGGGGCGGGACGCAGCCGAAGCGCGTGCCTTCTCCACCAGCGAGTCGTCAATCGTGTTCGGCGTGAACTCGCCAAACTTACGCTTAGCCGCCTGCTCAATCAGGTAGTCCGAAATCTTCGGGTTCTTCGGCAGCAGCGAGCCGTGCAGGTAGGTGCCAATCACGTTGTGCACGCGCGCACCCTCATACACATCGGTCACGTTGTTGCCCTCACCCTTGGTGACGGTAGCCAGCGGGGTGCAGCCGGAACCCAGGTAAGTCAGGCCCGAGTGGTTCTCAAAACCAATCACGGTGCCGAACTCCTCAGACTCCTCAACAATGTTGCCGATCAGGCGGTCATCGCCGCCGACCGTGTGCGCATCAAAAATGCCGATACCCTTCAGCACCTCACCCTCACGGGTGCGGAATTCCTTGCCGAACAGCTGGTACAGACCACAAATGACGAGCATCGGCACACCAGCCTCAGCCAGCGAGCGCAGCGTGTCACCGTTCGCGTGCAGGTCATCCTGAATCACGGACTGACCCGAGTCCTGACCGCCGCCACCCAGAATAATGTCAACATCTTCCGGGAAAGGCTGACCGGGGTTGTGGTCCAGAATCTGCACGTCAAAGCCGTGCGCCTGCGCGCGACGAGCCAACGCCAGAGTGTTACCCCAGTCGCCGTAAATGTTCATATCGAGCGGGTACAGCTGCAGAATACGCAGAGTCTTACCGTTATTGGGGCCGGAGGCGGGGGTGCCCTCAAAAGTGTGAGTTGCCGTCATTAGGAGACCCTCTCAACGTCAGTGATCTTTGCGAGCTCTTCACGCAGAGCCAGCATTGCGGTGTAGGTGCAGAAAATACGCATGGGCGCGTTACCACTGGAGGCAATGAAGCCCTTGAGCGCATCGGCAAGGTTCTCGTTGACCTCGTCAACCTTCACGCCGTCATGCTCCAGGCGCAGCGCCATATCCCAGGCACGCACACCCGAAACCATCTGCACGCCGGTCTTCTTCAAGCTGTCGAAGTCAACATCCCACAGCCAGGACACGTCACGACCGTCAGCGTACTGGTCGTTAATCGTAATCATGGTGGCGTAGTCGTCAGCGTTCGCGCTCGCCAGGGACAGGCGGAAACCGCTCGGGTTCTTCACCAGCAGCAGCTGCAGCGGGCGGCCGTTCACGTTCAGAGTCTCACCGCGACCGAAGGCGGGGGTAATCTTCGCCAGCTCCGCGATGAGCCTATCTTCGTTGAGCTTCTCCCCCATGACGGCGCGGGTCAGCGCCATAGCTCCAGCCGCGTTGAAGATGTTGTAAATGCCGTAGAGGTTGATCTCGCCGACTCGCTCCACACCCGCCAGGTCGAAGGTTGCGGAGGTGCCGGAGAACGCGGTCAGGGTGACGTCTGCCTCGGGCAGGGTTGCCTTCGCGACGGTGCCGCCGCGCATCTCATCATCCGAGGGGAAGTACGAGCGCAGGGACTCATCCAGGCCGTAATACTTGACGGTCACGCCAGGCTGCACGTTCTCAGCGAGGGAGCGGATGCGCGGGTCCTCACGGTTGAGCACCACGGTACCGGTCGTTGCGGAGGCGACGGTCGCCAACATGCGGCGGGTCGTGTCAATCTCACCGAAGCGGTCCAGCTGGTCACGCAGAACGTTCAGCAGCAGAGCGTAGTCGGGCTTGACGGCCTTCACGAAGTGCACGGCGTGCGCCTCATCCAGCTCAAGCACAGCAATATCAGCATCAAGCTTGCCGCCGAGGGTCATCTCGCCCAGCAGTGCCGCGGCGACACCGCGCACAAAGTTCGAACCGGTGCGGTTAGTGAAAACCTTCAGACCCTGAGCTTCAAGCAGCTGCACAGCCATCTTCGTGGTGGTGGTCTTACCGTTCGTACCGGAGACAACAACCACACCGTAGGGCAGCTTCGCGAGCTCTTCAGCAACGAAGTCGGGGTGCAATTTTTCCATGACAAGGCCGGGGAAGGCGGAGCCGCCGCCGCGAAGCTTAGTCGCGGCGCGTACGCCCTGGCCGAGAAGACGAATGAGGGGTTTGGACATGCTTACCATTTTAGTACACGCACGCCAGCGGCTGAATGGTCCGCTGGGCTCGTTCGCTCATGCCGGACGGGGCGGCAGACGGCGGTATTAGAACAGAGAACCCTGCACCCTCACCCGCGTGAACTCCTGCGCCGGCTCCACCAGCACATTCCGCCACGCGGCAGTATTCACCAGGAACGCCGCGTCAGCATCGCCGGTGTGGGCGCTCAAAAACTGACCCGCCGCGCCCGTGCAGAAGAAGCCAGCCGCCCCGCTCTCAGTACCGGAACCACCCAGACCAGATTCACAGGGCGCCAGCGGTTCGGGCGATTGCGCGCGCAGAGCCGCATACGGGCGGTTCATGGCAAGCGACGGAATCCACGGCTCATCCAGGGCGGTGAGCGGCACCTCCGGGTCGGTACGTGCTAGTTCGGCGAGCGCTTCGCGGGCGCGGGCAACCGCCTCCTGATGGGCAACACGAAGCTGCGCACCGGGCAGCGGGTTCGTCCAGGCGCGGTACTTGCTCGCCACCTGCTTGACCTGCGGAATCTTCGCGAGGGCGGTCACGGCGTCCTCGGCGCGGCGAATGGCAAGGCCGTCAGGTGCAAGCGCAATGTAGGTGGCGGTGGCGACCGCCTGCTCGTCCAGGCGGCGCGGGGTCGAATGCAGGGAGCTCGTGCCGACCTTGTGTGTACCGTCGGGGAAGGTCGCGATGTAGAGGCGGTGCTCCAGCATGGCGTAGGCGCGCATGGATTCGGTGAGCGTTCCGGGGTACAGGTGCGCGCTGTGCAGGGCGGTAAATTCGTCGCGGGCGGTGCAGCGCGGGCACTGCTGGCCACGCTGGATGCGGGTGCCTTCGGGGCAGGGTACGCGGCGGATTCCCGCGGATTCGGGGGCGGCGTCATTGCTCGTGCCGGTGGTGTATCCGGCGCAGTAGCGGTAGAGTTCCCCCTCGCTATCGCGCGGAATACGCAACCCCAGGTAGGCGCCGGGGGTCAGCGGAATCTGGATGCGAACCCCACTTGGAACGCCACGCTGCGCGGGGCTTCTTTCCTGGGTGGAGGCGCCCTCTCCCACCGCTTGAGATGCCCGGTTATGAGCTCCTTCAGGGACCCCTCCGGGCACGACCGGTTCCACCTCAATGAGCGGGCGGCGGTTGGACCAGCGGATCTGCCTCCAGATGAGTAGCTGCGGCGCGCCTGCAGAATCACAGGCGGCGACGTCATTACCGGCACCGGCACCATTACCGGCGGCGGGCGCAGCGCTAAACTCGTCGAAAGCAGTCTCAAGCAGGTTGGGGTAGTCCATAGCATTCCACTCTAGCGGGTCTGGCGGGTTCTTTCTCGCGGGGTGGGGGCGGTGCATCCGGGTATCGAACCATTGGCGGCGCATCTAAGCGTTCGATACAGGCGCACATCCTCGGAAAGCAAAAGAGGCCAGCGTCCTTCACGCTGATCCGCACCCCCGCAGTGTTGCCGTGCGTTCATGCACGACGGGGTGGGTTCTCAGCTGAGGCGCTGACCTCTGTGGTTGAGGCAGGGCGCTTACCCTGCCAAGCCCGAAAGCGATCGGTGACCGCTATTTTTCGGTGAGCTATGCGGTGTTTTTGGAAGCCGGAAGCTTCCCCGCAGCCTTGCTGCATTTAAAACTTTGCCATATCCAATGGACATAACATCATTCAAATACGCATCGACTGCCCAATCTGCGCATTTATGACGCAGAATTTCTATGCACTAGCTGGCAAATTGAAGCAATTAGTGCAAAATTTCAAAATCACCAAGCCACCCAGACTATCTGACGGATGATCCACGCCATCTAGCTGAGGCGAGCAAACCCCTCCGCAATCGCAGAACGCATATCGTCCAGCGTGCGGGACATGGTCTTGGTGTGAGCGATAATCGGCAGGAAGTTCGTATCCCCACTCCAGCGCGGCAGAATATGCTGATGCAGGTGATCAGCAATGCCCGCGCCGCCAACCTTGCCCTGGTTAATACCGATATTGAAGCCGTCATTATGCGACACCTCGCGCAGAACCTTCATGGCGAGCTGGGTCAGCTGCGCAATCTCTATGGTTTCTGCCTCGGTCGCGTCATCGTAGAACGGGATGTGGCGGTACGGGCAGACCAGCAGGTGCCCGGGGTTGTACGGGTAGAGGTTGAGAATCACGAAGGCATGCTCGCCGCGATGCACAATCAGCGACTCCTCGTCACTGCGGCTGGGCGCGGTGCAGAAGGGGCAGGTCTTCTCGGTGTAGTCCTTCTGGCCACCGCTCACGTAGGCGGTGCGGTGAGGGGTCCACAGGCGCTGGAACTGGTCCGGTGCGCTGGGCAGCTCGAAGGAATCCTGCACCGAGGCTGCGGTGCCGTGCTCGGGGGTCGTGTTCTCGCTCATAGTCCCATTCTATAACCCACACGCGGCAACAGGAACGCCCCGTCCGTCATGCGTGCCAGATATGAGATAACTCCCCCGGCAGCGCGCTTAGCTGTGCTGCTTTTCCAGGTGAATGATGCGGGTGGCACCCTCAAAGGTCATGGGGAAGCTCAGCACGCCGTCCTCCATGGTGAATTCCTTGGTTTCCTTATCGGAGGCGTACGGCGCATGGCTCAGCTTCGCATGGTCCACGTGCGAAATGTAGCTGAAGTTGCCGGTCTTCGCCTCGAAAGTGCCAACCCAGAAGGGGGTTGCCAGCTCTTCGTGGTTCAGGTGGTAGGTGACCTCGATAATGCCGTCGTGAATGACGGCATCCATGTAGTTCTCGAGGTTGGTGGAGTCCTGCTGAACCCAGGTGCCGTCCATGATTTTCTGCGAGCGCGCAACGGCTGCAGAGGAAGGCATGGGCGCCGCGGTGTATGCGGTCTGTTCCTGAGCATCCGGCGTATAGCTACCGGCACCCGCCGGCGCGGGGGTTTCAGTGGGCTGGGTCGCGGTAGGGTGAATCGACGGGTCATGCGAGGCATTAACCGCCGCCTTAATTCCGGTGCTGTCATCGCCGGGGGCGGAAACGGCACTAGGCTCGACGGTTTCAAAAGCTGCGGGGTCAACAACCGCACTTGCGGAGGCGTTATTCGGTGCGGGTGCACACGCGGTGAGAGAGAGCGCGCCGAGTAGAGCGAGCGCGCCCAGAGTGGACTTAGGTACCACGAACGTGTCCTAACAGAGTATGTGTTTGAGTGAGTTTGTGAGTTGAGTGGTGCCTCCCCGTGAGTGAGGTGGGGATACGACGACACCCCGTAGCGCATTGAGGCTACAGGGCGTTCGATAACCGGCACGGTAGATAGTTTATAGGCTCTGGCTAGGAGTTTCACCAGTGGCGGCCATTTTTAAAAGATAGTTTGGTCACATTAGATCTTAAGTTGAGGGGTTTTTCGCGCACACGAGCCCCAATTTGCACTCTCCACGGGCTAATTTTGCCTCGACAAGGCGAAATATCCCGCACGGTGGCGTGGGCGGCAATTTTCTTGCCTTCGTCTTGCCTTCGCGTGGGCTCGGCACCCAAACCCACCGCTTCAATAAGTATGCGGTGTGGGTTTGAGCGCCAAGCCTCAACTGAACTGTTATATCTGCGCTGCTATCTGCGCTACCGCAACCGAGCCGCTACAGCCCGGTTACTGTCCGCAGGGTATTTGCGAGCGGACTACTGCTTGCGGGAACGTAGCGAGAACTTCTCACGAATAATCGTGAACGTCTGGCGGGTCTCCTCCAGCAGGGCGACCGGCTCCTGCTCGCGCACCGCAACCTCATGAGATGCCGAGGAGTCGGCAGGTTCACCAGCCCGCGCGGCGCCGGGCGCGGTGTTCGGGGTAGCCTCCGCAGAAGCTGCCGCAGCAGCACCCGGAGCGCCAGGAGTACCAGGGGCAGTAAAGCCCGCGGCGGCGCTGAAACCGGCGCGGCGTGCCGCCTCCGCATCCGAAGGAACCGGGTGCACACCGTCTTCATCCACGACCTCACGCAACGTGTAGTCGCGGGCTTCACGGCGCGCATACTCACGAGCCAGCAGGGCACGCAACTCAGAAATCTCCTGGCGAAGATCGTCCACGTCAGCCTTGGTTGCGGGGTACTCCTGCTCCTCCCTGCCACCAAACTTTTCGATAATCCAGCTCGCGAGCGCACCGGTAGCAACCGCGACCAAGCCCCCGCCGTACAGCATGACGATCACGGCGATGACCCTGCCGATACCGGTGACCGGGTAAACGTCTCCGTAGCCGACCGTGGCGAGGGTCGTGAACATCCACCAGTAGGCGGTGGGCAGGTCACGAATCATCGCGCCCGGCTCGGAGGACTCCACCGAATAGATCGACAGGGCAAACATGATGATGAAGATCGCGGTGTAGCCGAAGAGCTTCATCCCCAGTTCGGAGAGCCTCTTGTATTGGCGGTTGGCGGTCAGGTGAATCATGGCCAGGAAGCTAACGATACGCCACGCCGGCAGCAGCACGATGGCCAGGTTCATCAGGTTGTGCGTGATGAAGTAGAGTCGCCGCGGCGCCAGGTACAGGCGCACGCAGTAGTCGGCGGCGAAGAGGCCCCACAGAATCATCTGAATGATGTTGAGGTACCCGTCGTACGGCTCCTGAATGCGCGTACTCATGATGGGCGCGGCAAACGCGAGCAAGTACAGCACGGACGCCACGAACATGGGCCGGGAGGAACGCTCCTCCCACGCGGCCAGGTTCTTCTCGCCGCGGTACTTGCTGAGCGTGCGGAACAGGCGGGTGCGCGGGGCGCGACGCGGCGGGTCCGTGACGGTGCGGGTGACCGTGCGGATGGTCGTGGTGTGCGTTTCAGGTTCGCCTACGTCAATAATCTCGGCGGCACTATCAGGGTTACCCTGGGTGCCTGCCTTCTGGGTGCCAGCTTTCTGGTCGCCCTTGCCGTGCGGGTGATGCGTGGTGCGGGTGATGCGGCGCTCCTCGCGGTGCGTACCGTCCGGCGCATCGGTGGTGGCGTATTCTTCGACGACTTCTTCGTAGTCGTCGTCGGGGTTCAGGTCGGTGGAGTAGACGGAGTGGGTGCTGTCCAGGCGGGCGCTATCAATCTGCACGGCATCAACCTGTACTGCCTCCATGCCGGGGGCGGTAGCCTCTGCGGGGCTACTTGCTGCAGCACTAGTTTTGGCGGCACTGGATTCTGCCGGTGCCGACTGGGTATAACCAGCCTTCGTGGTATTCTCAGCGGCGGCTTCAGATGCGGTAGTTTCAGATGCAACAGTTTCAGGGCGCGCAGACGCACCCACCGGGCTGTTCCCCGGAATATTGCCCGAGGTATTCCCCGAGGTATTGGGTGCTGTGCCGTTCTTTACCGTGTTGTCTGTCTGGTTCTGTTCTGCCTTATCCATAGTGTGAATGATACTCCACGCCGTTGCGTTTGCGTTTCTATTTCGTTGCACTGTGACCTTGTGCTGTGACCTTTGGGCGGCGGTCTTTACACCGCGGTTTTGTGCACGATACTGTGTCGAAATCGGGCGGCGGTTCGGTTGCGGTGGAGAACCGTTCGGGTGCGAAGATGACGGTGTATTGTGCGGGTGTGGATCGTAAGGAGCGTAGTGTGCCTGCGGGTGGCCGCGTGTTTGTGGAGGATTTGGGGGTGCGTGCTTCGGCGGGTTCTCCCCTATTTTGTGGTGTGGTGACTTCTGATAGTACTGCTAGCTGGAATGTTACGGCCCTCGGCGGGCGTGCCTAAGAGCAGCTGCGGCGCTAATAAAGCCTGCACAAGGGAAAACAGGCACCTCTGGTAACGATTATCTTTTGTATTAGAGGTATATTAAGAACGGACTACCCGCCGTTATTAACCAGCCGTTATCAATCAATGGAGATACACCGATGACCGCTCAGTCGCCTGATACCACTGAGGTTGAACTTCCCAAGTTCTACGAATTCATTCCCAGCATTCTTGCTTACCTATCTGACGGCAACTCCCGCACCAATAAAGAGATTTATAGCGCTGTAGCAGAGCGCTACCCGCTTTCTGACGAGCAGCTACTACCCTACCTGCCGAACGGCAAGCGTCCCGTCTATGTGGACCGCATTAGTTGGGGCTTGACCTATCTCAAGATGTTCGGTGCGGTTGATTCCCCTCGCCGCGGTCAGCAGGTTATTTCTGACGAAGGCTTGAAGCTGATTGAGGCTCATCCTGGGGGCATCCCCGATGATGTCGTCGCGCATATCGTTCGTTCCGCCCGCAGCACGCGTGAGCGTTCCCAGTCTGATAGTTCCGAGCAGGACCCGCAGGAAACCCCGAAGACCGCTACCAAGACTGTTGCCGTCACGACTGCACCCTCTGAGGTGTCTGATAGCACCCCGCAGGAACTCATTGATGAAAGCATCACTCAGATTGAGTCCGCGCTGACGCACGATATTTTGGAACGCGTCCGCGCAATGTCTCCGACTGCTTTTGAGCATCTGGTGGTGGATGTTCTGTTGGCGATGGGCTACGGCGGCCCGGCAGGACGCGGCACCGTTACTCCGGCTTCCAATGACGGCGGCGTGGACGGAATCATTGACCAGGATGCGTTGGGTCTTTCAAAGATTTATGTCCAGGCTAAGCGTTACGCCAAGGACAATGTGGTGGGACGCCCTGCCCTTCAGAGCTTTGTGGGCGCACTGCACGGCAAGGCAACGCAGGGCGTGTTCATCACGTCGAGCTCCTTTACGTCTGGCGCACGCGGCTACGCGGAGGAACTTGGTGGCGGAGTTTCCCTCGTTCTGATTGATGGTGAGCACCTGGCACGCCTCATGATTAAGTACGGTGTTGGTGTGCAGGTGGCACGTACGTACACCATCATGAAGCTTGATGAGGACTTCTTCGACGAAGCCTAAACATTACATAAGCGTGGGGTGGAAAGCATGTAGTTTTCTGCCCCACGCTTTCTTTTGGGTTAGCCGCCTTTTTGGTGAGCCGCTGGAATGTTACGGCGCTCGGCGGCCGCGCCTAAGAGCGGCCGCGGCGTTCTGCGTGTGGTGGGTGCGCCTCCTCAGATATACCCAGGTAGCCCCGCACGGTACCCCCGGAAAACCAGCAAATACGCGGCAAACCTACGCATCGGCACGGTGTATAGCCCACCCCCTTTATGGTGACAAGTAGTCGCCAAGCTTAGCCATAGCTAACCAGAAAAGACGGCGTTCAAAGGAAGATACTGGAATAAGGACAGCATTCACACCCTTCACCAGTAAGGAAGCTCAAGATCATGACCGTTGTGTCAAATACATCTGAAGCACTCAAGTCCCCCTACGCGGACACCCTCAACCGTCTACTTTCCGATGCACGCGCAGAAGCCGTCGAATCGAGCGTCTCCGAACTCGAACGCCTCGCTATTGCACACGACGCATCCCACTACCTGCTCGTGCCCGCCGGCCTGGTCCGCCCCGACTCCGCCGAAGACGTCGCCAACATCTTCCGTGCAGCCGGTGACCTCGGCCTGCCGCTGACCTTCCGTTCCGGCGGCACCTCCCTCTCCGGCCAGGCAAGCGGCGACGGCCTGATGGTCGACACCCGCCGCCACTTCAAGAAAATTGAGGTCCTTGAAGACGGCAAGAAAGTGCGCGTACAGCCCGGCGCGACCATCATGATGGTCAACAACTACCTGGCACCCTACGGCTACAAGCTCGGCCCGGACCCGGCATCCTGGTCCGCCTGCACCATCGGTGGCGTGGTCGCGAACAACTCCTCCGGCATGTCTTCGGGTACCGCCTACAACACGTACAACACCCTGGACTCCATGGTGTTCGTGCTCCCCAGCGGCACCATCATCGACACCGCAGAACCGGACGCCGATCAGAAGCTGCGCTCCCTCGAACCTGAACTTCACGAGGGCCTGCTACGCCTGCGTAAGCGCGTGCTTGAAAACCCCGAATCCATGGCGAAAATCCGCCAGCAGTACTCCATGAAGAACACCATGGGTTACGGCCTGAACTCCCTGGTCGACTTTGAGACCCCCGTAGACATTCTGCAGCACCTGCTGATTGGTTCGGAAGGCACCCTCGGTTTTGTTGCTTCGGCAACCTACCGCACCCTGCCGATTCTGAAGAACATTTCCACCGGCCTGCTCGTGTTCGACAACCTGATTGATGCTGCACGTTCCGTGCCTGAACTGGTTGCTAACAAGCTCGCTACCGTCGAACTGATGGACGCCACCAGTATTCGTGTGGCTCAGCGTACCGGTCAGGCTGCAGAGGCGCTCGCCGCCATCGATGCGAAGGATCACGCCGCCCTGCTGGTTGAGTTCCAGGGCAACTCCGAGCAGGAGCTGAACGACCTGGCTGCCGCTGCGGCACCCATGTTTAAGAGCCTGCCCGTGGCTTCGCCGGTGTCGATGACCAGCAAGCTGTCCGAACGTAACGCACTGTGGGCTGCCCGCCGTGGCCTGTACACCACCGTTGCGGGTAACCGCCGTTCCGGCACTAACGCGCTGCTGGAAGACGTGGTTGTGCCCGTCGAGGCTCTGGGTAACACCTGTAGCGACCTGACCAAGCTGTTCGATTCGCACGGCTACCAGGATTCCGTGATTTTCGGTCACGCGAAGGACGGTAACATCCACTTCATGCTGAACGAGCAGTTCCGCGACCCGAAGCAGCTGGACCGCTACCGCGAGTTCACCGAAGAAATGGTTCAGCTGATTCTCGGTAACGAAGGCTCGCTGAAGGCTGAGCACGGTACCGGTCGTATCATGGCTCCGTTTGTGAGCCGCCAGTTCGGTGAGGAACTCTTCGACGTGATGCGCCAGATCAAGCGCCTCATCGACCCGGAGGGCTTCATGAACCCGGGCGTTCTGCTGGTTGAGCCGGACACCGACTACGTGACCGACCTGAAGGTCGCTGAAACCGTTGAGGAAGAAGTCGACCGTTGCGTGGAGTGCGGCTACTGCGAGCCTGTCTGCCCCTCCCGCAACCTGACCCTCACCCCGCGTAAGCGTATTGTGCTGCGCCGTGAGATTGCTGCCGCTGAGGCGAACGGCGACCACGAGCTCGCTGAGCGTCTGCGTAAGGAGTACGAGTACTACGGCATTGAGACCTGTGCTGTGGACGGCATGTGCCAGACCCGCTGCCCCGTGAACATCAACACCGGTGACCTGATTCGCCGCCTGCGTTCTGAGAACCAGGACAAGCTGGCCGCTACCGGCTGGAAGATTGCCGCACAGCAGTGGGGCATCATGGATAAGGTCGCCGGTAAGTCCCTGACTGTGGCTAAGAAGCTGCCGTTCCCCGTGGTGCACGGCACCACCAACATTGCCCGCAAGGTCATGGGTGACGACATGGTTCCTTCCTACAAGAAGGACCTGCCGGTTGGTGGCCCGGCACGTAAGCCGCACAAGGACGCAACCGCTGAGATTGTGTTCTTCCCCGCCTGCGTGAACTCCATGTTCGGCGGTGTGGATGGCGACGGCAAGCACGACCCGGTCAACGCAACCCAGGCGTTCATCCGCCTGTGCGAGCGTGCGGGCGTGAAGTACCGCATCCCCGACAATATTGGTGAGATGTGCTGCTCCACCCCGTGGAAGTCGAAGGGCTTCACCGACGGCTACTCGATTATGAGTGACCGTGTGCTGAAGTCCCTGTGGGAGGCTACTGACGGTGGCCGCCTGCCGGTCGTGTGTGACGCTTCGTCCTGTACTGAGGGCCTTGAGGTGATGCGCGAGAAGGTTATTAAGGCGCTTGAGCACAAGATCGTGAACGGCCTGAAGCCGGGTGAGCCGGACTACTCGCGTCTGCGCATGTACGATGCGGTGCAGTTCGCCGCGGACAACATGCTGGACAAGCTGACCGTGTCCGCTCCCCTGCCGTCGGTCGCTCTGCACCCGACCTGCTCCATGACTCACTTGGGTACTCAGCCTGCGTTTGAGAAGATTGCGAACGCGATGAGTGACGACGTGTATGTGCCGAAGCACTGGGGTTGCTGTGGTTATGCGGGTGACCGCGGTATGCTGCACCCGGAGCTGACGGCGAGCGCTACGGAGGCGGAGGCTGCCGAGCTGAGCGAGCAGAAGCAGTTCGCCGCATATATTTCGGCGAACCGCACCTGTGAGCAGGGCATGACGGAGGCGACCGGCCACAGCTACCAGAACGTGCTGCAGCTGCTGGAACGCACCACCCGCTAAAAGGTTGAGCGCATAGCAACGGTATAAAGAAGGGACCCGGCGGGCTATCTAATGGATAGCCTGCCGGGTCCCTTCTTACATATCATGTACCGCACTAATTCACCCATGCATGCCTCGCTATACAAAATACAGAGCAGAAGAAGTTCTCATTTAAGGCATCGTGCACCTCACATCAGCTATACTAGATGTGTATCACATATAAATAAAGTACATAATTATTTCAATATAATAATTTTCATCCAATCCATTCACAGAAAGGTAACAGTATGCCTAATACAATCCCTGGTGACCCCCTGAAGTCACTGGCTCAACTCGGAAGCTGGTTCGAAAAAAGAAAGCACAACAAACTCAAAAAAGAAGAAAATGATATCAGAAAAGAAGGAAACAATATCACAAAAGAAGGAAATAAAATCCAAGAGGGCAGGAATGATATCTATAGCAGACAGAATAACCTGTCGAATTTAAGAATAAACATTAAAAATATGTACTCAAAGGACTCGGCAGTGGCGGAGAAAGCAGTGGAAGAAATATTTAAAGAGATAGATTTTTATTTAGAAGAATACAAAAATACTGGAGATATAAAACATCAAACGGAAGCACAGGACCTTCTGAATAAAGTCTGTCTTTATGCTCGAAATGCAGGAATTTCCAATGGTGCTAACCTGCATGAGAACGACACATGCAATGCCATTGCAAAACAAATTAACACACGATTCATCGCAACTGATGAAAATGGCTATGATTGGGAATCCCTCGTTATTGATTTACGTGGCGCACTTTTCTCAAAGAAAGTCTCTATAGAAAATATTAAATCAATAAAAAATTTAAAGCTGGATGGATGTAAATTCCAAGATGGCCTCTCACTCAAGCTTGCTTATTCAAAGACTGATGAAAATAATTATTTGAAACATGACCCCATATCCCTATCCGATTGCACCTTTGATGGAGATTTAAATATCCACGGAGATTCATATTCCGTAACACAAGAAATAAATCTTAAAAAGAATACTTTTACAAATGAGGCAAAGCTAGATATTCGCAATCTAAGTGCAACCGAAAATGGACGTCTACCCATTATAATTGAAGGCAATTCCATGCCTCACGATATATTTTTCACTTCTATCATATCAGCTACCATACAAATTGGTCGCAACAACAAAGACGATCTCAAGAAAACCGAAACGCCTGGCGGAATTGTTGTTAAGAATTGCGAAAATGCAGATTTCAATATATATAATCACACCATTAATGGGAGCTTAAAATTTATTCCGGAAGATAAAGACAGTATATATAGGACGAACACGGCAGAGAATATATACTTGGAATCTTGCGAAATAAAGGGATTCGTTACGATTGGAACATCTTATAAAAATGCTAGATATGAAAAAATTAAAAACATTAAAATTGTCGGGGCAACCATCCATAACGGGCTCTACATTACCGCAGAAGAGATCAGCAGCATATGGTTTGAGTATGTCGACTTCCTTATTGAAGGGAAAGCTCTATATAACTCCAATGATGCCGAAAGTGTCGATTTTTTCAATTCTACAAAAGTCCAATTCTATAATATTGGAAAAATTGACACACTACACCTGCATCAAGTTAACTTCTACGCTCCAGTTAGTATTGACGCGATTCAAATAGATAAGTTTCACCTAACTACAACAAATTTCTACGTAATTAAGCCTCATGTTGTATGGAGTACCCATAGCGAGGAACATTGCCTATCTTGTTTCCGCATTACATTCAATAGTAATACCACAACCAATCATGCTGTTAGTGTGGGTGGTCACCAAGGTGCATATAAATTAGATTCCTAATAAGAAATAGAAATATATTTACGCCCTAGGGGCTTGATAAAATACATTTTGTTTTTATCAAGCCCCTAGGGTATTTATATATCTACGTTGAAAAGGCGGGCGTGAAGCTCCCCGTCAGTCTCCGTCACGATAATGACCGGTTTACCGCCCGCAACCTTGTGCGCGCGGCGGAGCACTTCAGCCTCTTCTTCGCCGGGAGCCGCAGGGATGACGTGGCACTCCCCTCCCGCCTTCTGTGCAGCGAGCGCAACAAGTGCCCTGTGTTCCGGGTTTCGGCGAGCAGACAGGTTGAAACGACCCGCAATACGAGCCCGCTCCTTCATCACCTCAACGCTTGCCATACCTTCACTCTTTCAAATGCGCTTCAACAGCAAAGCCTGATACTTCTTCGTAAACAAACCTTGCTCCCCGAAAAACCCAGCGGGTTATCTGATGGATAGTCAGCCGGGTCCGTTTTCGTCTGCTACAGCACTTATTTTCGACTATTCAATAGTCCAATAATCAATACTGCTATTGAGATGCCGTAGAGAATTCCAAGCACTAGGTCGCTGACATTTGACACCACATTCAAGATAATTGCCAGGATCAAGAACAGCATCCCAACAGGAACATACTTATTCGACTTCATACGCTCGTGCTCCCTCGATAATCAACAGTAATGCGTCATTTTCAGGACCATCCAGATACCCATTTTCTGAATGACTATGGACGTTCGCCTTACTACCACGCTAGCATTCTGGGACTAAAAACTCCACCACAACACACTTTTCTACACCCAACCGCACTCCCCCACCCCCGCCTCCTCAACGCGTGTAAAAACCACCCCCTCCGCAGCTTGTCGCCGCAAAGGGGGTGGTTTTCTATATAGCTAGGTAGAAGCCTAACCCCTTATTACTCAGCAGCCTCAGTGCTGGGCTTGGGGTCTTCGTTCACGCGGTTGCGGATATGCTCCACAATACGTGCCACAGCCTCATCCACAGGCACACCATTCTCCTGCTTGTTACCGCGGAAACGGAACGAAACAGCGCCGTGCTCCGCATCCTCACCGCCAGCAATCAGAATGAACGGAACCTTCTCAGTAGACGCAGTACGGATCTTCTTCGTGAAGCGATCCGAGCCGTAATCCACCTCAACACGCACACCGTGCGCACGCAGCTTATCCGCGATCTCGGTCATGTAGTCGTTGAACGCCTCAGCCACCGGCACACCAATCACCTGGACCGGCGAGAGCCATGCCGGGAACGCACCCGCATAGTGCTCAGTCAGCACACCCAAGAAGCGCTCAATCGAGCCGAACTTCGCCGAGTGAATCATGACCGGCTCCTGCACGGTACCGTCCGCAGCCTGGTACTCCAGACCGAAACGGCTCGGCTGGTTAAAGTCATACTGCACGGTCGACATCTGCCAGGTACGGCCAATCGCATCCTTCGCCTGAACCGAAATCTTCGGGCCGTAGAACGCAGCACCACCAGGATCCGGGACGAGCTCCAGGCCGGTCTCCTTCGCAACCTGCTCCAGAACCGCGGTAGCCTCCTCCCACTGCTCATCGGTACCGATGAACTTATCCTTCTTATCACCCTCAGTGTCGCGGGTGGACAGCTCAAGGTAGAAGTCAGTCATGCCGAAGTCCTCAAGCAGGCTCAGCATGAACTTCAGCAGGTGACGCACCTCGTCCGGTGCCTGCTCCTTCGTCACATACGAGTGGGAGTCATCCTGGCTAATCATGCGCACGCGGGTCAGGCCCTGCAGCACGCCGGACTTCTCGTCACGGTACACGGTGCCGAACTCGAAGAAACGCAGCGGCAGCTCACGGTACGAACGGCCACGAGAACGGTAAATCTCGTTGTGCATCGGGCAGTTCATAGCCTTCAGGCGGTAGTTACCGTTATCCAGCTCCATGGAGGGGAACATGCCATCCGCATAGTACGGAAGGTGACCGGAAGTGTAGAACAGGTCTTCCTTCGAAATGTGCGGGGTGCTGACGTACTGGAAACCCTCCTGAATGTGGCGGGTACGCACATAGTCTTCCATCTCGCGCTTAATCACGCCACCCTTAGGGTGAATCACCGGCAAGCCGGGGCCAATGTTCTTCGGGAAGGAGAACAGGTCCAGCTCACGACCCAGGCGGCGGTGGTCACGGCGCTCCGCCTCAGCGATGCGCTCCTTGTACGCCACCAGCTCTTCCTTAGTCGGCCAAGCGGTACCGTAAATACGCTGCAGCATGGGGTTCTTCTCAGAACCGCGCCAGTACGCACCACCGGCACGCATCAGGGCGTAACCGTTAGCAATCAGCTTGGTGTTCGGCAGGTGCGGGCCGCGGCAGAGGTCCTTCCAGACGGTCTCGCCGGTCTTCGGGTGCACGTTGTCGTAGATGGTGATTTCACCCTCGCCGACCTCCACGGATGCGCCCTCGGCAGCATCCGCACCAGAACCGGGGCCCTGGGTCAGGGAGAGCAGCTCCAGCTTGTACGGCTCGTTCGCCATCTCGGCGACAGCCTCGTCGTGGGTGACCACGCGGCGGCGGAACAGCTGACCGGACTTGATGATCTTAATCATCGACTTCTCGATCTTCTTCAGATCTTCCGGAGTGAAGGGCTCAGCCACATCAAAGTCAAAGTAGAAGCCGTCAGTAATGTACGGGCCAATGCCCAGCTTGGCGTCCTTACGGTACTCCTGCACCGCCTGCGCCATCACGTGCGCGGCAGAGTGGCGCAGAACGTTCAGGCCGTCCGGCTCGTGAATGAAAACCGGCTCAACGGAATCGCCAGCAGACAGCTCGTGGGAGAGATCAACGAGCACGCCGTTCACGCGTGCCACAACGATCTTCGGGTCGTCAGCGAACAGCTCAGCGGCAGTCTTCGCGGTGACCTCGCGCTCCTCACCAGAAACGCTAATAACAATTGCTGAAGAATCAGCGGCAGACATAAGTCTCCTTAACTCAGGCGCAAGCGTGCCACTCGGGGCGCCGCGGGTGCGCATACTATTCCGCACTGTACTGGTGCACGGACACACACCATCTTACAACGGCTCCCAGCCAACGCTCAGCTTGAGGGCAGACTAGTCCGCATGATGCTCACGCGTATGCTCATACACGTCAACCACAATGTGGCTAATATGGTCGTCCTTCAGACGGTAAATGGTGGTGCGGCCCTGCTGCTCACGGTCAATCACGTGCGCCTCACGCAGGATGCGCAGGTGGTGCGATGCGAGCGGCTGCGAAATGCCCAGGCAGGTGTGTAGTTCACTCACGCTGTGCGGGCGGTGCATCAGGTGGTGCGCAATCGCCAGGCGTAGCGGGTTCGCGAGCGCAGAGAAAATCGCCACGGACGGGCCGAACTGTTCCTCCCAGTCTTTGGGGCCGCTGCCTTCGAGGAGGGGCGCGTTGGTGGGCACCTCGTGGGCGTGCTCCACGGCATGCTCTACGGCGTGCTTCGCTACCTGCTCGGCGGCGTAGTGAGTGTGGGTGGTTTCGTTCTGGTCTGTGTGCTGGCTCTGAGTCATAGTATTTTCACCTTATGTACAGGAAAGGGGGCACGTCAAGGAAGTTACGCCTGTGCGGCGTGCTTTCTTGACGTGCCCCTCTCCCCTATGTGCGCTGATGCTCGCGGGTGCGTCCGGCTAGCGGTTAGCGACTGCTACCTGCAGGTAACCTTCAGCGGACTTTACGCCCTTGTCGGTCACTGCGCGGTAGCGGACCAGCGGCGCGAAGCCCTGCTTATTCTTAGCAGATACCGCGATGCCCTGGGTGCCGTCGGGCAGGGTCACCACACGGTAAGTGCCGTATTCATCGCTGTATGCGCTGACGGCCTGGCCGCGCTGGTTGAGCAGCTCCAGCTTCTTCACGGTTTCGCCGCGGCTGTACGCGCCGAAGGATGCCTCGTCGTTGTTCAGGACAGCCACGTTCTGGGTGGTGCCTGAGTACAGGGAGACGGAATCCTCACGTGCGATGGGGCTGTTCTTATCGACCACGTGTACCTTCAGCGGGATCGAGTACAGCTGCGCGGCGGAGCCCCTCTTCGCCTTCACATCGGACATGCGTGCGGGTGCCTTGCCGGTGCGGTTCACGGTGATGTTCGTACCGTTGTCGCGGCGCAGATCCCAGGTGGTGCCGGTGACCTCGTGAGTGTTCAGATCGATCGAGTAGGTGCCGGTCTTGCCGTTGGAGGCAAAACGGATGCCGGTCTCCGCGCTGGAGAACTGGCCGCCAGCAGTGTTGACCTTCTCCTTGTTGACCCAGCGGCTGGGGCGGAAGTTCGGGGTCTGCTGGATTTCCTGGAAGTTGTAGTCGCGCGCGTAACGGTAGTTCGGGGAAACCTTGTGCGACTGGTGAACACTCTGCGCGACTGCGGTCTCGCCGGAGTAGACGGTGGCGTGGTGCTCGGCGGGCTGGTAGAACACGCCGGAGCCGGTACCGGTCTTACCGTAGGAATCCGAGGGGTACTTGAACTTCACGGCGTCCGAAGCCTGGTTCACTGCCGCGTTCTGAGTCTCGGCGTCGCTGATGCGCACGGCCTTGGGGGTGCGCACGGCGGAGCGGCGCACGGTCACGGGGCGTGCAATCTTGTGCGCGTCAGCGTTCGAGTCGGCAGCCTGGTTGTTGCTCTGCGGCAGAACCTGGGTACCCTCACGGCGTGCAGTGTTCTCAGCGGACTCGGTGTAGTTCACAGGCATCCACTGCACCTGCTGCCAGGGGAACTGGTTGCCGGTGAAGCCGCTGGGCACGAAGTTCGCGAACATTGCCGCCAGCTGCGGGTCTTCCTTGTACACGTTCTTACCCTGGCGGGCGTAGGGCGCGTAGGAGCTTGCCGCCTCCAGGTTGAATGCGTTGGTGAAGAGGTTGTGGTCCGTGAGGATGAAGCCGTATTCCTTCATTGCGGTCAGGATCATGCGGGTGAGCTGGTCGTCAGCGTGGCCGGTGTTTGCCAGGTGCTCTTCCACGTCAAAGCTTGCGGGCAGGAAGCCACGCTGACCCGCGCGGGGTGCGTTCGGGTACTTGCTCGCGTCAATCTTGCCGTCGGTACCCTTCGCGGGGAAGGAGGAGACCAGTGCAGCGTAGTCAGCCGCGGTGATGGACACCATGTGGTTGATCTTGCCGGCCTTGAGCTCGTCCACACCGATCTGGGTGAGCTCGTTCGCCATACCCACCACGGAGGAGGTGCCGTTCTTGAGGGTCAGCCAGTAGTTGTCTTCGCCCACGCCGCCGAAGTTCGGCTTAGCGAGCATGTAACCGCCGGAGGACACGTGGTAGGTCGCCGGGTAGTCAACCGCAACGGGGATGTCCACGGTGCCGCGGGTGCCTGCGGGAATCTTGTAGGTAATCTCGCCGGTGGTCTCGTTGATGGACGCGCCGGGCACGTTCTTTGCCAGGCGGAACTTCGCGCCGCGAGCAATCGGGTAGGAGGTGCGGGCGTTGCCGGACTTCGCATCGATGCTGACGGGCGCCTTGATGGTGACGGTCTGGCCTGCGTTGCCGCGGCCAACGTTGTCGTACTGAATCTTGGCGCTCTTGGGGGTGGAGGCGTTGCCGCCGCCAACCTGCACGCGGGCGGTGCTGGTGTAGGTCTGTGCGTCTGCATCCTTGACGAACTTGAAGTAGGAGCGCCAGATGCCGGTCGCCTCATCGTACAGGGCGACGGACTGGTCGCCGGAGAGGCCGTGGTCCTCAGCGAGCCAGTTCGGGATCGGGATGCCGCCGGTCAGGATGCGCTTGTTCTCTGCGTTGGCGTTGACGCGGCCATCGCGGGAGACGACCTCGACGTACTCCTGGTGCGGGTTCGCGGAGTTCACGGCGAGGGTCGGGATGTTCTCGTGGCCGCCGACGGTCTGGGCGCGGTCCTTCTTCACGGTGCCGGCGTTGATGGCGGTGGTGACGGGGTGGTTGCCCGCATCGCCACTGTATTCAAGGAAGGTGCGGCTGATTTCGCTGCTGTTGGGCGCGACGGCTTCGGTGCCGGTGAGCTTCTGGGCTGCGAAGGAGTCGCTGGCGAGCTTGCCGCTCAGCGGCGAGGTGTTCTCGGTGGTGGTCAGCTGCTCCTTGGTGAGGGAGGAGTTGACGGGTGCGAGAGTGTCGATGGTCTTCGCCTGCTGGTCGGGGTTCCAGTAGCAGGTCGGGCCGGGTGCGACGTTGGTGATGTTCGCGAGGGTCGGCACGGTGCGGTAGCCTGCGTCGACGCAGGTGGTACCGGATACGTTGCGGGTGGAGGCGGTGGCACCGAAGGTCGCGGGGAGGTTCGCGCCGGTGATGACGGTTGCCAGTGCTGCGGAGGCAGCGATGGTGGCACGGCGGCGGTTTGTCGGGCGCTGTGCCGGATTTTTGGATGCAGTTGCGGTCATGTTTTTCTTCCGTTCGTGTCGGCTTGTTTGAGTGAGTGCGTTTGTATGAACAAACACGGACGTGAGTGAAATATGCATCTGAGGGTGTGCCCGGGTGGGCCCCGATCTTCTGGCAGGAATTCTCAGGAAACTCTCAGATAATCCCCATACCCTACATAGTCTTTTGGGCGAACGCAAAACGAGTTTGTGATTTGGGGCACCGATTTTTTGATAAAGGTTCAGGTTTAGACTCATATTTCTTTACACCTGTGTGCATTGATAGATGTTCAGGTTTTCGGAATTTGCACCGCAGTGTTTATGCTTTACCCCTAGTCAAGCGAGGGTGATGTGAAGAAAACGAAAAATGCGCACGGAAAACTAAACCTTAAACCTTGAATTTCCCTGAAAGACGCGCCAAAACTTCCTGTTGAATTTCTCACAGGTGACCACAATCTGAGATTCTGCACCGAGAGCAGATAGCACCCCATGCACCGAGACGGGCACCCAGCCACCCCTCAAAAAGCGACTTCTGGCAACCACCACCCAGCAGGAGCACCCTGCTTTTCACCCCGCAGACCCCTCAAAACCCACGTAAAACCCTAAAATTCACGTAAAAGTTCAAAGTTTCTATGTGTTTGTCAGCGTGTAACCATGCAAACGCACCACTCCCCACTCGAGGTACTGCACGCAGCTCCCAGCAACGAATCCAAGCCGCCCACCGGGGGCTTTATTAACGCAAAAAGCACCCCGCATGCGCCTCAAAAACACATGCGGGGTGCATAGATATTCATTTGTGGGTGCCTTGCGGTGCACCCAATAGCAGGTGCCGCACCCGCCTCCGTGGGTTCAGGTGGGTTCAATAGCGGTTACTCACAGAGCTATCGGATAACTACAGCGCGCCCGCCTCCGAGCAGACATTCACCAGTTCGCCAATACCCTCGATGCGGGTGCGCACCGTCTGATCCGGCTTCAACCACTGACGCGGATGCAGCGACAAACCAACCCCAGCCGGGGTACCCGTCGCTACCAGATCACCCGGCTCCAGGGTCATAAACCGCGAAATATAGGACAGCAGCTGCGCCGGAGTGAACACCATATCCGCCGTCGTGCCGCGCTGACGCACCACATCATCCACCTCACAGACCAGCTCCAGGCCGGCAACCGGGTCAACCTCATCGGGGCTCACAATCACCGGACCGAACGGAGTCATCGCATCCCAGTTCTTACCCTGGAACCACTCCGAGGAACGACCCTGCCAGTCACGCACCGACACATCATTCATGACCGTGTACCCCATCAGAGCCTCAAGCGCCTGCTCCTCCGTGGCATTACGCAGGCGAGCGCCCACGACCAGGCACAGCTCAACCTCCCAGTCGACCTTCGTGCTGCCGGTGCCGTCGGCGGCGGGCATGCGGATCTGCTCGCCGGGGCCAATCAGCGCGTTCGGGAACTTCGCGAACAGCGCCGGATGCTCAGGCACCTCAAGGTTCATTTCCGCGGCATGGTCGCGGTAGTTCAGGCCGGCGCACACAATCTTGCCGGGCTTATCCAGCGGGCGAATAAAGGGTAGGGAGTTCCACAGCTCCTCGCCGTGACCCATGACGGTCGCGCCGTTCTCCTTCAGGATCGCCACGGCGTTCTTCGGGTCGCCAAAGTTCAGCCGGAACCGGCTGTAGAAATTCAGTAGCGGGCTGAGCTTCGCCGGAAGCTCGTACACGGTCTCTTCGAAGAAGCAGACCGCGCGGCTGCCCTTCGAGTCTTTAATCTGTGCCCAACGCATGGATGCTCCTTCGCTTCAGGTGGGGGTAAAAACGGAATAAAAGTTTAGGGGTGGGGTTTAGGCCGCTGGGAGCAGACCCGATAGTCGCTCCGTCAGATGGGTAGCCTAGTGAAAACCGTTTTGGGCGTACACCTCAACGATGGCGTCTTCCAGGTCTTCCATGAGCAGGGCGGGGTTTGCATCCTGCGCCGCGCCAACCGTAGCGGGGTCCAGGTCCATGCCGAGGGCACGGTACACATCCGCGGTGACCGCCCGCAGCGGCGCAGAGTCGGAGACCACGATGCCGGTGCTGAACCACCAGCCGCCGGTCACCACACGCTGGGCGGTGCCGACCAGTTTAATGCGGCCACCACCTGCGGAGGCGGGAAGCTGCGCGTGCACCGAATACTCGCCGGGGCAGTACTCCCCCGGAATCTCGCCCATGCGCGCATCCACACCGACCTCGCGGAGCGCCTGCGCGTACATGGAACCGAAGAGTTCGTAACGTAGGGTGTTACCGCTGCGGGCGTCGGAGGCGGGCTGAAAATGGTCCACGACCAGGCACCCCTGATGGTAGGCGGCGGCGTGCCCGCCGACCTTGCGCACCAACACTTCAAAACCGTGCTTGGCGCACGCCGCGGAGGCCTCCGCGAAGCCGGGGTTCAGTTCGTCACGGCGGCCGAACGCGACCGTCGGGTTCGGCTGATACATGCGTAGGGTTGCTTCACGCTGCCCGCTTGCCACCTCGCGGAGCATCTGCAGCGTCTGGTCGTGGTGAATGAGGATATCGCCGGATTCGGGGCCGGTCTCTCGAATAATCTGCACGTTCCTATTTTACGGTTACGCCCGCCACAGCTCCTACGTCTCCCCACAATGCGAAAACGCCCACCCGGGTAGCTAAAACCTAGTAATCCCCCTCCCCCTCCGCTAGGGTAGAAGAAAATCCTAAAGCACCTTGGAGGATGCCGTGCATCAGGACCAGCACATCACCGCCCAAACCACCGCGCTACCCAGCGTCAGCGCTGAACAGCCCACCAACCCGGCGCTGACCGAGCCGCAGCCGCTCGGCGCGTTCCCTGACGGTTTCCTCTTCGGAGGCGCCACCGCCGCCAACCAGTTCGAGGGCGCCTGGAACGAAGACGGCAAGGGCCCCAGCCTGCAGGATGTGCTGCCCGCCGGCGGCCTGTACCCGCGCACCGCGGAACCCACCGAGAACAACCTCAAGCTGGAGGGCATTGACTTCTACCACCGCTACCGCGAAGACATCGCCCTGCTCGCGGAGATGGGTTTCAAGGTCTTCCGTTTCTCCATCGCCTGGTCGCGTATCTTCCCCCGCGGCGACGAAGAAACCCCGAACGAGGCGGGCCTCGCCTTCTACGACCGCGTGCTCGACGAGCTCGAAAAGCACGGCATGGAACCGCTCATCACCCTCAGCCACTACGAAACCCCGTTGCACCTGGTGGAGCAGTACAACGGCTGGACCAGCCGCGAACTCATCGGCTTCTACGAACGCTACGCCCGCACCGTGTTCGCCCGCTACGGCAAGCGTGTGAAGTACTGGCTGACCTTCAACGAAATCAACTCGATGCTGCACCTGCCGTTCATGTCCGGCGGCATTAACACCCCGGCGGATCAGCTCAGCGACGCCGACCTGTACCAGGCGATGCACCACGAGCTGGTCGCCTCCGCACGCGCCACCGCTGCGGCACGCGAACTGGCGCCCGGCGCCCAGGTCGGTTGCATGATTCTTGCCATGCCCACCTACCCGCTCACCCCCGACCCCGCCGACGTACTCGCCGCCATGCAGACGGAACAGGCGAACTTCGCATTCGGTGACGTACACGTGCGCGGCGCATACCCCGGCTACTTCCTGCGTGCCCTGCGTGAGAAGGGCGTGGAACTGAACATCACCGAGCAGGACCGCGAGGACCTGAAGAACACCGTGGATTTCGTGTCGTTCAGCTACTACATGTCCACCTGCGCGACCGGCGACCCGGCACGAGGCGAACGCGGCGAGGGCAACATCCTCGGCGGCGTGGTGAACCCGAACCTGCCCGCCAGCGAATGGGGCTGGCAGATCGACCCGATCGGCCTGCGCGTGGTCCTCAACCAGTATTGGGACCGCTGGCAGAAGCCGCTGTTCATCGTGGAGAACGGCCTGGGCGCCCGCGACGAACTGGTCGAGGTGAACGGTGAGCTCACCGTGGAGGACGACTACCGCATCGACTACCTGCGCCAGCACCTGCACGCGGTACGTGAGGCGATTGAGGACGGCGTGAACGTGCTCGGCTACACCACCTGGGGTTGCATCGACATGATTAGCGCCTCCACCGCGCAGATGTCCAAGCGCTACGGGTTCATCTACGTGGACCGCAACGACGACGGCACCGGCACCCTGGCGCGCTACCGCAAGAAGTCCTTCCACTGGTACCGCGAGGTGATTGCCACCAACGGCGCGGAGCTTTAGAAGCTGAGGCTCTAGACGCTGACCCCGTGCGACTCTGAACCCCGCGAAACCAGCAGTAAAAAGCCCCCGAGACTCCAATCTCGGGGGCATTCTGTATGTACGTTATGCCTAGCTCGGGCGGCTCTAGTCCATGGGCAACTAATCCATGGGTAACTAGTCCATGGGCAAATCGTTCAGGCTGGTGGAGACGTACTCCCACCAGGTCGGCACCAGTCCAGCGTTCATCGCGACCCTCTGCGAGAGGATGTGCGAGGGGCTCGTACCGTAGAACGGCAGGTACCCTTCCGCCAGGGTCAGACGTGCGGCATCACGCACCAGCACGCTGGCGATGCCGGCGCCGCGCCAGGCGGGCAGCACATCGATACCGATTTGGCGCATTATCGGCGAATCGTCGCTCACACCCACGAGGGCGATAGGGTCTGCGAGCGCAGGGTCGCTCTCCCCCGCCGCGGGTACATCAGCTGCATCCTCTTCCACCGGGTATGCGGCGAGCACCAGCACATCCGGGCGGGTCACGCTAAAGCCCAGCGCGTTCGAGTAGCGCTTATCCCCGCGGAAACGCTCAATCTGCTCAGCGTCCAGCAGCTCCACGCGCAGGCGGGTTACGCGCGTCTCGGTGTCCTCCGGGTCAACCTCAAGGGCACCGGCGGAGGCATTTGCTTCCCTACGAATAGTGCGCTCGCCGGTGATTTCGGCAAGTAGCGCTGCCTTCAGCTCGGCGGGGTCAACGCGACGCATCATACCCACACCGGGCACGGCACACTTGACCTCCTGCGCCTGCACGCCCTCCGGTACGACCGAGTTCAGCAGGGCGCGGCCGGGCGTGTAGTAGATACTCGTGCCGCTGACCTGCTGGGTGTAGGGGGTGAGCAGTTCGTTGAGCTGGCGAAGCTGCGCGTAGTCGCCCAACCAGTTCGACTGGTCGCCGAGCATGTAGTCAATCGCCTTCTCCAGCACACGCGGATGTTTGGCGCAGAGAATGCCAACGCTCGCGTAGTTGGCGACGCGCAACTCCCAGATGTCGTCGTTGCGGCGGCGTGCGGCACCCATCTTCTCGGAGGGAGGCTGCACGGTGGCGAGCAGCGGCAGGCTCTCGGCATCCGGGTAGTCGCGCAGCTCTTCGAGGGCGCGGCTAATCGACCCGGGCGCCTGGCAGAAGTCCGCCTCAAGCTGGGTGTGCAGGATGTGCCGGGCACGGTCCGCAGTGGTCACAGCGCCACGATTCACAACACCCCGGTTCACAGTGTCTCGGCGCGCGCCAAAGCCCGCAGCACCCGCAGAGCGCTCGGCTCCCGAGTTAGGTTCAGTTCCTTGAGTATCAGTCACGTAGGTTTCCTCTAGTTCAAGCTCTCGGCTAGCTCAGGATCTCAGCAAGGAACGCGCCGGTGTGCGAGCCCTTCACCTGAGCCACCTGTTCCGGGGTGCCTTCGGCGATGACGGTGCCGCCGCCGCTACCGCCTTCGGGGCCCATGTCGATGATCCAGTCGGCGCACTTGACCACGTCTAGGTTGTGCTCGATGGTGATGACGCTATTGCCCTTGTCAACCAGCGATTGCAGCACGGCGAGCAACTTGCGGATGTCCTCAAAGTGCAGGCCGGTGGTCGGCTCGTCCAGCACGTAGATGGAGCGGCCGTTGGAGCGTTTCTGCAGTTCGGTTGCAAGCTTCACGCGCTGCGCTTCACCGCCGGAGAGGGTGGTTGCGGGCTGACCCAGGCGAATGTAGCCCAGGCCCACGTCCACGAGGGTGTTCAGGTGGCGCGCAATCGGGGTGAATGCGGCGAAGAACTCTGCGGCTTCTTCCACGGGCATTTCGAGTACGTCGGCGATGGTCTTGCCCTTGTAGTGCACTTCGAGGGTTTCGCGGTTGTAGCGCTTGCCGTGGCAGGTTTCGCAGGGTACGTACACGTCCGGCAGGAAGTTCATTTCAATCTTCAGGGTGCCGTCGCCGGAGCAGTCCTCGCAGCGGCCACCCTTGACGTTGAAGGAGAATCGGCCGGGGGTGTAGCCGCGCATTTTCGCTTCGCTGGTCTCTGCGAACAGCTTGCGGATGTGGTCGAACACGCCGGTGTAGGTGGCGGGGTTCGAACGCGGGGTGCGGCCGATGGGCGACTGGTCCACGTGAATGACCTTGTCCAGGTGTTCCAGGCCGTCGATGCTCTTGTGGCGGCCGGGTACCTGCTTGGCGCCGTTGAGCTTGTTCGCCAGGGAGGTGTACAGAATGTCGTTGACGAGGGTGGATTTACCCGAGCCGGACACACCGGTCACCGCCGTGAATACGCCCAGCGGGAAGGACACAGTCACGTTCTTGAGGTTGTTTTCGCGGGCGCCGCGCACGGTCAGCTGGCGCTTCTTGTCCACGGGGCGGCGGGATGCGGGCACCTCAATGCTGCGGCGGCCAGCCATGTAGTCGCCGGTAATGGACTTGGTGTTCTTCAGCAGCTCCTCAAAGCTGCCGGAGTGCACGATTTCGCCGCCGTGCTCGCCGGCACCGGGTCCTACGTCCACGATCCAGTCGGCTTCGCGCATGGTGTCTTCGTCGTGCTCAACCACGATAAGCGTGTTGCCCATGTCGCGCAGCTTGGTCAGGGTTTCAATGAGGCGGCGGTTATCGCGCTGGTGCAGGCCGATGGAGGGCTCGTCGAGCACGTAGAGCACGCCGACCAGGCCCGAACCAATCTGGGTTGCGAGGCGGATGCGCTGCGCCTCACCGCCGGAGAGCGTACCGGCGGAGCGTGAGAGGGTCAGATAATCCAGGCCAACGTCCAGCAGGAACTGCAGGCGCGCGTCAATTTCTTTGAGGACCTGCTCGCCAATCTTGGCTTCGCGGGCGCTGAGCTGCAGTCCGCGCACGAAAGCGAGCGCGTCAGCCAGGGACAGGTCGGTGATGTCTGCGATGGACTGGCCTCCGACCTTCACGCCGAGGATGGTCGGGTTCAGGCGCGCGCCGCCGCAGGAGGGGCAGGCGACCTGGCGCATGTACTGTTCGTAGCGGTCGCGGGCAAAGTCCGATTCGGTTTCTTCGTGCTTGCGCTTGATGTACGCCTTCACGCCTTCGAATCCGGAGGTGTAGCGGCGTTCGCGGCCGAATCGGTTGCGGTAGGACACCTCAACCTTGTAGTCCTTGCCGTCCAGGATCGCGGCGCGGGTCTTGGCGGGCAGGTCCTTGAAGGGGGTGTCCAGGTCGAAGCCGAGTTCCTCCCCCAGGCCTGCGAGCAGGCGCAGCCAGTATTCGGTGGTTGCTTTGCCCTGTGACCAGGGGGCGATAGCGCCCTCGCCGAGGGTCAGGTCGGGGTTGGGCACGAGCAGTTCGGTGTCTACTTCCAGGCGCGAGCCGATGCCGTCACAGGCGCTACATGCGCCGAACGGCGAGTTGAAGGAGAAGGCGCGCGGCTCGATGGTGTCGATCTGCAGCGGGTGGTTGTTGGGGCAGGCAAGGTTTTCGCTGAAGGAACGGGTACGTTCGGGGTCGTCCTGCTCTCGGTCCACGAAGTCGATGAGCACGCGGCCGTCGGCGAGCTTGAGCGCGGTTTCGATGGAGTCGGTCAGGCGCTGGTGAATACCGTCCTTAATGACGATGCGGTCGACGACCACCTCGATGGTGTGCTTGTACTGCTTGGCGAGCTTGGGCGGGTCGGAGAGCTGCACGGTTTCGCCATCCACGCGGGCACGCGAGTAGCCCTGGGTCAGCAGGTCCTTGAAGAGGTCTACGAACTCGCCCTTACGTGCACTGACGACGGGTGCGAGGATCTGCAGGCGGGTGCGTTCGGGGTAATCCTGCAGAATGTCCACGATCTGCTGCGGGGTCTGCTGGGTGATTTCTTCGCCGCATTCGGGGCAGTGCGGGTGGCCGATGCGCGCCCAGAGCAGACGCATGTAGTCGTAGATTTCGGTGATGGTACCGACGGTTGAGCGCGGGTTCTTGGAGGTGGACTTCTGGTCAATAGACACCGCCGGGGAGAGGCCCTCGATGAAGTCTACGTCGGGCTTGTCGACCTGTCCGAGGAACATGCGCGCGTAGGAGGACAGCGACTCAACGTAGCGGCGCTGACCTTCCGCAAAGATGGTGTCGAAGGCGAGGGAGGACTTACCGGAGCCGGAGAGGCCAGTGAAGACGACCATCGCATCACGCGGAATGGTGAGGTCTACGTTCTTGAGATTGTTTTCGCGGGCACCCTGAACCCGGATACTGGTCAGGTCGTTCGCTTTGAGTGCGGTGCTACCGTGTGCCGGGCGGGGTGTCATCGAAAATCCTTTCGTCTTATCTTCGAACTTAAATTCTACACCCTCACGCCTTTCACCAGCGGGATTATGCGGCGGGTGAAGGCATGAGGGTGCAGCACTTATATGAGGCGGACTGTCAGGCGCGGTTTACCAGCCGCGGGTTCCCCACTCTTCCAGGTGGGGGCGCTCGTCGCCGAGGGTGGTGGAGCGGCCATGGCCGGGCAGCACGATGGCGTCATCTTCGAAGCCGCCGAAGAGCTTTTCGAGCACATTGGAGAAGAGCTCACCGAACTGCTGCGGGGAGTCGGTCTTGCCCACGCCGCCGGGGAAGAGAGCGTCGCCGGTGAACAGCAGGGTTGCGGGGGTGCCGTCTTCCCAGGTGGTTTCGAGGGTGTAGACGATGGATCCGGGGGTGTGGCCGGGCACGTGCAGGGCGCGGATGACGGTATCAGAGAGGTAGAAGTCGAAGCTTTCGCCGCCGGTCAGCTCCTCTTCGACGGTGTAGTCTTCCAGTTCCTTAATCTCAGCAGCGTCAGCTGCACCCGCGGAGGTCACGGCACCGGTGAGGTGGTCGAGCTCCTTAATAGCGCGGATGTGGTCCCAGTGGCCGTGAGTAACCAGAATGCCGGTCAGACCAATAGCGCGGGGCCTGATGGAGTTGAAGTCCTCTTCCTTCTCCATGACGCGCACGCGGCGTTCTTCACCATCTGCCAGTTCGAGCTGCGGGCAGTCGTTCAGGAGCGCGTCGAGAGTGAATGCGTAGAGTTCTTCTGCATCGTCTGCAGGGTCGATGAGCACCTGCTCGCCGGTGGCGCGCATGGTGATGAGGTAGACGCTATTGTCCATCTCGGAGACGCTGAACGCACGGACGGTCAGTTCAGGGTTCTCAAAGATGAGGGTGGGTTCGGGGTAAGTAGTCATAGTTCCAGTGTAGGGGTTGTGACCGCACAGCAGGCACCTATGCGTAATACTCCCCTATCAGCGCATTCGGCATTGACCGCGCGGGATACATGTACGGGTTGCCTGTGCGGGATGCACAGGGAACAGATTCTGGAGCATGCTCGGTACGGATTAGGTTCCGGCTGGATTCCGCCCGGCTGAGGTTCCACTGAAATTCAAAAGTTAAACAGAGAAGCGACTGCGCATCGATACACAGTCGCTTCTCATGACACCCAGGGGTATCTATCACTCACTCAAACACAAGCAACCCGAGGACTTTGGAAATCTCACGATTACTTGATGACTCAATAGTAGCGAACTTTTTGGGGGCTGTTTTACCACCCAATTTGGTACGGAGAGCCGGATTTAGTGACCCGCGCCTCATTGTAATCATTCTGTAATAAAAACAGGTGTTTTTTAGGGTATCCATACGTACCAATTTCATTTTTTTCGAGTTTTAGCGTGACTTATTTCACCCAAAATAATTTTAGAATTTCCCTCTTTTGGCACTTCGGTGCACCTTTAACTTAAGCTCCACACTCGGCAATCCCAAAGGTTCAATACACAGTTTTAGCCCGGTATTCTGCGGAAGTAGAGGGTTAAGGTGAAAGTATCTTCAAGTACTTGCAACTTCATGAGCAGGAAAAAATGTACTGCTCACCGTTCAAAATCTGCACAATTATTCGCGCGAGGGCAAAATCAATTGGTCTGTTTTACCCCTGTAGGTACCCCCTAAAGTAGAGGTTTTATTACAAAACAATAACATCAGCCCCACTTTCAGGTTCACTGAGTGCACCCATTAAAACCCCTTTCAAAAAGCAAAATACCTAGTCAATGCCGTATTTTCACAAAATGCAAGACAGTGTGTCACTAAAAAATCAACCTCTATAGATTGTTTAATAAAACCTGACCTTCAAGCACAAATAGAGCCCAATTATTAACCAGCACGTACCAATTCCGCCCTCAAAACAGGCGCCCTAGAAGCCTCAATGAAAGGTTGAAAGACCCCTCCACCAGGGGTTTCAGGATCCTTCACTCCCCCTGGTTGCAGTCTGGTTGTAGCCAGGTTTCAGCTTGGTTGCAGTCTGGTTTCACTCTGTTTTCAAGAGCTCCCTCGCCCTCAAGCGTTGCGCACCTCGTATTCGCCCCTCATGCTTCCATGTATCTGGGGCAGAGCACTCTACAAAAGCACCATAGGGCACAGCAAAGGCGGCGCCTCTCCCCCGCTGTGGGGAAGGAGCGCCGCCTCCACTAGCTATAAATCAGCTGGAACAGCCGCTTTAGGACAGGCCGACCATCACGCCGTTCTCGTCGAAGCCGATGCGCTCAGCTGCGGGGCTCTTGCTCAGGCCCGGCATGGTGCGCATGGTGCCGCAGATAGCGTAGACGTAACCGGCACCTGCAGCCAGGCGAACCTCGCGCACGGGCAGGGTCCAGCCGGTCGGTGCGCCCTTCAGAGTTGCATCCGAAGAGATGGACAGATGGGTCTTCGCGATAACCACGGGCAGGTGCGAGTAGCCCAGCTCAGCAAAACGCTTCAGCTGCTTAGCGGCAGCGGGAGCAATCGAAATGCCGTCCGCGCCGTAGACCTTGGTCGCAACCTTCTCAATCTTGGTCTCGATGGAGTCCTCAAGATCGTAGGTGTACTTCAGATCCGAAACGTCGTCACATGCCTCAGCAACCACGTCTGCCAGGTCGGTGGTGCCCTTACCGCCCTCAGCCACACCGCGGTGGATAGCGACGCGAGCGCCAGCTTCCTCAGCGATACGGCGGATGGTCTCGTGCTCGGACTCGAAGTCGGTCGGGAAGGCGTTGATTGCCACGACCGGCTGAACACCGAAGTTGCGCACAATCTCGATGTGCTTCTTCAGGTTCTCTGCGCCCTTCTCCACGTCGGAGGGGCTTTCCTGCAGCATGCCCTCGGGCAGGGGCTTGCCCGGAACAATCTTGTACAGGCCGGAGTGGGACTTCAGGGAGCGCACGGTTACGACGAGCACTGCGGCGTCCGGCTTCAGACCGGAGACGCGGCACTTGACGTTGAAGAAACGCTCGGCACCCATGTCGGCGCCGAAGCCAGCCTCGGTAATGACGTAGTCGGAGTACTCCAGACCAACGTAGTCAGCCACAACCGAAGAGTTACCGGTTGCGATGTTGCCGAAGGGGCCCGCATGAATCAGGGCGGGGGTGTGCTCCAGGGTCTGCAGCAGGTTCGGGTTGATGGCGTCTGCCAGGATGACAGACATTGCGCCGTCAGCCTTCAGGTCGGCTGCGGTGACGGGCTCGCCGTCGTAGTTCAGGCCGATTACGATCTTTGCCAGGCGCTCACGCAGGTCCTTGAAGGAGGTTGCCAGCGAGAGAATCACCATGATTTCGGAGGCGCTAGTGATGTCGAAACCGGTCTCGCGGACCACGCCGTCCATGCGTTCGCCCAGGCCCACGACGATGTTGCGCAGGGAGCGGTCGTTCATGTCGATAACGCGGCGCCACTCGATAGCGCGCGGGTCGATGCGCAACTCGTTGCCGTGGTGCAGGTGGTTGTCAATCATGGCGGCAAGCAGGTTGTGCGCTGCGGTGACGGCGTGGAAGTCGCCGGTCAGGTGCAGGTTCAGCTTCTCCATGGGAACGATCTGGGAGTAGCCGCCGCCCGCTGCGCCGCCCTTGATGCCGAAGGTCGGGCCCATTGCGGGCTGACGCAGAGCCAGGATTGCCTTGCGGCCGGTCTGTGCGAAGCCCTGTGCGAGGGAGACGGAGGTTGCGGTCTTACCTTCACCGAGCGGGGTGGGGGTAACTGCGGTAACCACGATGTACTTGGAGCCGCGCTTGCGGGCGGTCTCTGCGTTGGTGGTTTCGTCGAGGAGGACCTTAGCGACATACTTGCCGTAGGGTTCAAGGCGATCTTCGCTGATGCCGTTGTCTGCTGCGATCTTGTTAATAGGCCAAAGATCGGCGGCAAGTGCGATTTCGAGGTCGGAAGGGAAAGGCTTCTTCGTCATTGTCATCCTTCGAGTTGTACGAATCATGCTCTTTTATTCTATGCCTTGGCTCACGCATTTGTCCCTCACCTCGCCGGACTCCGACAAATAAACTCAATTTTTAATGCACGAATCCCCGCAACCGGTACCCTACGCTCACATGGAGTGAACAGGGTCGGTGCGGGGATCAGTAGCGTATACGCGCCGGGTTGCTAGTACAAGAAAGTACAAGAACCGGCGATACGAGCGGCTATTACGGCATGGTCAGCAGAACCTTGGTGGCGGTACGCTGGTCCATTGCCTCGTAACCCTTAGCCGCCTCGTCAATGGGCAGAACCATGTCGAAGACGCGGCCGGGCTCAATTTCGCCCTTGTAAATCAGGTCGATGAGGGTCGGCAGGTACTTGCGCACGGGGGCGGGGCCACCCTCCAGGTGAACCTGCTTGCCGAAGAGCTTATCGGTGCCGATGGAGCTGTCGTGCGGAACGCCCACGAAGCCGATGTAGCCGCCGTGGCGTACGCAGCCGAGAGCCTGGTCGAAGGACTGCTGGGTGCCAACAGCCTCCGCGACGCCGTGTGCGCCCACGCCGTCGGTGAGCTCCAGAACCTTGGCGATGCCCTCTTCGCCGCGCTCTTCCACGATGTGGGCTGCGCCGAATGCCTTAGCGAGCGCCTGACGTTCGGGGTTGCGGGACATGATGATGATCTTCTCCGCGCCGAGCTGCTTAGCGCCGATGACTGCGCTCAGGCCGACTGCGCCGTCGCCAACAACGACGATGGTCTTGCCGGGGCCTGCCTGCGCTGCGTCTGCTGCGTACCAGCCGGTGCCGAGCACGTCGGATGCCGCCATCAGGTGCGGAATCTGCTCTGCGGTGGGTGCAGCGGGGGTCTTGACGAGGGTGCCATCTGCGAAGGGTACGCGGGCGTATTCTGCCTGGGTGCCGTTGGAGCGTGCGCCGATGAAGGCGTCGCCTGTTGCGATTGCCTTGAGGCAGCGGGAGGGGTAGCCTGCGGTGCAGGTTTCGCATTCGCCGCAGGAGATGCAGAAGGAGCCTACGACGAAGTCGCCGGGGGCTACGGTGGTGACCTCGGAGCCTACTTCGACGACTTCGCCGATGTATTCGTGGCCCATTGCCCGGTGGTCGACGGGCTGTGCGCCGCGGTAGGGCCACAGGTCGGAGCCGCAGATGCAGGATGCTGCGAGCTTGATGATGGCGTCGGTGGGTTCGAGCAGGGTCGGCTTGTCGACTTCGTTGACGACGACCTTGCCGGGGGCTTCCATAACAACTGAACGCATGATGTTCCTTTCAAATCTGCGTTGATGGTTAGTCGTATCAGAGTACGCCCCACACCCCGATATATCAATAATTTTTTATGCTACGGGGTGAAGGTAAAAATTCCGACAACCGGAACCAGAACAACCGCTCCTACTCCCCTGCTTCTCCGCCGCTTCTCTGCTGCCTCTCCCCCGCTTCCGCACCGCATCCCGGCACGTTGAATAGCCCGGTTAAATGGCGGAACCCCCGCGCATCCACAGTGGATACGCGGGGGTTCCGCTCGGTTTATTCAGCCTGATATCTCACGGCGAGAAGGGGTGCTTAGAAGTCCCAGTCCTCGTCCTCGGTGTTCACAGCCTTACCAATGACGTATGAAGAGCCGGAACCGGAGAAGAAGTCGTGGTTCTCATCAGCGTTCGGGGACAGCGCCGACAGGATCGCCGGGGACACGTTCGTCACGGACGCCGGGAACATCGGCTCGTAGCCCAGGTTCATCAGAGCCTTGTTAGCGTTGTAGTGCAGGAACTTCTTAACGTCCTCACTCCAACCCACACCGTCGTACAGGGAGTGGGTGTATGCCACCTCGTTCTCGTACAGTTCGTACAGCAGGTTGAAGGTGTACTCCTTCAGCTCTGCCTGACGCTCCGCGGACTCCTTCGCCAGGCCGCGCTGGAACTTGTAGCCAATGTAGTAGCCGTGCACTGCCTCGTCACGAATAATCAGACGAATCAGGTCAGCGGTGTTGGTCAGCTTCGCGTGCGAAGACCAGTACATGGGCAGGTAGAAGCCCGAGTAGAACAGGAAGGACTCCAGCAGAGTGGAGGCAACCTTCTTCTTCAGCGGGTCGTCACCGGTGTAGTAGGACAGAACAATCTTCGCCTTCTTCTGCAGGTGCTCATTCTCAGAAGCCCAGCGGAACGCCTCGTCAATCTCCTTGGTGGAGGCGAGGGTCGAGAAGATCGAGGAGTACGACTTTGCGTGCACGGACTCCATGAACGCAATGTTGGTGTACACGGCCTCTTCGTGCGCGGTCACAGCGTCCGGCAGCAGGGACACAGCACCGACAGTACCCTGGATGGTGTCCAGCAGGGTCAGACCGGTGAAGACGCGCATGGTCAGCTGCTTCTCTTCCTCAGTCAGGGTCTTCCAAGAGGGCACGTCGTTGCTCAGCGGCACCTTCTCCGGCAGCCAGAAGTTACCGGTCAGACGATCCCAAACCTCAAGGTCCTTCTCATCCTCAATACGGTTCCAGTTGATAGCCTCGATCACGTGGTCGACGAGCTTCACCTTTTCGCTCATTAGTAATTCTCCGATTCTTAGGGGCGGTTACGGTGCCACGCGCGCCCAGCCAGTCGCGCAGGCGGATCGCGTGTTCACCATAACCGTCCCTTCCAGTCTTTAGTTATAGTGTGCCAGCTCAGGCTGAATGCGTCACAGCATTCGGGCTAGAGCATGCAGGATACGCAGCCTTCAACCTCGGTACCCTCAAGAGCCATCTGACGCAGACGGATGTAGTAGATGGTCTTGATGCCCTTACGCCATGCGTAAATCTGGGCGCGGTTGATATCGCGGGTGGTTGCGGTATCGCGGAAGAAGAGGGTCAGCGACAGGCCCTGGTCCACGTGCTGGGTTGCAACAGCGTAGGTGTCGATGATCTTCTCGTAACCAATTTCGTAGGAGTCCTGGTAGTACTCCAGGTTCTCGTTGGTCATGTACGGTGCCGGGTAGTAGACGCGGCCGAGCTTGCCTTCCTTGCGAATCTCAATCTTCGAAGCGATCGGGTGAATCGAAGAGGTCGAGCCGTTGATGTAGGAGATGGAGCCGGTCGGCGGAACAGCCTGCAGGTTCTGGTTGTACATGCCGTACTGTGCCACGTCAGCAGCCAGCTGAATCCACTCTTCACGGGTGGGGATGTGGTGCTTAGCGAACAGTTCGCGGGTACGCTCGGTCTGCGGTGCCCATTCCTTCTCAATGTACTTTGCGAAGAACTCACCGGATGCGTACTTCGAGTTCTCGAAGCCCTCGAAACGCTGGCCGCGTTCCTTAGCAATCTGCATGGAGGCGCGGATTGCGTGGTAGGCAACGGTGTAGAAGTACATGTTGGTGAAGTCCAGTGCTTCTTCGGAACCGTAGTAGACGTGCTCGCGTGCCAGGTAGCCGTGCAGGTTCATCTGGCCCAGACCCACGGCGTGGCTCATGCCGTTGCCGCGCTCGATGGAGGGTACGGAGCGGATGTCAGACTGGTCGGAGACGGAGGTCAGCGAACGAATCGCGGTTTCCACGGTCTTGCCGAAGTCGTCGCCGTCCATGGTCAGTGCAATGTTCAGCGAACCGAGGTTGCAGGAGATGTCCTTACCGACGGTCTCGTAGCCGAGGTCAGCGTGGTAGGTGGACGGCTCAGAAACCTGCAGGATCTCGGAGCACAGGTTGGACATGATGATCTTACCGGCGATGGGGTTCGCGCGGTTGACGGTGTCTTCGAACATCACGTACGGGTAGCCGGACTCGAACTGGATCTCTGCGATGGTCTGGAAGAACTCACGCGCGTTGATCTTGCTCTTGGTGATGCGTGCATCGTCGACCATCTCGTAGTACTTCTCGGAGACGTTGATGTCGGAGAAGGGCACGCCGTAGATGCGTTCCACATCGTACGGGGAGAAGAGGTACATGTCCTCGTTCTTCTTCGCCAGCTCGAAGGTGATGTCGGGGATGACAACGCCCAGGGAGAGGGTCTTGATGCGGATCTTCTCGTCAGCGTTCTCACGCTTGGTGTCCAGGAAGGCGTAGATGTCGGGGTGGTGTGCGTGCAGGTACACGGCACCGGCACCCTGACGTGCGCCGAGCTGGTTTGCGTAGGAGAAGGCGTCTTCCAGCAGCTTCATGACGGGGATAACGCCCGAGGACTGGTTCTCAATCTTCTTAATGGGCGCACCGGACTCGCGCAGGTTGGTCAGGGCGAATGCCACGCCGCCGCCGCGCTTAGAGAGCTGCAGTGCAGAGTTGATGGAGCGACCGATGGACTCCATGTTGTCTTCCATGCGCAGCAGGAAGCAGGAGACGAGCTCGCCGCGCTGCTTCTTACCTGCGTTGAGGAAGGTCGGGGTTGCCGGCTGGAAACGGCCGGAGATAATCTCGTCGACGATGTCTTCGGCGAGCTTCTCGTTGCCTTCTGCCAGCAGCAGTGCGACCATGCAGACGCGGTCTTCGAAACGCTCCAGGTAGCGCTGACCGTCGAAGGTCTTGAGCGCGTAGGAGGTGTAGAACTTGAAGGCACCCAGGAAGGTCGGGAAGCGGAACTTCACGGCGTAGGCGCGCTTGAACAGGTTCTTAATGAACTGGAAGTTGTACTTGTCGAAGAGTTCCGGCTCGTAGTACTGGTTCTCAATCAGGTACTCGATCTTCTCTTCCAGGTCGTGGAAGAAGACGGTGTTGTTGTTGACGTGCTGCAGGAAGTACTGACGTGCCGCCTGGCGGTCTGCATCGAACTGGATCTGGCCGTTCTCATCGTAGAGGTTCAGCAGTGCGTTCAGCTCGTGGTAGCTCATACCCTTGAACTTCTCGGGCACGCTCTTGCCGTTGTGGCCTGCACCGAGAGTTTCTAGTGCTGAGGGCAGTTTTGCGTCCAAAATGCTTCCAATCCTTCGTTGACTTTTTCTACATCTGAATCGGTGCCCATGAGCTCAAATTTGAAGAGCACGGGCACATCGCACTTCTTGGCGACAATGTCTGCCGCGATACCGAAGAGCGGACCAAAGTTGGTGTTGCCGGAGCCAATCACACCGAGTATGTGGTTGCGATTCTGCTCCACGTTCAGGAATTTAACCACCTGCGGGGGAACGTTACCGGCGCCATCAGGCTTGCCGTAGGTGGGGACGATGAGCACGAACGGCTCATCAAGAATGAGGGTGTCCTCGCCGGTGCGCAGCGGCAGGCGGAGGCGGCGGGCACGGATCTTCTCCACGAACTTGTGGGTGTTACCGGAGATGGAGGAGAAGTACACGATGAGTGGCGCTGTATCGTCCAGTTCGTCCTCGGTCGCTCGACCCTCGGAAGCATTGCGTGCATCCATAAGAATCTTGCGGATTTCTGCGTGCTCGTCGACGGGGTTGGGCGTGAGGGCGGTACTCAATCTGTACTCCTTATTCTCGTGGGCCGGTGTGGTTCCGTGCCGATTTTCCGTTTGTACGGGTTTCGGCAGGGTTGTTACGCTGCCAGAGCGTTGATCTTGTCGGGCTGGAAGCCGGACCAGTGCTCGTCGCCTGCGATGACGACGGGTGCCTGCATGTAGCCGAGGGACTTGACCATTTCGAGGGCCTGAGCGTCTTCGGTGATATCAACCTTGGTGTAGCTGATACCCTTCGCGTCGAGGGCGCGGTAGGTCATGTTGCACTGGACGCACTGGGGCTTGGTGTACACGGTCACTACCATGGGAGTGCCTCTTACTTTCTCCCGCTCGGGCGGGCTTATCTCGTGAATGAATCTGGCGTGTTTCGTCGGTGGTTCACCACGTGTTATTTACGGCGGGCGCTGTGCCGTCCGCTGCCCCCTCCTAGTGGGGTGTGGTGGTTTCCTGCGCTGGGGCAGGGCGCCTAAAAGTGCCGTAGTGGTGGAACCGAGTATTAATACTACATCTAGTGTCGAGATTTTTCTGCACCACAAGATGATGTGGTGCGAGGGTCGTGTTTCGTTCGATAAACCCACAGTTGAACCCACTTAAGAGGGGGTGTCTACAGCTTATCCACACCCTGCCGCGGGGCTAGTTCGCCGTATTTTCGCGGGGTGTGCCGGGTTATCCACAGGTGGGGTTTAAGTTGGTCAGGATTTTTAAGGGTTCATTCGCCCGCTGAGTTGAGGTTCAGTTAACCTCATGTATGCGTTTGGGGGCATAAAACCCGGCAGATTCGGGCTTGATTTTAAAGAGATCTTAACTCTCGCCCGTTCTTGCGCGGAACGGCGCGGTTTTAAAGCAGAACGGACTTTCTTAAAGGCGGGGGTTAACCCCCTTCGAGCGGGTTTAAGCTATGTGATTAAGGCTGTAGAAAAGATTTTTAACTCTTTTTCAGTAGCCGGTGTGTCGTGGGTTTAAGTTGGTTAATTCCGCTGAAACACCAAAACCCACCGCATATACCGGTATTTCGCGGTATTTGCGGTGGGTTTACTGAGTATCAGCGCTGGTTTTAGCAACCGGCGAGACATACCGACAAGACTAGCCGCCTAGAAATCAATCAGGCCCAGCTCGCGCAGCTTCTTACTGAGCGTTACGCCGTCGGTGGCTTCAATCCACAGCGGCGAGCGCATCATCTGTTCGGCGCGGTAGTCGCTCCACACGCGGCCGGAGGCGAGCATGGTCTCCCCCACGGTCAGGTTGCGGATGACGATTGCCGCCACGTTGTCCGGGTAGCGTACCGCAAAGCCGTTGTAGATGTACGGGTCGCGCTGCCCGTCATCACCGACGAGGATCCACTTCATCTGCGGGAATTCCTCGGCGAGGCGGCGCAGGGACTCGACCTTGTGGTTGGTTCCGGAGCGGAACCAGCGGTCGGGGGTGGGGCCCCAGTCGGTGAGCAGGAACGTGCCGCGCGGGTAGCCGTTGCGGCTGAGGAAGCGGCGCAGGGTCGGGGTGATGTTCCAGGCGCCGGTGGATAGGTACATGAACGGTGCATCCGGGTGGCTGCGGCGGATACGGTCGGTCATGACCGCCATGCCGGGGGTGGGGATGCGTGCGTGCTCGTCGAGAATGAAGGAGTTCCAGGCGGCGACGAGGGGGCGCGGCAGCATGGTGACCATGACGGTGTCGTCGACGTCCATGATGACGCCGAGCTTCTGGCTTTCGGGAACGATGTAGACGCTGGTTGCTACGGCGCGGGAGCCGGGCACGTACATGATGACTTCGTGCATGCCGGGTTCCAGGTCGATGCTGAGTTTGACGTCGAGCACGCCGCCGCGGTCGGTGTACGCCTCGTACTTGGTGCCGTCGATGACGATGGTGACGGGCGCGTCGGACATTGCGGTTGCGGTGAAGGAGCGCCAGCCGCGCATGGGGTTGGCGGTGTCTTGGGTGCCTTCTACGACCTGTAGCAGGCGTTCGAGGTTGACCGTCTTGTAGAGTGCGCGGGCGATGATGCGGACCCAGCCGGGGTTTCCTTCGGAGGCGGCGCGTCCGTAGCCTTCGGTGGGCACGAGAATAGGCTCGCGACCGGCGGCGATGGCGCGCTTTTCGCGCCACCTGTGCAGCCGGTCTGCAACACGGTAGCCGATGTTGACTGCCTCGTCGGCAGCATCGTTCACAAGGTTGCGCAGTTCGTGAGTGCCCAAATTCTCCATCCCACTAGTGTAGCGGAGCGTTACCGGCTTGCGGCTTTAGGATTTTGTGTTCTTATACCTAGTTTTTATACCTATTAATACTGTGGTGCTGAGCGCGGGGTGTGATGTGCACATTATTTAGGGTGTATTCGCTGTTCAGCTTCGTTCCTTGCAGGTGGGGGCGTTATCCTGGAGAGTATGACCCACTCACAGCCTAACCGCCGACTTTTTGTGCTCGGCACTGCTATGCTTCCGCTGATTGCTGCCTGCTCGAAGAAGTCGAATGACTACGACGGCACCAGCGGTAATTTCACTCCGTACCAGGCTGGCGGCGAGACCTCTGCTGCCGCTACTCGCCCCGCACCCACAAATTCGCCGACGGTTGCCGCTGCTGGCAACCCGGTTGATAAGCCGCGCGAATGGCCCGGCATCGGCAACTCCCTCGTTGGTGACGGCAAGTATGTTGCGTGGACTGTTGATGACGGCGCAAGCCCGGAGGCGATTCGCGGCTACGCTGAGTTCTCGAAGCGTACGAATACTCGCCTGACGTTCTTCATTAACGCTTCTTACACCGGTTTTAAGGAGCATGTGTCGTTACTGCGTCCGCTGGTTCAGAGCGGCCAGATTCAGGTTGCGAACCACACGTACAACCACGCTGACCTGACCACCCTGGATGCTGAGGGTGTGAAGGAAGAGCTGCAGCGTAACGAAGACGAGATTATGAGCATGTTCGGTGTCTCGTCGAAGCCGTACTTCCGCCCGCCGTACGGCCGCTACAACGATGCGGTTCTGAAGGCTGCCGGTGAGATTGGTTTTACCCGCCCGGTCATGTGGAACGGCACTACCGGTGACGAGGCGAAGACCAGCTCCCGCGTGATTTACATGCGTTGCATCCGCTACATGCTGCCGCAGCAGATTGTGCTGGGTCACCTGAACTACGAGACGATCATCCCGATCCTGGATAAGGTGAAGGGCCTGATTGATGACCGCGGCCTGACTGCGGTGACGGTTCGTGACTACTACGGTGACGCATCCGAGGAAGAGATTAAGGCGGCGGCTCCTTCGCCGACCCCCACCCCGGAGGAGAACACCCCCTCCCCCGAGGCTACTACGGAGGCGCCGGCCCCTACCCCGGAGCCGACTACTGAGGCTCCGACTCAGGCACCGACTACCCGCTATGAGGATGAGGCAGCGGCTAATCAGCAGGCTACGACCGCTCCGGCGGCAACCACTACGGCTCCGCCTGCTCGTGCGACCGCCGCACCTGCGGCTACGACTGCTCCCGCGGCTACTGCCACTACCACACCGGCGGCTGCCCGCCGATAGGGTCGCGTATTTCGCGTGTGCTAAGCCCCCTTGACCCGGTTCCTGTACGGACATCCTGTATTGAGATTCTGTACGGACCGGCGCGAGGGGGCTTTGCCGTACCCGACGGGAATAACCGCTGGGAAATAACGCTGGGGAATAGCCGGGAATAAACACGGCAACCGGGGCGTTAGGTGAGCGTACAAGGCGGCAACGTGCCGCATCCGAGTATGAGAGGAATAGTTACCATGCGTATTGATATTTGGTCCGATATTGTGTGCCCCTTCTGCTACGTGGGCAAGCGTAACCTGGAGCTGGCGCTCGCCGAGTTTGAGCACCGCGACGAGGTTGAGGTGGTGTGGCATAGCTTTGAGCTGGATCCGTCGGCTACGGAGCATCCTGCCGGTTCGCTGCCTGAGCTGATTGCTGGTAAGTATCAGATGCCGTTAGAGCAGGCGATTGCGAGCCAGGAGTCGTTGGCGGATCGTGCCCGCAAGGTGGGTTTGGATTTCAATTGGCGTCAGGCGCGGTATGGTAACACGTTTGATGCGCACCGTGTGATTCATTATGCGGCGGAGCAGGGTTTGGCGTCGGCGGCGCAGGAGGCGTTTAAGCTGGCGTACTTTACGCAGGGCCGTTCGGTGCAGGATCACGAGTCGATTCTGGATATTGCTTCTGAGATTGGCCTGGATACTGCCGAGGTTGAGGCGGTGTTGAAGAGCGACCGTTACGCGGCGGATGTGCGTGCTGATGAGCAGTTGGCGCGCCAGCTGGGCATTAATGGTGTGCCGTTCTTCTTGATTGAGTCGAAGTGGGCGGTCAGTGGTGCGCAGCCTGCGGAAATGCTGGTGCAGGCGCTGCGTCAGGTGTGGGAGGAGACTCACCGTGTTGAGTTTTTGAACCCTCTGGCGGGCGCGGCTGGTGACGCGGCAGGTAACAATGCTGCGGAGGCGGGTCCGTCCTGCGATATGAACGGCAACTGCTCCTAGTAGCCGCTGAGAAGTGCGCGGCGGGGGTGCTACTCCCCTAGCCCCCCCGGCTCATACAGCCCGTAGATAGGTCGAAGCCCCCTTGTCCCGGTTCCTATGCGAACCGGTGCGAGGGGGCTTCTTACTTTTTATTAGTTGCAAGGCATAGTTACGTAGAACCAGCCAAAACAGTCACAAAAAGATTCTATTTCAGGTTCATTGCTAATGAATGTGCATCTCTCTCAGAAGAATGTAGGCTGGATTCGCCTTCCCCTACTCTTCTTCAAGGCCCAGGTCGTTATTCAACAGCGCATCAACCGAAAAATGGTTTGATTTACCGGAGCTAACAATTTTAGGAATCACAATCGTATGCAGAACAACCGGAGCGACAGCATCAAGGTCACGACGCCCTGACCTGTTTGCTTGTGACTTAGGGTTTACCACATAGACAACCAGTAGAGGAGAATTTCCATTTAAAGAGCGAAGTTTCTTCCCACTATCCTTTTCTGCCTTTTTTAAGTCAATCTCAGAAATTTTAATTTTTCCATGATGAGCTAGAATGCGAAGATCTAACACGTAGGTCTGAGGATTAGCAAGACTCTTTATATCCACGATACCCTCAGTTGATTTACTTTTCACCGCAGTACGATCTGCCATACGAATTTCATATCCTGCAAAATCTCTCTTAGGCCTATTCTCATCAGTATCTGAATAGATAACTACATTCCAATTCTGGGTAACGTTCTCAGCAATCCATTTAACTAGTCTATCCGCATCTATTCCAGGGTTCGAAGGGTGAACCTGATAATTTGTGAGATAGTCAATAATAGTACCTACTGGAACTCCTTCAAAGAGATAGCTACCATTATTTTTTCCCCTCAAAGCTTCCTGGGTACTCCCGATAGATTTAATGAGTGATTCAAGAACCTGAATATTATGTTTCAAACACTTATCATTCTGTTCTTCGAATCGAGTCACTTGATAAGACTTACCGCTGTGGTTAATATTGACAGGCGCCGCGTTACGCATCTTATTCGGAGACGTCACATTTAGTTTTTTCCGATCGGCACGAATCTTAACGGCTACTACAGAGGGGTCGTCAATCTCACGAATCTCTTCACGAAGTTCATCCTCAATATCAGCAAGATAACGGTAATCTTCCTGAATATCCTCAGTAGTCCATAAACGAATCAAATCCTCATAGCCCGGACGGAACCCAAACCAACGACCCATCTGCAGAAGCGCATCATAAGTCTTACTCTTCCTCAGATAATAGGAGCAGATAAGACCTTCAAGAGTCAGGCCACGGGAGAGAGCGTTACCACCAATTACTATGCAGGTAAGCGGTTCCTTGTCTTCGTATTTCAGTTGTTCGTCTGAAGCACTATTCTCCACAATACACTTGGTCTCGCGGACAACCTGACTCACGGCAAGCTTCAGTTCATCCCAATCGGGGTAAATCTTCTCGGGACGGATAGCCAGCATACGAGCAACTTCGCGCTCGTACAGACTCTGCATAGCATCGTTAATCTCAGGCTTTCCGCAGTTTTCCTTTAGTTTTGAGATGTAGTCCTTGATGACCTTCTCAACTTCAAAATGGGTTTCCTTCAGATGTGAAAGGTGAATCAGCATCGAGCTGTGCTGTTGCTTCTGAGTACGACGACGACGAAGAGCCGTGGCAATCATAAACCACTGCACTGCGGCTTCAAGGCTGGGCACCATCTCAGGTATGTAGTCCCCGCCGTCCTTACGAGTAGGATGACGCAGAATTTTGGCTTCCTCAGTATCGATATCGCGCAATGCATCAATATCTACACCGTCGTTAAGGGTGCCGTCTTCGTCCTCGGTAGCCCACAGAGGGGTACCAAAAATACGGGACGCACCAATGTAGCCATTCGGGCGTTCCAAAGCGTAGATGAAGTCTGAGGGGTACAGACCCGGGTAGCGCTCAATAGTTTCGCCCTCGGGGTTCTCAGGATTATCCGATTCTACGTGCTCGGTGTAGCGTTCCTCATCTTTCGGATTCATAAAGACATTAGCAAAGGGAGTCGCAGTATATGCAACATATGAACCCTGTTGCACCTGCTCCCAAATCTGACGCATATCTCCATTGATTGTCGAGTAGTCCTCGGTTTTATTTGCTGTATTAGGAGTTGCTTGATCCGACTCATCATCGATAATGAGTACAGGGACATCTTTTAACAAACCCTTCTGATTTACAATCCTCAATTGCTCCATAAGATACTTCAAGCAATTATGATTCTTTTTAACAACAGCATATGCAACACCTCCAGTATGCAAATTTGCCTCTAGGTTGCTAGCATCATCTGAGGATATATCAGACTTTACTGATGTCAGGGAAATAACACTCTTTTTACTTTTAATAATTGCATCAGCAACACCATTTTGCAGGCGGGCTTGAGTCTGACTCCTTAGCGATTCAAGGATACCAGTCATAACAATGACAAGACGATATCCTTCATCGACTGCCTTAGTAATAACTGCCGAGAAATTTGCCGTTTTACCTGACTGAACATAACCAACGACAAGTCCCTTACGCTTCACCCCTTTCTCATTTAGATTTACCAGAAGATTAAGTATTTCTCCAGATTCACGATCAATAGTTTTAACTGCTTCCTTGTTTTTAATTTGTTTTTGTAGAGTCTTCCGCAGAAAAGGCCACGCTTTACCTTCATGGTCGTTATTTGAACCTTCCTCTTCTAGGATTCTCAATGCCTCTTTATATACAGGCATAAATTGCTCCTCTGGCGCACTAAACATGCGCAATTCATTTATTTTCCGGTTCCATGCTTCCTGATAACTGAGGCCATTGATTTTCGCGACCTCTTGGATTGCCTGCTTTGCAGTTTCAACCAGCTCTTTCTGACAGTTATTTTCCTCCACCATTTTCTCCTCATCGAAAAATTAAGTATGAACAAACGAACCTGACTATTAGGTTCTTATGTGAGTATAGCATCTAACTCATGTCTGAATATTGTTATACTTCGCAGCCTGTTACCAGCTTATTCATTGGGTTCTCATCAGGAAACATGTCTCTACAAGACCCTCGCCCCGTCAGCCCGCTCAAGATGACCGAGCAGGCTGCTTTCTAGCTGAAATATTGTTACCCTTAAAATCCATGCAGGACATCCGGAACATTCGATGACCTTTCCTAAAACAGAGATTCAAACCACTACAAGCGGAGAACCTTATGACTAAGAAGCACACGTCGTCCCCACTCACAACCTACAAAATGGGAGAACTCTTCTGCGGACCCGGCGGCATTGCCCTGGGCGCGCACAATGCTGCTGATGAAATTCCGGGCATCAAAATTGAGCATGCCTGGGCTAATGACTACGACCCCACGACTGCAGATACCTACCGCGAAAACACTCCTGGTGCATCTGAAGAGACCGTATACGTAGGTGACGTTCGTGAGCTCGATACCGACGCGCTACCCCCGATTGATGGTTTTGCGTTCGGTTTTCCCTGCAATGACTTCAGCCTCGTAGGAAAGCAGAAGGGCCTAGACGGTACCTACGGTCCTCTCTACTCCTATGGAATCAACGTGCTCAAGAGCCATAAGCCTGAATGGTTTGTGGCAGAAAACGTGGGCGGCCTTTCTGGTGCTAATGAGGGTCTTGCTTTCCCCTACATTCTGCGTGAAATGCAGCGTGCGGGATACACCATTGTTGCTCATAAATACCGTTTTGAAGAGTACGGTCTCCCCCAGGCTCGACACCGAATCATTATCGTGGGTCTGCGCAATGACGTTGCCGCAAAGGGTGTAGCGTTCAAGGTTCCGGCACCCACCACTCCCGAACCTTCGATGATGCGCACCGCTAAGCAAGCGATTACCGAGCCTCCCATCCCCGAGTGGGCAACCAACAACGAACCGACCCGTCAGTCTGAGGTGGTGAAGCAGCGCCTCGCCTATATCAAGCCCGGCGAGAACGCTTTCAACGCTACCGACATGCCTGAGGAACTGCGCCTCAACGTGCGTGGCGCTAAGCTCAGCCAGATTTATAAGCGTCTGGACCCCAATAAGCCCGCGTACACCGTCACCGGATCCGGTGGCGGCGGAACGCACATCTACCACTGGGAAGAGCCCCGCGCCCTCACTAACCGCGAGCGCGCACGTCTGCAGACGTTCCCTGACTGGTATAAGTTCATCGGTAGCAAGGAGAACGTCCGTCGCCAGATTGGCATGGCGGTTCCCCCGGACGGTGCACAGGTCGTTTTTGAGGCTCTCTTCAAGACTCTTGAAGGTATTTCCTACGAAAGCATTGAACCAAATATTGATGTAGAGAAGCGTATTCAGGTGATGGAAGACAAACTCGAGGCAGAGAAAGAAAGCACTCTTTTCTAGGTGAAAGAAGGACCTGATTCCCATGAAAATTTATTCGTCACTCATGGGCGACGACCTTGTTAAAGATGTTCTCCATTCGCCCTATCCTGAGGGTGATTGTACCGGACAAGAGCTATGGGCAGTAACAGGTTTTGTCTCCCCAGCCGCTATTTTGTATGCCCTATATCAGAGAGATGCCACGCCCCAAAAGGGCAAGGGTAATAGCTGGGGCGATTTGAATGCTTTTGAACCTAATGGTACTACTCCTAAGATTCATCTTCTGGTTGGTATGGCACGAGACGGTGCGATAAGCACCAGAACCCACGAGCTTTTTAAAGAGTGGGTTAAATCAAGCCGCGGGTATCTGGATATCCGATACCCAGATCCCCGCCTCTCTCCTCTGGTGCATACCAAGCTCTACGCTTGGGCGAAGAACGGCTCCTTCGATACTGCCTACGCTGGCTCGGCTAACCTTTCAACGGATGGGTTCAATATCGGTCGTGACGCTTCAGGGTGTCAACAGGAGAACATTCTTGTGCCGGTGTCGGTGGAGCACGCAGAGAACTACCTCGACACACTTTTCGATGCTTCGTTGAGCTGCACCGACCCTGTGGTTGATTCTCTCTTCGCTTTCCCCGAAGCACCCTACGATATCTTGGCGAATAAGTCTCTGCCTCCGGTACCGCCTCTCCCTGAGCCTGAGACGGAACGCGAGGAACGACTGAAGGACTTCCCGTCCGTCAATCTTTATCTCTACAGTCGCAAACGTGGGGGCACATCTTATAATGGGGCCGGAATCAATTGGGGTCTCCGCCAGAATCGAGCTAATAAGGATGAAGCCTACTTCGCCGTTCCTGCTGAGATTGCGCGGTCAAACTTCTTTCCCAGCAAGAACATGCCGTTTACGGTGTACTGCGATGATGGTGAGGCCCTCACCATGCGCGTTGCCAGTGGTGACAAGGACAAACCTTATGGTAAAGATATGTCCACCATTCCACACAATAGCGAACTTGGTGCATATCTTCGTAAGCGCATGGGACTTCAACCAGGAACCAAGATTGGTATTCGTGAGTTACTTGACTACGGCCGCACCTACGTCACCTTTACACGCACCTCTGAGGGTAACTACTATCTGGATTTCTCACGCGAGACTGCAGAACGCGATGAGGTTGCCTTGCAAGCACCCGAGATTGTCAACGAGTTTTCCCACGAGGACAACTAGCGCCTCCCGGTGAGTGCTCCCAGATAGAGCGAAGCCCCCTTGTCCCGGTTCTTAGTTGAACCGGTGCGAGGGGGCTTTACCGTGCCCGCACATTGTGTCTTTCCTTGTCGGGTTCTTTGTGGGCGGCTCGATGTTGTCTGCGGGCGGGGTTGTTTTCATTTACACTTGAGTGTGTGTTCTACGGTGAACACCCTTGTCCACTCACTTTATAAAGGAATATTGTGTTGAAAATTCACACCGCGACCGCTGGTGTTCTTGCGGGTGCTCTGCTGCTGACTGGTTGCTCTTCGTCTGTTCGCGCTCCGAAGCCTGTGCCTTCTGCGTCATCGTCGACGTCTGTTTCTGCTAGCCCTTCGGTTTCAGCTACTCCTAGTTCTTCTCCGAGTGCGTCTGCGACTTCTTCGGAGTCTCCTACCCCGACGGTAACCCCGTCTCCGGTTCCGACTACTGAGGCTCCCGTGCAGGCACCGGCGGCTGAGGCACCTTCCGCGGAGGCGCCGGCAGCTCCGGTTTCTGAGGCTCCCGCGCAACAGGCTGAGCCTGTTCAGCAGGCGCCGGTAGCTACGGAGGCGCCCGTCCAGCAGGCGCCCGCGCAGGCTCCGGCGGCTGAGGCTCCCGCTCAGCAAGCTCCCGCGCAGCCGGTTCAGCAGGCTCCGGCGCAGTCGAGTGTTTATTACAAGAATTGTGATGCGGTACGTGCAGCTGGTGCGGCGCCGTTGCATCGTGGCGAGCCGGGTTACCGTCCTGGTCTTGATTCTGATGGTGACGGCGTGGCGTGCGAGCCGAAGAAGAAGCACTAAGCTTCTACCCCCAGATATAGCGAAGCCCCCTCGTACTATTTCTAGTACGAGGGGGCTTCGTCGTATCAGCCTAGTCTGTTAGCTCAGCCGGTGAGGTTAGCGCGGCTGGTAGGCGCGGGCACGCTCAGCACGAGCACGGCGCGCCTCCGCATCCTGCAGGACCGGCACCAGCATACGCACCACCTGGCCCATACCGCGCAGCACCAAGTTCAGCCACAAACCCACAGACCACACCGCCGCCACACGCGGATGCCCCGTGCGCACCCACCGCACACCCAGAAAAGACAGCGAATAATACAGCAGAAGCAGCAGCGACTCACGGAAACGGTGCACCTGCCGAAGGATAGGGTTCTGAGGAAGCTTCATCATGCCTCCCAGTATACCCACCGGAACCCCTCGCCGGGGTTCCCCCGCACTACCCGTAATAGTCACGAATCGTCACCGTCTTCAACCCGCGCCGATCCAACAACGCCCGAATACGGTCCAGTTCAGACACCACACCCCGATAATTCAAATGCCCAATCACAATATGCTGAGCCAACGCATACTTCTCCGCATAGGCATACACCTCAGCCGAAGAAATATTAGACGAATCCGCCAACGACCCGTACCACAGAACCGGGCGCGTAAAACCACACGACGCCGCAGCCGCCAACACGCGCGCATCATAATACCCGTACGGCGGGCGGAAATACGGCTTCGAAGACACCCCAAAAAGCCGCCTAATCTCCTCATCATTACGGGTCAACTCCTGAACAATCTGCTCATCCGTCAGGCTCGTCAACGCCGCATGACTATACGTATGGTTCGCAATCTGCAACTGACCACTCTTCACCAGCGGCAACAACAGGTCACGATGCTGCCTAAACGCCGGGTACTGACCGTTGATAAAGAAGGTGAGGCGCGTGCCGGTACGGCGGGAAAACTCCGCGTAGGCGCGTACCACCTCCGGATCGGCGCCGTCATCGACCGTCCACGCAATATACTTGCCCTCACCGGGCAGGCCGGTCTGCGGGCCAGTCCAGGCACGAGCTTCGGGAACCGGGTTCGACGAGGTCGCAGTCGCAGAAGCGGTCTGAGATGCCGCGGCGGTCGAGGATGGGGCACCCGTTGCGGAGCCAGATGCGGAAGGGGCAGCCGCCGAACTTGCCGAAGGGGTCGAAGAAGGGCTCGCCGAGGCGCTACCCGACGCACTACCGGACGGGCTGCTCGATGGGGTGTTCGACGGGGTGCAACCGGTGAGGCCAAGACCCAGCACGCCGAAGCCCACCGCGCCCAGACCAAAGGTACCAACGTGTTGTAAGAGTTCCCGTCGCCCCATGGAGGCGCGGGCAGAAGCACCCGCCACCGCCCGGTCAGCGGTGGGATCAGTAATAGCGGATTGACGAGGAGCGATAGGTGTTTCTGGGTGTGGAACAGTGTTCATATTACGAGTGTATGATGAGACCACTGTTAGCTATCGAAAAATTCAAAATATTACTTAATGATTAACAACTGCGCTATTAAAGAACCTCTACGTACTTTCAGTCCCCTCACTCACCGAAGACCACGCTCAGTACGCTAAGCTACCCGCACGCCAGATAATCCAGGTACAGATTCAAGTACAGCCCCAGCTACAGCGCAAGGTGCAATTCTAAGTACAGCAAGACCCCTCCCCCAGAACACGTTCACAACGCGCCCGGGAAAGGGGCCTCAATATATAAAGTTCACGCAATCGTACTGCCAAGTACGCAGATACGATCAAGTACGCGGAGTGAAACCTACTCGGACTCCGAAGCTTCCGGCTGCTCCGACTTAGCGGATTCCAACGCATTCAGTGCCTCCAGAGCCGCAGCCTCCGCAGCTTCTTCGGCGTCCGCCTCAGCCACACGCTCAGCATCCGACTCAGCAGAAGTCACCGCCGCCGGGTTCGTCAGAACCTTCACACCCATGCTGCGCAGCGCATCCGTATTCGTAATCGTCTCGTCATTATCAATCAGGTACACCTTGAACCCGTCATTCCGCAGGCGACGCATCAGCTCCAGGAGCATGCTCTGAGCGACCTCATCCACCGCGTACACGCGCGTCACATCCAGGGCGACCTTGGAACCCTCCATCGGGGATTCCACAATCTCACGAATCACGCGCTCCACACCCGCAAAACGGATACGGCCCTGCAACTGAATCAGGCGCATAGACTCATCGCCCGAACCGATCTGGTAGTTCGCGCGCAACGCCGAACGAGCCACGGTCGGCACGTTCATCACGTGCATGCCCATGTCATCCGAGAACTGCTCAAACAACTCCACACCGCGCACACTGTTACCATGACCGTCCAGACGCGGCGAGAACGTCGCCACACCCAGCTGACCGGGCACAGCACCAATAATGCCGCCGCCCACGCCGCTCTTCGCCGGCACACCCACCTGGGTCGCCCAGTCACCCGCAGCGTTATACATACCGCACGTGAACATGACGCTCAGCACCTGACGCACCACAGTCTTAGGAACCACCTGCTCACCCGTCACCGGATGCACACCATAGTTCGCCAAAGTCGCCGCCATCAACGCCAAATCCTTGACCGTCACCATCAGCGAGCACTGGCGGGTGTAACCCTGCACCGCCACGGTCGGGTCGCCGGTCAGGATGCCGTGGCCGCGCAGCATATGCGCAATCGCGTAGTTGCGGTGCGCGTGCTCCAGCTCAGACTCGTACACGCGCTCATTCACCGACAGGCGACGGCCCGCAAACGCAGACAAACCAGAAATGACGCGCTCCATGCGCTCGCCCTGAGTCGCGCCGGGAGGGCCCACCAGCGAATGGGTGGTAATCGCGCCCGCGTTAATCATCGGGTTCAGCGGCTTACCGGAGCCGTCCTCCAGGGACAGCTCGTTGAACGGCTCACCGGAAGGCTCCACACCCACCTTCGCAAGCACATCATCATAGCCGCGGTCCGCGAGCGCCAGGGCGTACACGAACGGCTTAGAAATCGACTGGATCGTGAACTCCACATCGGAGTCACCGGCGGCATACTGCTCACCGTCAACCATGGCGATAGACGCGGCGAGCTTGTCCGGGTCCACGGCGGCAAGTTCCGGAATGTAGTTTGCCAACTCACCGGAGGTATCAGAAGCGACCGACTCGAGGGTCTCGGTCAGGTAAGTGGCAATAGGTGAATGCATGGTATTCCGTATCTGCTGCTAATCGTGGTTGTTCTCGTCAAAAATCTATGGATGCGCCCGCCCGCTGTTCCGTTTCAGCTATTCCGTTTCAGCTGGGCTGAGGCGCTCATCGTTGCAGGCTACCGCGGCTACCAAACTAAAGAGCCAGCCAGCGGGCCTGTCAAAGTGTGTGGGTGAGGAGCACCTTTTGCTCCCTAAAGAGTGTATCTTTTGCGTGTTGAAGCCACCAAATATAACGGTCACTTCTCCCCCGCTATCTCTGGTTCTGGTACCTGTTCTGGCTTGCTATTTCTGCTCTATCTACCGCGGCGGGCAGACCTGCCGGCGAAGCATGGGCAAAATCTACGCGAGGCAAAACCTGCGCGAGCCAGCCTAGGGGTGGCGAACCGAGTCCGGCTCACGACCACCCAGCTCGGCGGTCTCCAGCTGGAAGGTCGAGTGCTCAACCGACACCTCAAAATGGCTCGCCACACACGAACGGATATGGTCCAGAATCGTCACCGCAGACCCGTCATGGAAGCATGAATCGGCAACCACCACGTGCGCGGTCACCACCGGCAGACCGGTCGCCACCATCGAGGCGTGCACGTCGTGCACCTCCACCACGCCCTCAACGCGGAGCATGTGCTCACGCATCGCGTCCAGGTCCAAGCCGTCCGGGGTGAACTCCATGAGCACGGCCGTCGTCTGCTTCATCAAACGTACTGCACGCGGCACAATCAGCGCCGCAATGAATAGACCCGCAAGGGCATCCGCCTGGTAGAAGCCGGTCAGCCAAATCACGATAGCCGCCACAATGACGCCCAGCGAGCCCAGGGCGTCATTGAGCACCTCCAGGAACGCGGCACGCATGTTGAAGTTCGCGTTCCTCGCCGTAGCCAGCACCGCAATGCCAATAGCGTTCGCCACCAGGCCAACCACACCAAAGATCAGCAGTTCGGTGCCGGGCACCTCCGGCGGGGCGAACAGGCGATGCACACCCTCCACCGCCGTGTAGATACCCACCGCGAGCAGCAGCACCGACTGCCCGAGGGCGGCAAGCACCTCAATACGGCGGAAACCCCACGTGTGGCGCGAAGTCGCCGGGCGCGTCATCAACGAAGCCGCAGTGAGCGCAACCAGCAGACCGGAGGCATCCGTAACAGCGTGCGCCGTATCAGTCAGCAGCGCGAGACTTCCCGTGACCAGCGAACCAATCGCCTGCGCCAACACAATAACGACCGCCAGACTGAACGCAATCAGCAGACGCGGACGCATCGAGGCGGCGTCCTCCGGGCTCGGGGCATGCGAATGGTCGTGGTGATGCCCGTGATGCCCGCCGTGGCCGTGATGTGCGTGCGCTCCCATGAGTGACTCCTCAACTATGAACTGTGTTGTTGACTATCGAGAGTTATCGGCAGATAGCAAAATCGCCCGATTCACAAGAACCGGGCGACAAGCTCCTCAACCGAGGAAAACGTGGAGATAAGGGGACTCGAACCCCTGACCCCCTGCATGCCATGCAGGTGCGCTACCAGCTGCGCCATATCCCCATATTCAGTTAGTGACCTCAACGAGGCAACATGAATATATTACACACACCACGGACAACGATGCAAACCAGCGCACCCAAAAATCCAAAAAAGTTCCGGGGCAACCGGGCATGCAGAAATACCCGCAAACACGCCGAAAGGGGCGGACCCGCGGCACCATACAGCGCCAGCAGAGCCCACCCCTCATCAGCTAAAAATCAAGCTTACGCCTCATCCTGAGCGGGAATGATGCGCGCAGCATCTTCCTCAGTCTCACCCTCAATGTCGAAGGGAGCCTCGTTCTCAACCCCCAGCTCAATACGCGGGGCCTCAGCCCACAGACGATCCAGAGCGTAGAACTCGCGGTCCTCCTCATGCTGAACATGCACGACAATATCGCCGAAGTCCAGCAGAATCCAACGACCCGAGGAACGACCCTCACGGCGGACCGGCTTCAGGTCAGCCTGCTCACGCAGAGCGTCCTCAACCTCATCCGCAACAGCGTTCACGAGGCGCTCATTGTGGGCAGAAACCACCAGGAAGCCATCAATCAGACCCATCGCGTCGGATGCATCCACAGCGAACAGGTTAGTTCCCTGCTTCTCCTCCGCAGCGCGGGCGGCAATGCGCAGAGCCTCAATCGAGGACTGTGCAGCAGTCATATTTTCCTTCCTTGCCGGCAGAACACCCGCCGGCAGCACCCGCAACAGGGGTGCATTGTTCACGGCCTACTTAGGGCCAAAAATCATAATCAGACCAACAACAACCAGGGCGAGCAGCAGCACAATCCACAGCCACGCCAGGGAGGCCTTCTGCGCAGGCTGCAGAACCTCTTCAGTCTTCTCAACAGCGCCCTTAGAAGCGGACTCCTTGGAAGCCTCAGCGGAAGGTACCGGAGCAGACTTGGACTTAGCAACCTTAGAATCAGCAACCTTGGACTCTGCATCCTTCGCGACTTCCTCAGACTCCTCAGCTTCCTCGGTGACCTCTTCGACCAGAGCAGCAGACTCTTCGGGATCCTGACGATCCACCATGCGCTGCAGCAGCTCCTCAACCTCATCCGGGCTCAGAGCAACAGTCGGGTCGCCGTCCACCGAATCCACGGTATCCCCTGCGGAGGCGCTATCCAGCACGCTCAGGTCAAGACCCTGCGCGTCCACCGCGCTCACGCGGGTGGGCAGCTCGTCAGCAGACTCTTCAACCTCAGCAACCTCAACAGTCTCTTCCTCAACGGAAGCAACCTCGGTCTGCTCAGTCTCAACGTCAGAGCTGTCCAGCTCCTCAACCTTCGGCTCATCGCGCACCAGGTACTGGTGCAGCTCGGGTTCCGGTTTCTCCTCCTTAACCACGGCAATGACCGGGATCGAAGAAGTCATCGGGTTATCCACCGCGGAGGGGCTGGTCGCATCCACACGGTTCTGCGCGATCTCTTCGGGGCGCAGAATACGCAGGCTACTGGTCAGAGGAGCAGGCTCGTGCAGCTTCTCCTCATCGTTCGCTTCAGTGTCAATCTTGCCCTGAGCCGCCAGCGCCGCAAAACGACGCTGAACAGCCAGAACCTGCGGGTCAATAGCGTCCGTATAAATCACGGAGCCCATGTTCGCAACAGGCTTCGCGGGCTCACCGCGGCGGTTCGCGCGCAGGTACTCGGCAACTTCTTCACGGTAGCGGGCAAGACGGCGCGGACCCATCACCTTAGTAGGCGGCGGCACCTCAATGCCGTCCTCGGTCACGTACGTCTCGTAGAGGTACGCTTCGTCCTCGCTATAGGGCTTCGAACCCGTAGCTTCACTCATGTGTTCCCTCATTATTCGTCGATTGGGGTGCCTGCCCAGACTCATCCTTCACGCGGGGCAAGCCGTCACGGTACGCCGTCAAAGCGTCCTTCTTGTACAGGCCGTACTTAGCAATGTACTGCACCACACCATCCGGCACCAGGTACCAGATGGGGGCATCTTCAGCTGCGCGGCGACGAATATCAGTCGAAGAAATCGCCATCGCAGGAATCTTCAGGGTCGTAATATGACGACCCTCAGCCAGCGGCGGATCCAGATCATGATCGGGGCGGGTCACGCCCACAAAAGTTGCCAAATCCCACAGCTTATGGGCATTACGCCAGGTCATAATCTGGCTGATCGCGTCCGCGCCGGTAATGAAGAACAGGTCAGCATCCGGGCGCAGAGCGCGCAGCTCGTTAAGCGTATCAAAGGTGTAGGTGGCGCCGCCACGGTCAATATCAATACGGCTCACCGTAAAACGCGGGTTCGACGCGGTTGCAATCACCGTCATCAGGTAGCGATGCTCAGCGTCACTCACGTGCCGCTCCCCCACCTTCTGCCAGGGCTGACCGGTCGGAACGAATACGACCTCATCCAGGTCGAACACGGCGGCAACTTCACTAGCTGCCACCAGGTGTCCGTGGTGAATCGGATCGAAGGTTCCACCCATCACGCCCAGACGCACCCGACCGGGAGTGCGCGGGGGAATCGACTCGGTGCTCGGAGCACCAAAATCAAGGTGAACAGGCTGGTCAGTCACAAATGCCGTCCTTGCTGGGGACAGAGACCGCACCACGGCAGCTAAAAAGCCACCACAGGCGCGGATGCGGGCAGGTACACAGAAGGTACGCAACACCGAAAAAGGTGCCCGCGTACATTCCCCTCTATGCTACCTGCTTACGGTCAAAAAAACCGAAATGACGGGGGTGAGCTAAGCCGCCAGTGGAATACCCAGCCAGCACGCCCGACCACAGGCTCACCCGCGTGTTCCGACACGCACATCCGGCGCGAGCGGCAACCACAGAACACAAAAGAAAGCACCGCACACAAGAAAGCACCGCGCACCGGAGCCAAACCCCGGTACGCGGCACCACTCACTGTCTATGAAACAGCTGTCTATGAAACAGCTGTCTAGGCAACAGCTGTCTAGGCAACAGCTACGCTTCAGCTACTAGTCGTCGACGTTCGGCATGTCGATATTCTCGTCGACCTTGCCTTCCTTCAACTTCTTGCGGTACTCAACCGACTCGGTCCACACGCCTGCAGCGCGCTCGGACTCCAGCTCGGCACGAGCCTCCGCCTTCGCGTCCATACGCTCCTTGTACTCCACACGCTTCTGCGCACGAGTCGGGCGAATGATCTCTTCCAGACGAGCGTCCGTACCACGCGGGGAGGACAGCAACTCAGCGCCACCGACCATGGTCGGCTCCCAATCGAAGATCACCGAGTTGTCATTCTCACCAATCACCACGGCGTCACCGGCACGAGCACCAGCCTTGAACAGCTCATCCTCAACACCCAGGCGCGCCAGGCGGTCCGCCAGGTAGCCGACAGCCTCATCATTATTGAAGTCAGTCTGCTGAATCCAACGCTCAGGCTTCTCACCAATCACGCGGAACAGCGGCTCAAGGTTACGCTCCTCGCGGCGAATAATGAACTCCTGCTTCTTCTTACCGCGGAAGCCCTTCGGGCGAACCACAGGAGCCTCAACAACCACGCGCTCCGCTTCCTTCTCGGCAGCGGCACGAGCCTCGCGGTCTTCCTCAACGAGCTTTGCCATCGCAAAGATCAGGGACTTCAGACCCTCATGGGAAGCAGTCGAAATCTCGAAGACCTTGAAACCCATCTCCTCAAACTCGGGGCGAACAAACTCAGCCAGCTCACGAGCCTCAGGAACGTCAATCTTATTGAGCACCACAATCTGCGGACGCTCATGCAGCGGCACGGTCACACCCGCAGTCGGGTCAACCTCATAGTTCTGCAGCTCGCCGCGGATTACCTCAAAGTCGCTAATCGGGTCACGGCCCGGCTCCAGAGTCGCACAGTCAATCACGTGCACCAGAGCCGAAGAACGCTCCACATGGCGCAGGAAGCGGTGACCCAGACCGCGACCCTCAGAAGCGCCCTCAATCAGACCCGGAACATCCGCAACGGTATAGCGAACATCGCCTGCCTGCACCACACCCAGGTTCGGGATCAGGGTGGTGAACGGGTAGTCAGCAATCTTCGGACGCGCCGCAGAAATCGCAGCAATCAACGAAGACTTACCCGCCGAGGGGTAACCCACCAGAGCCACATCCGCAATGGACTTGAGCTCCAGAACAATATCAGCTTCTTCACCGGGGGTGCCCAGCAGAGCAAAACCGGGAGCCTTACGCTTAGCCGAAGCCAACGCAGCGTTACCCAGACCACCCATACCGCCACGGGCAGCAACGTACTCGTCGCCCACACGCAGCAGGTCAGCCAAAACATTACCCTCGCGGTCCTTCACCACAGTACCCTGCGGCACGGTCAGAACCAGGTCCTCACCGTTAAAGCCGTGGTGCATATCGCCACGACCAATATCGCCATTCGGGGCGTGCTGGTGCGGGCTGTGGTGGTACTCCAGCAGGGTCGTGGTCTGGTTATCCACGCGCAGAATCACCGCGCCACCATTACCACCGTTACCGCCGTTAGGGCCGCCCAGGGGCTTAAACTTTTCACGTCGCACGGAGACGCAGCCGTTACCTCCGCGACCGCCAGATACATGCAAGACCACGCGGTCCACGAACTCTGCCACGGGTTCTCCTTATCTTGAACATCTTCACTTCGCCACCGCACGGCACACACCAATCATGCTGCGGATGCGGCGGCAGGCGCGACCGGGTTGGGG
>NZ_KV817369.1:264730-306882 GCF_001814645.1 Rothia sp. HMSC076D04 | reverse complement strand
TGGGGTGCGCCTCATCGTGGAACCCAGCACGGGCATCCACGGCATTCGAGGTCATAGCGAGAGGGGGTAGACTAACGCCTACCCCCTCTGCCCTAGCGGTGAGTATTACTCAGCTGCTGCCAGGATGTTAACGACCTTGCGGCCCTTGCGGGTACCGAATTCGACGGTGCCTGCTGCCAGAGCGAACAGGGTGTCGTCGCCACCGCGGCCAACGTTCAGGCCGGGGTGGAAGTGGGTGCCGCGCTGGCGAACGAGAATCTCGCCTGCGTTGACGGACTGGCCGCCGTAGCGCTTAACACCGAGGTACTGGGGGTTCGAGTCACGGCCGTTACGGGTGGAGCTTGCGCCCTTCTTGTGTGCCATTCTGTATTCCTACCTTAGGGTTGAATTCCGGTCGTCTTAATTACGCGTTGATAGCGGTAATCTTGACGGTGGTCAGCTCGGCGCGGAAGCCCTGACGCTTCTTGTAACCGGTCTTGTTCTTGTACTTCTGAATAACGATCTTCGGACCGCGCAGGTCCTCAACCTTCTCAGCAACAACCTTGGCGGAAGCCAGGGACTTTGCATCAGCGGTGACCTTGTCACCGTCGACGAGCAGCAGCACGGGCAGCTCGATGGTGCTGCCGGGCTCGCCTGCAACACGGTCAAGGGTAACGAGGTCGCCTACGGAAACCTTCTCCTGGCGGCCGCCAGCGCGTACAATCGCGTATGCCACTATGGGACTCACTTTTCTCGACAACTTGCTTCTTGGATCTCACACGAATGAGCAGCCTGCGCTTTCATTGCTGTGCGCCCTCCCCCGCCAGTCGAATGACCGCGAGCAAGGAGGAACGGCCCGTGAGTTCCGACGGGATTGCCCGCCGAAGCCAACACGCGAGGCTCACCGGTGGTGTCTCTCTCCCGCACGTTTCGACTCAGCCGATTATTCGACCACGCCGAAGACGATGCGGGTGGGAGCGGTGTCTCCCGCTGGCCCTGCGTCGATAGGGCTTCACTGAGATAAACACCAGTCCTTAAGGATACGGCATGATCTACGCGCCGCGCAATAGATAGTTTCACGGATTATCCGCAGACACCACGTGATGCTCCTCTAATACTGCACCGCACTCTTAGTAGCGCCTTTAAAATGACGCAGCACACGCACAGAAAAAAATAGCCTCGGTAGGGAAGTTCCGGCTCGCCCTACCGAGGCTATCTCATATACACACACCATCGGAATTCCGATGATCGGAAGCTAAAGACTAATCGTCCTTACCTTCACGCTTAATGTCGGCAGCAGCAACGCCAATGCCGAACAAGACAGGGGCCGAAGCGTCATCAGCCACCGGAGCCACATCCGCAACAGAAGCGGAAGCAACCACGGAACCCTCAGCACGCTCGGAAGCGTCCACGGTCACGACCTGAGCACCGGCACCGGCACTCGAAGCCGCACGGCGAGTGCGACGCTTACGCGGAGTCGAACCGGGCACCTGAGCCGCAGGCTTCTGGGCTTCCTCAACCGGAGCCTCAACCACTGCGGGGGCTGCGCCCACCACACCGGTCACAGCCGGAGCAGCAATCACGCCGGTCACGACCGTACGAGACTCAGACTTCTCAACCTTATCATCCTTTGCGGGCGCCTGCTCGGATGCCACGCTCTGCTCAGCTGCCTTCTCGGCACGCTTCTCATCAGCGGCACGACGAGCACGGCGGCGGGAGGCACGCGGAGTCTCACGAACATCCTCGATGCGCAGGTCCTCACGCTCAACACGCTTGGACTCCTGAGCCTTCTGCACACCCGAGTTTACCTCAGCGGAGGTTGCCTCAGCGTTCTGCTGCTCACGGTCCTGGCGCTTGGACGAACGACGCTCCTCCGAACGATCCTCACGGCCCGAACGGAACGACTCACCCTCAGTGCGGGCAAGACGGCCAGCCTTCTGAGAAGCACGAGCCTTCGCCTCACCGGCGCGAATCGCCTCGAAACGATCCGAAGAGCGGCTAAAGCGCGGGTCGAGCTCCGGGTCAACGTGGTGCTCGTCCTCCAGCGCACCCGCGCCGGAATCCTCCACAGCGGCGATATCCGCATCGGTCAGCTCGCGGCGCTTACGGTTACGAGAAGACTTCTTCTCGCCACGCTTGGACGAACGACGCTCCTCAGAACGATCCTCCGAACGCTCCTGTTCAGAGTCCTTCGAGGAATCCTCAGCGGACTCTTCCACGCGGTCAAACGCGCTCGCCAGCTGCTCCAGGGAGAAGCCGCCCTGCTCGCCGATCCAGTTGCCCTCGGTGACCTCAGCGACCTTGTCCTCACGCTGAGCAACCTCCGCGTGAGCCTGCTCGCTGGCAGCCTCAGCAATACCCTGAATCTCCTGCTCAAGCGAAAGCTCAGCGGTCTCCGCGCGGCGCGAACGCTTGCGGCGCTTACGCTTCTTGCGGGTCGAAGTGGTCTCCTCCGAAGCCTCATCAGCCTGGGCGGATGCGGCAGCCACCGCAGCCATAGCGTTACGGCGCTCAGCCTTCTTCGACTCCAGAGCATCCTGCTTCTGCTGGTCACGAGAATCCTCGCGGGCAGCGGCACGGCTACGCTTACGGTCATTACGCTCATGGCGGTGGATGTAATCCGACGCGCCACCGCTACGACCGCTCAGCGGCTGATCGTGAACCACCAGGCCACGGCCGGCACACTGCTCGCAGGGCTCCGAGAAGACCTCAAGCAGACCGGTACCCAGGCGCTTACGGGTCATCTGAACCAGACCCAGCGAAGTCACCTCAGCCACCTGATGCTTGGTACGGTCACGGCCCAGGCACTCAATCAGGCGACGCAGAACCAGGTCACGGTTCGACTCAAGCACCATGTCAATGAAGTCAATGACGATAATGCCGCCAATATCGCGCAGACGCAGCTGACGGACAATCTCCTCAGCAGCTTCCAGGTTGTTCTTGGTGACGGTCTCCTCCAGGTTGCCGCCGCTACCGGTGAACTTACCGGTGTTCACGTCCACCACAGTCATGGCTTCGGTGCGGTCAATCACCAGCGAACCACCCGAAGGCAGGTACACCTTACGATCCAGAGCCTTCGCCAGCTGCTCGTTGATGCGGTAGTGGTCGAAGAGGTCATCCTCGCCATCCCACTGCTGCAGGCGGGAAACCAGGTCCGGCGCCACGTAGGTCACGTACGCCTCGATGGAATCCCAGGCGTTCTCTCCCTGAACAATCATCGCGGTGAAGTCCTCGTTGAAGACGTCACGCACGGTCTTAATCATCAGGTCGGGCTCCTGGTAGAGCATCTCCGGAGCCAGTACCTTACGGGAGTTAGCCTTCTCCTGAATCTCTTCCCACTGCGCACGCAGACGGTTAATATCGTGGGTCAGCTCCTCCTCAGAAGCACCCTCCGCCGCGGTACGAACAATCACGCCAGCACCCTCGGGCAGCTTGTCCTTCAGAATCTTCTTCAGGCGAGCACGCTCGGTGTCGGGCAGCTTGCGGGAAATACCGGTCATCGAACCGCCCGGCACGTACACCAGGAAGCGACCGGGCAGGGAAACCTGGCTGGTCAGGCGGGCACCCTTGTGACCAATCGGGTCCTTGGTGACCTGCACCAGAACCGAATCGCCGGGCTTCAGGGCGTTCTCAATCTTGCGGGGCGCACCGTCCAGACCGGTAACATCCCAGTTGACCTCGCCCGCGTACAGCACAGCGTTGCGGCCGCGTCCAATGTCAACGAACGCAGCTTCCATGGAGGGCAGAACGTTCTGAACCTTACCCAGGTACACGTTGCCAATCAGGGAATCCTGCTGGGTCTTGGACACGAAGTGCTCAGCCAGCACGCCGTCCTCAAGCACGCCAATCTGGATGCGGCCGTCCTTCTGACGAACCAGCATCTGACGGTCCACGGACTCGCGGCGAGCCAAGAACTCAGCCTCAGTCACGATGTGGCGGCGGCGGCCCAGGGAGCGGGACTCGCGGCGGCGCACACGCTTCGCCTCCAGGCGGGTAGAACCGCGCACACCGGTCACGGTGTTGGATGCGTGAGAGTCAGCCAGGCGCGGCGCACGCACCTTGGTGACGGTCTCAACGTCATCATCAACGCCGCCCTCAATCTCAATATCCTCGGTACCGCGGCGACGGCGACGGCGACGGTGGCTCGTCACCTCAGCCTCAGCGGCAGCCTCCTCGCGGCGGCGCTCCATGCGCTCCTTACGCTTCTGCTCCTCGGCAGCGGCGCGGCGTGCTTCACGCTCCAGCTTGGCGGCAACAGCGAGCTCGCTCAGCTCCTCCGGCTCGGGCGCCATGAACAGCGGCATCGCACCCATGGGGGTACGCGAGCGCAGTTCCTGCAGCTTCTCGCGCTGCAGGTCGCTAATGGTCTTTACCGGCTCGGGAGCTTCTGCGGGCTCCTCAGCCGCGGGCTCCTCAGCAGACTCTTCTGCGGCAGGTGCCTCAGGTGCAGCTTCTTCGGTTGCGGATTCTTCAGCAACCGCAGCAGCCTCGGCGGGCTGCTCTGCGGCAGCCTCTTCAGCGGGATCTTCAGCCTTCTCAGCCGGTGCGGGGGTTACGACCTCAACCTTGGCGGTCTCTTCCTTCACCTCAACGGCAGGCTCGGCAGACTCAGCGGCGGGGGCAACAACTTCCTCCACCTTCGCGGTCTTCTCCACGGTCTCGGTCTTAGCAACCTTCTCAACCTTGGCGACCTCTTCAACCTTCGCGGTCTTCTCGACGGTCTCGACCTTTGCGGTCTTCTCCTCAACAGCAGGCTCAGCCGCCTTCTTCTCAGCAGCCGCAAACAGGCTATCGAGGGTAGAAGCAACCTCGGTCTCAGACGCAACGGGAGCGGCAACCTTCGGTGCCGGCGCGTGCTTAGCCTTAGCATTACGCAGGTTGGTCAGGCCAGCAGCAATCGCCTCATCCAGGGGAACCTCAGGAGCCTTCTCCTTCTTCGGGCGACCCGGACGGCGGCGCTCAGCACCCTGCTGAGCCTCAGAGCTCTCACGAACATTCTTACGCAGAGTTTCACGGGTCTCTGCAGAGGCGTTCTTCTCCTCCGCGAGGGCGTTCAGCGCCTCAAAAACCCCAAGTTCGACGTTCTTCTCGTCAGACATTAATCTTCTTTCGTTACACCCTGCTCCGCACCGCAAGGATTTTAACAGCGCGCATACAGCGCAAAGCCTAGTTGCTGCCACCGCGGCTCAAGCCTCACCCTACGGTGCGCGTTCTTCGCGGGCACTATCTCATTCAGTGCTTCTGCCGTAGGGGGCGAGCGGGCGGAACGCAGAGCGCGCCGCGACGGTCACAGCCACCTCGCTCTCGAGCACGGCACGCTCACACCCTTCCTGGGTGCCCTGCCGGTCTTCGGGTTTCTTCGCCGAGGCGGGCGGCACGCGCGGTGCGACAGTTATGCTCCGCGGCTTATAGCCGGCGCTCATCGGGTACTCTCCCTCGATGCGTTGGTGGGGATCTTCATGCGCGTGCGGGGCGCACAAGACACCGTCTTTCATTATACCCGGTAGCGGGTGCCTCTAAGCCACCCAGGACCCCCAATCCAGGCATCACTTCCCACCAGGATGCGCGGGCACTGCGGCGAGCACCATAGCGGGTACAGCAAAGCCGGGCGTGCCACTACGCACCACCCGGCTTCAAAAACTTTCACAGAGGAGGGGCTAGTCCAGACCCAGCTCCGCATCGCGCGCCTCACGAGCCTGCTGAGCAAGCTTCGGGTCGGTCGGCAGGTACTCCGGACCGGAACCGGTCGCAAACGGAACGCCCAGAATGAAAACAAACGGAGAAACCACCAGCAGAATCACCCACAGCAGCGAGAAGTGACCGGCGGTCAGCAACAGCAGGGCAGTCAGAAAAATAACGGCAGCAGCGCCCATTGCGGCAATTCCGGCAGTCTTCACGGGTCTCCTCGAAGGGGTATCAAGAATCTAGTGTCCAGCAGAACGGCAGGCAGTCAACGCCGCAGGCAAAACCCGCGGACGGCTCCAGCTGACGCCGCTCAAGAATATACCTGACCATTATACGCACCCGCGCCGCCTCCCCGCTGACTGCCACCGGCAAAGTTACCGGCGCCTCCCCCGCTACCCGCTGCAATCTACCCGCTGCAATCTACCGGCACAATCCGCTCAGCACATTCCGTTTGCGGGTACAGCAACGCCCCGGCACCAACAGGCACCGGGGCGTTGCACGTTCGGGGCATCAGCCCTCAACTGCTTAGCGCATCATATTCACAATGACCTCAAAGAAGCGGATCACAATAATGCCGAAAATCAGGATCAGCCACAGGCTAATCGCAAACCACGACCAGCCACGAGCGCTCTCACGCATCGACTGCGACGCCGGAATAACACCCGCCGAAATATTGCGGACCGTGGTCTTCACAAACAGGGTGATGGTCATAACCCACACGATCATGCAGAACAGGCACAGAGCGTTAATCTGGAACGTCGTCTGGTACCACAGCCACATAATGAATGCGGTCGCCGCCGCCAAACCAATGTTCATGCACACCCAGAACCACTTCTTGAAGCGTGCGCCCGCCATGATCGCAGCACCGATAGTCACCACAATCGAGAAGCCCACCAGACCAATGAACGGGTTTGGGAAGCCGAAAGCTTCCGCCTGCGGGGTACGCATCACCGTGCCGCAGCTGAGCAGGGCGTTGATATCGCAGACCGTGGAGTGGCCAGCATCAATGTAAATCTGCAGGCGCTCGTACACCAGAATCGCCGAAGAAATGAGTGCGATCAGGCCGGCGCCAACCAGCCAGAATCCAAGCTGTCGGTCTGAGTAGCCGCCCGGGGTTCCCGCGTGCCCGTGCTGCGCTTCTTTTGCAGCGTGGGTGGGCTCGGTAGTACTCGATGCGGCGGTACTCATACGACTCCTTTAGATAGTGTTTTACGGTGGTACTGTCCCAGCAGCACCGTCTTAAGCTCTGTAGTGTTGAGGGGCGCATGCAACCGTCAACGCGGCAGACGCCGGGGACGGCTGAGGAGGTGCCGGTTAGGTTCCTCAAGGGTGCGCCTCACCTCGTGCAGTAGCGGGTACATACCGGCGCGGCATAGCCAGCACCCCGGAAGCGGTACCCCATTTATCCTAGCCTCTCACACCGCCAAATGGCACGCCATCAGCCTATATGTTCCGTTTTATGACGTGCTATTTTACACAGGTGGGCGCGTTTTCTGTGCACTTTCGGGGCATTTTCAGGGGCTCATTCCGGGCACTTTCGGGGCGTCTTGAGCACGCGAAACCCCCGGGAGGCGCCCGCAATTCAGCGGCGGGCGGAACCTTCCGAGGGTTTCAACGGGATATTTTCTAGGGCTTTATCCGGGGCATCACTTAGGGCGGTATTACCTAGGGCAGCGGGTGGGTGTACGACTCATCAAAGAACAGCTGTTCCAGCTCCACCGCGCGGCTAAAGAACTCGCGGGCACGTTGCGCATCCGACGGGCCCACACGGTCCAGTTCGCGGCGCAGGAAATCAACCAGCTCACGGAACTCCGGGTAGTCGTGCAGGGTAATCCACTCGTGGTGCACAAACGATTCGGGACGCTTGGCGGGAGCCTTCGACGCCCAATCCAGGTACAGGCCCTCGCAAACCACCAGCACCGACAGGATCGCCGCGTAGCTGCCGCTAGCCGCCGCGTCGAGGAAGAGACGCTTGAAGCCGGTGGTCGCCTCCATATCGGGCATGGAGTCACGCTGATGTTCGGTCACGCCCAGAGTCTCAAAGCTGCGCAGGAAGTAGGTGTTCTCGTCCCCCGCAATCTCGCCCGCGAACTCGGAGAGGCGCAGACGACCCGCGAGAGTATCGGCGTTAGCAATCGCGCCACCAATCAGGGCGAGGAAGGTATCGAGGAAGCGGTAGTCCTGCACCAGGTACCCCGCCATGACCTGCGGGGCAATCGAGCCGTCAAAAAGCTCAGCAACAAAGCGGTGATTCGTGGCGGCAAGCCAGGTGGCGAGGTTCTCCTGGCGTAGGGACTCGGTGAACGAATCGGTGCCAATCAAATCGGTGAAGGGTGCGGGCATGATGGGTGCCTTTCACTATGTGGCATACCGTCGCTGGTATGCGTATGTGTGCGGGTATGTTGGTGCGGCCTCAGGCGTTGGGGCCGGCGCCTCAGTGAATATAGCACCGTGTCGTGGAGGCGCGCCCGGTTTTGTGTGCTCGGTGCCCAAAAATTTTCGTTATTTTCGATTTTTGGGTGGGTGGGGGTGGGGTATGCCGAAAAAAAATCGGGCGATTGGGGTTGCGTGAGAGCCCCTGGGAACGCGTGAGGGAACGTGGGTTCAAGTGGGGTTCGAGTGGGAGCGCGAGGGCAGAGGCAAAAGACAGAAAGGCGGAGGCACAAAAAGGCTGGGTGCGAAAAAGCGGGGCACCGCTCCCCCAGCCGGTAATACTAGCCCAGTAAAACCAACCGGAGAGCGGCGCCCCGCTTTCTCATCAATAACCTCAGTGGGCTTTATTCGTCTTCGGAGTCATCGTCACCGAAGAAATCATCGGTGTACGAATCACCCAGCGGCAGGCCCAGCGAGTCCTCCAGCGAAGAACCCGGCGCAGACTCGCCACCCAACTCGGCCATGATGTCGTTCAGCAGCTCATCCGGCTCGGCGGCAGCAGCCTCAGCGGCCGCGGCAGCCAGAGTCGAAGCCGACGCCGCGCCCGCAGAACCGGCGTACAGGCCAGCCTCGGCGGGCAGCTCATCCGGCAGCTCCTCAGCCTCAGCGCCGGGGGTCTTCGCCTGCTCATGCGCAGCGAGCAGGGTACGCGCCTCACCGATGACCGTAATCGAACCGGTAATCAGCACGCCCGCCGACTCCTGCTCGAAGAGAGCGTTCTCCATGGCGGTGGCAATCGCCTCATCCAGGTGCTCGAACACCTCGATTGAGTCTTCATCAATGCCAGCATCCAGGGCGAGCTCGTGCAGGCGCTCCGGGGCAATCGCACGCGGCGAATCCGACGCCGCAAGGTACAGGCGGAAGGTGCCGTCGGAAGCGTCAACATACTCTTCGCGCATGGTCTCGAACATGCCCAGGGCATCCTTCTCGCCCAGGATGCCGACCACCGCGTGCAGGTGCGACAGCTTGAACGCCTCAGTCAGCGCAGCCGCGGACGCACGCACGCCGTGCGGGTTGTGGCCCGCATCCAGGATGGTCAGCGGCTCGGTGCGCACAACCTCCAGACGGCCCGGCGAGCGCACCGTCTCAAACGCGGTACGCACCACGTCCTCGGGCAGCTGACGCTGACCGCCGAAGAACGCCTCCACGGCGGCGAGAGCCACCACGGCGTTCTGCGCCTGATGCGCACCGTGCAGGGACAGCGGCACATCCGGGTACTCGCCCGCCAGGCCGCGCAGGGTCAGCAGCTGACCGCCGACCGCAAGCTCACGGGAGACAACGCCGAACTCCACGCCCTCAAAGGCGAAGGATGCTTCCTTCTCGCGGGCGGAGGCGAGCAGCACGTCCGCCGCTTCCGGGTCCTGCGCCGCAGAAATCAGGAATCCGCCGGGCTTGATGATGCCGGACTTTTCGGTCGCGATCTCAGCGAGGGTTTCGCCCAGCATGTCGGTGTGGTCCAGACCAATCGGGGTGACCACGGAAACCACGCCGTCGGCAACGTTCGTGGAATCCCAGGTGCCGCCGATACCGACCTCGAGCACCACCACGTCCACCGGCTCGTCCGCGAAAATCGCGAAGGCGAGCACGGTAACGGACTCGAAGAAGGTCAGGGCGGGCTCGCCGCGGGAGGTCATCTCCGCGTCCACAATCTGCAGGTAGGGGGCGATTTCCTCCCAAATGCGCACGAAGGTGGCATCCGGTACGGGTGCGCCGTTAATGCAGATACGCTCGGTAACGCTTTCGAGGTGCGGGCTGGTAAAGCGGCCCACGCGCAGGTCGTGGCCGAGCAGCAGCGCCTCAATCATGCGGGCGGTGCTGGTCTTGCCGTTCGTGCCGGTGATGTGGATGACCGGCGCGGCACGGTGCACGTCGCCAAGGATTTCGACGGCGCGCGCCACAGCGTCCAGGCGCGGCGCCATCTTGTTTTCGGGTGCTCGCGCCAGCAGTTCACCGTAGACCCGCTCCACGCCCTCGGGGTCGGGAATTGCGGGGTAATTCTTCTCGCTCATTGTTCTCCTCACTGGGATAGCCGGCCGGTGCCGGCAGGGGCCCACCGTGCGGCGGGATAACCGTGCGGCGGGATAGACGACGGGCCGCCCCGCCCAACAGAGGGGCGGGACGGCCGTACGGTTCAGGCGTTTTATGCCTTGGCTACGCTAATGCTCAGCTCGGCTGCTTCGCTCAGCTGCAGGGACACGGCGAGGGTTTCGCCGGTCACCAGTGCTTCGTTGGTGCGCAGAGCTGCCAGAGTTTCCTCCGGTGCCGCGATGCTCAGGTTGATGCGGTCCGCAACGTTCAGGTCGGCGTCCTTACGTGCCTGCTGAATAGCGCGGATGGTGTCGCGGGCGATACCCTCGGCAACCAGCTCGTCGGTCAGCTCAATGTTGAGGACCAGGAAGCCGCCGGGCAGAACCGCAGCCGCAGTGTGCTCAGCACCCTCAGCGTCAGCGGCAACCACGGTTGCCAGCTCGTATTCGCCTTCTTCCAGAGCCAGGCCGCCGTCCAGAGCTGCCACGCCGACCAGGACGGTACCGTCCTCGGTCACGGTCCAGTCACCGGACTTGGATGCCTTAATGGCAACCTGCACCTGCTTGCCCAGGCGCGGACCTGCCGCACGTGCGTTGACCTTCAGCTGCTGGGAGATGCCGTAGTCGGCGGGGTCGACGGTGTCGGCGCTGACCAGTTCCACCTGGCGCAGGTTCAGCTCGTCCTCGACGATGTTCGCGAAATACTCCGCACCCTTCTCACCGAAAGCGGTACCCAGGGCTGCGAACTGCTCGGGTGCAATCGCCACGGTCATCTTCTGCAGCGGCTGGCGCACGCGAATCTTCTTTTCCTTGCGCAGTGCCGAACCGGCGGAGCAGACCTCACGCACGGTCTGCATGAGAGCCAGCAGGTCAGACTCATCAGCGAAAGCGGATGCCTCGGGCCAGTCAGCCAGGTGCACGGAGCGTTCACCGGTGAGGCCGCGGTAGATTTCCTCGCTGCTGAGCGGCAGCAGGGATGCGGCGACCTTCGACACGGTCACCAGTGCGGTGTAGAGGGTGTCGAATGCGTCGGTGTCTTCGTTGAAGAAGCGCTCGCGGGAGCGGCGCACGTACCAGTTGGTCAGTGCGTCAGCGTACTGGCGCAGGGATTCGCAGGCGTTCCAGATGTCGTAGGAGTCCATCGCTGCGGTGACCTGCTCGATGAGTTCGCGGGTCTTGCCGAGGATGAAGCGGTCCATCACGTGCTGTGAGTCGTACTTGAGCTTTGCGCTGTAGCCTTCGCCGTTGTTAGCGGCGTTAGCGTACAGGGCGAAGAAGTGGTAGACGTTCCACAGCGGCAGCATGACCTGGCGAACACCCTCACGGATGCCCTGTTCGGTCACGATCAGGTTGCCGCCGCGCAGAATCGGGGACGACATCAGGAACCAACGCATCGCGTCGGAGCCGTCGCGGTCGAGAACCTCGGAGACATCCGGGTAGTTACGCAGGGACTTGGACATCTTCTGACCGTCCGAGCCGAGCACAATACCGTGGCTGATGACGTTCTTGAACGCGGGGCGGTCGAAGAGCGCGGTCGCCAGTACGTGCAGCACGTAGAACCAGCCGCGGGTCTGACCGATGTACTCGACGATGAAGTCTGCCGGGTAGTGGTTCTCGAACCATTCCTGGTTCTCGAAGGGGTAGTGCACCTGTGCGTAGGGCATGGAGCCGGAGTCGAACCAGACGTCGAGCACGTCTTCCACGCGGCGCATGGTGGACTTGCCGGTCGGGTCGTCCGGGTTCGGGCGGGTCAGCTCGTCAATGTACGGGCGGTGCAGGTCGGGTTCGCCGTCCTTGTTCAGGGGCAGGCGGCCGAAGTCTGCCTTGAGCTCTTCGAGGGAGCCGTACACGTCCATGCGCGGGTAGTTCGGGTCGTCCGAAACCCACACGGGGATCGGGGAGCCCCAGAAGCGGTTACGGGAGATGGACCAGTCGCGTGCGTTCTCAACCCACTTGCCGAACTGGCCGTACTTCACGTTTTCCGGGATCCAGTTGATCTGCTTGTTCAGCTCGTACATGCGGTCCTTGAAGTCGGTGACCTTCACGTACCAGGAGGTGATTGCACGGTAGATGAGCGGGGTGCGGCAGCGCCAGCAGTGCGGGTAGGAGTGCACGTAGGACTTCTCGCGGATCAGCACATCGTCTGCCTTGAGGGCGTTGATGATGGTGCGGTTCGCGTCGAATGCCTGCACGCCTGCAATCTCAGCCAGGGCGGTGGAGCCGGAGGCGGTGGGCTCGGCGAAGAGGTTCAGGAACTTTGCGCCTTCGTCGAGGGAGAGAATCACGGGGATGCCGTAGCCTTCACAGACCTTCTGGTCGTCTTCACCGTAGGCGGGTGCCTGGTGGACGATGCCGGTACCGTCACCGGTGGTGACGTAGTCGGCGACGAGGATCTGCCAGGAGGTTTCGGTGCCCCATTTTTCGGCGTCTGCGAAGTAGTCCCAGAGCGGGGTGTAGCGCACGTGCTCGAGCTGGGAGCCGGTGTAGCGTGCGGTGACGGCTGCGTCTGCGTCCTTTTCGGGCTGGTCGCCTTCGTAGCCGAGGTCCTTGGCGTAGGAGCCGAGCAGCTCGGAGGCGATCAGGAAGGAGCGGCCCTCGAACTTGCCTGCGCCGGGTACGACGGAGTATTCAATCTCGGGTCCAACGGCGAGCGCCTGGTTGGTGGGCAGGGTCCAGGGGGTGGTGGTCCATGCGAGTGCTTCGACGCCGTCGAGTTCTGCGGCGACCTTCTCGTCAGCGCCGAGGGCGGTGTCTGCGGTGAGGCGGAATGCGACGGTGACGGTCTGGTCCTGGCGGTCCTTGTACACGTCGTCGTCCATGCGCAGCTCGTGGTTGGAGAGGGGGGTCTCGTCCTTCCAGCAGTAGGGCAGCACGCGGAAGCCCTGGTAGGTCAGGCCCTTGTCGTAGAGGCGCTTGAACGCCCAGATGACGGACTCCATGTACTCGACGTTCAGGGTCTTGTAGTCGTTTTCGAAGTCGACCCAGCGTGCCTGGCGGGTGACGTACTTTTCCCACTCGTTGGTGTACTTGAGCACGGATGCGCGGGCAGCGTCGTTGAAGTTGTCGATGCCCATTTCGAGGATTTCGCGCTTGTCGGTCATGCCGAGCTGCTTCATTGCCTCGAGTTCTGCGGGCAGGCCGTGGGTGTCCCAGCCGAAGCGGCGTTCTACCTTGTGGCCGCGCTGGGTCTGGTAGCGTGCGACGAGGTCCTTGGCGTAGCCGGTGAGCAGGTGGCCGTAGTGGGGCAGGCCGTTAGCGAAGGGAGGGCCGTCGTAGAAGACGAATTCGTTTTCGCCGTTTTCGCCTGCGGGGCGGTTCTCAACGGATGCGGAGAAGGTGTTGTCCTTCTTCCAGTAGTCGAGGACTGCCTCTTCGAGTGCGGGGAACTTGGGCGATGCGGTGACGCCGCTTCCTGCGGCTTCGAAGGCGCTCGCCTTGGGGTAAACATGGGACATGTGTTTGTGCGCCCTTATCTGTTGTTCTCAACGCTGAGAGGTTGGGGCGACAGGGTACGTAGCACTCGTCGTCCCACCGTTTCAGCGGGTGAGGATTGACATGACGGGTGCAAGGACGCCTGGGCATCGCTGACTTGCCCGGGATGTGCCGGGGGTCGGGATGCGGCGCGGTACCACCTTGCTTACTGATTTAACAGCTCAACGCACCGAACCCTCCCGGGGCTACGTGGCGTCGCGTGTCCGCGATACCTAGCCACCGGAAGAGCGGCGCGTTGGGCGGGTATCAGTCGCTTATTACAGCTATATCGGGCTTAACCGTCCGGTTCTACTGGGACTACATCTCTTCCGCTAAGACACCCTCGCCGCAGCGATTGGCGGGTGTCCGCAGGTGCGGTCCGTTCTTCCGAATTGCTCGCCGGTGATGGCCGGGTCGTTGCAAACACTAATAGTTTATGTGGCTTTTGTGTCTGTATGCAACCCCGCGGGGTGTGGGTTTGAACAGTACTTTTCAGATGCGCCGACGCTGGGGGTACAAAACAGAATGGTTCTTCGTTCGGCGATATTTAGAGCGAGTAGGGGGTTTAAGGGGTCTTACCTCACCCCGCACTCGGGCGTGTTTAAGGATGTATGTTTTTACATTCCCCCAGTGTTGCTTTAAGTGGGTTTCAATTTTTTCGAGGGACCCCTTGGGACTACAGACAGTGCAACCACAAGATATGGGGTGAACACCGATGTAATTCCACTAGATATTCACCCCTGCACGTTTTCACCCCCTCAATATTCCGTGTGGGAACCGGTTTTTCTGAATGATCCAGCAATGCATAGCGGGTGAATAGAGTGCATATTTGGGGACTATCGAGCGGGTTTCCCTTGTTGAATCGGGTATTTCTTCTGGGCTTTTGAAGACTTTCTTACGACCAGAAGGTTGAGCCAACCGCTCTCCTCTCCCCTACCCTTTGGAAACGCTGAGGCGCAGCTCTTTTATTTTTCAAGTCATAAATATGATTGAAATCACTTAGCTCAACATGCACGCAACCCTCTCACGGAACAGTTGCCTCCATCAAATAGCTCCCCACTAACAGGGTGTAGCCGCAATACTTTACAGTGATTGATATTTTGAGTGCTCCATAGACTCTCAGGGATTACTAAGGTGTATTTTCGTGCATTTTGAACTCAAAATAGTCTAAAATGAATCGTGCAACACATCAATAATGATTCGATAGCATCTGCCCTCTCACCGGGGCGTGAACACAGCAGTCTCAAAGATGAGTTCACCGCGTATCCGTTCGCTCCACCAGCAGCATGTACGCACCCGAGGCTCCTTCCGGACAGGAAATAAACCTGATAGGGCCTGAAACCACGGCAGACAACGCAAGGTTTCACCCCTCTATGCAGCCTCACCCAACACGCCATACAACCACGCGCCCGCCGCCGGGTGCCCCGAGCCCGCCTCGGCATAATTCAAGGAGTTCACCGATGCTCTCGCCCGACCGCTCTTCAAACACCCGTTCCGCCGTTTCCCGCCTTATGAGCCGCCGTACCCTGCTGCTCGGTGGCGCGGTTTCCCTCATGGCCGGTTGCGCCTCCGATATTCGCCCGCTGAGCGAAGAGGCAAAAGCTAAGGTCGGCTCCCCCACCCCTTCCGCGAGCGCTTCCGCTTCTGCGTCTAGTTCACCGTCTGCTTCGGCGACCGCATCAGCAAGTGCTAAGAGCAGCTCGTCCAGCGCGGCACGCGTACCCGTATCTAAGGATGCACTCGTTGAGGGTTGGGAAAAGTACCCCGGCCCCCTGAAGCTGACCGGCGAATACATGGGCGAGTACCAGCCCGCAACGGATTCTTCCCCTGCGAAGAACGTACCTAAGCCCCTCAAGACCGTTCCGCACCGTGAAGAACCGACGTTCCAGGGCGCCTACGAGACTCTGCGCGCGTACTACAGCGCACAGATCACCGCGCTCAAGGATGGTCGCTACGCAGATCAGGCGATTGAGCTGACCTACCCGGCAGACAAGAGTGCTATCGACGAGGTTAAAGCAATCAAGGAACTGTATGAGCAGAACGGCTGGTACATGGACTTCACGTGCAGCATTTCCATGCGGAATACGGAGCCTCGAACCGCCCTGAAGAACGGTGACGGCTACGTAGAAATCATGATGGACGCCAAGTATTCTGCCACCGCCATCCATCAGCCGGACGGCACCGAGCGCAAGATACCGGCGATTACTCAGGTAGCCATTCCGCACGTGATGCTCTACACCGAGGGTAAGTGGTGGCGAATCGGCAACGATTATCTGAACGAGCGTCTGAATGGCGGCAAGGGCTCTTCCGACTCTTCTAGTTCCGCTGGTTCCGCTGGTTCCAGTTCCGCAGGTTCTAGCGGTTCTTCGTCCTCGGGTCGCGGCTCCACTAAGGTCTAAATCCGCAGGGGTCTAATACCCTAGTCGAGAGCAGCCCGTCTCATCAATTCCATATGCACTAGCCCAAAGTCGAGGAGGCGCACTCCCCTGCACCTCACCGACTTTGGGTTATTGCGTCTTAAAGACAATGTTCAGGGTTTTTTGACGAAGTTTTAAAACCAGTCTTCTATAGTAAGAAGTGGATACTTCATACCGCCGCAGTTCACGCTCCGGCACACCCGTATCCCGGTACCCCCCCCTGTACCGCACACAATACAAAAACGATGAGGCGGATCCTTTCGTACGCATCACAGCGTTGTGAAGCGAGCTACCTCGATCAACCACTTTCAGGAGATACCATGTCCTTCCGGCCGAGTGCACACACCAGCTTCTCTGCTAACGACCGAAACGGATTGACCCGCCGCACCGTTCTTTTTGGCGGTCTGACCGCCGGTGCTTTGGCTCTAGCAGGATGCGCCTTCAACAAGGATATTCGCCCCACCGGTAGCGGCGACACTTTCTCCGGCTCCCCGAGCGCCTCCGCCTCCCCCTCGGCGTCTGTGTCGGCTTCGCCTTCTGAGTCTGCCTCGGCTTCGGCCTCCGCTTCGTCTTCGTCCTCGTCAAGCCGTAGTAGCGCGAAGATTATTCCGTCCGACGAGTTCTTGAAGGACTATAAGAAGTACATTGGCGACGTCAAGTACGAGTACAAGCCCGCCATTGCGCACTATGTTGAGCCGACCGACACCTCCCCCGCGAAGAACGTCCCGATCCCGGTCATTGATACGGTGGCTCAGCGTACCGTCAGTCTCGAGGGCGCCTACAAGACCCTGGCTGCTTACCAGAGCGCGTACATTGCTGCGATGTACAACGGCGACCTGCAGTACCTCAAGGGTCTGGTCCACGGCGCTGACAGCGGTCTGGTCAACAATCTGAAGGCTATTGCTAAGCTCTACGCTGCGGGTGGTTGGACTAAGGACTACGAGAGTAAGCTGAGCATCCGTGACGATCTCGATGCGAAGGCTCTTGCCTCTTCCGATTTGGCTGTTGTGGCGTTCCCCTGCCGGGATGTCGTCAAGGAATACACCATCTACCAGAAGGGCACGGGTGAGGTTCAGAAGGCAAGCACCCTGGATGTCGTGATCTACGTGGTGTACGCCGAGGGCAAGTGGCGCGTGACCAGCCGCGAGTACTTCGTGTCGGAGTACAGCGACCAATTCCGCAAGGTCTTTGAGGGTCCCTCTGCTTCTGCAAGCAAGTCTAGCGGTGGCGGCTCCGGCAGCTCCGGTGGCTCTAGCTCCGGTAGCAGCAGCGATTTCAAGGTCTAGGCTCTGAGATTCTAAGCTCCAAGATTAGGATTTGAGCGCAGCGCCCCTGATGAAAGCGGGGCGGGTATCAACTGATACCCGCCCCGCTTTCGTATGTTCCTGTGCTTCTGTACCGCAGCGCTCCCCCGCTACTGCGCCAGCGAGCGCCTCAGCGCCCGGCAGGTGGCAACTACAGCACAGCAATACCAGCAGGCACAGCAACAGCCCCGCTCCTTGGCAACTAGGAAAACCAAGGATGCGGGGCTGTGCAATACTATCTGGCGCGTAGCTGGACTATCTAGCGCATAGCTACCTGGCGCGCCGCCTTCTAGGAGGTGGAACGCTCACGCAGACGCTCGTGAACCTCGCTCACAAAGCGGTTCTGATTATCGCGAGCATAATGCACGACCTCACCGATGACGGTAATAGCCGGTGCCTTAACCGATGCGCAATCCACCTGAGCGTTCTCAAGGGTCGTGACAGTCACACGCTCCTTCTCCGAGAAACCGTTCTCGATGGTTGCCAGCGGCGTGTCAGCCTCAATCCCACGAGAGAGCAGAGACGCCACCGTATCGGGCAGAGTGCGAACGCCCATCAGCAGCACCACAGTGCCCTGTGCACGCAGGGTCGCCTCAACCGCCGAAACTTCGGTCTCCGACAGGCCGGAGTGACCAGAAATGACGGTGAAAATCGAGGACACCTTACGCAGGGTCACCGGAATCGCCGCACGCGCAGGAACCGCAATGGCGCTGGTAATGCCGGGGATAACCTCAGCCTCCAGGCCTGCGGCGATGCACGCATCCAGCTCTTCAGCGCCGCGACCGTACACGTACGGGTCGCCACCCTTCAAACGCACCACGGTCTTACCCGAAAGCGCGTAATCAATCATGAGCTGCTGAATGCGGGACTGCGGAACAGCGTGCTTACCGGGAACCTTGCCCACATCAACGATGAGGGCGTTCGGCGCGTACTCGCCGTACTCCTGCGGGGCGAGGTGATCCAGAAGGACCACGTCCGCCTCGCTCAGGGCACGCGCCGCACGCAGGGTCAGCAGGTCAGCGGCACCGGGGCCGCCACCCACAATGTAGACCTTGCCGGGGTTCTCAGCAGGCTCGCCGGGCAGAAGAATGCCGCGTTCCGTCACGCTATCGTCCAGGCTGCGCCCGGGCGCCCCGCCCGCGAGCACCTCGTCAATAGTGGCGAACTCGCGGGGCGGGAACGGAGGAATCTTCGGGCACATACTACGCTGCCGGGACCGGGTTGAGGTCACTGGGCTTACCCACGGGAATCTTGGCACCGGTCAGCAGGACGGTGTCGGACTCGCCAGCTTCTGCCGCCGCAATCTCCTCGGGGGTTGCGGGGCGAATCTGCTCGCGCTCCAGCACGTACAGGTGCGAACCTTCGTCGCTGCCGTTGGGCTCGTTGATGAAGGCGCGGAAGCGGCGCAGGCGACGCTCGTCGCGCAGGGTTGCTGCCCACTCGTCCTCGTAGGAGTCGACGTGACGCTGCATGTCGCGCTCCAGGTCCTCGCACACGCCCAGGGAGTCCTCAATGAGGACGGACTGCAGGTGTGCCAGACCGTCGCCGTGCTCCTCATCCAGGTCCTCAAGCCAGCGAGCGGTACGCTGCAGCTTGTCTGCGGTACGGATGTAGTACATCAGGTAACGGTCGATGTAGCGGATGATGTCCTCGCTGGAAGCGTCCTTGACGAAGAGGCGACCGTGAGCGGGGTTTGCACCACCGTTACCGCCCAGGTACAGGTTCCAGCCGTTGGTGGTTGCAATCAGACCAACGTCCTTGCCCTGTGCCTCAGCACATTCACGGTTACAGCCGGAAACACCGAACTTGAACTTGTGCGGGGAACGCAGGCCGCGGTAACGGTTCTCGAGCTGGACTGCCATGCCGGTAGAGTCCTGAACACCGAAGCGGCACCAGGTCGAACCCATGCAGGACTTCACGTTACGCAGGGACTTACCGTATGCCTGACCGGACTCGAAGCCGGCATCCACCAGGCGCTCCCAAATGTAGGGCAGCTGCTCCAGGCGAGCACCGAACATACCGATACGCTGTGCACCGGTGATCTTCACGTACAGGCCGAACTCGTCAGCGACCTCTGCAATAACACCCAGCTTCTTAGCGGGAATCTCACCTGCAGGAATACGCGGAACGACGGAGTAGGTACCGTTCTTCTGCATGTTCGCCAGTGCGCGGTCGTTGGTCTCCTGAATACCACCGCGGCCTGCGTCCAGGACGTAGGAGTTGCGGAAGGAGGAGAGAATCGATGCAACGGTCGGCTTACAGATAGCACAGCCGTCGCCACCGCGGCCGAAGCGTGCCAGCACGGAGTCGAAGTCGTCCAGGCTGGTCAGGCGCACAGCCTCAGCCAGCTCTGCACGGGAGAAGTCGAAGTGCTCACACAGTGCCTTGGAGACGGTCAGACCCATCTTCTTCATCTGCTGTTCCAGAGTCTTCTGCAGCATCGGGACACAGGAACCACACTGGGTACCCGCGGTGGTGCAGGACTTCAGCGATGCAACATCGTGGTTGCCGTCAACGATAGCCTCGCGGACAGCGCCGAAGCTGATGTTGTTGCAGGAACACAGGATTGCGTCGTCGGGCAGTTCGGTGTCGGGGATGCCGTCGCCGCCGCCAGCTGCGGTCAGGTAGACGTTCGGCTCAGCGGGCAGTTCGCGACCGAGCAGGGGCTTCAGGGAGTCGAAGGGAGCGGTGTCACCGACGAACACGCCACCGAGCAGGGTCTTTGCGTCGCCGCTGGTCACGATCTTCTGGTACATGCCGCGTGCGGGGTCTGCGAACAGAACCTCGAGGCAACCCTCGGTGGTACCTCGGCGATCACCGAAGCCGGCAACCTGAACGCCGGAGAACTTCAGCTTGGTTGCGATGTCGAACTCTTCAACCTGAGCTTCTTCGTTGTCGTTGAGCAGGTTAGCTGCCACAGCGTCAGCCATAGCGTTAGCCGGTGCGACCAGGCCCCAGGTGCGGCCCAGCACGCAGGCAACCTCACCGATAGCCCAAATGTGCTCGTCGGAGGAGTGGCATGCGTCGTTGACGAGAATACCGCCGCGCTCACCCAGTGCCAGGTCAGCGTCGCGTGCCAGCTCGTCGTTGGGGCGAATACCAGCACCGAAGACCACCATGTCGGCGGGCAGGGTGCGGATTTCTGCATCCTCAGAAGGAGAATCTGCGATGGAGACGGAGACGACGTTGCCGTCAGCGTCCTTGTTGATACCGGAGATGTACACGCCGGTCTCAATGTCAATGCCGGTTGCCTTAATCTGGGCGTTCACGGCGTAACCGCCGCCCTGGTCAACCTCAACGGAGAGCAGCCAGGGTGCCACGTCCAGGATGGTGGGCTCTGCGCCCAGGTCCTTCAGACCCTCAGCTGCTTCGAGGCCGAGCAGACCGCCACCGACGACGACACCGCGGGGTGCGCGGCCGAGGGTGGACTGCAGGCGCTTGACCTCGGAGACCATGTTCTTCACGTCGTCAATGGTGCGGAAGACGTGTGCGGCGTCCGAGTTAAGAATGGGGATACGAACCGCGCGGGAACCGGTTGCGAAGACCAGCACGTCATAGGGGTACTCGTTGCCCTCGGTGTCGGTAACAACGCGGCGGGTGCGGTCAAGCTTCTCTGCGTGGCAGTTGTTGACCAGGTTGATGTTCTCTGCATTCCACAGTTCGGGATCACCGAGGGTCAGGTCCTTCTCGGTGTCCTTGAAAATCTTCTCGATAGCAACGCGGTCGTAGGGGATGTAGGGCTCGTCGTTGAGGACGGTGATGGTGTCCGCTGCGCGACCGGCAGCTTCAGCGCCTTCGTGGTACGCGCGTACAAAACGCCACGCAGCGGGGCCTGCGCCGACAACGAGAATGTTGCGGGGAGTGTGCGACATGGATTTTCCTTCCTAGTTGTAATGCAGGTAGTTCATGGCACTTATCTACCCTCAGTGTGCGACTGGATCGTGCCCAGCATTGGAACTCCTAGTTTCCGTACCGTTGGGCTCGTACCTGATGCGTACCGAGTAGTTGAAGCACCCGCTTCTTTAGAATGCATCTGAAAATTACGAAACATTTTTGTGTGGGATTATGTTGTTTTCTTCAGGCAGTCAAAAGGCGTTTTAAACTACGACTTTTATCGTACACTCTAGCGCGGGGTCGAGGCATCGAAAATCCGCATTTTTTGGGAAAATTTTCTAAAAAATCCGCGGAATATCGGGCTGAAATAGGGTATTCTTACCTTACCTGAAATTAAATTAGGTAAGGCTAATCTACAAAATTCAAGGTCGTCTTTTTAGGGTAAAAATAACCTTTAGCACCCTCCGCGTGCCCCATTTCCAAATGTGGGTTTCATAAGGTAAACTCCAAACAAAGAACACACGAACCGCTATTGTGTCCTGCACCCCGCGCGGCGCAGACCACCACTTCGAAAGGAAACCCTCATGGCTGAGAATTGGGTACGCATCTGCGCCGAATCTGACCTCGAAGAAAACTGGGGTGAAGTCGCCCTGGTCGACGGCTACCAGTACGCCATCTACAAGACCAAGCACGGCATCTTCGCCAGCGACCACCTCGACCCGCACAGCCAGGCGCTGGTCCTCGCACGCGGCATCGTCGGCGAGAAGAACGGCAACCCCACCATCACCTCCCCCCTCTACAAGGAGGTCTACGATCTGACCACCGGCGAGTGCCTCTCCGACCCCTCCTACTCCATCAAGGTCTACCCCGTAGAGGTCCGCGACGGCGACGTCTACCTCAAGACCGCCTAAACACTCACACTTCACAACTCAAACACAGCAACACAAAAAACCTCGGGAACATAACGTCCCGAGGTTTTTTGTATGGATTTTCAGAAGCCCCGAATCAGGTGAGTGAACAGCGAGCGCACTAGCCTGATTTTAAGTCATCTAGGCGGCATCCAGCTGGGCAATAGCGGCATCCATGCGGTCAATAAAGCACTCCGCCACCACGGCAGCAGAAGCACCACCCTGCGCGTTCACCAGCGGCGAGGCAACCTTCACCGGCACACCGGTCGACTCAGCATCACGGCGCATCTTACCGGCGAAGAAACCCTCCGCTAGAAGGTAGGTTGCAGCAAACTTAGGCTGATGCTCAGCAACCACCTCGTGGAACTTCGGATCGATAGCGGCAACGAAGCCGTGATGCACCGGGGTGTTCAGTTCCTCAGCCAGCAGCTCAGCGGCACGGCTCATGTCCGCGCGACCATCAGCACGAGAAGAACCCGCAGCACCCTGCACAACAGGGCCGTCGCCGGGAGTCCAACCAGCCTCTTCCAAGCGGGCGCGGGTCAGTGCGGCAAGGCGCGCATCCGGGCCCAGAGACTCGCCAATACTAATACGCTCAATACCGCTATTGCGTGCGGCACGGCGCAAATCCACCTGAGTGTGGAAACCGGTCGACAGCAGAATCGGCACGATCACGCAGGGCTCATCATTGGGCAGAGAGGCTGCGGCATCATCAACGCTGGGAGATTCCACATCCACATATGCGGCGTGGATACGGTACTCCACGCCGTCGTTACGCTGCGCGAGCAGGAACTTGATCTGCTCACGAATCAGCGTAATAGCCTCGCGACCGGCGACCGAGTCAGTGCCGTGCGAAGTTGCGATTACATTCAGAATAGTCATATTTCCATTGTATGAAAGGAACACCCCGCTCCCCCACTCATGAACACGAGTGGCGAAGCGGGGTGTTGCACGAAGGCTAAATTTTAGCTCTTGCGGCGGCGAGCCACGACCAGTGCGGTACCCGCAGCCAGGGTGATAGCACCAGCTGCTGCGGCGAACATAGCGCCGGATGCGCCGGTCTGTGCCAGCTTGGAGGAGGAGCTACCGGAGGTCGAGGAACCACCTGCGGAAGAACCACCGTTAGAGGAACCGCCATTGGAGCCGCTCACACCCAAGTTGTCGGAGGCACCGGAACCAGCATCAGAACCGCCGTTGGAGCCACCCTTGTGGCCGGCTGCGTTCTGGTCAGCGGTGCTGCTCTCAGAAGCGGAAGCGCTCGCGGATGCAGACTCACTTGCGGAAGCGCTCGCGGACGCGGATGCACTCGCAGATGCAGACTCGCTAGCCGATGCGGTCACCGATGCGCTGCTGGAGCTACTTGCGGAGCTCGATGCGCTCGCAGAAGCGCTCGAAGAAGCAGACGCGCTAGCGGACGCCGATGCAGAGGCGCTCACCGAGGGGGTCACGGCGGGAACGCTCGGAACCGCGGTCGGGGAAGCGCTCACCGATGCGCTCGGAGTTGCAGAAGCACTCGGGGCAACAGAAGGCGCCACGGACGCGGTCGGCAGAGACGGCGAGGTGGGCTCCTCCGAAGGAACTGCGGTGGGTTCTGCAGTCTTGGTGGGCTCAGCAGTCGGTTCTGCGGTTGCAGTGGGCTCAGCCGTTACCGAAGGCTCCACAGTGGGTTCTGCAGTCTTAGTGGGTTCTGCGGTTGCCGAGGGCTCAGCAGAAGGCGTGACGGTCGGTGCAACAGTCGGCTCAGCGGTGGGAGCAACAGTCGGCGCGACGGTAGGCTCAGCAGAGGGTGCCTCGGTGGGCGCGACAGTCGGCTCAGCAGGCTTAGTCGGCTCAGCGGTAGGAGCAACGGTCGGCTCGGGTGCCTTAGTCGGCTCAGCAGTCGGTGCCACGGTGGGAGCAACAGTCGGCTCAGCAGACTTAGTGGGCTCGGGTGCCGGGGTCTGTTCCGGTGCCGAGTTTGCTGCCAGGCGGTTCAGCCACAGCTGATCCTCGTAGGTATTCGGGTTCTCGAAGCTGGTCGGGTAGATAATATCGCCGTTGGGCAGCTCGAGGGCGTTGTAGCCGCCGCTCTTGTCGGTCTTGCGCATCGAGGAGAGCACAATCTCGTTCACCTTGTTCAGGGTGTCATCCATGAACACCAGGCGGGAGCCGGAGGCATCCACCACAACCACGTTGCCCGCACGGGTCAGGAACATGGTGGCAACCTCGGTCTTCTCGAAGCCCTCAAGAGTTGCGGACTCGCGGACCACGCTGAAAGTGCCGTTCTCGTACTTGAGGATCTGCACCTTACCGCCGTACCAGTTGTTCCAACGGTAAATGTAGCCCTTGGGGCTGACCAGGGTCGAGGGCAGGGCGGTGTCGTAGCCTGCGGGTGAAGAGTTCGGCACCAGGGACACGCCGTTGCTGCTCATGTGCAGCAGGTGACCCTTCTGAACCACCTTTTCGCCGGCCGCATCGTAGATGGAAGTCGACGGCGCGTACACGAAGCTGCCGTCGGGCAGCGGTGCGAGGGTCACGGTGTTGTTGGAGAACGAGTCGCCGTAGTACTCGTCGAGCGAGTATGCGTTCACAACCTGCGGGTCGATAGAGTCGGGCTTCGGCAGAGCCTGCGAGGTTGCCTTGCCGGATGCGTCAATGATGGTCAGCTTGCCGCCACCCTGGCCGTCAACGCTGACGATGCCCCAGGTGTTGTTGGCGGGGTTGTAGCCGATTGCCTTGACGGTGTTGGCGCCGAGCTCTGCATCGGAGTAGGTACCGGAGGAGACGAGCTTACCCTCAGCCGTCACGGTGTACAGCTCGGGCTTGTTGGTCTCGCTGCCGATGACGAGCATGCGGTTGCCGTCAGCGTCCACCGCGAAAACGCCCTTGATTGCCTTCAGGACGCCGGTATCGGTCATCTTCAGGTTGGAGCTGGTCAGCACGGTGTAGGTGGTGTCGCCACCGAAGCTCGGGGGTGCCACGTGCACGATGTGGTTCTGGCCCAGACGTGCGGTGTTCTGGGGCAGGCTCACACCCGCGCCGGTGTTGTAGGACTCGGCGACGCTGTAGGCGCTCTTGGGGGTGTTGGCTGCGCTACCGTTGTAGGAGATGCTCAGCGGGTCGAGGCTGGCGCCTTCGTTGTAGAAGTCGGAGAAGGCGTGGTTACCGTCGGCGGTCAGGTTCGCGGAGATGCCGCTGATGCTGACCACGCCGTCCTTCTCGCTCTGCTTGGCGGTGCCGGTGCTCAGGGTCGCCATCTTGACTTCCATGGGGCCCTCGAACTTGCCGGAGGCGTAGTTCTTGGTGCGCACGGTCATGTAGAGAGAGCCGGTGCCGTCAGCGAGGTTCAGTTCCACGCGGGGGTTGGAGAAGGTGAGGTTCAGGGCGCAACCAGTTTCGGGGTCCTGACCTTCGGCGCAGTGGCCGGTGAACCAGAGGCGGCCGGCAGCCTGCAGGGTGACCTGCTTGCCGTCTTCAGAGACGGTGGTGGAGGTCGGGGTGAAGGTGAACTGCTTTGCGGTTGCGTCCCAAGCTGCGCCGTCGGTCATTTCGCGGGGCATACCGTTGTAGGACAGGAAGGAGGCGCGCACGCCCCAACCGAAGGATGCGCCGGCGCTTACCTGGTCGCCTGCAGCGACGTTCTGTGCGGCAACGTTCTGGGCGGCGATATTAATGTTCTCGGCGAGAACGGGTGCCAGGGGCAGGGCGACAGCGCCAGCAACAGCGAGGGCGCAGGCTCCCTTGGAGAGGCGGGTGCCAGATGTGAAAAACTTCATTGGTGTGCATCCATACTATCGACATTGTTAGGACAGGCTTACTATATCGATAGAGTGAGTATTTCTCAAGATACACACCAAGTGAACCGTTTTATGACAAAGCACCCCACAGCACACTGACAGGGCAATACACCCACCCCACGCCAGCACACCTCAGCAGTCAACGGAAGGCCGCTACTCCCCCGGCCCTACCGCCGCTAATCCTTCTTCGAGGTGTGCATACGTGACATGCCCAGGGCACCAAGAATCAACCCGCCACCCAGGGTCACCAAAATCGGCAGAAGGGGCGAGCTCTTATCCATATTGCGGGTAATCTGCGCCTCCGAGGCCTTCACACCATTCGGCGATCCGGGATCGGTACGCACCTGCGAGGAGGAGCCATTCAGAATCGCGGCACGGCGAGACTGCGCCGCCGAATCGGTACCCGAAGGTAGGTTAGAGTCGGGAGTCGCGACCTGAACAGGCTGCGCCTCCTCAGTGCGGTACCCCAGAGCCGAGGAAGACTCGGTAGCAGAACCACCCGAGGGGCGCGGAATAGAAATCGTGGCATCGTTCGTGCCCGGAGCCATAGCACTGTCGGCCTGAATTCCGCGGGTCTTAGACTTGGAACCCGCGGCGGGTGCCTTCGCGCCGGATGCGTCCGCCGCCTCAGCGGGAGCCGAAGAAGACGCGGAAGGCGCCGCAACCGGCTTCTCCCCATTCGAAGCCGACGAACCGGACGCTGAGCCACCATTCTCGACAGACGCCTGGGTCACCGTAAAACGCACCGTATTGAGCTGAAGGTTACCGTCACCGGAAGCGTCAAAAGCCGCTACCAAGTAGGTCCTACCAATCTGCAGGGACGCACCGGGCACGCCAATCACAGCCTCGAAAGCGCCCGCAGAAATGGATTCCGGGCCAACGTGCACAATGGCGAGCGCGTCACCCACAGTGTTGCCGTTGGAGTCGATTTCCATGACGATCAGGTCGTAGCCCTTATCGTTCTGGGGGAAGTTCGTGGCACGGACCGTGACGGGCTTCGTGTCATCCTGAGAGTCGCCCTGCGAGTCCTGAATGGACAGGTGTGCTTTGCCATCCCTCTGGTTCATCGGATCGTACACGCTGTTGTCTTCGGAGATAACGTACTGCCCAGAATCATGGTTCTGCGGGTTATCTACGGTACGGCGAACCGTGCCATCACTCGTATCGGTGGATGACGTAGCGGTGGGCGACGGCAGGTTCACCGCTACGGGGGTCGGCTGAGTGGTCACCTCGCCGGTTTCTGCTTCTTCACGCTCAATGTCGACCGGCGGTTCGGTGGGCTTTGCCTTGCCGTTGCGTGGATCAGCGGTCTGGACCAGGCGGTTGCCCTGCTCGGTCACAAAGAATTCGTAGGAGACACCGTGCGCGGTGTCCTCCAGAACGATCACGTACACGACGTTCGAGTCCGTCGCCGGGCTCATCAGGAGGCGGAACTCCCCCTCCTTGGTTCCCTCAGTTAGAGTCGGGCTCTCCAGGACGGAGCCACCGTACTCACCGGAAGGGGTGTAGAAGTTCACGTCAACCAGCACGCTGGAAGCCTCCAGGCCCTCAGGGAAGCCTGTCCAGCGCAGGAGGTAGCCGCCGTCCTTGAGCTGCGCCTTCATGGTGATTGTGGAGGCTGCACCCTGCACCTGCTGGTTGTCTTCAGCCTGGTTCGGGGTTGCGGTCAGGGTGGCGGTTTTTTGCACAGCAGAGTGTGTCGTGACGGGTGCCTCCGCCGCGACGGAGGGTACAACAAGCCCGCACTGAAGCCCCGCAACCAAAATGGTTGCGGTGACAATACGGTGCTTCGCTGAATAAATACTCATGCAATGCGTCTTTTCGTGGTGGAAATATGCGTACTATTGCTCGTTCTTCACGTGCCGCGCGGAGCCCTTCGGGCGCGTCATGCACCCGGATTTGTCGTACCATGCTCCGCTTCGTATTTCAGGTGGTGAAGACCTGACAATAGCTCGCATCTATTTATCGGTTATTTCAACCCTATCACGAACCTTAAGGTTTATTCACGCGAGGGTAGAGTTTTTTTGAACACCCTGAACAAGCACCCTGAACACGCGACTCGCCCCCGCTATCTGCACCTACAGATAGCGGGGGCGAGCATTCCTCATGAAACGAAAAACATACTGTACACGGCCGGCAGAAAACGCCTGACTAGCGCATTAGCCGCCCAAGAAACCGCGGCGGTGCGCCATCCAGGCGGCACCAACCACGAGCGTCAAACCAACGCCACCAAGAGCCCAGAAGGCAACACCGTGCTGAGCAACCTCTTCACTCGCAGGAGCCGCAGTGGAAACCGCGGCCTTCACGCCGTCCTGACGGTCAGCGTTCGAGTACACCTGGGTGGTGTTCGAGTGCACCGCAGCGGAACGAGTGTTAGGCTCCGAGTGAATGACGGGAGTAAAACCCTTATTACCATTACCGGATTTCGACGAAGCCACCTTTTCTTCATCGGTCAGAGCGTCCAGGTTCGCCGCAACAGCAATAGACGCCGGGTCAGAACCCGAGCTATACGCCGAAACCTGGTTAGTGCGGGTCGGTTCAAAAGCCGAACGCGGGCTCATCGTGCGCGCCTGAGCCAAAGTCTGCAGAGCCTGACGCTGACGCTCAGCCTTCGCTTCCTTAGCCTTGGACATGGCGCTCACCGCATCCAGGGTGGAGCGGGGCGCGCTCGCGGCAGACTGACCCGAGCCCGACTGGGTTGCGTCAGAACGAGTCGAGACGGCGCTACTGGAGACGACGCTAGTAGCGGCGGAGGGGCCACCCTGAGTGCCGCCGGTTGACTCAGCCGCGGTAGTGCTGGGCGTGAGCGATGCGCTTGCATCCTGGCGGGACAGCTCATCCTTCTTCGAGGAGGTTGCTTCGCCGGTCGCCTCGCCACTGACCTTGAAACGCACCGAAACAACTTCTTCTGCATACTCAGTATCGTCGGCACGCACCAGGTAGGCGGTGTACACGGAGCCGGTCTTCAGCAGAGAGCCGGGCATGCCGATCTCTTCCTTGAAGGAACCATTCACGATGCGGTCAGAACTGATGTGGGTAATGGACAGCGCATCACCCTTGTGGTTGCCGCTCATATCGGTTTCAACCACGATCAGGTCGTAGCCAGCCGCGTTCGCGGGCACGCGCGCAGCGCTGATAGTGACCGGCTTGGTTTCCTTATCGGAGCGAACCTCAGCATACGCAACCTTCAGTTCCGTAGCACTCAGAGTCTGGGTATCACGCGAAGAGGTGGAGCCGCCGGGGACCTGCTCCAGCTTCTGGGTGTGGATGTCGAGGTTCGGGTTTTCAGTGGACTCAGAGGGAACCTCGGTCTTAACCTTGTCCTTGCTGCCCTTCTGATCTGCAGACTGCTGGTTCTTCTGCTCCTCTTCGCGGAGCTTATCCAGCGTCTTCAGCTCGTCAATGGTGGGCACCTGGTGGGCAGCTTCCTTCTTATCCACCATTACCTCGTCAGAGTCGTCCTCTACCGGGATAGTGTGCGGCACGAGGGAGCCCTCAGAGATCATGAATTCGCCGTAGCCAGCATCGGAGGTCACCAGGTCCATGGCGCTCATGGAGTAGTAGCCTTCCTGGGGCATCTGGGGCATCTCAAAGGTGACCAGCATCGAGCCGTCGTCAGCACGCTCAACCTGCAGTGCGGACGGCTCGTAGGTGTCAGATCCGAGCACCGTGCCGGTGGTGCCGTAGTACTGCACTACCAGGTACACCTTGGAGGCGTCGCCCACGTAGCCACCCTCATAGAGGGGCGCGAGCTTAATGGTTGCCTGACCGTCCTTAATGGACTGCACGCGAATCTCGATGGTGTCGATTTCAAGTTCGAGGTCTTCGTAGGGGCAGTTTGAATCAAATTCGCTATTAACCAGAGCCGTCAGGCAATCATTCACGTTAATTGCTTCAGCCTCTACTGCGGAGGCGCCAGGAAGCACAAAAGCGCTTGCGCCTAGAGCGGCAACAAGCGAAAAAGCATGAATGCGTTTCGGAAGTCGAGTGATAGTCATGTGTGCCATTTCGATCGATGTATGCGCAAAGCGTGGACTAGGGACGGCTCACCACAAGCCCGGTGTTTCTATCCAAGTATTTGCGCACCAGTACGTCGGTTACACCCTAGCCTAACACGGATATTGCACTAAATGTTGTATTGCATTCATGTGCTAAAACTTTATGTCGCAATAATTACCGAAATAAAAGGGAATTAAATACTTTACTGAGATATAAATAACGCAAAATTCGAATGCCATAAAATATTCCCCAGAGTGCACCAAAAAGAGATTTTTACACCACCCCAAAGCGCACCAGACCACCGCGCAATAGAGTCAAACATCCGGGCACACAGAAGGCGCCACACCAAACACGCACCCACTCAGCACGCACCCGACAGAGCGCCTCCCACTCAACAAACTCCCCTACAGAGAGCCATGCCTCACAGCGCTAAGCAACAAATAGCTGAACTACTCAGCACCCAGCTCCTCAGTGCCCTCAAGGCGGCGACGATACACATTAACCGCAACAGCAGTACCCACAAAGGCAACCGAACCCAGCAGGGCAATACTCAGCGGCAAAGTACCCTCCGGTAGCGGGCCATTATCCTGAGCGCTCGCCTCCAGCTTCGAACCGGCAGAATCACCGCGCGACTTCGAGCTACGCGTATAGAAACTACCCGAACCTGCAGCACCCACATTCTCCTGAGGCGAAGCAACAGTCACCGTCTCCCCCTCAGCAGACTGGTAACCCAACAGGTTCACCACGGTACGCCCCGGCAACATCACCGCATAACCAGACATCACCATCGTCGAAGGAACCACCGCAGTCTCAGCCACAGAACTACGAGCCTGCGCGGTAATCGCACGCGCCGACTGCTGCGCCTGCACAATATAGCCCAGAGCGCTATCCACCGAGGGAATCTTAGCAACAGAATCAGTCACCAAATCTTGAGCATCCGCAGAGGCCCCTGAAGAATCCACAGTGCTCACGCGACCCGAAGGGGCCGAAGGGCTCACACGCTGATTCGCATCAGAAATCATCGGGACCTGCGGGTGAACAACAGTATTCGTAGGCTTCGGAGCCGGATCAACAGGAACCGCACGCTGAATCACGCTCACACCAAAAGCACTGGTCGCCATGAGCTGCAGCTCCTCAGTGGAGTTACCACCCACCACAACCACACGGTAGCGCTTACCCGCATTCAAAGAGGTACCGGGAACCTTCAAATCAGCAGAGAAAGAAGCATCAGTCACCTGCTGAGGGCTCACATGCGTGGTCGCCAGCGGTGAACCCACGGCACCGCCGTCAGCAGGCATTTCAAAGACCATCACGTCATAGCCCAGGCCGCTCTCCGCAACGTTCCTAGCGCGCACGCTAATCGGCTGCAGCTCATCCGATCCGCGCAGCTCTGCGGTAGAAATTTCCAGGGTCGCCTCACGGGTCTCCGCAGGAGCCCGATCGGAGCGGGAGTGCACCAACAGACGATCCTCGGTCACCTCAGCGGGTGCCGCATCATTGGTAGAAGAACTCACCGAAGCAGAAGCACTGGCAGACGCACTCACCGAGGCGCTAGCAGATGCACTCGCAGAAGGACGAGCCGAAACTTTCTGCGATGCAGACGGCGCTTCAGAAGGTACCGGGGCGACCGTCGGGCGCGGGCTATCCTTCGCGGCACTCGGGGATGCGCTGGGGCTCAGGGACACCTCGGGGGCAGGATTCGCCTCCACGCGGTTAGCACGGGGAACACCGGGGGTGTCCGGGAAGAAAATGTTCTGGCTGCTAGCCATAATCTCGTCGACTGTTACACCGTACTCGGGCATAAACTCAACGGAGACAGTCTCGCCGTTGCTCAGATTCTCAATTTCCACCATGTACGGCTGCTCAACGTTGAGGCGCTGGTGGATGCTCAGCTCAATATTGCCTTCTTCATTCTTTGAGGCAGTCATCTGGGCTGCGGGTACGGTCATGGTCGCCACAACGCCATCTTCAACGGAGATGGCGGACAGGCGAACCCTCAGATTCTCCAAAGAGGTTACACCGGTCAACGACAGCAGGGTGTAGTCATTGCTCTGAGCAACCAGGTCCAGGGTAATGTCGTGGCTAACCATATCGGCGGCAACGGCGATGGGAAGTTCAGGCTTCGGGGTCTGCTGAGTCTGCGCGTGAGCGGCAGAGGCAAAGGTGGCGGGGGCCAGAGTTGCAGGCGCGACGGAGCCACCCAAACCGAGGGCGGCAGACGCTACTAGCGCCGCGCCGCGAGCAGTTCGCTGCGTGGAAAACATGGTCACCTATTTTCGTGAGTGAGTGTGATGAATCGTCGTGTGACTCCTGCGCCCAAAGGTCGGAAGTAGGCGCAGAATAACGGTTCTCTGATATCGGTGACCGGAGGCGCTTCACAGCGACTCCTCACCTCGGGTGAACGAGGTGGTAAAGAGTGATAGTACCGTCTATGACAGCACTCTAAATTATAGGTATAACCTTAGAAAAAGTTAAAGATGTAGGGACGCCCGAATCTTGCATTTCGGACGTCCCTACATCTATGTGCATGTTTTGCCTAGTGGGGCAATAATTACCCCGTTTTAGCGGCGAGAACTGAGCTGCATCTCACTACGGCGACGGCGGCTCAAACGCATACCGGCAAGCAGCGATAGCGATCCAGCGGCACTAATGACCAACATATTGGAGGCGCCGGTAGCCGCCAGCTGCTCGCGCTTCTGCTGGGCATCGGAGGCAACCTTCTGGGAGCCAGATGCCTGTGCTTCGACCTTCTGCGCGTTGCCCTTCTGCGCCTCAGCCTTCTGTGCAGAGGCGTTCTGTGCAGAAACATTCTGCGCGGGAGCACCCTGAACACCAGCCGGAGCGTCCTTCTTCTGCTCAGCACCGCTCTCCCCCGCCTTCTGCTCGGTAGCAGAAGCCTGATCAGCCGCAGGCTCAGTAGGCACCGAAGCATCGACCGCGGGAGTGTCGGCTGCGGGAGCCTCGACAGTGGGCGCATCCTGCTCAGGGGTAGTGGGCAGGGGGGCTGGGGGCTGGCTATCCACGCCATCGCGTTCGACAGTAAAGCCGCCATTGACCATGCGCACAGTACCCTGCTCATCCTCCGCCACAGCGCTCACACGGTAGGTAGTGCCGGGCTTGAGTGCCGAGCCAGGAATCTGCACCTGGGCAGTGAAAGCACCGGAGGCATCAATCTCAGAGACATCAGCCGAAGCAATCACGCCGCCGATTGCCACACCGTATTCGTCGACAGCACTAACCATCAGGTGTACCGAGCCGACACCGGTGAAGCCCTCGCCACGCAGGGTCAGGGTCTTAGCTGAGTCGTTTTCAGGAACTACGGTTTCTTCTACGTGCAGGCGGGCGGTCATCACGGGGTTAGAGGTGTTGTTCTGTTCTTTAGTGGTGTCGTGGACGCGGTCAAAGACGGTATTGCGCGGCAGGCTGTAGTGGCGGCGCAGGTCATCCTCGGGCAATACGTGGTCGAACTTCTCGGCGAGGCTCACGGCAACTACCTGCTCAGAATCAGCCTGGGCGTTCTGCGCGGGCTGCGCTTCCTCTGCAGGCTGCTTCTTCTCGAACTGTGCCTGCTCCGCCATTGCACGCTCAGCGGTAGCAACCGGAGCGGAGCCATTCTGTGCATTCCAACCATTCATGAAGGGAACCTCAACTTCCTGGGCGGTGTAACCATTAGCGGCAGAGGGCGCAACCTCAATGCTCAGCACGTAGCGCAGGTCTTCGTGAACAGCCTGCACTTCTTCCAGCCTGGATCCGGGCACTTCAATGCCGTCCAGGAGGGTGCCGTTCATAACGTCGGCACGCGCGGGAGAGGCAGCGAGCAGGATGCGGTTACCCTGGCTATCCAGGGCGTAGGTGTAGGTCATGACTTCAAAAGCCTGCGCCTCACCCAGACCGGTGACCTTGTAGACGACAAGGTTCTTATCCTGCGGGATTTCCAGCTGCCCCGAAAGAATCTGAGCATTGAGCGGCTCATCCTGAGTATTTGCGGGCAGCAGCTCCAGCGGTGCGGAGGAGTTGTAGGAGGGGTCCTCGGTTGCATAACCCTTACCGGGGTCGACCACGGCAGTTGCGACGACGTACTGCTGGTTGGGGTCGAGGGTACCTGCGGGCAGGGTCACCTGGGTACTGAAGCGGCCACCGTCCACATCGAGTTCGGGCACGAGGGTCATCGTCACTGCGGAGCCGCGACCCAGTGCGTAGAGGGGGTACTGGCGGTATTCGCTCACGTACACCGCCACACCGTAACGTTCAACGGCACCGCCGGTGAAGCCTTCACCGGTGACGGTGATGCTCTGGGAACGTGCCGGGTTAATGACGACACCCTGCTCGACGTACACCTGCGGGGAGGTTTGGGTGGCAACGTTTTCGATGGGGGTTGCGTTTGTTGCGGAGGGGGGATTGTCGGGTTCTACCGCAGTCGATGAAGCAATTCCGCCATTATTTTGCACCTGCACATCTGCGTGCGCAGCACCAACACCGGTAACGGACAGGACGGATGCAGCAATAGCGGCTGTTGCACGGGTTTTTGAGTGAGCGGGTTCGGGCATGGAACACACCTTTTCTGTGAGTGTGAACGATACCCTCCGGAGGGTGCCACGGATCGAAGCTGGACGGGTGTCTCTTCGGGATTGACCGCTATAACGTACGGACTAGTCATAACGTTCATGTAATGGTGGAAGTTACCGCGAAGGGAATCGCTCTATTTATCGGTAATTCCACACTAACAATACTTTTCTTGTTATTGCTGTAAAGACGCTTTACGTCCCAACTATTTTCCTGTGCAATAACCCACACAGCATATTTTTTACTCTCTATAACATCACCAAGAGCACTCAAATTGCATGGACTAGGCAAAATTTTTCAACTCTCCCTTGAAACTCAAGGTTTTATTGCATGCATATGCAGTTTTAATGGATTTGAGATAAAAATATTCTGCACATTCATGCATTTAATTTATTTCTTCTAAGTGAAAAAATCGCAGGTCACACCACTTTTACATGCGCATTGATTACAAGCGTGCATACCAATAACCACGCACAAAATAAGTCGACAAAATCATTCCGTTACGCCAGTCTGCACCCCCAATACGGAAGAGCCACTCCTCTCACCCCGCTTGCCGCACACACCTTGCCAGCCCCCCCCAGATCCAAAGAACAGCTCAACAAAAACTGCTGGCACGCAAAAAACTGCTGGCATGCAAAAGTGCCGCCAATACCCTTTCAGAGTATTGGCGGCACTTGAATCACTCACCTTGCGGCGAGTATCAGATATTCAGAGCCTAGCCTATAGAGGCTGAGCTATTAGAGGCTGCGGCGGCGCAGGAGCATCAGTGCGGCACCAGCAATCAGAGCTGCGGCGCCAACGCCTGCGATACCTGCAACACCCTCAGCACCGGTGTGTGCCAGCTGCTGCTTCGAGGAGGAGGAAGCCTGAGCCGAGCCCTTGGTGCCGGAGACGCCTACAGTGTGGCCCTTGGAGCTAGAGGAGGTAGCAGCGGATGCGTTACCAACCTTAGCCTTGGGTGCCTGAGAAGAGGGCATGCGGGTCTCGGTTACGACAACCGAACCGTCTTCGCGCATTTCAGCGGTGAAGACGCTGGTGGTGCCGTCGCCGTTATCGCGAACGGTGGTGCTCTCGTCCTCGGTAGCTGCCGGCAGGGTCGGTGCGGGGTTGTTCGCATCGCTCACGGTGGCGGTGGTGACTGCAACCTGGTGTACCGGGCCGTTGGGGTCGCTGGTTGCCACCATTGCGTAGGCGTAACCGGGCTGCAGCAGTTCAGCAAGAACGCTGACCTTGACGCGGAAGGTGCCGTTCACGATTTCAGAAGCGGGTACGTCGTGGGTTGCCAGAGCGTCGCCGGTGATGTTGCCGTTTGCATCCAGGCGGAAGATAGCGATCTGCACACCGTTAGCGACGGACTCGTGGGTGAAGCCGGAGCCGTTGAAGGTCAGGACGTTGTACTGATCGTTCGGGTTCAGGGAAGCGTCCTCGGTGGTGAGGGTTGCGTTCTCGGGTGCTGCGGGAGCCTCCGGAGCGGGGGTCTCGTCAGCCTTGGGGGTCTCAGTCTTAGGTGCTTCCGGAGCAGGAGTTTCTTCCTTGGGTGCTTCAGTCTTGGGAGCCTCGGGTGCCGGGGTCTCGTCAGCCTTCGGGGTCTCCGGTGCCGGGGTCACGGGAGCGGGAGTCTCGTCAGCCTTGGGGGTCTCCGGTGCCGGGGTCACGGGAGCGGGGGTCTCTTTGTTCTTGGGTGCCTCGGGAGAGGTGGACTCGGTGACCTTGAAGGAGGAGAGAGCCACGAGCTTCTGGTCAGCCTGAGCAGCCTGAGGGTTGCTCACAGCAACCAGAGCGTAGGAAGCGCCGGCGGGCAGCTTGCTTGCCTCGACAGTGAAGGAAGTCTTGAAGGAGCCATCCTGAATCTGGTCCGCAGACACGGACACGGTGGTGATGGCGTCACCGGTAATCTGCTGGTTCTCATCCAGCGCGTAGATGCTGACCTGAACGCCGGGGCCGACCTTCTCGCCGTAGAAGCCGGTACCAACAACGCTCACGGTGTTAAACTGCGCATCACCGGAGAAGCGTGCGTTCTCGATGGAGACGAAGGGGTTAGCCTGCTTCGCCTCGGGAGCCGGGGTGGAGGGAGTGGTGGGCTCGGGGGTTGCGGGAGCAGGGGTCTCAGCCTTAGGAGTCTCAGCCTTGGGGGTTTCAGCCTTAGGAGTCTCAGCCTTAGGAGTCTCAGCCTTAGGTGCTTCGGTTGCCTCAGCCTTAGGAGCTTCAGCCTTAGGAGCTTCAGCCTTAGGAGCCTCGGTTGCTTCAGCCTTGGGAGTCTCTGCCTTAGGAGTCTCTGCCTTGGGAGCCTCGGTAGCCTCAGTCTTAGGAGTCTCTGCCTTGGGAGCCTCGGTTGCCTCAGCCTTAGGTGCTTCAGTCTTAGGAGCTTCAGCCTTGGGGGTCTCGGTTGCGTTGCCGCCGGGCAGGGAAGAAGTCTGAGCAGTTGCCTTCTGGTCGACAACCTGCTGCTGCTGATCAGCGGGTGCTTCTGCCGCGAAAGTTGCCGGGATTGCTGCCACGGAACCAGCAGTAAAGGCTGCCGCTGCTGCGATCTTGTAAACGCGACGGGTAGTCTTCGACATTTTTCCTCGATCTCTGAATTATCGGTGGTGAACCTACGCGGTGTGCCTCCGTCTTTGAGGGGCGCGCAGATTCACACATGGGTGTGACTGCTAAAAGGCTAACACCCAACTCTGAGTCTTCTGCCTTCTTAATGCCCGCTTTAAGTAACTGTAATGAAATCGTTATAAAACCACCCCTAAAGTTGAGAGTTAATACAGACCAATTATGGTGTTTTGTGGTCATGTACTGACATATGAACGCCGGCAACCCTACATTTTGATTGCATTTGAAGAAAATATGATACTTTCCATGGATAATTTCACCCCAACTATTTCACCATAGTAAACCTTAAAGTCTCACGTACCACTTTATAGTTCCATCAAGTACTCCTTGATACCTCTCCCCCACCTATTCCCACCCCGCATGGCACCCGGACCAAAGCTCCACACAAGCCACAGACCTACCGGGCGCACCAACAAAAAAAGCCTCGCCCGCATCCCAAGAATCAGGAATGCAGGCGAGGCAAACACAAAACCCCGCATCAGCGGACGCAAGAGCACAAAGCTTAGCTCTCCTTGCGAATCACCTTGAACTGGCTGGGCTGCGCCACCGGGCGAATCGTAATGCGGTCAAGGTTCACGTGGTGCGGAACGTTCAGCGCAAAGGTCACGGTCTGCGCCACATCCTCGGCGGTCAGCGGCTTCTCAACACCCGCATAGACGCGCTCGGCGGCTTCCTTGGAACCCAGACGATTTAGGGAGAACTCCTCGGTGTGCACCATGCCCGGGCAAATCTCAATCACGCGAACGTTATATTCCGCTTCTTCCAGGCGGAGCGCCTCCGTCAGGCCGCGAGCGCCGAACTTCGCCGCATTGTATCCGGCACCGCCCTCGTAACCGTGCTCGGCTGCAGTGGAGGTCAGGTTCAGGATCGTGCCGTGACCGTTCAGGCGCAACGCCTCCGCGAAGGCACGCACCATGTGCAGAATACCGAGAACATTCATCTGGTACATCTTCAAATAATCGGTAGGCTTGCCGTCGGCAACCTTATCCACGCCAATAGCACCACCGGCAATATTGACCAGGGCGTCAATGGTGCCTTGCTCCTCCAGGATCTGCTCGGCAACAAAGCGGACGGAATGCTCGTCGGTCACGTCGCAGGTCACCGGGTGAGCGCCGGTTTCCGCGTAGAGAGTGTAGAGGCGGTCGGTGCGACGAGCCAGAGCATAGACGGTCCAGCCGCTTGCTACTAGCTGCTGCACGGTGGCTCGGCCAATACCGCTGGAGGCGCCGGTCACCACGGCAACTTTGCCGTCGCCGGTATGGGGCAGGAAAGGAGATGCAGGAATGTGGGTGTTCTCAGTCATACTTTAATCCTAGTAGAGTGATGCCCGCGGGTGCTCTGTTCGAGCAGACCCGCGGGCATGTATTTTGAAATTTTCGATAGCGAGATAGATGCCGACAATGCCACCATTCAGGACGAACGGTACAGACGCTGTCACACCTACTACTTGCGGCGACGAGGCAAACCCCAACGACTCCTGCCGCCGTCACGGAACCCGAGGCGGTGCTCAAAATACACGGGCGAGCTACTACCGGTCTTGATGGTGTCCGGAGGGACCGTGCCTTCACGCGCCGACATCAGATAAAGAATCGCGGCACCGGGCATGAACGCAATCAGAGGCAGTACGAAACGCATACGCGCCTCACCGTAACCGCTACGCACCGTCAAATGCCAGACGCACAACGCAACCAGCACCAGGTGCAGTATCAGCAGAACGGTTTCAGACGTGCCCAAACCAAAAATACTCAGAGAACTCATTGGCAACTCCTCAAAGGTCGTGTATCTTCAGTCTACGCCGCGCCCGCTCTGCTGAGAAGGATTCGTGGGCATTGATACTGCAGATTTTCGCGCATACACTGCAGGTAATCAGGGGCAGCAATATTAGGGGGTCTCTCCCCCATTACCGTTTCCACCGAGTTTGTCACTGAATCGCCGATTACTCCTCATATTGGGAACCTCCACATGACAGCAATACCGCACCAGCGCATCACCTCTCTTAAAGAGCAGCGCCAAGCACTCCAGCAGCGGGCGCGCACTATCCGTGCCGCCACCGGAACCCCCTATAGTTCTGAGGTGCATCTGCTGCTCGGGCAGAGCTACCTCGACCCCGCCAGCTGGCAGGAAATCACCGCCTCCAGAGGGGTACGCGCCGCAGTACGCAGGGCACAATTTGTGCGCCAATACAAGCCCCTCCTGGCACGTCTAGAAGCCGCAATCAAGCAGTACGAACAGGCAAGCACAGCGCAGAATTCCCCTGGAGCTGAGAGAATGCCGTGAATATGAGAAAATAGCCCTTATGGCTGAAAACATTTTGGGCTCAGACTCGCCCGTACAGATTAACGTTCCCGACCGCCCCGCCCTCGAAGGCCTCGAAGAGAAGCTTTCGAAGCGCTGGGCCGATGAGAAGACCTACGCATTCGACGAGAACACCACTCGCGAGCAGGTCTACTCCATCGATACCCCGCCGCCGACCGCATCCGGCTCCCTGCACGTGGGTCACATGTTCTCCTACACCCAGACCGACGTCATTGCACGCTACCAGCGCATGACCGGCAAGAACGTGTTCTATCCCCTCGGCTGGGACGACAACGGTCTGCCCACCGAACGCCGCGTTCAGAACTACTACGGCGTTCTCTGCGACCCCTCCGTGCCCGACAACGATTCCTTCCGTGACCTGATCACCTGGAAGGCAGACGGCACCCCCAAGCCTGACCGCAGCCAGGCAAAGTGGCCGCGCATCTCCCGCAACAACTTCATCGAGCTCTGCGAAGAACTCGCGGTTGAGGATGAGAAGGTCTTCGAGAACCTCTTCACCACCCTGGGTCTGTCCGTGGACTGGTCGCGTACCTACCGCACCATCGACGCACACTCCCGCAAGGTTTCCCAGCTCGCCTTCCTGAAGGACCTGGAAGCAGGCAACGCCTACATGGCAGAGGCCCCCACCATGTGGGACGTCACCTTCCGCACCGCGGTCGCCCAGGCCGAGCTAGAAGATAAGGAACGCCCCGGCGCGTACCACCGCATCAGCTTCCACCGCCCCAACGGCGAGAAGGTCTGGATCGAGACCACCCGCCCCGAGCTGCTGCCCTCCTGCGTGGCCCTCGTGGCGCACCCCGACGACGAGCGCTACCAGTCGCTCTTCGGCACCACCGTCACCTCCCCGCTGTTCGGCGTTGAGGTCGAAATCAAGGCTCACCCGCTGGCACAGCCCGACAAGGGCGCCGGTATCGCCATGATTTGTACCTTCGGTGACACCACCGACGTCACCTGGTGGCGCGAGCTGCAGCTGGATACCCGCGCGCTCATCGGCCGCGACGGCCGCTTCTCCCGCGAGGTTCCCGAGTGGATTACCTCCGCCGAGGGCCGCGAGCGCTACGAGCGCATGGCAGGTACCACCGTCTTCACCGCGCAGAAGACCGTCGTGGAGATGCTGGTTGAGGCCGGCGAAATGGACGGCGATCCCAAGCCGATTACCCACCCGGTGAAGTTCTACGAAAAGGGCGACAAACCCCTCGAGATCGTCGCATCGCGCCAGTGGTACATCCGCAACGGTGGCCGCGACGCCGACCGCCGCGAGAAGCTCATCGAGCGCGGCCGCGAGATCAACTGGCACCCCTCCTTCATGCGTAGCCGCTACGAGAACTGGGTTGAGGGTCTGAACGGCGACTGGCTGATTTCTCGCCAGCGCTTCTTCGGTGTTCCCTTCCCCGTCTGGTACCCGCTGGACGCCGAGGGCGAGCCCGACTACGAGAACCCGATTCTGCCCACCGAGGATATGCTCCCGGTGGACCCCGCCTCGCAGACCGCTCCCGGTTACACCGAGGATCAGCGCGGCGTGGCCGGCGGCTTCGTGGCCGACCCGGATGTTCTGGACACCTGGGCCACCTCCTCCCTGACCCCGCAGATTGCAACCGGTTGGGGCGTGAACCCGGACCTGCACGCAAAGACCTTCCCCATGGATCTGCGCCCGCAGGGTCACGACATCATCCGCACCTGGCTGTTCTCCACCGCCGTGCGTTCCGAGACTCTGGCCTCCTCCGTACCGTGGTACAACACCGCGCTTTCCGGTTGGATTCTCGACCCGGACCGCAAGAAGATGTCTAAGTCCAAGGGCAACGTCGTGGTTCCGAACGAGGTTCTGGAGAAGTACGGTTCGGATGCTGTGCGCTACTGGGCGGCTTCCGCTCGCCTGGGTGCCGACACCGCCTACGACGAGGGTCAGATGAAGATTGGCCGCCGCCTGGCCATCAAGCTGCTCAACGCCTCCAAGTTCGTGCTGAACCTGGGTGCAACCGAGAAGTCCGTCATCACCTCGCAGGCTCAGGGTCGCGTGCTCATCAACGCCCTGGATCGCTCCCTGCTGGCTCGCCTGGCGTACCTGATTGAAGAGGCAACCGCCGCCTTCGAGAAGTACGAGTACGCTCGTGCCCTGCAGATTTGCGAGAGCTTCTTCTGGTCCTTCACCGACGACTTCGTCGAGCTGATTAAGGACCGTGCCTACGGTGCTCGCGGCGAGGAGGAGCAGGCTTCGGTTCTGGCCGCTCTGGCCACCACCCTGGACGCTCTGCTACGCCTGTTCGCGCCCTTCCTGCCCTTCGTGACCGAAGAGATTTGGTCCTGGTGGCGTGCGGGTAGCGTGCACCGCGCCGAGTGGCCGCAGGCGCTGCCCGTCCTGGAGGGCACCCTGCTGGCTGAGTACTCCGCTCAGAACCCGACCGCCGGCATTTCGGCCCAGTGGGTCCTGGCTGATGCCAACCCGGCTCAGATTGACTCGCTCAAGCAGATCCTGCCGGATGTTGCCGAGGCCCTGGGCGGCCTGCGCAAGGCTAAGAGCGACGCGAAGGTCAAGCAGCGCACCGAGGTTGAGTCCGCTACCATCGCGGCTCCGCAGGCACAGCTGGACCGCATCGAGGCCGGCCTGGGCGACCTGAAGGCCGCCGGTAACGCACGCGAGCTCTCCCTGGTGGCAGCTGAGGGCGAGCTGGAGGTTCGCGATGTGGTGCTCGTGGTGGAGGAAGCCGCCGAGTAGGCGATGCATCCGCGATTCGTCGTCGCTTGTTGCGCAACGCTCAGCCTGCGCGGAGACGCGGATCCTTCTAAGCACCGATGGTGAATAACGCGAGGCGGGGAGGTACCGTAATTTCGGTACCTC
>NZ_KV817369.1:199807-264630 GCF_001814645.1 Rothia sp. HMSC076D04 | reverse complement strand
CGGGGAGGTACCGTAATTTCGGTACCTCCCCGCCTCGCTTATCTACACTCCGTGCAACTCCGGTGGGCACCGATGCCAGCGGAGCCCCTATTGCTCTATTCTTTTCTTTCAGCCGAAAGGAAATTTGTTATTTTTTCATGCATAAAATCTCGTTCTCAACGACCACTCGCAATGCAGGCCTTCCGGCTCCGTGCGCCTCAGCTATAACACCCCCGAATCCCCCGCCGAATCCCCTGGACCTGGGGATTTATCTCCCAGATAGCCCTTCTCCCCTCCCTATTATGTGGGGTTGAAACCCTCTCATTGCAGATTATTGCGTTTGTGTGCATATTTTTTGGGTTCCCCAACCGCTAATCAACCTTATTAGATTGACGGTCACTTTTTTGTATGATGGTTTGCGAGGGTTCCCCTCAATTCACTTCACTTCAGCGAGCGCACGCCACCGGTACGAGCCAATAAGCCGACCAGCCACACCACTACCCACCGCCGGGGTGCGATGTCGCATCCCGACCCTACCCGCGCGCCATGGCTGGCGCGTACGACCGCTCATGATTCCCCATTCAGCATCAGAACACACCCCTGCGAGGCAGGCGAACTACTCCGCCCCCTCACCCGCGAGGCAGAGCTCTCCCACCCCGGTAACGGCTGACGCCCCCTCAACCGACACCCCGAGCCAGGACCAGCTCCAGCACTACCTCTCCGTCCTCGGCGAATACATCCGCCAGGCACGCGAACACGCTCAGACGCTCCACGATTCTTACACCAACGAGGTCTATGAGCTCTGGCACGAACACATCACCTACTCCGCCGCCGCTGATGAGGCCAGTATCGCCTCCGGCACCCTGAGCGCCGCCGAGCTGGAGGAGCTAACCCGCAAGTGGGTGCGCCTCATGCGTGAGGGTCGAGACATGCTGCACCACGAGACAACCATTGCCGCAGACCGGGCAATTGTGCAGGACGGCTTCCCCCTCAACTAGCCCCCCTCCGGAAAAGACCTCGGGCCATTCTCCTCCGTGGGCCTTCCGCAACCGGGGCTCCCGCGCAACGAGCTTTTGGTATAGTTTTCTGGCACCAGTTCAGCGCACAGAAAGGGCGCGCATGTCCCACCCGAAACGCATCCTACGTCCCACACGTAGCGAAGTTGCGCCGCCGGTTACGTCGCCGCCCGTCTACCGCGGCGATATTGACGCGCGCGGCACGGCGCAAAACCTCGTCCCGCGCAGCTTGTGGGTCGATTTCTGGGACACTCTCTTCTTCATCTTTGCCGGTGTGGCCTCCGTCGTGCTGACCTTCATGATTCTGGCGAATACGGTTGGCCATTCTTTCTGGGGTTTCCCCATTGCCTTCATTTTCTGGGCAGTCACCGCGTACCTGACGCTACCGCGTTTTCATGCGATCATGACCCGCATATACGTGCCCGACTACTTTATTGGGCGCACCCGCACCCCGGACGGTCGGCTCGGTGACCCGGTCAATATCGGTCTGATTGGTACCGAGGAGCAGATTCACCAGGTCATGCAGGACGCCGGCTGGACCCGCGCTGACGACGTCACCCTCGTCTCCTCCTGGAAGATTATTATCTCCACCATCACCCGCCGTTCCTACGCGGAGGCGCCCGTCTCCCCGCTGAAAATTTTTGGTAAGACGCAGGCTTTCGCCTACCAGAAGGAAGTGGACGGCAACCCCGAGAAGCGCCACCACGTGCGCTTCTGGAAAACCCCTGACGGCTGGCTTCTGCCTGGCGGTCACCAGGTGGATTGGTTGGCGGCGGGCACCTACGACTCCGGTGTGGGTTTCAGCTTCTTCACCCTGCAGGTCACGCACCGCATTGACGGTGAAACCGACTTTGAACGCGACTACATTGTGGAGTCCATTCAGTACGCTCACCCGGAAACTCACGTTGAGATTCTGCACGATTTCTCCTCCGGCTACCACGCCCGTAACGGCGGTGGCGACGCGATCCGCACGGACGGCGCGCTCCCGGTCATCGTGCTGAACAATGAGGGACTGGAGCCGCAGGAGCAGGAAGAAATTCACCTCTCCAGCGCGCACGACCTGGCGTACCGCATGCCGCTGAGCCTGCTGGTCGGTTCGGGTATGCTCATCGCCGTGACCCTCGCCGATATTGTCAACAGCGTCATTCTGGCGCTCAGCCGACCGGCCCTGCGAGCCAAGCTCCTCGAGGAAGGATCCGGCGACGATCTTGATTTGCTGAGCCTATTCGATCAGGTGGATAGCGACGTGCTGCTGACCATCACCAGCGCGGTGTTGGTGGGCTTCGTAGCCGTCTATTCTGCGGCCCACCTCTTCCTGCTGTGGAGCACGCTGCGCGGCTCCTCCAAGGCTCGCCGTCTGGCCCTGCTACTGACGGCGCTAAACTTCATGGCGATTACCGGCGGCGTGCTGTGGGGGCACCACTCCCTGCCGCTGTCCACGATTTTCTTCCAGCTGGGCGTTGCGGTGTTCGCAATGTTGGCGTTCACCTCGGACGAGGCGGTCCAGTACACCGCGACCCGCACCTTCCACATGCGCGACACGAAGATTGTGCAGCGCGCGACGCACCCGAAGGTTCTGGAGCACAGGGCTCAGCGCAAGGCTCAGAAAGCGCTGAAAGCGCAGAAGATGCACAATGCACAGAAGGCGCACAATGCGCAGAAGGCGCACAAGGCTACCTCTGCAAGTAGCGCTCACCGCGCGTAGATCGTACGTTTCAGCGCAACATAGTGAATAGAAAAGTACCGCCCGGTCAGTACATGACCGGGCGGTACTTTTTTGCTCTGCAGCCGCAGACTCTACCGAGCCTGCGGGCATGCAGGATTCTCAGCACATTGCAGGCTTCTTAGGCTTCGCCCTTTTCGCCGTGGAAAATCGGGCCCACGTTACGGGGGCGCTTGAGCTCAAAGAAGCCGGGGTAGGAAGCCAGCGCCAGGGCGCCGTCAAAGAGCTTACCAGCCTCTTCACCGGCGGGGCTCGGGGAGATGACCGGGCCGAAGAAAGCGGTGCCGTTAATGGAAATCAGCGGAACACCCACATCGGTGCCACCCACGGTCTCCAGGGCGAGGTCCAGGGATGCGCGCATCTGCTCATCGTACTGGTCGGTGAAGGCGACATCCACCAGCTCTGCGGGCAGGTTGACCTCAGCCAGCGCCTTGACGATCGCGTCGCGGTAGGAATCAGCCTTGTTGCTGTTGTGGTGAATCTGCTCGCCCAGAGCGTCGTAGAGGGGCTTGATAACCTCGTTACCGTGCAGCTCGCGCACGGCGGTGATGAGGCGGGTCGGCGCCCAGGACTGGTCCATCATTGCCTGGTAGTCGGCGGGCAGCTCGCGGCCCTGGTTGTGCATGGACAGGGAGAAGGGGCGCCAGGTCACCTCAACGTTGCGGACCTTCTGCACCTCACCAATCCAGCGGGAGGTAATCCAGCACCAGGGGCAGATCGGGTCAAACCAGAAATCAACCTGTGCGGGTGCGTTCTCAGCCATGAGTGTTCCTCTCTCATACGGTTGCGCCAGCCGCTTCTATGAGCCGGCGCTTATTCTTCGGTACACGCTCTTCAGCACACACCCTTCAGCACATGCCAGCGAGCGGTACCTGCTAGTGAGCCGTCACCCCGCATAACCGGGGCGACGGCTTCTTTATTCCCTAGCCTGTCGGCTGGAAGTATTCGGTTATGCCGCCTGACGGTCCGCGTCCTTCAGGGAGGTGGCCTTCGCCTCCCCCTTCACGGTGCGGGTGGTCTCGGTTTCAGGGTCGGGCGCCTGCAGCACGTAGCGAGGCTCCGCGCCGTTGAGCACGGTGTCCTCACCAATCACAATGGACACCACATCGGTGCGGTCCGGAATCTCGAACATGACCGGCTGCAGAATCTGCTCCATCATGGAACGCAGACCTCGGGCACCGGTACCGCGCTCAGCGGCGAGGCGGGCAATCGCGGCAATTGCCGCATCATCGATAATCAGTTCCACACCGTCCAGGGCAAAAAGGTGACGGTACTGCTTGAGCAGCGCGTTCTTCGGCTCGGTCAGCACGCGAGCCAGCTCTTCTTCATTGAGCTCGCTCAGGGTGGAGATGACCGGCAGACGGCCGATCAGCTCGGGAATGATGCCGTAGTGCGCCAAATCCTCGGGCATAATCTGATCCAGCGGGTTCTTCACGGAACCGCCCAGCTCGGCGCCAAAACCGATACCGCCGGCACCCACGCGGGCCGCGATGCGGTCGTCAATATTGTCGAAGGCACCAGCCACGATGAAGAGAATGTTCGAGGTATCAATCTCAATGTTCGCGTGCGCCGGGTGCTTGCGGCCGCCCTCCGGCGGTACGGTCGCCACGGTACCCTCAATAATCTTCAGCAGCGCCTGCTGCACGCCCTCACCGGACACGTCACGGGTGATGGAGAGGTTCTCGCCACCCTTACGGGCAATCTTGTCGATCTCGTCAATGTAGATGATGCCGCGCTGAGCCTTGGCAATATCGCCGTCAGCGGCGTTAATGAGGCGCAACAGAATGTTCTCCACGTCGTCACCCACGTAACCCGCCTCGGTGAGGGTGGTTGCGTCAACCAGGGCGAAAGGCACATCCAGCTTCTTCGCCAGGGTTGCCGCCAGGTAGGTTTTACCGCAGCCGGTCGGGCCGAGCATCAGAATATTCGACTTGCCCAGCTCCACCTGCTCCCCCGCAGTCGCCGAAAGAATGCGGGAGGTCAACACCGGGTTATCAATATCGTGGATGCGCTTGTAGTGGTTGTACACCGCCACCGCCAGGGTGCGCTTCGCCGCGTCCTGACCGATGACGTAGTCGTTGAGGTAGCTATAAATTTCGCGCGGAGTAGCCAGCTGAGGCGCGGGCGCAGCGGCGGAGGTTTTTACCTTCAGACGCTCTTCAGCGAGAATCTCTTCGCACAGCTCCACGCACTCGTCGCAGATCGAAACGTTCGGACCAAGCACAATCTTAAAGACCTGCGCGCGAGTCTTCTTACAGAAGGAGCATCGCATGCTGGCGTTGGGCTGTTCGGGAGGCACAATGACGTCTGTGGCCACGAAGATTCCCTTTCGATCGGCGTGGTGAAATCGGTGCAGAAGGGTCAGTGACCTGATATCTGCGGTGATTTCTCAGGAGGGGCACCGGCGGGTGGTGGGCGCCGTGGTTTGAGTGAGAAACCGGTATGAAATACTCGAATTTTCTCCCTCTCTAAGGCTACCGGAGTTCACCCCGGAACTCAGAATTACGCACCGCAAATGAACGGACTTACCGGGCATATGACAAAGCGCGTCTTTTATGACGGCGGCGGGGCTGATACTCCGGCATATGACGGTAGGCTGTGACGCTAAAGCCCGACAAGAAAGCGCAGGTCAACGCAACATATCAGCCTGCCTTGCCGTACCCCTGGCGGGCGCAAAAAGGGCGGCACCGCACCGCGCACCAGCCCGAAGGCTCGCACACGAAGCGATGCCGCCCCTCCCCCGAAAAACGCTCGGGGATATTCCTCAAAACTTTAGGTGTGGGAAATAGCGGTGTTGGTCGCAGGCTTACGCAGCTTACGAGACTCCAGCACCTTATCGACCAGGCCGTACTCCAGGGCAGCAGCCGCAGTCAGAATGTTGTCACGCTCAATGGAGCGGTCAACTTCCTCGTAGGTCTTGCCCGAGTGCAGTGCCAGGGTCTGTGCAGTCCACTCACGCATACGCATAACCTCGTTCGCGTGAATCTCAATGTCAGATGCCTGACCGCCCTGCTGACCGCTCAGCGCGGGCTGGTGAATCAGCACGCGAGCGTTCGGCAGTGCCAGACGCTTGCCGGGGGTACCGGCAGCCAGCAGAACCGCCGCAGCGGATGCCGCCTGGCCCAGGCACACGGTCTGGATCTCGGGGCGGATGAACTGCATGGTGTCGTAGATGGCGGTCATTGCGGTGAAGGAGCCGCCGGGCGAGTTGATGTACAGGGTGATGTCACGCTCGGGGTCCTGTGCCTCCAGCACCAGCAGCTGAGCCATGATGTCGTCAGCGGATGCGTCGTCCACCTGGGTGCCCAGGAAGATGATGCGGTCCTCGAACAGCTTTGCGTACGGGTCCTGACGCTTGTAACCGTAGGGGGTGCGCTCCTCGAAGCTGGGGAGCACGTAGCGGTTGCTCGGCATAGCCGGCGCCGAGGTGGTGATATCGTTCGGCAGGTAGTTCATATGCATCTCCCTTATGCGTTCTTCGATTCGGGCAGCTTACCGGCGGTGGTCGCAATGTGGTCGAAGAAGCCGTACTCCAGGCCCTCTTCCGCGTTGAACCAGTTGTCGCGGTCGTTATCCTTCAGGATGGTTTCCAGGCTCTTGCCGGTGCGCTCAGCGGTAATCTCTGCCAGGCGCTTCTTCATGTCCAGAATCAGCTCAGCCTGGGTGCGGATATCAGATGCGGTACCGCCAATACCACCGAGGGGCTGGTGCATGAGGATGCGGGCGTTCGGGGTTGCGTAGCGCTTGCCGATGGTGCCTGCGGTGAGCAGGAACTGACCCATGGATGCTGCCATACCGGTCACCACGGTCACCACGTCGTTCGGGATGAGCTGCATGGTGTCATAGATAGCCATGCCGGCGGTGACGGAGCCGCCGGGAGAGTTGATGTACAGGTAGATGTCTGCCTCGGGGTCTTCAGCCGAGAGCAGCAGCATCTGGGAGCAGATGAGGTTGGCGTTGGAGTCGCGCACCTCGGAGCCGAGCCAGATAATGCGCTCCTTCAGGAGGCTGTTGTAGACGTAATCTTCCTGGGCACCAACGATGGGGGTTGCCATAGACGGCGCGGGCGCCACGCCGGCTGCCTGGGAGGCGCCGATGGGCAGAGGCATGTAGCTGGACATTCTTCCTCTTCTTCTCTAATGGGTCTTCGCTGCATCTTTGCGCGATTTACGCGCCGGAGCGCACGCGAAAAGTTTCGTTGCTACTACCTTACCGATAGTTGCTCTCCCCCGCTTCCCTTCGGGTTGTTCGTTCGCCAGGGGGTGAAGCAGAGGCGATAACCTCGGTACGGAATAACTTGAGAACGGAATAGTTTGGGGTAAAAAGAGCCTCAGCGGGCACCCAACCGGTAATTCGGTGGATGCCCGCTGAGGCTACACGTTTCAAGCAATCAGCTCACGCCCTCTAGCGGGGTGGCTTCTTGCAGACCGTGGCGGGGATTTAGGCAGCTGCCTCTTCGCCCTCGCCCAGGTACTTGGACAGATCAACAACGTTGCCCTTGGTGTCCTTGACCACTGCGGTCTTCAGCACTGCTGCCAGAGCCTTGGAGCGGCGAACCTCGCCGACCAGTGCGCCAGCCTGGCCGGAGCCGTCCAGCATCTGTGCGAACTGGTTGGGGTCCATGCCGTACTGGGAGCTCATGGTGAAGATGTAGTTGATCATCTCAGCCTGGTCAACGGTCACTTCTTCCTTGTCCGCAACAGCGTCGAGAACCATCTCGTTCTTGAATGCGGTCTCGGTGTTGGCGCGAACCTCGGCGCGGTGCTCCTCAGTGTCGTGGTCTGCTTCAGCGTTGGGGTTGTTGAAGTGCTGCTCGAGCTGGTCCTCGATAACCTTCTCGGGGACGGGGATCTCAACGAGCTCAACGAGCTTTGCGAGGACCTTGTCGCGTGCCTGGGTGCCCTGCTCGGCAACCTTAGCTTCTGCAACCTGCTTCTTGATGTCTTCCTTCAGCTCGTCGATGGTGTCGAACTCGGAAGCCAGCTGTGCGAACTCGTCGTCAGCGGCGGGCAGCTCGCGCTCCTTGACTGCGGTGAGCTTGACCTTGATGGTTGCCTGCTCGCCTGCGTGCTCGCCACCGGAGAGCTTGGTCTCGAAGGTTGCGTCCTCGCCAGCGGACAGGCCGGTCAGAGCCTCGTCGATGCCGTCGAGCATGGTGCCGGAACCAATCTGGTAGGACAGGTCGTTTGCTGCGTCTACCTGCTCGCCGTCGATTTCTGCGGCGATGTCGATGGTCACGAAGTCCTCGTCAGCTGCGGGGCGCTCAACGGTCTTCAGGGTGCCGAAGCGCTCACGCAGAGCGTCCAGTGCCTGAACCTCGTCCTCAGCGGTGACCTCTACCTCGTCAACCTCAACCTCGAGGCCCTCGTAGTTGGGCAGCTCGATTTCGGGGCGGACGGTGACGGTGATGGTCAGCTTGACGTCTGCCTCACGGTTCTCGGTGGAGGGCTGGGACTGAACATCCAGCTCGGGCTGTGCCAGGGGGGAGAGTTCGTTCTCGCCCAGTGCCTGTGCGTAGTAGTCGTTCAGAGCGTCGTTCAGGGATGCCTCGACGATGTAGTCGAAGCCCGCACGCTGCTCGATGAGCTGCTTGGGCAGCTTACCCTTGCGGAAGCCGGGAACGCTGATCTGACCCGAGAGGTTCTTGTAGGTGCGGTCCAGGTAGGGCTTGAATTCTGCGAAGGGAACCTCGACCTCAATCTTTGCGAGGGTCGGGTTGAGCTTCTCGACGGCGGTCTTCACGTCCGTGATCTCCTCATATAGTTTCGGTGCGGCACGAATCGTGTGTGCCGCGGTTGCTTAGTGGAAAGAGCGCCACGACCTTGTAGCGTCGCGGCAACCGTTTCACGTCGGGGCGACAGGATTCGAACCTGCGATCTCCTGCTCCCAAAGCAGGCGCGTTAGCCAAGCTACGCCACGCCCCGTGAAACCGACCGTGTTGCACACTTGCGTGTTTAACACAGTCAGTGCCCTAGTTTACCTGTTTTCCCGCTAAATGCCCAACACAGCGGCTCGTGCGCGGTTTATTTCCACTGAGCGCGTACTCCCCTAATAAGGATGGGCAGACCGGCACAAAAAGAGGAGGCGAGCGCCCACAAGAACAGGCAAAGCCAGCACACAAAACCGTGCCAACACGCCAAAGAGTTTGACAGCACAGATGGAACCTCGCTACTATGGTCAAGTTCCATTCCGGGGATGTAGCTTAATGGTAAAGCCTCAGTCTTCCAAACTGATTACGCGGGTTCGATTCCCGTCATCCCCTCCATGAAAAAGGCTCCGACGCAAGCGTCGGGGCCTTTTTGCATTCCGGGGATTCCGGGAATCGCTTCCGGGCGAAAATACATTCCCTCGCGCGCTCGGGATTTTCGCCCTCCAGCCCGTCACCCCCTCGAGAACTATCCTGAACGAATCGTGAGAACCGCTTCCACATGCGGATTTGTTTCCTCGCGCGCTCGGAATCCGCACGCCCCCGTCATACCCAACAATACAGGCCCCCCACCACACTTACCTCACCCCAAAAAACTTCACTCCAGTAGAATAATCGGAGACAAATACGAATATTTGCATCAATGCGGATTATATACCGTAAAATATGGTACACTTATTCGAAGATATTCTATTTTAGATAGGAAAATCCAGTGACCTTGAAGATTAATGAAAAAGCTTTGGAAAAGCTTGTACAGCAACAGATTGCTGCAACGACTCAGAAATATCAGCATGAGTTTGACCGCATCGCCTCAACTATGAAGGGCAAACCGGTGGAGTTGATTCTGCCGGAACTGCAGAAGTTTGTGAAGCAACAGGGTGGAAATGTTGATAATGCACAGCTGAAGGAGTGGGCTCAGCGCCTCTCTAAGGGCGAGAAATTCATCTTCACTTCATAAGCCCTCACAAAATCAGAGCAGTAGAGCTAAGCGAGGAGCCCCAATTTACTATCGAGGACTCCTCGCTTTTCTCGTATCCACAGCCGTGAGTTAGAGCCGAATATCACTAGACCTGGCAGCCGGGGCACCAGTAGAGTTTGCGGCCGGCGATTTCCTCCATGCGGATGGTCGTTCCGCAGCGGCGGCAGGGCTCGCCGTGGTGCATGTACACGTAGTTCGCGTGGTCGGGCCACGCTTCGGTTTCGGGCACGCCGGGGCGGTCTTCGGGCTCGGTGGTGATGATGCGCCCCACGCGCACGCCGATGACCAGCAGGTGCTTATTGTCCTCCCAGAGTCGCTCCAGTTCCTCGTCGCTGAGGCTCTTGCCGGGGCGTAGCGGGTCAATTTCCTGGCGGTACAGCGATTCGGCGCGGAAGATATTGCCCACGCCGGAGATTGCCGCCTGGTCCATCAGAATCACGCCAATCGGGCGGGAGCTCTTACGTGCGGCGCGGTAGAACTGTTCGGGGTCGGCATCCGGGTTGAGCGGGTCGGGGCCGAGCTTGGAGCGGACGGTGCGCACCTCCTCCGGAGTGAGGGTGCGGCAGATAGTCGGGCCCACCAGGTCCGCCCAGCCGTGCTCCGAAACAATACGGCAACGCACCGTACTCTTCCGTTCGGGAGGACCGGCGTAGGGTTCCCCCTCCCCCGCCGCGTATTCTTTTTCGCCGATCTTGCGGGGCGCGCCAATGCTCGAAGCACCCGTGAACGTCTCATCCCCACCGAAGCTCCAGTTACCGTAAATACCCAGGTGCACGTTCAGGGTCAGGTCGTTCTCGAAGGTCACGAACAGGTGCTTACCGTGCGCGTACGCCCCGGTGATGGTGTGCCCATCCAGCAGGGCGGCACCCTCGGCGTAGCGGCCCTGCGGGGAGGAAACCTGCACGCGCTCGCCGGTGAAGACGTCACTGATTTGGCGGGCAATACGGTGGATGGAGTGGCCTTCGGGCACGGGTTCTCCTCGAAAACTTGTCGGCTAGAAATAGTGCGGATTATATGGGGTGCAAAGACGACTGAGGCGCATAGCCTGCACTATGCGCCTCAGATTTTAGAGCTTAGGCAGCGTCAATCTGCTTGCCGGCAATGTCGCCGGTCTGCTCGTACTCAGCCAGCTGACCGATACGGCGTGCGTGACGCTCCTCGTTGGTCCAGGGGGTAGCCAGGAAGACCTTGATGATTTCCAGTGCTTCTTCCTTGCTGTGCTGGCGGCCGCCCACAGCAACGACCTGTGCATTGTTGTGCTCGCGAGCCAGTGCCGCGGTGTCGTGGTTCCACGCCAGAGCCGCGCGGATACCCTCAACCTTGTTCGCAGCCATCTGCTCGCCGTTGCCGCTACCGCCCAGCACAATACCCAGGGAGTCCAGGCCAGCCTCGCGGTCACGCTTCACGCCAAGGGCTGCATTAATGCAGAACGAGGGGTAGTCGTCCAGCGGGTCATAGTCGGCGGGGCCGTGGTCAATCATTTCGTAGCCCGCAGCGGTGAGGGACTCGATCAGGTAGTGGCTCAGTTCGAGGCCAGCGTGGTCGGTTGCGATGTGTACGCGCAAGGTACTCTCCTGGTGATTTTGTCTTGGTGTGACGTGCGTTTGTGCGTTCGTGGGAGGCGCCGGTTCTCAGTTCTGAGCGCCGTTGCTAGAGTGCGCCGCGCATCCATCAGGTGGGATACGCTTCCCCGTTTGGGTTTTTTCTGTCTTAACTGTATCGAATTCGCGCGGGTTCGGGTAATGCGGAGCCTTCTAGACCCCCACCTATACGGTAGACTGTGGGATATGGCACTTTTTGGTGTCCCGATTCGCCGCGCCCAAACTTGAACGCCTCCAGCGCTACGTATGCAGCGTCGCAGGAGCCGCGCACCTCGGGAACCAGCGCACCATGACAGGGCGTGTCAACACGGCACGCTATTCACATCTAAGGAGAGGGAGCTGTATGCCCGGCCTGAACCTAACCCGCAATGAGGCAACCGAACGCGCATCCATTATTAAGCGCGTGCACTCGTACCGTATTGAACTCGACCTGCCGAAGGACAAAGACGTCTTCTCCTCGAAGGTTGAAATCCGCTTCGACGCTCAGGAAGGTGCCTCCACCTTCATTGACGCCATCACCTCCTCGGTCAAGTCCATTAACCTCAACGGCGAAGAGCTGAGCACCGACCTGGCGGATGGCGAGCGCATCCAGCTGCCGAACCTTGCTGCTGAGAACACCCTGGTCATTGACGCAGAGATGTTCTACACCAACACCGGTGAGGGTCTGCACCGTTTCGTGGACCCCGCCGACGGCGAAGTGTACCTGTACTCCCAGTTTGAGGTGCCGGATTCCCGCCGCGTGTTCCCCGTCTTTGAACAGCCCGACCTGAAGGCTGAATTCGAGTTTATTGTGCGCGTTCCCTCGCACTGGGTGGTTGTGTCTAACCAGCCCGAGGTGAAGGTTGAGGAGAAGGAGTGCGGTTGCGGCCGTGCGAAGACTTGGTTCTTCAAGCCGACCCCGCGCATGTCTTCGTACATTACCGCGATTGTGGCTGGCCCCTACGAGAAGGTCACCAGCGAGCTGACTAACTCTGAGGGTCGCGTGATTCCGCTGGGCGTGTACGCTCGTAAGTCCCTCATGCCGTTTGTGGATGCTGAGGACATGTTTGAGCTGACCCGTCAGGGCTTCGAGTTCTACGAGGAGCAGTTCAAGACCCCGTACCCGTTCGAGAAGTACGATCAGCTGTTCGTGCCCGAGTTCAACGCCGGTGCGATGGAGAACGCTGGCTGCGTGACCTATCTGGAGACTTACGTCTTCCGCTCCAAGGTTGCGGAGGCTCTGCGTGAGCGCCGCGCTATCACCGTTCTGCACGAGCTGGCTCACATGTGGTTCGGTGACCTGGTCACCATGAAGTGGTGGAACGACCTGTGGCTGAACGAGTCCTTCGCTGAGTTCATGTCGACCCTGGCTGCTGCGGAGAACACCCGCTACGCGAAGGAGGCGTGGGCCACCTTCGCCGCGTCGGAGAAGACCTGGGCGTACCGTCAGGATCAGCTGTCTTCGACTCACCCGATTGTGGCTGAGATCCGTGACCTTGCCGATGTTCAGGTGAACTTCGACGGCATTACGTACGCGAAGGGCGCTTCGGTGCTGCGTCAGATGGTGGCGTGGGTTGGCCAGGAGAACTTCATGGCTGCTCTGAAGGTGTACTTCGATAAGCACAGCTGGGGCAACACCGTTCTTGACGACCTGCTGGTTGAGCTGGAGCGCACCTCCGGCCGTGACGTGCGTGCGTGGAGCGCTAAGTGGCTTGAGACCGCTGGTGTGAACACTCTCGCCGTTGAGATTGAGAACGACGAGGCTGGCAACATTTCGAACCTGGGTATCCGCCAGTCCTACGCTGAGGGCTTCGAGACCCTGCGCCCGCACCGTGCCGTAATTGGTTTCTACAACCTGGTGGACGGCAAGCTGACCCGCACCGACCGCATCGAGCTGGACATTGACGGCGAGCTGACCGTGGTTGAGGAGGCTCTCGGTAAGAAGCGCCCCGACCTGCTGCTGCTGAACGATGAGGACCTGGCGTACGCCAAGATTCGCCTGGACGAGCGTTCCATCGAGACCGCTATCAAGCACCTGGGCGACATTGATTCGTCCGTGGCTCGCGGCGTGGTCTGGGGTTCGCTCTGGGATACCGTGCGTGACGCTCAGATGCCGGCACGTAAGTACGTTGACCTGGTGCTGAACAACATCGGTAAGGAGACCAACTCCACCGCTCTGCGCACCCAGATCAACAACCTGTCCGCTACCCTGCACTCCTTCGTGGCTCCTGAGGCTCGCGAGGAGACCCGCCACCGTGCCGCTGACCGTCTCTGGGAGCTGGCATGCGTTGCAGAGCCCGATTCGGATGCTCAGCTGCAGCTGCTGCAGGCGTTCATCAACCAGACCCGCACCGAGGAGCAGTACGACAACGTGCAGCGTCTCTTCGAGGGTGAGCTGACCCTTGAGGGCCTGGATATTGACGCTGACCTGCGTTGGAACCTGGTGTGCCGCCTGGCTACCGGTGGCCGTTTCTCCGCCGAGCAGATTGCTGCGGAGCTGGAGAACGACAACACCGCGAACGGTCAGCAGTACGCCGCTCAGGCATACGCGTCGATTCCGACCGCGGAGGCTAAGGCTGAGTACTGGAACAAGATCATGGTGACCGGCGAACTGTCGAACATGATTCAGCGTTACGCTATTTCCGGTTTCAAGTCCGGCAAGCCCGAGCTGATTGCCCAGTACGATGAGCCGTACTTCGAGCAGATTGAGGGTATTTGGCGTTCGCGTTCGCACGAGATTTCCATGCAGATTATTGGTGGCATGTACCCGAGCGAGCCGACCGCTGAGCTGCTGGAGCGTACCGAGGCGTACCTGGCTTCTCTGCCTGAGGATGCTGCGGCTCTGTACCGTCAGATTGCGGAGGCACGCGACGGCGTGGCTCGTGCGCTGAAGGTTCAGGCGGCTGACATCTAACAATGCTTGTGAGCTGAGGCGGGTTCATTGCCTGCTCTCATAAGTTTTTATTCGTCCCCTTCTACCCCGATTCGGGGTGGGAGGGGACGTTTCTATATGGGGGGTATGCCGGTTCTATTTTGAGTTGTGCCCCAAGTTGCGCACCGAGTCTAATTCTTGTCACTGCGGTGCATATTTTTTGTTATTTTCATTTGAATATCCCTCAAAAGCTCTCTACTTGGGGTTGCGCCTATCGTATACTGTTGTGCATGCCTTCTATCAAGTCTCCTATCGCGAAAGTTTCTCTGACCGGCACAATCCTTGCTGTGGTTGCCGCCGGTTCCTTTGGCGTGTACTCCGCAGGAGGCTTCATCGCGCCCGGTGGCACCGCCGCTACCGCTGCTGCGGGCGCCGAGCCTACCCAGTCGGCGCAGGAAAGCCCCAGCGAGTCCCCCTCCCCCGAGCCGACTCCGGAACCGACCACCCCGGCGCAGAAGATGGAACGCACCGCGCAGAACGCCTTCGGCAAGGAGGGTGCGCAGGCAACCGGTGAGATTCAGGCGCCGTTCCCCACCTCCGCTGATGCCGCCGACATGCTGGTTCAGCAGTTCAAGGGTGGCGTGGTCATGTACACCCCCAAGTACGGTCCGGTTGCGGTGGAATCCGGCGTCTACGAGCACTGGTGGAAGCAGCGTGGGTACAGCGACTTTGCCGGTTGGGAGGGTCTGCCGGTGAGCTGGCGATCCAAGAAGGGCGTTCTGTACACCAAGTTTGAGAAGGCTGAACTCTACTGGGATAAGGCGAACGGTCTGCCGCGTAACACCAATGTTCTTGGCGCTAAGGATGCCCTGGTGATTGGTGACTCGCAGGTGACCGCAACCTCCTGGGTTGGTTTGGGTCTGAAGCAGGCTGGTTTCGTCCCGTACCTGTTCCGTTGCGGCGGCATCGGTTTTGTGACTGCCCGCGAGGGTGTGTGCCCCTCCTACTATCAGGGTGTGATGGGTGGCCGTTGGGCTCTGCCGAGCGGTAACCCCGGCGTGATTTACCTGGACGCCTCCGGCAATGACATTTACATTCACGAGGATGAGACGAAGGCGCGCGAGCACGTGAACGCTCACCAGACTCAGGTCATTGAGCAGCTGCGACGTATGTACCCGTCGTCGAAGATTGTGTTCGGTGGTGTGGTGTCTATGGATGAGGCGTCTGCACCGGATAAGCAGGTGGCGCATAAGCGTCACGTGGCAAACGAGGTGGCAAGGCAGGGTGCCCGCGAGACCGGCGTGCTGTTCATGGACACCTCGGGCTGGCAGAGCCTCTACCTGGCTGAGGGTGACATGGCTGATGGCGTGCATCTGAAGGAGAAGGCGCACCATAAGCTGGCGGGCCCCTTTGCGACTCGTCTGCGTGAACTGCTCGGCACCGCGTAAACTAACTGTGTAATCAGCCGAGTACATCAGCTTCGATCAACGCATATAGCATTAGAATGAGGCGCCGGGAGGATTGAATCCTTCCGGCGCCTCATTCGTTTGAGTGGGTTACCCACCGCAGCTCTCAAGTTGGTGTGCGGGTTTTATGCCGCGACGTTTGCCTGGCGTTCCTTCGCCTCGGCCTTCTGGTGTGCGAGCACGCCCTCCGCAAGGCGACGCTTCTGACGCTCACGAGCGGCTTCCTTCTCACGCTGCTCGGCAGCCCAGGCGACCGGGTCAATGTCGATCGACTCGTAGTGCCATTCGCCAATGTAGTCGCGAATCGGGGCGACCCAGGTGACGGGAATGCCGCGGCGCAGGTACACCTCGTGGTCGGTGTCTTCAAAAGCGTGGATAATGCGGTTGCCGTCAGCAATCAGGGACTCAATGACGGAGTCCTTCCATGCGGGGCTGTTGGAGCCGTCGTTGCCGGGCTTAGCGAACACGTGCTTGGGTTCCAGACCTGCGCGGGCGATGAACTGGTTCAATTCCTTCATGTAGGTGCCATCGCGGCCGGTAATTACTACGACCTCTGCGCCGGTGTCTGCCGCGATTTCGCGAACACGGTCGGCAACTTCAACATTGACCGTGGCGTTGCGGATGGCCTTGAAGAATCGGCGGTTGCTTGCGAAGAAACCGGTCAGGTACTTGTCCATCTGATCTCGGTTGCTGGCAAGGGTACCGTCAATGTCGACTGCAATCAGATCCATATAGGTCTCACTTTCGATCCGTACGGGAAGAATGCGCCTGGTGAGGGCGCGGCGGAAGAGTTCCCGTGCGGTGTGGCTGGTAATCGGTGTGTCAAAGACGCCCCGGTGAAAGGGCGTAGTCTCTCTAGAATACCCTATTTTTGTAAAGTAATGCCTCATCGAGCGTCATATTAAGCTCGTCATCTTTATTTCATTGCCCCTAGAAAAACCGCTGGTGGCGCAGGCTAAGAGCCCACACCACCAGCGTAAAAAGTCTAGAAATGTCTCGAGGAAAGTTAGAGCAGCGAACCGGAACCGCGGCGCACCAGCACCATGCCGGCCGGTGCAACGATGCGCAGCCACTCGTCCGAACCTACATGCGCAGCGAACAGCGGCAGATCGCCAGTGAAGCCTTCCGGAATGAAACCGAACACGCGCAGGGCGAATGCCGCGCCGGTCGGTACTAGCACGGTATCGAACTCAGGTAGGTACTCCAGCACCATATCGGAGGACCAAATACGCGAGCGCACCGTGGAAAGCACAGCAGCGCCGGGGTTCTCGGGCAGGGCGCGTTCTACCGCCTCCAGGCCCTCTGCGGTGGCGCGGTGGAACTCTTCAACCGGGACGGTACCAACCTCGTACCAGCCGCTGAGCGGGGCAGACTTACCAGCCCAGCTAGCGTTGACGGTCACCGGCGGCATGAACAGCACCAGCTGCGGGTTCTCTTCGTTACCCTGTTCTTCTGCCTGCTTCTGCAGACGCGCCAGACGGTCCAGCAGCGCCTGCGCCTGAACGGTCATGTCCAGGGTGGAGTCAGCCAGCAGGTGCAGGGCGCGCAGACCCATAATGACCGGGGTGTCCGAGGAGGCGTCCTCCGGCTCCAGGGAACAGGCGAATACCGCCACCACGCGGCCGCGCGCGGTCAGTCGGATAGCGGCGTCCGGGTTCACCGCCAGGGCGCGAGAAATGTAGGTGGCAAGGTCCTTGACCACTGCGGCACCCTGCGCGCCGCCGGGCAGGATCAGGTAGGGCTCCTCCACGCCTTCGTGGGGGTTGTACTTAAGCTCAATGGGTGCTGCCGCATTCGGTACGCTGTTCTGATCGGGAGCGTTCTCCTGCACGGGGGTATTGTCAGGGGTGGTTTCAGACGGCGTAGTCATTTCTGCTCCTTTTCGGCGTAGGCCTGCTCGGTGGCAAGTTGGTGGGTGATATCTGCGATGGTGTGTTAGGCAGACGTTCCGGATCGACAATCCGGGTCATCGTTCCTAGTCAATGTTCCGAATCAACCTGTCGTGGTTGTCTCAGAGTATGCTCTCCCACTCTACGCCAGAAACCGGCTCATTGAAAACGTGCGAGAATAAAACCATGACCAAGCCCACTGTGACCCAAAACCTCATGCGGATGCTGGACCTCTCCCCCGTGGAGGCGGCGCCCGCCTCCTTCGGTAGTGATGAAGTGTCTACCGGCGTGACGCTCACCCGCGAGCAGCCGCGTACTTTCGGTGGTCAGGTTCTTGCCCAGTCGATTATTGCCGCCGACCGCACGGTGGAGGGCAAGGACATCCACTCGATTCACGCCTATTTTCTGCGTCCCGGCGATATTGAGCGTGAACTGTTCTTCGCCACTCAGCGCCTGAACGATAGCCGTTCCTTCTCGACCCGCCGCGTGCAGGTGTTCCAGGATGAGGCGCCCATGTTCTCTGCAATTATGTCTTTCCAGGCGGATAGCCGCGGCCCGGAGCACACCGCGGTCACCATGCCGGAGGTTCCGGACCCCGAGTCCCTTCCGAAGGTCAGCGATTATCTGGGCCAGCTCCCCCACCCCATTGCACAGGCGGTAGCGTGGGAACGTCCGATTGATATGCGCCACGTGGATGCGCCCCTGTACACTCAGCCGGATGCCTCCTCGACACAGCCGCGTGCCTGCGTGTGGTTCAAGACCTTTGACCGCCTGGTGCATGCTGATGGTTCTGAGGCGTCGGAGGCGGAGCACCGCGCCGCTATCGCCTACGCTTCGGATTACCTGCCGCTGGAGCCTGCTCTGCGTCGTCACGGCAAGTTCTGGCTGGAACCGGGCCTCAAGAGCGCCTCGCTGGATCACGCGATGTGGTTCCACCGCCCGGCGCGCGCCGACGAGTGGCTGCTGTACGTGCTGGATTCCCCGAGCGCGCAGGGCGGCAGGATGCTCGCGCAGGGTTCGATTTTCAATCGTTCCGGTGAGCTGGTGGCGACCGTGGCGCAGGAAATGATGTTCCGCCTGCCGGAATATCGATAAAGCAGAGCACCGCTAGGACTACCGGAAGGCGTCAGGCGAACCTGGCAGAGCATACAGAAAGACCGTGTGAGGTGGTTGTCTCACACGGTCTTTCTTATGTTCTAGTGTACGGTCTAGAAGCCGTTTGGAAGCTCTTATTTAGCTTCGCCGTCAATCACACCGTCCGGGGAAATGTGCACGGTGCTCTTGGTGCGGCGGGAAACAAAGAAGTCACCCACGAATACCAGACCGGTCACCAGAAGACCCAGTGCTGCCATCCATACTGCCGCCACGCCGTAGATTATCGGGAACAGCACCACGAGCAAGCCCAGAATAAGGGTACCAATAGCAGAGAGCTGCAGGTGGCGTCCGGCGGCGTAGCTCAGGTATTTCATGCCCTGGGCAGTCATCAGACGAATCAGCGCCCACATAATCATCCACGTACCCACAATGGTCGGGATGAAGGTTGCCTGTGCACCCACCGAGGCAGTCAGCAGAATCAGGCCAGCCACCACGGTCAAGATGCCGTCAACCAGGTCCCAGCCGGTACGTGCCTGCTTTGGCGTGCCGAAGTAACGTACCAGTTCAAACACGCCACCAAGCCACACCGAAATGGAGAACACATAACCCAGAACTACCAGCGGAATAGCGGGATTGGCGAACATGTAGATTGCCGCTGCAATCAGCAACAGACCGGTAACCAAGGACATCCAGTTATATTTTGAAAGCATAATGCTCTTCTCTTCGTAATCACATGTGTCAGTTGTACTTACGCACATACCCATTATAAACCGTAAATATGAAGTCCGCCACGATATATCGGTCGCCACTGAGCGAACTATTTCTACCGGCGAACACGCGACCCTCCCCTCGCCAGCACATACAGCAGCCAACGCGCGCAGCATCCAGTACACACAGCGCGTACGGCATCCAGCGCATATGGCATCTAGCGGGCACAGCAAAGCCCCGCCTCCCCACGCTTCAACAGCGCAGGAGGCGGGGCTCGCTACCGAACTAAACCCTATCGGGTCAGCTTGCGGTGCACCACGCGGTGCGGCTTGGCGGCCTCGGGGCCGAGGCGCTCAATCTTGTTCTTCTCGTAGGACTCGAAGTTACCCTCGAACCAGTACCACTGATCCGGGTTCTCGTCGGTGCCCTCCCACGCCAGGATATGGGTTGCCACGCGGTCCAGGAACCAACGGTCGTGAGAGACGACCACGGCGCAGCCGGGGAATTCCAGCAGCGCATTTTCCAGGGATGCGAGGGTCTCAACGTCCAGGTCGTTAGTGGGCTCATCGAGCAGCAGCAGGTTACCACCCTGCTTGAGGGTCAGCGCCAGGTTCAGGCGGTTGCGCTCACCACCGGAGAGCACACCCGCCTTCTTCTGCTGGTCCGGGCCCTTGAAGCCGAACGCGGAAACGTACGCACGCGAAGGCATTTCAACGTTGCCGACCTGGATGTAGTCCAGACCGTCAGAGACGACCTCCCAGAGGCTCTTCTCCGGGTCGATGTTCGCGCGGTTCTGGTCAACGTACGAGATCTTCACGGTCTCGCCGACCTTCAGCTCGCCGCCGTCGAGGGGCTCCAGGCCAACGATGGTCTTGAACAGGGTGGACTTACCCACACCGTTCGGACCAATCACACCCACAATGCCGTTACGGGGCAGGGAGAAGGACAGACCGTTAATCAGGGAACGGCCGTCGAAGCCCTTCTGCAGGTTCTCAGCCTCAATAACGACGTTACCCAGGCGGGGTCCCGGAGGAATCTGAATCTCTTCGAAGTCAAGCTTGCGGGTCTTCTCAGCCTCCGCAGCCATCTCCTCGTAGCGTGCCAGACGAGCCTTCGACTTAGCCTGGCGGCCCTTAGCGTTGGAGCGGACCCAGTCCAGTTCCTCGCTCAGGCGCTTAGCGAGCTTAGCGTCCTTCTTGCCCTGAACTTCGAGGCGGGCGCGCTTCTTCTCCAGGTAGGTGGAGTAGTTACCCTCGTAGGGGTACAGGTTACCGCGGTCAACCTCGGCGATCCATTCTGCCACGTGGTCGAGGAAGTAACGGTCGTGGGTAATCGCGATGACGGCACCCTCGTAGGACTGCAGGTGCTGCTCCAGCCAGAGCACGGACTCTGCGTCCAGGTGGTTGGTGGGCTCGTCGAGCAGCAGCAGGTCGGGCTTCTGCAGCAGCAGCTTGCACAGTGCCACGCGGCGGCGCTCACCACCGGAGAGGTGGGTGACGGGCATGTCAGCGGGCGGGCAGCGTAGCGCCTCCATCGCCTGCTCCAGCTGGGAGTCGAGGTCCCATGCGTTAGCGGCGTCGATAGCTTCCTGCAGCTGACCCATTTCTTCCATGAGGGCGTCGAAGTCAGCGTCGGGCTCAGCCATGAGGGCGGAGATTTCGTTGAAGCGGTCCAGCTTGGACTTGATTTCGCCCACGCCTTCTTCAACGTTGCCCAGAACGGTCTTCTCTTCATTCAGCGGCGGCTCCTGCATGAGGATGCCCACACTGTAGCCTGCGGTCAGGTGCGCCTCCCCGTTGGACGGCTGGTCGAGACCAGCCATAATCTTCAGGATGGTCGACTTACCCGCACCGTTCGGACCAACCATACCGATCTTGGCGCCGGGGAAGAACGACATCGTCACGTCGTTAAGGATGACCTTGTCGCCCACAGTCTTGCGGGCCTTGATCATCTGATAAATAAATTCAGCCATAGTTACCTATTTTAGCGTGATTCTGCGGCGCACTGACGGCTTAGTCGAATATTCCCCACATTCAGCATGCGAGGTTTTTAGTCACCTTCAGCCTGTGCGCGTTTACGTTCATAGGAGCGGGCGGCTCGGATGCGGTCACCACAACGCACGCTACACCATCTACGTCGCGCGTGGGTCCGCAGCATGATGCGGTCGCAGTCGGGTGCTTCGCATTCAGAGAGTTTATCTGCTTCTTCGCCGGTCAGTAATGTGATGGCATCATAAGCGATGCGGGCGATGGCGTAATCCACCTCTTGGGTGAGGGGGTCTTCAACTCGCCGCGTGTACCGCCGGTTTTCTGCATCCCACGCTAGAGCGTTCATGGTGAGCGCCTCATGTGCTGTCTTGTTGACGGCGTGAAGGGCACCCGGATAGGGAGGGCGCTGGTTTAGGTACGCGTCAAACAGTTCTTTGATGACGTATCGAAAGCTGATGAATCTGCTGACGCAATAGGGTTGCAGCTCATACGAGTTATTCACGATGTGGTATTCGTGCGCCCATTCAGTGGCTATTTCTGGGGTTTCAAGCAGATCGTATTGTTTGCCGCTAGGTGTTTTATAGAGCGTATTTGCTAGTGCTATGCAGGGGTGTTCTTGGCTTCCGGGTGCAGCAGGAAGGTGGGCGGTTCGGTGAGATTTTTCCATACTTCTCATGGTATCACTTGTGTTTTTCCGTGAAAACACCTATGGTTAATCACGGCAAAAACATAATTTATCCGTGAGAGGAACACTTTTATGCCTACGATTAACGTCATCACCGGCCCAACCGTCCTGATCGAATACGCAGGTTTGCGCTTCCTGACCGACCCCACCTTTGATGCCCCTCAGGACTACGACATGGGCATTACCGTTCTCAAGAAGACTGCCGGCGCCCCCATCACCCCCGAATCGGTTCTCCCCATCGATGCAGTCCTGCTCTCGCACGACACCCACCCCGACAACCTTGACACTAGCGGCCGCGCCCTCCTCCCCAAGGTCGGCCACGTCATCACCACCGAAGACGGCGAAAAGAACCTTCAGGCAGAAGGCCTCACCAATGTCACCGGCCTGGCACCCTGGAATACTTTCATCGTGGCAAAGGGATCCACTGAAGTTACCGTCACCGCAATGCCTGCACTCCACGGCCCGAACATCCCCGAAATTCAGGAGAAGGCCGGTCCCGTTATTGGTTTCCTCCTGCAGGCCGCAGGAGAACCGACTGTTTACATTTCTGGCGACAACTCCGAACTTCACGTTGTAGAGGAAATCGCTCAGCGCATTGCTCCCGTTGATGACGCTATCCTTTTTGCGGGTGCTGCACACCCCATCGGACCCGAATTCGACATGACCATGACCGCCGAGAATACCGCAAAGGCGGCAAAGCTTCTGGGCGCCCAGCGGGTGTACATTGCTCACACTGATTCCTGGGGCCACCTGGGTGAAGACTTGCAGGACACGATTCAGGCCTTTACTCGCGAGGGAATTGACCACAAGCTCATGAATAAGTAGAGCGCTAAAAATTTCTGGGGTGTATGCGAACCATTGCATACACCCCAATTTTTATATCAGCCCTTAGGTATCAACACTGTAGAGCCACCGACAACCGGATAGAATCGAAGCTATGAGCACAAGCCCCTCCCCCAAACTTCTGGCACCCGAAGACCTCGAGCATGCCGTTGACCGCCTCGCGCTCGCCATGCCGCTGGCGACGCGTGATCAGCCGTTCGGCCCCGAACACACGGTGTACCGGGTGGGCGGCAAAATCTTCGCCATGTACACGGAGGGCATCGGCCACCCCATCGTGAACCTCAAAACCGACCCGGAAGAATCCGAGGTGCTGCGGCGCATCTACCCGAGTATCATTCCGGCATGGCACATGAATAAGCGACACTGGATTTCCGTAGGCGCCGGCGAAGGCATAACCGAGCGGGTTCTGGAGGAGCTGGTGGAGGATGCGTACCTGCGCGTCATGTACTCGCTACCCAAGGCGAAGCGACCCATCGAGTTCCGCGAGCGCCCAGTGCCCGAAAAGCATTAGGGCCTGAAGGAATCTTTTAAACAGCGGAGCGGGCGAGCACCGGTCCGGACCACCGGCTTGCTCACCCGCTTTGCAAAGCACATTCCTATCCGCGATTGGGAGGGTCATCAACCACGATGAACGCTCGAACCACCAAGCTCCATCCCATATATTGCGGGGTTCCGTACCATGCACCACTTGTGTGAATACGTGATAGTTGAGTCGGCGCCCTTGCCAGACCTTCCTATGCAGAGGAGGCGCTCACATGGGTGCACTGAATATTTCCCTTGAGTGACTCAGCTACGTCATGCGATGTAGCTGAGAGGGGATCGCTGTCTTCGCCCGAACTACCGGCACGGACGAATGTGTGCTCTCGGGAATAATAATAGCCTTTTTGCATCACGGTGTCACTTTCGGGTTGATGTATTCCACCGGTTCCTATTGAGCGTATTTCAGGTGTTTTATAGCGCCGAACCCACATATCCCATCACAGCGAAATACCTGCGGATTTTAAGCCCCGAAAAATCAAGGAGGGACCGCTCTAAACCCTCCTTATATCGCCTCCACATGGGCTAATACCCACTTAAAGCAATATACAGAAAAGTTAGTGCGGCCCCTCACTATTTGAGATAAAAATGAGATAAACCCCTACTCAGAGCGATTACCGATGGGTTTTACCTATTAATTCCCCAGAGTGACAGGTTACTCGCCGAACTCCACCTTCTCGAAGCTCATGGTGCCATCAGCGTGAGAAACAACGGTATTCGGGTCACGCTCACGACGAGCCGCCGCGTACGCATCATGGCTTGCCTCATCAACCCAGCGGGTCACCACAAAATAGTCGCCACCCTCATCCAGGGGGCGCCACAGCTCAAAACCCTCAAAGCCGGGGAAAGAGTCAGCGATGTGGCGGGCAGCGGCAAAGCGCTTCTCCAGCTCAGCACGATTGTCGCCAACGACAGCAAGACGGTGAACCTTAACAACGGACATGTGTCCTCCTTCTGTTGAGTACGTGCTTTCAACGATGAAAGCGTGCTACAACCTCGCATCAGCTATAGATGAGCTATGTTCTTAGCGAGGTTAACCTCAGAATAACGGTTCACGGGCACAAAAAATAGGGGTTAGCGCCAACTAACAGTTATATGACGCTAACCCCCATTCAGAGAATCACGAGGCACCCACAGGCACCCGTTCGAAGCTTAGGATTCCGGCTGGATCTGCACAGTATTAGGCTGCACGGTATTAGACTGTGCAGTATCAGGCTGTGCCGCCTGAGCCGCACTATCAGCCTGTGGTGCGGGGCCCTTCTTCGCCTTCTTCTGAGCCGCCTTCGCCGGGTTCGCAAAATGCACCCCGCGCTCAGCCAAGAAGCGGCGATCCTTCTTATCCCACTGCTCCACCGGGTACGCCTCCAACAGGTCCGGGCGGCGCTCCAGGGTGCGCTCAATCTGACGGTCACGACGCCAACGCGCAATCGCACCGTGATTACCCGACAGCAGCACCTCCGGCACCTCACGCTCACGCCACACCGCGGGCTTCGTGTACACCGGATACTCCAGCAGACCGCCCGTATGCGACTCCTCCTCCAGGGAGGCGGGGTTACCCATCGCGCCCGGAATCAGGCGGGTGATAGCCTCAATCATCGCCATGACCGCAACCTCACCGCCGTAGAGCACGTAATCGCCCAGGGACACGGGCATCACGCGGAAGCTCTCCTGCGCCCAGTCCAACACACGCTCATCAATGCCCTCGTAGCGCGCCGGAGCGAAGACAATATGCTTCTCCTCCGCCAGCTCATACGCCATCGCCTGATCGAAAACGGCACCCGCCGGGGACGGGACAATCAGCAGCGGGCGGGTATCAGCGGCGGGTTCGACAGGCTCGGCACCCTCAGTAGAGTCTTCGGAAGCGTTCAGCGGGGAGGCGGCAAGCACCTCGTCCAGCGCCAGACCCCACGGCTCCGCCTTCATCACCATGCCAGCGCCACCACCGTACGGGGTGTCATCCACCGTGCGGTGACGGTCAAACGTGTAATCGCGCAGGTCGTGCAGGTGCAGGTCCACCAGGCCCTTCTCGCGCGCCTTACCCAGCAGGGACAGCTTCAGCGGCTCCAGGTACTCGGGGAAAATCGTGACCACATCGTAGCGCACGGACTACTCCCCCGCCTGCTCGGTCGCCTGCGCAGAATCCTGCTCAGCGTCCTCGACCAGGTCAATCAAACCCGCCGGAGGGGTCAGCAACACAAAGCCGGGCTCATCCTCGGTCGAGGGAACCACCTCGGGCACAATCTCCTCAACAAAAGGAATCATGATCTCTTCACCCGCACCGGAGGCAAGACGCGGCGAACGAGCCAGCTTAATCAGCAGCAAATCCTGAACCGGCATGGTCTGCAGACCGGTCACCTTACCCAGCGGCTTGCCCACAGCCGGGTTATCCACGGGGCTCTCACCCTCGGGAACGTCCGCCAGCAGGTACACGGGCAGGTTCACCAGCTCCTGCTCGTAGAAGCCCTCTTCATCGCCCTCGTCCTCGGGAACCTCGTAAACCAGGCGGCTACCGCGCAGCTCCTCAGCCTGGTTGCGGGTAGTCACCTCATCAAAACGGACCACCAGAATCTTCTTGTTCCAGCGGGCACCGGCAACCGTCAGCTCACCGGTAGGCGCCACCGAAGCGGCAGCAGAGCCGGGCTTAAAATTCTCGATACCGAGCACCTCGCCGCGGGCAAAACGCTCCTGCGGGGCATCAGTAAAGAGCTGAACCGTCACCTCACCACGAATACCGTGAGGCTTACCGATACGAGCCACCACAACCTGCATAATTTTCCTCCGCTGGATACAAGCTAAAAACCTACGCCGTGCACGTGCACGGCTCCCACTATTCTACCGGGCACTTAGGACGGGCGCATTCTGCCGTCTCTCTGCTGCCTCTCCCCCGCCTCCACGGCGGCCGGAGCGAGCGCTCGCACGGATAACTCATGCTGATAACTCGCACTGATAACTCACGCAGATAACTCAGACCGAGAAATCGGGTACGCGAAAGCCCCCGCCTTCCGGAAAAATTCCGGGAGCGGGGGCTTCAAGCGTTTACGAGCTAGCGTCGCTTTTTGTCGGTGTCGATAATGTCGATACGCATCGGCTCACCATCAGAAATAGCGTCCATCACCAGACGGATGCTCTTGGCGGTACGACCAGACCTGCCGATAACTCGGCCCAGGTCATCCGGATGCACGCGAACCTCAAGGGTTTCACGGTGACGCTGAGTGCGCAGGCGCACCTTCACGTCCTCCGGACGATCGACAATCCCTCGAACCAGGTGTTCGAGTGCGTCAGCCAACATAATTACTCAGCTGCTTCCTCAGCCTCAGCCTCGGGTGCTGCTTCCTCAGCAGCCTCTTCAGCCTTCTCAGCCTTGGGGGTGATAGCCTCGGGCAGGATCACGGAACCCTTTTCGGGAACAACGAACTCAGCCTTAGCCTCGACGGGCAGAACCTTGGACTCTGCCTTCTCGCCCTTGAATGCAGCCCAGTCGCCCGAGAGCTTCAGCAGAGCCAGAACCTGCTCGGTCGGCTGTGCGCCGACGGAGAGCCAGTACTGAGCACGCTCAGAGTTGATCTCGATACGCGAGGGGTGCTCGGTCGGGTGGTAAATACCGATCTCTTCGATGGTCTTACCGTCGCGCTTGACGCGCGAATCAGCGATCACGACGCGGTAACGAGGATCGCGGATCTTACCCATACGCTTGAGACGAATCTTAACAGCCACTTTAGTGGTTACTCCTGTTTCATAATTTGGTGCGAGGCACACGGTTCAGCACCCGTGGGGCGGGCCATTCACGGCGCCTCTATGGACACAACGGCGCGCGAAGAGAGGGGTCGCGCGTCGCCGGGTACTCAGCTAGGGTATCAGAGCCCAAGATTTTAAGCTAGCGACACGGAAAAATAATTGCCGCAGGCACCGAACATCACTTTTAAACAGCGTTCTGTGCCCGGTAGCCCCCTGCGCAACCGCAGTGTAGCCGCTACTAGTCGAGGTTGCTCATCTCCAGAGTCTCCCCCGTCTCCAGGGCGCGGTAGCACTCACGCAGACGCTCCACCATCGACGGGCGCACGTAGCCCTCCAGGTTCTCCGGAGCAACCCACTCATAGGTCACCAGCTCAGCATCCTGCAGGGTAATCTTCGTATCCGCTGCAATCACGCCGCCGTCATACATGTAGTAGGTCGAATCGCCCCACACACCCAGCGACAAGCCGTGGAAAATCAGCAACACACGACCCAGCTTCACATCCAGGCCCAACTCCTCCACAATCTCACGCTCACAACCGGGCTTGGGCGCCTCGCCAGCCTCCACAGTGCCGCCGGGAAGAATCCAGCCGTCCTTATAGTTCGGCTTCACCAGCAGCATCTCACCGCGCTCATTACGAATCAGCGCGCCCGCCGCCAAACGGCGCGTGGGCAAGGTGGCGATAAAAGCCTTCAGCTCTTCATCGCTCAGATAGGAATCCTTCATGGCTTCTTTCCTTTAGCGGTCGGTTTTCTTTGCAGCGCGCTGCCTGATGCTACGCACTATACCCAGGGCACGCTCACGCAGTCCAGAGGGTGCCTGCTCCGTGGACGGGGCGGCATCCTCCACCGTGCGGTAGTGACCCTCACGCAAATCATCAATCAGAGTGCGCTTCTTGGTCGAGGGTTGTTCCGAGGTAGCATCGCCAGGATGCACCAGCTCAGCATCCGCCACCGGGCGGGCATGCTTCTTCATCTGCGTCTGCTCAAATGAACGCAGAACCGTCGGAATCAGAGCCGACTCAACCGTAGCATTCAGCGCAAAGAGTGCCGCGGCCACCGAGAACTTACGGCTCGCCTTACCCTGAGCACGGCGGCGGCGCGCCACATTCGCCAAGGTCAGAGCGATAGCGCTCTGAGCCGTCACATCCGCACCCAGGACAAGACCCACACGGCGGGTCTTCGCACGAATCTGCTCCGAGGTCAGGCGCTTGCGGCGCAAACGAGGCGCGGGACTCTGAGTGGAAGAGCCCTGAGTGGAGGTGGTCTGCGGTGCGGGGGCCTGGGGTGCAGGACTCTGATCTGCAGAGCTTGAGGAAGCATCGGGCACGGTCTCAACGCTCGGGGCTGCTTCGTTCTGAGGTGCGAGCGCGGCAGAAGGCTCGGGAGCCTGCTGGCTTACCTTTGCCTCGTGCGATGCCTGCTCCTCGGTAGGCGAAGAGTCAGCCTCGTGCAGGGCGCTGTCAAGAGACAGGTAACCCTCTTCGGTCTCCACGAAGGAATCCGGCGCAGAGCCCTCCGGCAAACCCATGTGCGTGTACTCGTAGGGGATGTGCGCGTTGTTGAGAGCGTCCATCCACTCGGAGAGGGTCACGCGGCGACCAGTCGCCACCAGGCGGTAGCTACGGTCCAGAGGCGAGGTGTAGCCGCCCGGGTAGGGTTCAATCTCCTCATCGTCAAAAGAAGCATCCTCGGCGGGAGTACTCTCGGAGAAGGTAGCCTCAGCATCAATAGATTCGGTCGCACCGGCGGGCTGTGCGAGCTCCTCATCCTCGTTGCCAAAGACGCGAGCCGTGCTAATCGACGCCACATCAAAACCGGTGGTCGGAACCAGTGCCAGCTCGGTAGGAACATCCAGCAGCTGCAGCACCGACTCGAGCGCCAGGGTGTTGCTCGTATCGCGCAGGTACGCGTTCAGGCGGCGGCCGGTAATGGAATCAGCCTCCACGCCAAACATCGCCATGACATTAGCGATGCCCTGCTCGATTTCGTCCTCATCGGAACCGAAAATCTTTGAGCCCGAAAGCTCCGGGGCGCTACCGGGAAGCTCTGAGAGCAGATCCTCCAGCACGCCGCCAAAGCGGGCGACTTCCTCGCGGCTGAGGGCACGGTTCAGGCGCTTAGGCACGCGCTGCCAGGTGAACTCCTCCACGATGTTCTCGTAGGGTTCACCGAACGCCTCCAGGTACCACTCCTCCTCCGAGTAGGGTTCGCGGGCGGGCTCCTCGTAGACCACCAGGTGCTGCTGGTTCGCGTTGCCCTCAGCAATCAGGGCGTTGCAGTTCAGCAGACCCAGCAGAGCCATGAGGTCCACCGGATCGGCAGAAATGAGGGTCCACTCCCCCGCCGGCGCAGCAACAACCTGCCGAGTACCGGCAGGAAGGTAGGCCAAAAGAAGCCCGGTAATCATGTCAATGGGCAGGTCAACGAGCATGGCGGCGTCACCGTCCACCAGGAACTCCAGCTCGCCCTGTCCACCGGGCAGCTCCTCCCACACGGTCGCCTCACCCTCCAGGGCGGCACCGGTGACCGGCAGATGCTCCACCAGCTGAGCCACATAATCCTCAACGGGGGTACCCACGTGCAGGTGGCCGTCAGCGACCTCCAGCACGTTCATGTAGCCCTCATCGTCCACCGCGCAGAGCACGTAGAGCTGCACCTGGTGCTCACCCATCTCGTAAGCAATCAGCTCCGGGGAGGCGGCGGTCGCCTCAATGAGGGCGGCAATCAGCTCCTCATCGGTGGTGGAACGAGCCATGATGCGGCGGCGCTGAATCTTCTCCTCCAGCTCCATGGTCTGCTCGATGCGCTCATTGCGCTGCTTCTCGGCGGTGCGTTCCTCATCCTGGACGCGCAGGTACTCGGGGCTATCCGACTCGCCACTACCGGCGGGGGCGGGGGCATCCTCCCACATGCCGGTGAGCTTATCGACGGTCCACTCTTCGCTCTCCAGTGCGGCGGCGAGGCGGTCAACCTTCGTGCGGTCGTTCCAGGCGCGCTGCTTATCGGGGTCTTCCGCCTTCACCTCATCGTGCATGCTGCGGGCCTCACGAATGAGGTTCAGAATGGTTGCGGCAACGTCGTCGACCGCGGGGTCGTCGCTCTCGCTGGAGTAGACGAGGTCGCCAGCCAGCTCGGCGGACTGCTCACCGTACTCGAGGGCGATACGCGCCCAGACGGGGGTATACCCGGGAAGGATGTTCGAATCATTGTCGAAGTCGCCCGCGAAGTCACCCTCAAGGTAGCCCGCGAAGTTATCTGCAAGTTCATCTGCAGACTCGACGGCAGACTCGCCGGCAGGTTCCTCTACAGCATCATCAGCGAAGGCGCGCTGAGACCACGGCGTGACCTGCTCATTCAGCTGATCATCCGCGTTCTCTCGATCCCAATTCTGCTCATTCTGAGCCATTGATACCTTCCCTTCACACCCATTCATGCACCCAAACCGGGCACCATACCGGTACGGGTGCGCCCCGTCACCACGTGCGCACCCGTACCACCCCTTACCGGGGCTCATATTTGCTCTTACTGCAGGAACTTCTCAAAGCCCTTCGGCAGGTTCATGCTGGACAGATCCATCTCCTGGTTCTGAGCCTGCTGACCGAATGCAGCACCGGCGCGAGCCTGCTGCGCCTTAGCTGCTGCCGCCTCCTGCGCCGCACGCTTCTGCGGGTTGCCGGAGCGAGCCTTCTTCTTCTTGTTGCTCTTCGCGTTCTTACGAGCGCCACCCGCCGCAGCCGCCATACCGGGCATCTGCATACCACCGGGCATGCCGGGCATCTTGCCCGAAGCGAGCTTCTTCATCATCTTCTGAGCCTGAGCGAAACGCTCCATCAGCTGGTTCACCTCAGACACGGTCACACCCGCACCCTTAGCGATACGGGCACGACGAGAACCGTTAATGATGCGCGGAGCCACACGCTCGTGCGGGGTCATGGAGCGAACAATCGCCTCCACGCGGTCAATCTCGCGCTCGTCAAACGCCTCAAGCTGCTGACGCATCTGAGCCGCACCGGGCATCATCATGAGCAGCTTCTTCATGGAACCAAGCTTACGAATCTGCTGCATCTGAGCCAGGAAGTCCTCAAAAGTGAAGTCTTCCTGATCGATGAACTTCTTCGCCATGCGGTCGGCTTCAGCCTTATCCCACTGAGCTTCAGCCTGCTCAATCAGAGTCAGGATGTCACCCATATCCAGGATGCGGCTTGCCATACGGTCCGGGTGGAACTGCTCAAAGTCAGTGACGTTCTCACCGGTGGACGCGAACATAATCGGCTTGCCGGTCACCGAAGCCACCGACAGCGCCGCACCACCGCGGGCGTCACCATCAAGCTTAGACAGGACCACACCGGTGAAGTCCACGCCCTCGTTGAATGCGTTAGCGGTGTTCACGGCGTCCTGACCGATCATCGCATCGATGACGAACAGAACTTCGTGCGGCTCAATAGCGTCACGAATGTTACGTGCCTGCTGCATGAGCTCAGCGTCAACACCCAGACGACCCGCGGTATCGACAATCACCACGTCGTGCAGCTTAGCGCGAGCCTCAGCCACACCGTCACGCGCCACCTGCACGGGATCGCCGGTGGGTACGTCAAACTCGCTGGTCACACCGGGGTGCGGCGCGTACACGGGCACGCCCGCACGCTCACCAACAACCTTCAGCTGGGTCACCGCATTGGGGCGCTGCAGGTCGGATGCAATCAGCATCGGGGTGTGACCTTGGCCCTTCAACCAGTGAGCCAGCTTGCCCGCCAGGGTGGTCTTACCGGCACCCTGCAGACCCGCCAGCATGATGATGGTCGGGCCGCTCTTCGCCATGTTGATGCGGCGGGTCGAACCGCCGAGGATGCTCACCAGCTCCTCGTTCACGATCTTGACGATCTGCTGGGAGGGGTTCAGCGCCTCGGAAACTTCCGCACCAAGAGCGCGTTCCTTCACGTGGGCGGTAAATTCGCGGACCACGGGGACGGCGACGTCAGCGTCGAGCAGGGCGCGGCGGATTTCGCGGACGGTTGCATCAATGTCTGCCTCGGAGAGGCGGCCCTTGCCGCGCAGGTTCTTAAAAGTTGCCGTCAAGCGGTCGGAGAGAGAATTGAACACGAGCCGTGATCACTTTCTTAACGTTGAGGTGGCCCCCAGCCGCGAAGGCGAACGGGGATGGTTAGTCAGTCTTTAAGGATACAGGATGCGCGCTTTCTCCCCCGCCTCCACCTGTGGATAAGTGGCACCGGTTCACCCTGAGCTCAGGATTTACACTCAACGTCCCCTCCCGCACCCCTCAGCAAATGTGTGGCAGGTACCAGACTTACCCCCTCATAGAGGCGCGACAGAAACCCTCAGTAGATGTTCCGCGCCCCGCCTCAGCCTGCTCAACACGTCCGATAGATTAGATTTTCTAGACAGCCTGGGTTAGAATTCTAAAGGTGTTACGCACAAATGCGTGATACGCCCGAGTGGCGGAATTGGCAGACGCGCCTGACTCAAAATCAGGTTCTTCGGAGTGTGGGTTCGAGTCCCACCTCGGGCACCAACGCAAAAGCGGCGGGAAAGCCTCAAGCTTTCCCGCCGCTTTTCTGTATCCGCTTATACGCCGCCCGCTGACCGGATGAGGCCCTACACAGACACAAAACCGCCGCCCGGCCGTGAATTCACGACCGGGCGGCGGTTCTACATACCGAGCGTACAAGCGAAGGATTACCCTCAGCTACGCATCGGAAAGATTGGTAAACGGCTTAGCGCTTGACCTCGTTCTCCTCGTAAGGACGCAGAGCCTCGCGCTCGCCCTCAGCACCGTAGACGCGGTGTACCTGAACCATGTTGGTGGTACCTGCGCGACCTGCGGGAGCACCGGCAGCAACGACGACCAGGTCGCCAGCTTCTGCCAGATTATTCTTCAGCAGGTACTCGTCCACGAAATGGAACAGACCTTCCTGATCGGTGATCATCTCAACCTGCTCAGCGTCAACGCCCCACAGCATGGACAGGAAGGAGCGAACCTTCGAGCTGGTGGTGAACGCGACAATCGGGGTCTCGGGACGCAGACGTGCCAGACGACGTGCGGAGTCACCGGACTGGGTGAAGGTTACGATGAGCTTTGCGTCCAGCTGGTCAGCGATGTTCACTGCTGCGCGGGTGATTGCGCCACCGCGGGTGCGGGGCTTGCGGTCCAGCTCGGGCACGCGGTACAGGCCACCCTTTTCGGTATCCTGAACGATTGCAGCCATAGCCTGCAGGGTCAGGATCGGGTACTTACCGACCGAGGTCTCACCGGAGAGCATCACAGCGTCTGCACCGTCGAGGATTGCGTTAGCGCAGTCAGAAACCTCTGCACGGGTGGGGACGGGGTTGTCGGTCATGGACTCGAGCACCTGGGTTGCCACGATGACGGGCTTTGCCCAGCGGCGTGCCATGTCGATTGCCTTCTTCTGGACGAGGGGAACCTCGGAGAAGGGTAGCTCAACACCGAGGTCACCACGAGCGACCATGATGCCGTCGAACTTGTCGATGATGTCCTGCAGGTTCTCAACTGCCTGGGGCTTCTCGATCTTGGCGATGACGGGTACGCGGATACCCTCTTCGTCCATGATCTTGTGGACGGGGTCAACGTCTGCACCGGTACGAACGAAGGAGAGCGCAATAATGTCTGCACCCATCTTCAGTGCGAAGCGCAGGTCGTTTGCGTCCTTCTCGGTCAGCGCGGGCAGGGAGACTGCTGCGCCGGGCAGGTTGATGCCCTTGTTGTTGGAGATGGGACCACCGACGACCACGCGGGTGCGAACGCGGGTGGGAGTTACCTCAATAGCTTCGAGGCGGATCTTGCCATCGTCGAGCAGGAGCTTGTCGCCGGGCTTTACGTCGCCGGGCAGGCCCTTGTAGGTGGTGCCACAGATTTCTGCGGTACCTTCAACGTCTTCGGAGGTGATGGTGAAGTCTGCGCCGGGCTCAAGGTATTCCTTGCCGTTTGCGAAACGCTCGAGGCGAATCTTGGGGCCCTGCAGGTCGGCGAGGATTGCAACGTCCTTACCAAGCTTTGCAGACTGTTCACGGATGGTGTCGTAGCGTGCCTGGTGCTCGGCGTGGTCACCGTGGCTCATGTTCAGACGGGCGACGTTCAGGCCAGCCTTGATTGCCTCGGAGATCTTCTCGGGGGACTCGATTGCCGGACCGATGGTTGCAACGATTTTTGCGCGCCTCATGTACCTAACCTTTGTGTGTTGTTTTGTGTGACCACTGTGGGTTCACACTGATTTTCAGGGGAAGACTGACGTCAAATTCCCAATTATTCCCACGCGTTCTAACAGGTAGCCACATGCCGGATGCGTGGGACTCTTTCTCAATTATAGGGGTTTTACACCCTCTTGGGTATGCTTCTCCCAACTCTTTCCACCGAAGAAATTGTGTTTCACGTCGCATTTTGAACGCCACCCCTCTTCCATCGAACACGCCACAGAAAGTCGATTTTCACCCCCACCACCCCCGCCTCGCCCGGAAAGTAGATTAGGGTACTTTTTACCCATACTTAGCCCCTACTGCGCAATATTTAGTCACACTCGAGAACCTTCGATTGTATTTCAAAAACATAGAGACACTCAGAGTGGGCTATGAGAAGATAGATAGGGCATCCAAGAGCTGGGCGATTTCACATTTTCGCGCGCCTAGCCTATATTGGAACCCATAATTAGTATTTGAAATGCGAAATATATCTGGAAGGTTCACAGATGACTACTCGCGTGCTGATTATCTTCGGCTCCACCTACGGCTACACCGAACAGTACGCCACCTGGCTGGCAGAAGATCTGCGTGCACTCCCGCAGGCCCCCGAGGTTGAGACTGTCCCCGCCTCCAAGGTCACCCCCGAGCAGGCTGAGGCATTCGACGCTTTCGTCATTGCCGGCAGCGACTACGGTGGATTCCTCAACGGCGCACCGGCACTTCGCAAGAAGATTCTGCCGGTCATTGCGCCCAAGAAGAACCGCACCGCGTTCTTTACCGTCTCCTTCACCGGTGAATACTCCAAGAAGCTGCTGGACAAGGCCGTCGCCAAGAGCTACACCCCCGAACTGACCGAAGGTCGCCCCGTCTACCACCTGCGTGGCGGCATCGACTTCGACAAGATTTCGCTGGCTCACAAGACCGCCCTGAAGGGCCCGGTGCGCGCATGGCTCATGGCGAACCCGCACCCGAACGAGGGTATTCAGCAGATGCTCGAATGCTACAAGACCGGCAAGGCTGAGTACATCGATCGCGAGACTCTCAAGCCGCTGATCGAGGACATCGCGAAGTTCCTCTAAGCCTTTCGGGAAACACAAGCTTTCGCCTCTTCCCACCCGTCTCTTTCAGCCGGACATCAGAACCTGAAGGAGCGGGCGGGAAGAGCCGAGATAAACGTGCCAACAGGCACCATATACGTGGTCGATGACTCTTCATCTCTCCTGCATCGACCATGCAACTCCGGGTGCCGGTGCGAGGCCGCGCCAAATACAGTACCCGGAACATGAGGGGTGGGTCTTTGTGTGTGCGGCCCACCCCTTTCCTTATGCCCGCAAGCCAAAGCCCCTGCAGTTCAACCTCCGACAGAGCAGTCCACAGAATGAAATTCGCAATGCCCCGGCGTGTCACCCACCTAAAATTTTGTCCCAAAAACTTGAGCCAATAAATGCACCGACAAGCCACAAAGTAAAACAGACACCCCAAAGATTCCAGGTTACTGTGCACTCTGCGAAAGATATGCCGCCAGAATGACACCCCAAATCATTGCGCACATCGGTGCAGGTACCGTACGCTGTTAGCTGTGTCAGCCGCTTGACATACCCGGCAACCGACACACATCACTTCAAATACCCCACATATTCACTCGTGCCAGAAGCCCCCGCACAGGGCCACATCGGCACATCCACCTCTCAAACACAGGCAAAATCTATGAAGAAACTCCAGACTGCCGCGCGCTCCGCAGCAGCCCGCTCCATCATGGCGTCCGCAGTCACCCTGGTCGCCGCATCCCTCACCTCCGTTCCCGCCGCCTTCGCCGCTCCCAGCGCGAGCGCAGCCGCAGAGGTCAACCTCGGCGCATCCTACGAGGAGCTCAGCTACGCCCCCGCCCCGGATGCATCCCTGGTCGAACGCTCCAACCCCGCCATGGGTGCGGGCGAGCGCGAACGCCTGGGCACCGCGAACGCACGAACCGGCGCCACCTCCCCCGCTTCTACCGCAACTCTGAGCGGTATTTCCGCGACCCAGAGCTCCGCGCAGGGTCTGGGAGCTGGTCGAGCTCCGGCAGCCGGTCAGTCCCTGGCTCAGGGCCGCTCCGCGTGGACCCCCTCCGGCGGCACCCTCGGTATGGACGTCTCCTCGCACCAGCAGAACGTGGACTGGGCGAGCGCCTACGCCGCAGGTTCCCGCTTCGCCTACGTGAAGGCGACCGAGGGCGGCTACTACACCAACCCCTACTTCGGTCAGCAGTACAACGGTTCGGCACAGGTCGGCATGGTGCGTGGCGCCTACCACTTCGCAAACCCCCGCACCTCCTCGGGTGCCGATCAGGCACGCTACTTCGTGCAGAATGGTGGCGCGTGGACTGCCGACGGCAAGACCCTGCCCGGCCTGCTGGACATCGAGTTCAATCCCTACCCCGCCTACGGCAACACCTGCTTCAACATGACCCCGGCGCAGCTGACCGCCTGGACCCGCGACTTCGTGGACACCTACCGTTCGCTGACCGGTCGCGACCCGATGGTGTACACCGCAACCTCCTGGTGGTCGCAGTGCGTGGGTTCGCAGCAGTTCGGCGTTCTGCCACTGCACCTGGCGAGTTACTCCACCGTGGTCGGTGCAATTCCGGCGGGTTGGAGCGGCTACGACATTTGGCAGTTCACCGATTCGGGCCCGTTCGTGGGTGACTCGAACTTCTTCCCCGGCACCGTGAACGATCTGAAGGTTCTGGCGAAGAACCCGAAGGCTGTGCACCGCAACTGGTCGAACGGCCAGGACCGCACGGTTGAGGAGCGTGCGGCAAAAGATCGCGCCGCTCAGGATTCGAACGTGGTGACCACCGCGACCGGCTCCATTGATATTCGCACCGGCATCGGTAACTTCTGGAATAAGAATCGTTCCTTCTACGGCAACCCGATTGGCACCGAGTACTCTCTGGGTCACGGCGTGTATGCGCAGAAGTTCACCAACGGCAAGACCATCTACTGGACGAACTCTCACGGTTCGCACTGGCTGGTCACCAACGGCGGCCTGGATCATAAGTTCCGCTCGGACGTGGCACGATTCCGCGGCCTGGCCACCGACGAGGAAACCCGCTCCGACACCATCGCAGTCTCCTTCGCTAACGGTGAGGGCGCCTACTGGTCTGCCGCTACCGGCACCCACATCATCAATGAGCGCGGCTCCATCTACGCGACCTGGCGTGCAGCTGGCATGAGGGGCGTGCCCACCACCGACGAGCAGAACCTGGGCAACGGCCTCATCAAACAGGAGTTCACCGGCAGCACCACCTACGTGTGGTCCGCGCAGACCGGCACCCACCGCATGCACACCGGCGGCGCGTTCTACCACCGCTTCCTGCAGCACCGCGGCGCCTGGGGTGCACCGGTGACCGACGAGACTGTCACCTCCACGGGTGCTCAGATTCAGTTCGCCTCGGGTAAGGTACTGCTCTGGTCGGATGCGTACGGTGCGTACGAAACCAACGGTAACGGCGCGATTTTCAAGCATTGGGAGAAGAATAGCGCCCGCTACGGTGCGGCACGCGGCGACGAATCCTACGTGAACGGCGTGTACTACATGGACTTTGAGCGCGGCACGATCCGCTGGACCGCGCAGCGTGGAATCTACTAAACAGCGTGGAATCTACTCAACAGCACGGCAGCTAATAAACACTACAACGTGCATATAAAAACGAGGGGCACCTGGCAGAGGTGCCCCTCGTTCTTTTGCTACAGGAAGCATCTTCTGAACAACACAAAAATCAAGATGCGTTCTGCAGCGGGTGGGTTACCGAGTGAGTAGAGAACCCGGCTATGTTACCCGTGCCGGCAGGTAAATTTATAGCGTGGCGGGTGTGCCGCCTCGAAGTCATGCAATGTCCTAAAAGCCCCGGATTAGTGTGGCGGACATAGTCCCCATTGACTATGTCCGTGGGGCCCACACTAATCTTGTGAGACCTCACCCCGAAGGTGTCTAGAGGGGCGCCTGACCGGAAGTAAGGACTCAACGGTGAATAACGGCACGGTACGAAGATGCTGAAATTCACCCGGGTATGGCGTTCCGGGAGAAGGAATCGATATCTAGGAGGGCCGAAACCTTCACACGTCATATCCCGTTACATCTAGGGTAGGTGTAGGCGCACGCGAAACCTATCTCTTCGGCAAATATTACGCCTCAACCAGTGGTTGAATGTTTACAATACAAGTATGCATTTTGAGGCCTATAGATGTCAAACAAAATGCTATATTGAACTAATTTAGTGAGAATTTTGAGATAATCCACCGGATATTTCAAAAATAAATTCCCACATATATTACGTTTAGGTGCCTAGTACTCACAGAGGAATTCGGCTCCTCACGATAACGACTCTCAACAACCCGGAGCCCTAAAACGCCGCATTAAAAACACTAGGACGCACCCCGCGTCGTATGCACAGCAGAAAGAGTACCCCTACTCCCCCGCCACACGGGATGCGCCCTAGGCGCTATAACCATCGAAACTACCGGCAAGACCCCAGCCGAGTGAGATCTTGAAGCCCTACCGGGCGCCTCGAACCATCCGCTAGCTTAGAGGCTAGCGAAGTCCAGAACCATACGGCCGGTAATCTTACCCGCCGCCATTTCCTCGAAGACAGCCGGTGCCTCGTCAACCTCACGCAACTGAACCACCGGAACCACGATGCCGTCAGCACCGAACTGGAACGCCTCCGCCAGATCCTGACGGGTACCCACCAGGGAGCCCACCACGCGGATGCCGTCCAGAATAATCTTCACAATGGACAGCTCCATCATCTCCGAAGGCAGGCCAACAGCCACCACGGAACCGCCTGCGCGAACCGACTCAACAGCCTGGTTGAACGCAACCTTCGACACCGCGGTCACCACAGCAGCGTGAGCGCCGCCGCCGGTCAGCTCGCGAATACGAGCCGGAACATCCTCAACCTCACGGCCGTTGATGACGTGATCAGCACCGGTCTCACGAGCCAGAGCCAGCTTGTCGTCGTTGATATCAACAGCAATAACCTTGGCGCCGAAAACCTTCTTAGCGTACTGAACAGCCAGGTTACCCAGACCGCCAGCGCCGTAAGCAACCAGCCACTGACCCGGGCGAACCAGCGACTCCTTGATTGCCTTGTAGGTGGTCACACCAGCGCAGGTAATGGAGCTTGCCTGTGCCGGGTCAAGACCCTCGGGAACCTTCACAGCGTAATCAGCGGTCACCAGAGTGTACTCACTCATGCCGCCATCGACCGAGTAGCCTGCATTCTTCACCGAACGGCACAGGGTCTCACGGCCCGAGGTGCAGTACTCACAGTGGCCGCAGCCCTCGAAGAACCAAGCCACCGACACGCGATCGCCTTCCTTCAGGGACTCAACACCCTCACCGACCTTGACGACACGACCAATGCCTTCGTGGCCCAGAATACGACCCGGAACCTCACCGAAGTCACCGGAAGCCACGTGCAGGTCAGTGTGGCACACGCCCGAGTACTCAATCTTCACGAGCGCCTGGCCGTAACCGACAGCCGGAACGGGAACCTCACGGACAACAACCGAACCGTCAACCTTCTCAGGGACAACAACAGCCTTCATGGTTTCCTTGCACATGACCTAAACTCCTTAGTCATCGGTGGCCGCGCTCAAGCCGCAATCTGCAATCTGCGCTGTGCAACCTAGCGGGGTGAGCGCGCGTATTCTTTACATTTCCACCGTAAAATGAGGAGCCCCCAATCTAAAGGACCTTCCCCGAATATGACAGAGGGGTTAGATAGAGGCGTTCTCACGAGCAAGGATGAGCTTTCGATAAGGTCCATTCCGACCAATGCGCTAAACCGCCAAAGGTTGATATGACGCTATGACGAAACAACACAGAAGATGAGAATGCCTCCCAAACAAGCGGCTTGGGAGGCACTCAGAAAAAATTTAAATATTAAGTTTGAGGCGCATACCACCCTAAAGAAAGGGTTCAATCTGCACCTATACGATTCCTACAGGCTCACAGGAACTCTTAGCCGATGAGACTTAGCTGCCTAGAAGCAGAAAGCAACCTCAATATAACCAGCACCGCGCTCACCCGGACCATTCGGAGCATTCAACGCCCAACCCAGATCCATGATGCGCACCGTAGTATCCATGAACGTACCGCCGCCAGCGCCACCGCCAGCCAGCTGCACCGAACCCACCGCGTAGCGGGCACGAGCCGCATCATTATTCCACTTCTGCGACACCACACGAGCCGAAACGCTCAACGCAGCACCCGAGCCGCCGCCGCCATAACCGGCGCCACCGCCTCCAGAAACCACCGACTGGTAGCCGTTAAACAGCTCGCCAGCATTCGACGGGCGGTTATCGACACCCTCCGGAGTCTGATCCCACTGGTACGAATAGCTCGCCACACCATCGGCGCCCTTCGCGCGGAAACCGCTCGCACCCGCCGCACCGGCAGTCGCAGTGCTCACCAGCTTCTGGGTGGAGGTGCTCGAAAAACCAATCACCGAACCATCAGCAGTCGGCGGGTTCAGCTTCTCACCGCCAGCGCCGCCCACACCACCGGCGGCACCCGAACCCGGGTTCACCGTCAGAATCGGATTAGGCTGCGCCTCATACGAGGTGAAACCAACAAAACCGGGCGAACCGTCGCCGTCACCCGAACCAGCGCCACCACCGGTGCTGAACTGGTGCTCGCCACCGGAGCTATCGAGCGAATAGTGCGCGGTCGGGCGCACAGCACCCGCATTCGCGGGGTTCGGCAGAACCGTCGCATACGACGCCAGAACGCCAGCACCGCCGCCGCCACCGGCAACAATCATCGGCACGCCATCCACCTCAATAGCGGACGAACCACCCCCGGACGCCGAATACAGCACAGCGCTCATGCCGCCACGACCGGTCACACCGCCAGAAATGCGGGTCAAATCATTAATCGCAGAAACAACGTTTGCGGGAACCGGCGAAGAAGCCTTCGAGGAGCCACCCACACCGTAGCCGTCGCCGCCCTCAGCGGGCTTCAGCTCACCATTACCAATACCGCCCGAACCGGCCGTCAGAGTAATAGTCTGGCCGCCGCGCACAGCCATAGAACCCTCCACCATGGCACCGGAACCGGCATCAGCCACAGTGTAGTTCGTGCCACCGGCACCGCCCACAGCGGTAAAACGCATACGCTTAGCGCCCGCAGGAACCGTCAGCACGGCTACCTTCTTCACGCCGTCACCGGCAGTGATCATCGTCGAATCCTCGTAAGGTCCGGTGCACTCGCCTTCCTCATCAGACGCCGCATACGCCGGAATCACCGATGACGCCACAACAACCGGGGCAGCCCACGCCGCACCAGCCACCAGACGACGACGGGTCAGACCCGGACGAGAAGAAGGAGAAATGGGGCGCGAAGAATCGCCGGCAGAAGAGCTCACGATAAAAATCCTGTACGTTGAGTGGGTGTTTCTAAACGCAGACGCGACGGGCGTTCGAAGAGCCTCATACTCCTTACACGGAGCCTCATACTCCTTACGTGGGTGCCCGCCACACGCAATACCTCTATTATGCCTTCTCAACAGCCCAAATCCACGCAGGGTCCCGGCACATGCCACCATGAGAACATCCACCAGCAAGAAACAGACAGCAAGCACAAATAGCGGGCACAAAAAACCGCCGGACAGGGGCGCTCCCCCATCCGGCGGTTTTTCTATGAAATTTAGATGGAGCTAGAAGATGAAAGCTAGGAGCCCTTTGTCAGCTAGGAGCCCTTCGTCGAAGACTCAGAAGAGTCAGAATCCTCGGCGGGCTCTGCCTTCTCAGATGCCTTCTCGGATGCCTTCTCGGATGCCTTCTCCTCAGCGCCCTCTACAGACTCATCTGCGGCAGGCTTCGGAGCGAACTCCGCCGGAGCCGGCTCAATACCCGCAGCAGCCTTCGCCGCAGCACGACGACCAGCCACCACAAAACCAGCAGCACCCAGCAGAACCAGCAGCAGAGCAGTCCACACGTGAATACGAACGCCCCAGAGCATCTCCGAGGTATCAATACGCAAGAACATCTCAATGAAGAGGCGACCCACACCGTAGTAGAACACGTACAGCCACAGGGTCTGACCCAGCTTCAGCACGCCCTTACGGCCCAGCCACAGCAGCAACGCCACACCCAGCAGGTTCCACAGCGACTCGTACAGGAACGTCGGATGGAACAGCGTACCCGCCGGATACTGGGTCGGGAAATTACCGCTCGACGCGCTAATCTCCAAGCCCCACGGCAGAGTCGTCGGCTTGCCGAACAGCTCCTGGTTGAACCAGTTACCCCAGCGGCCAAACGCCTGAGCCAGCAGAATACCCGGCGCTACCGCATCCGCAAAAGCAGGGAAATTCATGCCATAGCGGCGGCAACCATACCAGGCGCCCAACGCACCAACCGACACGGCACCCATAATGCCGATGCCGCCCTCCCAAATCTTCAGGAAAGCCCACGGATCAGCAACATTCGGACCGAAATAGCTACCCGGGTCAGTAATCAGCACATGGTAGGCGCGGGCACCAATAATACCCGCCGGAATAGCCCACATCGCCACGTCAAAAACGCGCTCAGGGGTACCACCCGCCGCCTTCCAACGGCGAGAACCCAGCCACAAGCACACCGCCATACCCGCAAGAATACACAGGGCATAGAAATGCACACGGAACGGGCCCAACTGCAGGTACGAAACGCTCGGAGAGGGAATCGAAGCCAGCACGTTAGCTACCGGCACGCTCGCCAGCGACAGCACATCAGACATTAGCCTTCACGCCCCGCCAGCTCACGGGTCAGCTTAGCCACCGCCTCAACACCGCCAGAAGCCAAAGCCTTCACTAGCGCAGTACCGACAATCACGCCGTCCGCATACTCGCCAATCTCCTCAACGTGGGCACGAGTCGAAACGCCCAGACCCACGCACGCACGAGGCGCACCGGCAGCCTTAATGTCCGCAACCAGGGTGCGAGCCGCCTCCGACACGGAGGTGCGGGCACCGGTCACGCCCATCACCGACACGGCGTACACGAAGCCGCTCGACGCCTTCGCAATAGTCGCCAGACGCTCCGGCGAAGAAGACAGAGCAGCCAAGAAAATACGGTCCAGACCGTACTCATCAGAAGCTTCAAACCACGACGACGCCTCATCAGGCACCAGGTCCGGGGTAATCATGCCCGCACCGCCGGCAGCCGCCAAATCACGCGCAAAATTCTTCACACCGTACGCCAGAACCGGGTTCCAGTACGTCATCACGACAACCACCGCGTCGGTCGCCTCGGTAATGCGGCGGACCGCCTCAAACAGCTGAGGAAGCTTGAAACCGTTCTCCAGCGCCACGCCGGTAGCCTTCTGAATCACCGGGCCATCCATGACCGGATCAGAATAAGGCACGCCCAGCTCAATAATGTCCGCGCCGTTATTGCCCAGAGCAATCGCCGCGTCAATCGACTCGTCCAGGGTCGGGAAGCCCACCGGCAGGTAGCCAATCAGCGCCGCACGGCCCTGCTTCTCGCACTCAGCCAGACGAGCCGCCAGAGGCGACTGCGCATTCGGAGCGGGGAAAGAACCATCCAGCACCGTAAAAGGTGCCGCCTGAGAAATAGCGTCCTGGTAGCTCATTACTTAGCCTCACTTTCAGCCTGTGCGTTCTGTGCAGCGGATGCGGCAGCTTCCTTATTACCGGTCATCAGGGTCGAGGACGGAATCGCCTTACCCAGACCGAACCACTTCAGCGCGGTCTCCATGTCCTTATCGCCACGACCCGACAGGCAGACAATCATCGTCTTCTCACGTGCCGCCTCCGGATCCTCAGCAACCCAACGCTGGCACACGCGCAACGCGCCCGCCAGAGCGTGCGAGGACTCAATCGCCGGGATAATACCCTCGGTGCGGCAGAGCAGACGCAGAGCGTCCATCGCCTCGGTGTCAGTCACCGGCTCGTAAGTCACGCGACCAATATCGGACAGGTAGGAGTGCTCAGGACCCACACCCGGGTAATCCAGACCAGCAGAAATCGAATGGGACTCAATGGTCTGGCCGTCCTCATCCTGCATCAGGTAGGTCATCGCGCCGTGCAGCATGCCCGGGCGGCCCAGAGTAATGGTCGCCGCGTGACGGCCGGTCTCCACGCCGTCACCGCCAGCCTCAAAACCGTAAATCTCAACCGAAGAATCGTCCAAGAACGCGTGGAACAGACCAATCGCGTTCGAACCGCCACCCACGCAGGCAGCAATACCATCGGGCAGGCGGCCAGTCTCAGCAAGAATCTGCTCGCGCGCCTCCTCACCGATAGCGTCGTGGAAGAAACGCACCATCGCCGGGAACGGGTGCGCACCCGCAGCGGTACCCAGCAGGTAGTGGGTGTTCTCAACGTTCGAAACCCAGTCGCGCAGCGCCTCATTAATGGCGTCCTTGAGGGTGCGGGAACCGTTCTGAACCGCAATCACCTTCGCGCCCAGCAGCTGCATACGAGCCACGTTCAGCGACTGACGCTCAGTGTCTTCCTCACCCATGTAGACCACGCACTCCATGCCAAACAGCGCAGCCGCAGTCGCAGTCGCAACACCGTGCTGACCCGCACCGGTCTCAGCAATCAGACGGGTCTTACCCATACGCTTAGCCAGCAGAGCCTGGCCAATCACGTTATTAATCTTGTGGCTACCCGTGTGGTTCAGGTCCTCACGCTTGAGGAACACACGCGCACCAGCATGCTCAGAGAACTTCGGAACCTCAGTCAGCAACGACGGACGGTTCGAATACTCAGCAGAAAGACGCTGGAACTCAGCAATGAACTCGGGGTCGTTCTTCGCCTCGTTAAAGGTTGCCTCCAGCTCATCCATGGCGGCAATCAGTGACTCGGGCATCCACCGCCCGCCGTACTCACCAAAATAGGGGCCGGGGGCATTCTTCAACGACTCGCCGTTGAGGAAAGCATCTGCCAGGTTCTCGCTCATCACTATTCCTTCCCTGGATGGTTGCCGCCGGATGCGCGCCGCGGGTAGGGCGGGGCATCAGGCCTGATCACAGCGAAACACCACGCCAACCGCGAATAGGTGGGCGGTGTTCGCACATATCCCCCTATAGTACCCGGGTACAGGCGGTGACCTGTACCCCGGGGTGCACATGACCATTCCTAGGACATGTGACGTTCGCCGGGGTGGGTGCGCCCGCGGGTATGGGCGGCTCGCATTGGAAGGTCTAAACGCTGGGAAGGTGCAGAGAGGCAGGGTCGGGCTGGGTCTGGCAAGCGCGGCGGGCTACAGCAGCTCGCGCAACTCCTCCATCTGCTGAGAAAGCACCGTCGACACACCACCGCGCATCGACACCCCGTACAGGGTCTCCGCAATCTGCATCGTGCGCTTCTGATGCGTCACCACAATCAGCTGCGAACGCTCCCCCAACTCACCAATCACCTGCAGCAGGCGCGAGAGGTTGCGGTCATCCAGCGCCGCCTCAACCTCATCCAGGGCGTAGAACGGCGACGGGCGAGACATATAAATCGCAATCAACAGCGCCAGCGAAGCAAGCGAACGCTCACCGCCAGATAGCAACGACAGGCGCTTAACCTTCTTACCTGCCGGGCGCGCGTGAATCTCCACACCAGAATTCAGCGGATCGGACGGATCGTCCAGCTCCAGGTGGCCCTCGCCTCCCGGGAACAGGGTCTCAAAGATGCGGCGGTAGTGGGTGTTAATGTCCTCCATCGCGGCAGTGAACACCTCCGCAATGTGGCTGCTGACCTCGTCCATGACCGTATTCAAGTCGCGGCGGGTCGCCTTCAAATCCTCAATCTGCTGATTCAGGTAGGCGTGACGTTCAGACAGCGCCTCGTACTCCTCCAGCGCCAGGGGGTTAATGGCGCCCAGCGCCTCCAATTCGGCGCGGGTTGCCTTGAGGCGAGCGCGCACGCTCTCGGTGGAAGCTTCGGTAGTCTCTGATGCCGTTTCGGTAGCAGTATTTTCGGAAGCGGCGTTTTCGGAGGCTACGTTTTCGGAAGCCTCATCTGCTGGCACGTCAACCGGCAGCTGCTCGGAATACTCCTCCTCCAGCTGCTCCAGGGTCAAACCGGTCACCAGGCGGGCACGCTCAGCCAGCGCCTGCACGCGCTCCTGCACGCGCGCCGCCTCCGTCTGCGTGCGCGCCAGCAGGGTCAGCGCCGCCGCGTGCGCCGCCTGTAGGTCCTGTACCTCGTCGTTCGTGCTGGTCAGGCCCTCCTGGGCGTTCTTCAGGGCGCCGCTCAGCTCGTGCAGCTGTTGCTCACGCTCGCCCACCTGCTCGGCAAGCACCTCACCCAGACGGTGGGCGCGGCGCTCAATGGTCGCCGCGGGAGCCTGCTCCCCCGTGCCCGCCAGGTAGGAATCCTCGCGGGTGCGCGCCGACTCGTAGGCGGTGCGCGCTTCGGCTACAGACTCCTCCGCGGCGGTGAGGCGCTCGTTCAGGCGGGCGCGCTCATTCTGAATGTTCTGCGCGGAGGCTTCCAGGGACTCCGCCTGGGCGCGGGCGCGGGCATGCTCGGCGCTCGCCACGCCCGCCGCCTTCGCTGCCTCGCGTTCTGCTTCGACCGCCGATTCTGCCGCGGTCTGAGCCTGCTGAACGGCCTGTTCGGCTTCATCCAGTTCGGCGCGGGTGCGGGTCACGACCTGGGAGGCGGCGCGGTATGCGGCGGCAAGTTCCAGGGGGCTGGCGCCCTCAGCCGGGTAGAGCAGGCTGTAGCGGGTATGCTCGGTGCCTGCGGGGTCAAAAATACGCCACATAGTGCGCTGACCTGCGAGGGTATTCTCTGCGAGCAGGTGCAGAGCTTGCTCTGCGGAGGCGGCATCCGGCGCGAATAGCACACCTGCCAGGCGCTCACTCAGCGCCGCGGTGACGCGCGCCAGGGCGTGCTCGTCGATGCCGGCGAGCGCGGCGGCGTCCTCGCTGAGCGGTTCAATGATTTCGGTTGCGGGGCGGATACCCAGCTCACGCAGCTCGGTGGTGCAGGATTCGGGCAGTTCTGTTGAAAGTTCCTTCGCGGCAGATTCGCGGCTTTCATCACCCTTATCACCGCGCAGCTGCGATACCTCGACACCCTCAACCGGCACGCTCAACGCCGCGGTCGCCAGCGAGGTCAGCGCCGCAGACGCCGCGCGGGCATACTCGGGGTCAATCTGCACGGCATCCAGCACGCGAAGCAGGCTCGTGCTCTCAGCTTCGGCAGGAGCCTCCATGAGCTCACCGGTCTCGGGGTCGAAAACCGCCTCCGCAGATTCAGTGCCGGGCTCGGCGGGCGCCTCTCCCAGGCTCTGGCCCAGCGCCTCACGCAGGGTTGCGGCACGCTCAGCCGCCGCCGCGTAGGCGCGGGTCGCCTCCACCGCAGCGGCGCGGGCGGCATCCAGCTGGGCCTGCGCTCGGGCACGAGACTGCGCCGCCTCACCCGAGGCGCGCTCAGTCTGCGCCACCTCGGACGCCGCCTTCTCAACGTTCTTTAGCGCCGCATCGTAGCGTTCCTCAAAGCTGGCGTAGCTTTCCACCGCGCGTTCTGCCTCTTCGCGGCGCTCCTCCAGCAGTTCCAGGGCGCGTTCATAACCGGCGCGGGCGGCGGCGGTCGCCTCGGTCAGTTCCACGCGGTAGGTGCGCACACGCTCGGCGGCGATGGACTGCACGGTGCGCACACGCGCGGCGGACTCGCGCAGGGTCGACACAGCCTTCTGGCAGGCGGTGACCTCGGCGTTCAGGCGGTTCTGCTCCTGCTGATGCTTAGCGGATGCGGCACGTGCCGCCTCCAGCTGTTCTTTCAGGGTTTCGGCGCGGCGGGTACCTTCCGTCTCGGAGGCGAGAGCCTGCGCCTGCTCAGCCTGCAGAACACCCAGCTGACGAGCCAAAAGTACCGCCTCCAGCTGGCGGATGCGCGCCTGCAACTGGCGTGCGGTCGCGGCGGATTCTGCCTGCTCGCTCAGCGGCTGCAGCTGCGAATCCAGCTCGGCAACCAGGTCGCTCAGGCGGGTAACGTTCGATGCCACAGACTCCAGCTTGCGGCTGGTCTTCTCCTGGCGGCGGCGGTACTTGACCACGCCTGCCGCCTGCTCGATCATGTCGCGGCGCTGCTGCGCGGTGGCGTGCAGGACTGCATCCAGCTGACCCTGGCCGACGAGCACGTGCATCTGCTGGCCCAGACCCGCCTCCGAGAGCAGGTCCTGAATGTCGGCAAGGCGCGCCGGGGAGCCGTTAATCTCGTACTCGCTGCCGCCGGAGCGGAACATGGTGCGCGAAATCTGCACCCGATCAGCGGGAATGCTGAGGGTGCCGTCAGAATTATCGAATGTCAGGGTGACTTTGGCGCGGCCCAGGGGTGCACGCTGGGCGCCGTCGCCCGAACCTGCCTCGCCGGAGCCTGCGAAGATAACGTCCTTCATGCTGCCGCCGCGCAGGCTCTTAGCGCCCTGCTCGCCCATAACCCAGGCGAGCGCATCCAGCACATTGGACTTGCCGGAGCCGTTGGGTCCGACCACCGCGTTAATGCCGGGGGTGAACTCAAAAGTGGTTGCGGAGGCGAAAGACTTGAACCCGCGCAGGGTCAGCGACATCAGGTGCACAAGGGGCCTTTCTGCAGAAGAACTGGTGTGTGCCGGGCACTTTCTGTGGTACGTGGCGGCATCCCTCTAGTGTACGCGGTGCGGCGGGCGGGCGGCGTGAACGTGCACGGGGTGAAGGGGGTTCAAAGTTCCTCATTGTGCATCATCTTACGCGCGGGGTGAACGGGCGCGTTCATATTGGGTCTACGGATACGGGTTCGCCCGGTCGGTGCGGTAGATTGGAATGAGCATCACGAATTCTGCGGGGCCGCTGTTCGCATCCCCGCGTTTTTCTATGTATCCCACTGACTTCTATTTTCAAGGGCCACACCATTGATGAATGCATCCGCCGATAAGGTCGGCACGAACTCTGACATTCGCCACGCTAATGCAGCTCTGCTGTCTATTACCCATGAGCTGCCTCCGGAGGTCGTCACGAGCGACTACTTCGATGAGCAGCTGGCCCAAACCTATAAGCGTCTGCGCATGCCGAAGGGCCTGCTGGAGCGTCTTGCCGGTATTAGCACTCGCCGCGGCTGGGCTGAGGGCCAGACCTTTGAGGACGGCGTGGTTGCCGCAGCTGAGAAGGCTATCGAACAGGCGGGTATTGACCGTTCGCAGATTGGTCTGCTGATTAACGCTTCGGTGACTCGCGATAACTTTGAGCCCGCCGTTTCGGTGGGTGTGCATGACCGCCTGGAGTTGCCGCGTCACGCCCTGAACTTTGACATTACGAACGCCTGCCTGGGCTTCGTGAACGCGATGACCGTCGCCTCCACCATGATTGATGCGGGCGCTATCGACTACGCCCTCATCGTCGCCGGTGAGGACCCCTCCCCGTGGCACCGTACCGCGGTGCGCATCCTGAACAACCCCGATTCGACCCGCGAGGATGTGCTGGCTCAGTTCGCGACCCTGACCCTCGGTTCGGGCGCGGCGGCGGCTGTGATTGGCCGTGCTGACCGCCACCCGGAGGGTCACCGCATCGTCGGTTCGGTGTCCCGCGCGGGCACTGAGCACCGTAACCTGTGCATTGGTGGCGAGGCGGATCAGGGCATGAACACTGACGCCGAGGGCCTGCTCAAGCACGGTCTGGAGCTGGTGGCGCAGGCGTGGGAGCAGGCGCATCAGGACGGCTGGGAGTGGAACGACATGACCTCCTATGTGACCCATCAGATTTCTAACGCCCACACGAACGCCATTATTGAGGCGGTCGGTATTGAGCGTGAGCGCATCCCCATGACCTTCCCGAAGTGGGGCAATGTGGCTGCGGCGGCTCTGCCGATGACTCTCGCTGAGTGCGCGCCGACCTATAAGAGCGGCGACCGTATTCTGTGCATGGGTGTGGGTTCTGGCCTGAACACTGCCCTGCTTGAGATTCAGTGGTAACCCGTTAGCCGGCAGCCCTTAACCCCCGTTAGCCGGCAGCCCTTAACCTCTGTGCGGTAGACATTCACCGATTCGATCCGGAAGGATTCCCAGCATGCGCCATTTGAACTTCCCTAAGACCCAGCCGCCGTATAACCCGGAGGAATGGGCGGGCGTGAACCCGCGCTACTCCCACCTTCTGGAGGTGCCCACCTCCGCCCCCATTGAGCAGCGGGCGCAGCAGGCTGGCGCGCGCCGCTGGCACTACCTGGATAACCTTCCGGTGCTGGTCGAGCAGGGTTTGGAGCCGATTGGCACGATCCTGTGCGTGCACGGTAACCCGACCTGGTCGTACCTGTGGCGTACCGTGCTGGATGCGGGCGTGAATGAGCGCGCCCCGTGGCGTGTGGTTGCGGTTGATCAGATTGATATGGGTTATTCGGAGCGCACTCACCTGGATTTGGAGGGTGAGCGCCGCAGCCTGGAGGACCGTATCGCTGACCTCGGCGATTTCACGAAGGCGCTCGGTCTGGATGAGACCGACAAGCCGGTCGTGACCCTCGCTCACGACTGGGGTGGCCTGGTGTCCTTCGGTTGGGCGCTGGAGCATCGTGAGATTCTTTCGGGCGTGATGCTGACGAACACCGCGGTCTACCATGACGGCATTGAGAATATCCCTGCAGCCCTGCGCCTGGCGTTGGGCGTGCACGAGTGGGGTACCCACGATTCGACCGCGTTTATTGATGTGACCCTGGGCCTGGCTCAGAATGAGGGTCGCCTGCCCGCGCCGGGTTCTGCCGGTGCCGGGGCGCTTGATGGTGCCCTGCCGCAGCCGGTGGGCAAGCAGCCCAAGCGCCTGTACCCGAGCCCCCTCAACGAGGCGATTTACCGCACCTACCGCGCGCCGTACGCTCATTCGGCGTGGCGTGAGGGTGTGCGTAATTTTGTGGGCGATATTCCGACCGGTGCCGATGTTCCCTCCTATGCGCCGATGCAGCGTATTGCCGAGCAGATTCGCGACCTGGATGTGCCCGCGTTCTTCCAGTGGGGCACGAAGGACCCGGTGTTCCAGCGCCGCTACCTGTTCGACCTGATGGAGCGCATGCCGCAGGCGAAGGTGCACCGCTACGAGAAGGCGTCGCACCTGGTCATTGAGGATTACGACATTGCCACCCCCATGATTTCGTGGCTTGCGCAGACCTTCGGCACGCTGGAGGATGGTGTGCTGGTTCCGGCGCGTAATGCGGAGGCGGAGCATCGTGCCGCCCGCGCGCGCCGCCACGGTCTGGTTGCCGGCGAGGGGGCTACCACTGAGGGTACCATTCCCGCAGCGTTCCGCCCCATGCTCGCGGCCCTTACCGAACGCGCCAATGACGCCTCCACCGCCGTGGTGGATATGGACCCCAAGGGTGATGGCACCTCCGTTTCTGTGACCCTGACCTGGGCTGAGCTGAACCAGCAGGTCAACGCCGCCGCGACCCGCCTACACGCCCTGGGTGTGCGTCCGGGCGACCGCGTGAACCTGATGGTACCTCCGGGTGCCCGCCTGACCACCCTGATTTACGCCTGCATGAAGCTGGGCGCTGTCATTGTGGTGGCTGATACCGGTCTGGGTATTCCGGGTCTGACTCGCGCGTTGAAGGGCGCTAACCCGAGCTTCCTGGTGGGTATTCCCGCCGCGCTCAGTGCCGCCCGTACCCTGCTGTGGCCGGGTGTGCGTATTTCTGTGGAGCCGCTGGGTTCGGTGCAGGAGAAGCTGTTGGGCGTTGCCGGTTCGGTGTTTACCGCGCCCGCCGCTGACGGTACTCCGGGTGCGCCGGTGCCCACCCCGACCGTGGTGGAGTTCCCCTCCCCCGTGCCGGATGCTGATGCGGCGGTGCTGTACACCTCCGGTTCGACCGGCCCGGCTAAGGGTGTGGTGTACACGCAGCGTCAGCTGGCTGGTATGCGTGATGCCATTGCGAATACGTACGGTTTTGCGCCCGGTAGCGGCCTGGTGGCTGGCTTCGCGCCGTTTGCGCTGTTGGGCCCGGCGCTGGGTGCTACCAGCGTGACCCCGACGATGGATGTGACCCGCCCGAAGACTCTGACGGCTTCGGCATTGGCGTCGGCTGCGGCGGCTATTGATGCGTCGGTCGTGTTTGCTTCCCCCGCCGCCCTGGTGAATGTGGTGGCAACCGCCGATGAGCTGAACGCTGAGCAGCGTGCGGCGTTGGCTAAGGTTCAGACGGTTCTGAGCGCTGGCGCGCCGATTCCTGTGCCCCTGTTGGAGGCGCTCTCCGCCCTGGTGCCGAACGCCTCCCTGCACACCCCCTACGGCATGACCGAGGGTCTGCCGGTGACCGATGTGTCTTTCGAAATGATTCGCCAGGCGATTGCTGAGGGCACCCCGAATGCTGCCGATGAGGTGCTTGACCCGTTCGCCCGTGACGGTGTGTGCGTTGGTTTCGCGGTGTACGGTGCGGCGGTTGCCATTGCGCCGCTGCTGCAGGACGGTTCGGTGGCGGATGAGCTGACCCATGAGCCGGGTGTGACCGGTGAGATTCTGGTGTCGGCGCCGCATGTGAAGGACCGCTACGACACCCTGTGGGTGACTGAGGAGCAGTCCATTAGCACTCCGGGTTGGCATCATACCGGTGACGTCGGGCACCTGGATGCTTCGGGTCGCCTATGGGTTGAAGGTCGCCTCGCGCACGTGCTGCTGACTTCGCAGGGTGTACTGACCCCGGTTGCGGCTGAGCAATCCGCAGAGTCCCTGCCCGAGGTGCGCCGCGCCGCCCTGGTCGCTGTGGGTCCTGCAGGTACTGCCGCCCCGGTGCTGGTCATTGAGGCGTCCGCAAATACTGCCGCTCTGGAGGCGCGCCAGTCAGCATCGGGTCTCAAGCGTGCCCTGCTCGATCGCGTGCCCGGCGCTCGCCGCTTCCCCATTGCGGAGGGCGTGGCTCCCTTCGAGCTGTCGCAGCTGGTGCGTCAGAAGGTTGCCGAGGATACCGGCGTGGAACTTGCCGCGGTGCTGGTGGTGCACGAGCATCCGACCGATATTCGCCATAATTCGAAGATTGACCGCCCCGCCCTGGGTGAGTGGGCGTCGAAGGTCCTTGCGGGGGCGTAAGCGCCTGCCGGATCTCTAAGTCTAAGGAGTATGATGTCCCCTCATTCTTCGCGTGAGTCCTCTTCCCACGAGCCCGCATCCCGCCTGTCTGCGCCCCGCCCGTCTGGTCACCGCCTGTCGACTTCGCATGCGGTGACTTCCCCGACGGCTCGGTTCCGCAAGCCGGCGCAGCCGTTGGCGGCACGCTACGCCGACCCCGCCCCGCGTTCGTTGCGCCCGGTTGAGGAGCCCGATTTCGCGCCGCGTATTGGCGAGCGCATCCTCTTTACCGGTGCGAGCGGCTTGCTGGGTCGTGAGAGCGTGCTGGCGTTGCTGCGTGCCGGCTACGATGTGCGCGTTTTTCAGCGTGGCGATTCGGGTATTGCGGCGCTTCTGCCCGATTCGATTCGCCCGCGTTTTGAGCAGGTGCGCGGCGATATTACGAACGCGCAGGCGGTGGCTCTGGCGATGACCGGCGTGAACGGCGTGGTGCATGCCGCGGCGAAGGTTTCGGTCAGCGGCGAGTGGGCTGATTATAAGCGCATCAACATTGAGGGCACCCGCACCCTGCTGCAGGCGGCACTGAACCATTCGGTGGGTTCGTTCCTGTACATTTCCTCGCCGTCGGTGGCTCATGCCGGTGCGGCGATTGTGGGTGACGGTGCCGGCGTGGCGTCCCCGGAGCATGCGCGCGGTAACTATGCGCGTTCGAAGGCTGCCGCTGAGCTGCTGGCGCTGGAGGCGAACGGCACTGCCCTGCCCGGTAGCGGGGTTTTGCGCGTGGGTGCGTTGCGTCCTCACCTGATGTGGGGTCCGGGCGATACCCAGCTGGTCGAGCGCATTCTGGAGCGTTCCGCCGCGGGCCGCCTGCCGCTGCTCTCTGGTGGTACGGGTCTGATTGATACGCTCTACATTGATAACGCCGCGGATGCCGTGGTGCGCGGCTATCAGCGCCTCGACGCTTTTGCGGGCCGGGCGCTGGTGGTGACGAACGGTCAGCCGCGCACTATCGCTGAACTACTGGGTGGTTTCTGTGAGGCGGTGGGCGTTCCCGCCCCGCGTTTCTCGGTTCCGGCGAAGGTTGCGGCTCTGGCGGGTAAGGTCATTGAGCGCGTCTGGGAGCGTCTGCCGAAGAACGTGACTGCCGGTGATGAGCCGCCGATGACGGAGTTCCTCGCCGAGCAGCTGTCGACCGCGCACTGGTTTGATCAGCGCCGCACTCGCGAGCTTCTGCAGTGGGAGCCCGCCGTGTCGATTGAGGAGGGTTACGAGCGTCTGGGCCTGTTCTACGGGGATAGGTACAGCCGCTAAGTCGCTTCTTTTTGGGTCGGTTCCCCCAGCCCCTTTCTCAACCCAGCTGTAAACGAATGACGGCGTAGCTACATCCCCCATGGGAGGAACGTAGCTACGCCGTCATATGCATAACTAGCGTGAGTTTGTGCCTATCGAGAGCGTGGGGCCCGCTGGCAGTGCGGGCAACGGTAGGATGAGCGGTTCTGGAACGGCTCGCGCACGATCAGGGAGGTGCGGCCCGCCTCCGCGCAACGGTGGCAGGGCTCCCCGGCACGGCCGTAGGCGTTCAGCGAGCGCTCGAAGTAGCCAGACTCCCCCAGCACGTTCACGTACAGGGCGTCGAAGCTTGTGCCGCCCGCCGCCAGGGACTCGCGCAGTACCTGCGTGACCGCCTCCAGCAGTTCGCGGGTTTGCGCGGCGCTGAGGGTGCGTGCGGGCTTCGCGTAGTGCAACCGCGCACGCCACAGCGCCTCGTCGGCGTAGATATTGCCCACGCCGGAGATGACCGACTGGTCCAGCAGCACCTTCTTAATGCCGCTGGAGGTGCGCAGGAACTTGCGGCGCACCGCCGCGGGGTCGAAGAATTCGTCCAGCGGGTCGCGGGCAATATGTTTGACCGCCTCCGGCACTAGAAAACGCTCCGGTACTTCACCCGGCGCCATCTCACCCGGCGCTGCTTTATTCGCTGCAACCGCCGCGGGTACGTCCGGTACCAGCGGGCTGAGGAACATACCGCCGAAGATGCGCTGGTCCACGAAGAGCAACCGCTGCCCGGTGCTCTCCCGACTGGTGCTCGCCGCGCCACGGGTAGCTCCCGCCGGTCCTAGCTCGAGCGCCACGCGCAGGTGCCGCGGCTGTTCGTCAAAGGCCGCGCGAGCCTCCGCATCATTACCCGAGTCACCATCCAATTCATTGCCAGATTCGCTGCCCGGCTCATCGCGGACGAGCAGCTGACCGCTCATGCCCAGATGCACCACGAGCGCCTCGTCGGCAAGCGTGCCGTCCGCCTCGCTCAGGGTCAGCCACAGATACTTGCCGCGGCGGTAGGCGCCGCGCAGCGCCCTTCCGGTGAGTGCCGCCTCAAAGTGGGCGGGACCGGGCAGGTGTCTACGTAGCGAACGGGCATCGACCACGCGCACCGCCTGCACGGGGCGACCCAACGAATGGTCGGCTAGACCTGCGCGAACGGTTTCCACCTCGGGCAGTTCGGGCATGGTTCCCTCCAATCAGCGGGGCTGCAGAATCAAGAGCCCGCAGAGCTAACAGACCTGCAGGATGCTTGATTGAGCCTAAACCAGGATGCGGTACGCCTGCTCAGCGGCAAGGCGCTCCGCCTCCTTCTTGCTCGGACCCACACCGGTACCGGCCTGCTGGTTCGCCACAATAGCGACCGCAGTGTACACGCGCGCGTGGTCGGGGCCCTCGCCGGTGACCTCGTAGCGCACGTCTCCCCAGCCGCGGGCGGTGGCGAGGTTCAGCAGCTCGGTTTTCCAGTCGCGTCCAGAGTTCAGGACCTTCTCGTCGTCGAGCAGCGGCGCAATCAGGCGCAGCACCAGGTCACGAGCCGCCTCGCGACCGCACTCCAGGTAGGTCAGGCCAAAAATCGCTTCCATGGTGTCGGCAAGGATCGAGTCCTTATCGGCGCCGCCGGTGTGAATCTCGCCCTTACCGAGCAGGATGTACCTACCCAGATCCAGGTCGCGTGCCACCTTCGCCAACGCCACAGTCGACACCACCACGTGGTGCAGCTTCACGAGCTCACCCTCGGGCAGGTCAGGGTAGCGTCGGTACACTTCTTCAGCGATCGCCAGGGAAAGCACCGAATCGCCCAGGAACTCCAGGCGCTCATTATGCTCCACTCCGGGATTCTCGAAGGCGTAGGAGCGGTGGGTTAGGGATAGCAAAAACGTCTCGGCGTCGATATCGACTCCGAGACGTTTACGCAACTCCCTAGTATCAACACTAGGAAATTCAGTCATAAGGATTCACCGCTTCTTAGGCGTCTGCAACCTTACGGCCCTTGTACTCCAGGAACAGGGCGTTGCCTGCAGCGTCGGTTACAACCTTTGCCTGGTGGGGCAGGCTGTAGGTCACGCGACCGTTTTCAACGGTCTTAACCAGCTGGGGCACGGATGCCTTCCACTGGGAACGGCGTGCGCGGGTGTTAGCGCGGGACATCTTGCGCTTGGGAACAGCCACAGCTATCTCACAATCTCTAGTAACAACAATTTAGTTTTCGGTATCTGCACCGAGCAGGCCCTGCAGGGCCGACCAGCGCGGATCCAACACCTCGTGATGATGCCCGGGGTCATCCTCCAGGCGCGCACCGCAATCGGCGCACAGACCCTGGCAGGTGTCCCTACAAACAGGCTGGAACGGCAGTTGAAGGATTACTGCGTCCCGCAGAGCCGGTTCAAGGTCGATGGAATCATCCTCAACGGCGTACTGCTCATCTACTTCGTCTTCGGGGCCGCCAGCCGGGGCCTTCTCAAAGACGAAAAGCTCTTGAATATTGGCCGACATCTCGTAATCAATCGGATCCAAGCAGAGGCTACACTCGCCGTGTACATCCACAACGACGGAGCCGGTAACTAGGATACCATCAACAACAGACTCCATACGAATATCGAGGTCAATATCCGAACCCTCTTCCACGCCGATGAGCGTGTTACCCAGGTCTGCCGGTGCGGGCAGGACCTCAGCGAGAGTTTCCATGGTGCCGGGGCGGTGAATCAGGTTAGTAACCGATACCACCAGCGGCGATGCGTCTGCACGTGAAATGGCGTTTCTCCTTACGAAATGTATAAACCAAAGTCCCATTTTAGGGGTCATTCGCACCGTTAATCAAGATTAAGCGCCTTTTAAATCTCTTTAAGTGGCGCTCACCTCTTAAATATTCCCTTAAGGAGGCGCCGCGCGGCATTTAATCGGCCGGTCGGGGCTACTACTGGGGGACTTAAGTGCCCGGTCGGCGGTGCGAGTTATTCTGCCGGGGCCCTGCCGGTGGGCGTGTCGGATGGGTGCGCACAAGGTGGTGTGCGCCTGGGTTGATGAAGCGTTTTTCTAGGCGTTTTTCAGGGCGCGGGCGACCGCCTCCGGCACGAAGGGAGTCACATCACCACCCAGCGACGCCACCTCACGAATAATCGTGGACGATACCGCACCGTAGCGGTCCTCACCCGCCAAGAACACCGTCTCAACCTGCGCCAGGTGGCGGTTCATGCTCGCCATCGGAGCCTCATAACTGTAGTCCGTCGCCGAACGCAGACCCTTCACCAGCACCTTCGCGCCACGCTCCGCCGCATACTCGGCAAGCAGCACGCCCGGCGGAATCGGCTCCACGCTCACACCCTCAATGCCGAGCTCCTGCAGAGACTCACGCACCAGCTGCACGCGCTCCTCCAGGGAGAAACGGTACTTCTTGGAGCTATTGTGCGCCACGCCCACGATCACCTCGTCAAAGAGCTGAGCGGCGCGGGCAATGATTTCCAGGTGGCCGTGGTGCACGGGGTCAAAAGATCCGGGGCAGAGGGCAATCATGGCGGTCCCTTCACGAATAAATATCAGACGTTGGAATGAGTAGATGCGGGTGAATTTAGGATGCGGGTTAGTGGCATGCGGACGAGCGCAGGCTGAGGTAGCAAGATCGGGCGGTGAGATGCGGCGGCAATCTTAGGCGGCGAGCTCTTCAGCGTCTTCGCCGGGCTCAAGGTTCGTGCCGGGCTCGTCGCCCGCCTGCTCCTCCACCTCGTCAGGCTCCACATAGTAGAGAACCGTCTCGCCGTGCTGACGGGTCGAAAAACAGTACAGGCCCTCGCCCCACACCGGCTCGGGGTCGCGCGAAGAACGCTCCACCACGACCACGGCACCCTCGGCAAGCTTGGGGGTGAGCGCCTCCAGCAGCTCACTGACCTGCTCATTCGGCATGGCGTAGGGCGGGTCAACAAACACCAGATCCCACGGCCCGGAGGCGGACTTCACGTAGGTCAGCGCCTGAGACTGCTGCACGCGCGCCGCAGAACCGGTAGCACCAGAAGAACCGGTGCGGCCCATCGCCTTCTCCACCGCGGCAACGTTCTTACGAATCACCGCAACAGCCTTCGGGTACGTATCCAGCAGAGTCACGGAGGCGGCACCGCGTGAGAGTGCCTCGCAGCCCAGCGCACCCGAGCCACCAAAGGCGTCCAGCACGCGGGCGCCACGAATAATGTCGTAGCTCTCCAGCTTGGAGAAGAGGGATTCCTTCACCCGGTCGGTGGTGGGGCGAGTATTATCCCCCGGAACCGAGGCAAGGCGAACGCCTCCGGCAGCACCGGAAATAATACGGCTCATAGGTCTCTCCTCTTAACTAGTGCGGTGTGTTGACGTCAGGGTTTCAGCGAGTGGTGGGCAAGGCTGGTTGATGGGCGGAGCGGGCAGAGCGTTCTGCCCCGTTGGGCGCTTATCCCCTGCCGAGGAACGCCTCACGGTCAGCGTCCAGAGCGCGGTCAATCGTACGCGCCAACGACGGGTGCTTAGCCAGCGTCGGGTCCTTCTCCACCACCGAGCGGGCATCCTCGCGGGCACGCTCAATAATGTCGGCATCGGCGAGCGCCCGCAAGAACCGCAGGGTACTCTTCGAGCCCGATTGTGCAGCACCCAGAATATCACCCTCACGGCGCTGCGCCAGGTCGATGCGGGAAAGCTCAAAGCCGTCCGTGGTGGAGGCGACCGCATCCAGACGCTCTCGGGACACGCCGCCCTCCTCCTGGCGGGTAACCAGCAGGCAGGTGCCCGCATAGCCGCCGCGGCCCACACGACCGCGCAGCTGGTGCAGGCCAGAGATGCCGAAACGGTCGGCGTCCATGATGATCATGAGCGTGGCGTTCGGGACGTTCACGCCCACCTCAATGACGGTGGTGCTGATGAGCAGGTCAATTTCGCCGCGCTCGAAAGCGGTCATGACGGCGGTCTTCTCCGCCGGGTCCATGCGGCCGTGCAGGGTGCCGATACGCACGCCGACGAGGGCGTCCTCAGCACTCAGGTAAGAGTACATTGAGGCGACCGAGGTCAGCTGAACCTTGCCGTCGCTACTGGCGCTACCGCCCTGGCCGAAATAGCCCTGGGCTGAGTTGCCCGCGCCGGTTCCAGCACCGTTCAGGCTGGATGCGCCAAAGAACGCGGTGCCCTCCTCCAGGCTGTCGCCGTCCTCCCCGATTTTGGGTACGACAACATACACCTGGTGGCCCGCGTCGATTTCTTCGCGAGCGCGCCTCCACAGGCGGGACGCCCAGGCGGGCTTCTCGGCGAGGGGCACCACGTGGGTCGAGATTTTCTGTCGACCGGCGGGCAGGGTGTCGAGCACGGACACATCCAGGTCACCGAACACGGTCATGGCGACGGTACGCGGAATGGGCGTTGCGGTCATGACCAGGCGGTGCGGCAGGGCACCGTCGGTGCCGCGCAGGCCATCACGCTGCTCCACGCCGAAACGGTGCTGCTCGTCCACGACGACCAGACCCAAATCGTGGAAGCTCACCTCGTCGGAAAGCAGGGCGTGGGTGCCAATCACAATCTGGGCGGTGCCGTCGGCGAGTTCCTGCAGTACCTTGCGCTTGGCGCGGGTGCCCATGGAGGCGGTCAGCAGGCGCGCGCGCACACGGCCGGATTCTTCCCCGCCGTCAATCGAGCCGTCAGCATCAGCAGGACCGTCAGCGTCAGAGCCTTCGGGCGCCGCCATATCCCCCAGAATGTCCAGCACCGAACGCAAATGCTGCTCGGCAAGCACCTCGGTCGGGGCGAGCATCGCGGACTGGCCGCCCGCGTCGGCAACCTGCAGCATGGCGCGCAGAGCCACCACGGTCTTACCGGAACCCACATCACCTTGCAGCAGGCGGTTCATGGGCGATTCGCTCGACAAATCCGCGGCAATCTCAGCGCCCACCTTCTGCTGCCCCTCAGTCAGCTCGTAGGGCAGAACCTCAAGCAGCTGATCGGCGAGTCCACCCTCCACGGCGGGGCGCGGCTGGGTCAGGTGCGCGGCACGCACTGAATGCAGGCGGGCGAGCGCGCTCTGCAGCACGAACGCCTCACGGTAACGCATCTGTGCCTGCGCGGCACGCCAGGTGTCCTCAGAGTCCGGGGTGTGCAGGGCGCGGTACGTCCACTCCAGCGAGGGCACCTTGCGGGCGCGACGAATCGTGTACGGCACCGGGTCTTCGAGTTCTTTGAGTGGCACCTTTTCGAGCAGCTGCGCCATGTAGCCGCTAATGCGGTCGGTGGGCAGCTTCACGGGGGCGCGGTAGACGGGCACGGGGGCGGTGGCGGCGTCGGTAACGTCAGCGCCGGAGGCGTCCTTCGAGAGCAGGGCGTAGTGCGGATTGGTGAGGGTGTATTCGCCGCGGTAGATGCCGACCCTGCCGGAGAACATCATGGTTTCACCCTCGCGGATTTCGCGGGCCGCGGTCCAGGCGTTGAAGAAGGAAAGCTTCATCTGCGAGCCGATGAGCGCACCGGGGTTCGTCATGCTGGGTGCAGGCACGCCAAAGAGGCCTCCCTGTGCAAAACTATCCTGCGCGAAACTATCCTGACCAAACGAGTCTTGGCCGTAGCTATCTGCGTAGCCGCTGTAGGAGGCGGGCTGTGCTCCCCTGCCCTGTGCCGGGTTCTGGGCCGCGGGGTTCTGAGCTGCGGGATTCTGGGCAGCTGGGTTCTGCGTGGGATGAGCGAGCGCGTTAATGCGCGGGTTGTGCATCCCGGTCGCCTGCCAGTTCTGCGCGGGCGCAGCAGAGGAACCGGGGCGGTTAGCGCGCCCGGGCACCACGGACACAGGACCGCCAGCCCCAAAACCTGCGGGTGCGTCCTGCCCGGTGGCGTCGGAAAGCCGGTCGGTGATGGTCACTTCCGTGATTTTGCCCCGGCGCGCCGCCATAGTTCGAGTGCTCACGTGCACCACGCGGGCAATGATGGTGACGTCCTGGCCCTCAACGAGTTCAGCGAAGGAGCTGAGCTCACCGCGCGGCAGGTACTTGCGCGGGAAGTATTCGAGCATCTCCCCGACGGTGTGCAGGTCCAGGTGTGTAGCGATTGCCTTGGCGCTGGGTGCGGGCAGGTACTTTTTGAGCGGCGCATTTTCGATGCGATCTTCGGAGGCGTAGCGCGCCAGAGCACGACTCTTAGCCTCCGCGGCGGCTGATGCGGGTTTATCAGCCGCGACTTTCTCAGCGGTTGCCTTCTTCGCGGAAGCTTTCTGGGCGGGCGCTTTCTTTGCGGGAGTTACCTTCTTCGCTACGACCTTTTTAGGTGCAGTCTTTTTGGGTGCGGGCTTTTCAGCTTCTGCATGAGGCGCGCTCTTCTGCTCGCCCCCTTCGCTTGCCTTCGTTACCTTCTGTAGGCGCGCCGAAGTAGCCCGCACGGGAGTCTCATTCTCCTGCGGGCTCGGTTCGTTCTGAACTAGTTCTTTCTGGGCAGGTGCTTTCCGGGCAGGTTCCCCCGGCAGATGTGCTTCCGGCTGAGTAGCCTGCCGTGCCGCCAACGCAATATCGACCAGCTCGTAGAGAGCGTCGTCGGTCATGGTGTGCGCGGCGGGACCCAGCGAATGTTTGAGCGTCTTGAGCGCCTTACGGTAGGGTGCGCTGGCGCGCTGTGCCGCGCGTTCGCTCAGCTCGGCGCGGCTCGCCTTGCCCCGGGCGTAGGCGGCAAGATCGCGCACGGTCAGCTCGGCGGTGGTGCGGAGCTGTTCATCGCTCAGTAGCGGCGCATCCTTTTTCCGTTGCCGAGCTCGGGTCGCGGAATCAGCACGGGTCGCAGAACCGGCACGGGCAGGCTCCACAACCGTTGAATCTACGGACTCAGAATCTACGGGCTCACCCTGCGCTGCCTCAGCTTTTGCAGGCTTAGTATTTGTCGGCTTAGTTTTGACCGGAACAGGCTCAGGAAGCCCCAAGTCCAGGGCTTCCTGCTGCGGGTTCACGGAACGTCGGGCGGGGCTCATGCGCCGCCCTCCGCACCGCACGCATGGTCGGCGTGACGACCATCCGCCAGGGAGGAAATACGCTCATCCAACCACTGACCGTAGCCCATAATCAGCTCGCGGGCGGGGTCGATGTCGGGCACGTGCACGTGCAGCGCCCAGAGCCCCGCCGCCATGTCCAGGGGCGTAATGAGCAGGCTGTCACCTATGGCTTCAAGCTCCGGGCGTAGCTGCGCCAGGGCGAGGGGCTCGCAGGTCAGCGTACCCATGAGCTCCCAGCCGCTCTGCTCCGCGTGTTCTGCGTGCTCGGCAGGTTCAGCGCCCGCCTGTTCAGAACCCACTCGTGCCGCAGAACCGGCTACAGAAGTCACATCGGCAGAGGGGGCACGCAGCATGGACTCCACCTGCGCCTCGTTCAGGGTCGCACCTTCCCAACGCGGGTTGGAGTGCACCACGGCAAGGTAGAAGCCGAGCGCGCCGGCATCCACGAAACCGGCAAGCTCGGGCGAGGGCGGGAACTGCGCGGTGCGTTCCAGCGCGGCACGCATCAGCGCACGTCGACGCTCTTTCAGCACCTCATCGGCAACTTCTGCGTCCTGCGATGCATCATAGTGTGCGTCCAGGCGGGCGAGCTCCACCATAACCGACAGCATCGTGGAGGGCACCATCTGCTCCCCCACGCTGGCGCGAATACGCTCAGCCGCGAACGCCATCGCGCGCGCCTCAGCGTGGGCGTACTCCAGCTTCACTTCGCGGTGCTTCGGCAGGGAACCGCCAGCCAGCACACGTTCGTAGTCTGCTTCCAGAGCGCGCACGAGCGGCAGCTCATCGCCTGCGTCGCCGAGCTCCTGGGCGAGGTTTCCGGGCAGGAACCAGTAGCTACGCACCGCCTCCAGCGCCCAAGCGCAGAGCAGAGTACCGGAGTTGCCGCGCGCCACGCGGGATGCGCGCATAATCGCGTGCTCGTAGATTCCGCCCAGCTGAATCCACAGGTGGGCGAGGGTTTCTTCTTCGGAGGCGCCCGCCGCCTCGGGCACGCACGCGCCCTCCCCGCCGGGAATTTCGCCAGCGGGAAGAACCTCGCTGGGCAGAACCTTACGGGGCAGATCCTCACTGGGCAGAACCTGTTCCATGCCCCGCTCAAACTCTTCGGTCAGGGTCAGCAGGGTGTGGGCAATATTGGAGCCGGTGTCCTTATCGGGCACGGGGAACCCGTTGAGTTCGTTGAGCGCCTCGCGGTAGCGTTCGATGGTGGTGCGGGCGGCGGTGGACCACGCTACGCCGAAGCGGTAGGCGCGCACGCAGGCGCGGCGGTAAATCTCGCGTTCTTCGGTGCGCTGGTTCTGTTCTGCGTTCACGCTACCCTCCTCGTCAGTTTCGTCAGTTTCGCGCGGTTCTCGGCTGAGTTCTCAACTAGTTCACGGCTGAGTTTTTGGCTAGTTCCCGACTGATTTCCCGGTTAGTTCCCGACTGATTTCTCAGTGCCCGCGGCACGGGCAGAATCCAGCCTATTTCGTACTTCTATTCTAGGCAATTTCGGTTAAATGTACGGTATTGCCCGTCGTCTATCCCGCGGGATGAAAGCACGGAGGATGAAAGCACGGACTAAACATACAAAACCGCACGCACCTCGCGGCACTCGGCAACATTCGGCAACACTCAGCGGAGCTCCTACGCGGAAGCCCCGTAGTGTTCCCAGCCCATACCGTCCAGGGAGCGGCCGTCCATGACGACCGCCGCGCCGGTCACCGCATTGTGGCGGCGTTCGGCACCGTAGAGCTCGGCGCTCAGACCGCGCTCCGGGGCGTCCGCAACGCAGGTGCCCAGGGGCACGAACTCTTCGGGTACCTCACCGGGGAAGGTCGCCAGCAGGCCGTGGTCCTCGCCGCCAACCAGCACGAAGGTGCGCGCCAGGGATGCGGGGCTCTCCCCCGCCTCGTTGCGCTCACCAATCGCCAACAGCAGGCGCGCCAACGGTAGCAGCGGCTCGGCGAACGCATCCACGGCGGCGCGGTCGAGGCGCATCTGCACCCCGGAGGCGGCGGCAACTCGCCCGGCGTCCTTGACGAGTCCGTCAGAAAGATCCAGCATGGAGCTTGCCTTATGCTGGCGTGCCACCTCACCGGCGGGGATGGGGCTGACCGGGTGGTGCTGTGATTCGACGGCGCGCTCGCAGACCGCAATCATGTGCGCGGCATCTTCGGGGGTGAGGGTGCGGGCGAGCTCGATGAGCCCCTCGGGAAGAGCAACAGCCGATCCCTCGCCCTGCTTTTCAATCTGCTTCTGAGCCCACGCCTGTCCCACCGCATCCAGCGCCGCTTCGACTTCCTGGCCTGCGG
>NZ_KV817369.1:137359-199707 GCF_001814645.1 Rothia sp. HMSC076D04 | reverse complement strand
GATGGCACGCAACAGTGCCGTGGCGGGCAGGGAGAGCGGGTTGAGTAGCAGGCGCAGACCGGCATCGGACCAGGCGGTACGCCCCGCCAGGGCGATAGTGTCACCGGGGCGCGCGCCGGAGCGTAGCACGGCGCGGTCCGTGTAGCCGAGGGCGGTAACGGTCACCGACATTTCGGTGGAGTCGCCAATATCGCCGCCGCCAATCACGCATTCGGTGGCTCCGCAGGCGTTGATTCCGTCCACAATGCCGTGGGCGAAGCCGTCAATCCAGCCGTAAGGAGTGCTACCGGGCAGGCTCAAGGAGATGAAGAGGCTCGCCGGGCGCGCACCCATAGCGGCAACGTCGGCGAGGTTCTGGGTCGCGGCTTTGCGCCCCACATCGTAGCCGCTACTGCGGGCGGGTTCCAGATTGAACTCACCGTCTTCGCCCGCCCGTGCGATACCGCCGGGCCAGAGGTTCATAAAGTCTTGGTCCTCAACGAGAGTGTCGGTGGTGACCACGGTACGCTGACCGGGCGCGGGCTCGGCGAGAACGGCACAGTCGTCGCCGGGGCCCACCTCGAGGGGTTCGATGCGCCCCGCCTGGCGTGCTGCAGCGGCAACCTGCTCGTTGTGGGCGTTGATAATCGGCATGAAAGCGCGCAGAACGCGGGACTCCCCCAGCTTTGAGAGAGGTGTCTCTCGCATGGGGTTGTCCCGCGTTTCGCTAAAAGTCTGAGGATTCACATCCTCTATTATCGCGTATTCTTACGCGTTATGTTTGCCTTATGCTCCGCGGCTGAAGTAGCGGATTGCCAGAGCAATCAGCACCAGACCGATGAGTGAGAAGAGGATCAGCGGTGCAATGCCGGAAAGTCCGGAATCGTCCGCGTCCGCATTCTTCACGGCCTGCTCCTGGGCGGCGTTCGCGCCGTCAGCCTTTGCCACGCTCTTTGCGGAGCGGCTGGCGCTAGCCGAGGTGGAGGAGCTAGGCGACTTCGAAGCCGATACCGAGCTTGAGGAGCTCGAGGGGCTTACCTCGTGGGAGTGGTCCTCGTCGGTCTTATTGCGCGAGAGGTATCCAGCAACCCAGTCTGCCGCACCCGGGATGGAGTCATTCGAGCCGTTATTGGCTGCAATTCGTCCAAGGGTGGTACCGCCGGAACGCAACGGATCGTCATCGTCGCCATCAAGCCTGTCGCTCGGTGCCTTGCTCGGTGAAGAGCTCGAAGATCCCGAAGAGGAACTTGAGGATTCAGAGGAGTTGCCCGGTCGCGGAAGCTCAATGGAGATGATGACATCTTCCCCAGAGACTTCCTGACGATTGCCGGGGACGGTCACCGGGTTGTTCGCCGGAGGAATCGGAGCAACAGGTTCGGTCTCGATCGGGGTAACCGATTTGGAGTCCGAGCTGTCCTTGTTATCCTCTACCGGAGCTACGGGAGCTACCGGAATCACGGGGATGACCGCGTCCTTGGTCGGCTCGTTAGTCGGCTCCTGCTTAGCTTCCTTGGAGGGCTCCTGAGTCGGATCCTGAACCGGGGCCGGGACGACCGGAACCTGAGAGGGCTCCTGGGTCGGCTCGGGAGTTACGTCCTTAGTCGGCTCGGGAACCGGGACGGGATCCTGGGTCGGCTCCGGGTTCGGTTCCGGAGTGGGGTCCTCAGTCGGCTCCGGGGTCGGTTCGGGAGTTACGTCCTTGGTCGGTTCAGGAGCGGGCTCCGGATTCGGTTCCGGTGTGGGGTCCTGAGTAGGCTCCGGGGTCGGCTCGGGAGTTACATCCTTCGTCGGCTCGGGAGTAGGTTCAGGGGTGGGCTCTACCGTAGGCTCAGGGGTCGGATCCTGAGTAGGCTCAGGAGTTGCATCCTTGGTGGGTTCCGCGGTGGGCTCCACAGTAGGCGCAACGGTCGGCTCCGGAGTGGGAGCGACAGTAGGTTCTGCCGTCGGCTGGACCGTAGGCTCCGCAGTCGGAGCTACAGTCGGCTCAGCCGTCGGAGTTGCGGTAGGAGCAACACTCGGTTCGGCACTTGCGCTAGGAGCTACGGTCGGCGTAGCGGTAGGTTCAGCGGTCGCATCCTTAGAGGGCTCTACGCTAGGACTCGCTGTAGCACTCGGGTTTGCAGTCGCACTAGCTGAAGCGGTGGGCTCGGCAGTAGGCTGCGCGGTAGCGTTCGGGGTAGGAGTCGCATCCGGGCTGGGCGTAGCACTTGCGGAAGGCTCAGCACTAGCGGTGGGCTGAGCACTCGAAGAAGCGCTAGGCTGAGCGGTGGGCTCTGCCTGCGCTTTGTCAGTCTTATTGTCCCCCTGAGCGGTGGGCCATGCGCTCACGGTTGCGAGCGTGGGTACTGCCGTCTGGGAGGAGGATGCCGCGGTCGCGGCGGAATCTTGGGTTTGTTCTGCGGTGCCGACAGGGTTCGGCGGAAGCTGTGACGCTGCCTCCTGCACATCTTGAGCAAATGAGGCTACGTATGGACTTCCGGAAGCAACCAGTGCTGTCGCCAGACTCGCAGAGACCACCTTACGGTTTCGTTTTCCCAAAGGTTGTCCTTGACTTTCTAATACGTTGTGAGTGAATAGATACCCAATCGCTAGGGCAGATTGGATATGCCTTCATCTATTCTACCGAATCGGCTTTTTCTTCATTACTCATTTTAGCGCTTTCATACCAATCTTTGAGCTTCAAGATGTGCAACGACCATCAACGACATCTTTTCGTTACCTAGAAGCATCATTTCATGCACTTATGAGCAGAATTACGTTTTGCCTTATCAATACCGCTTTAAAACTTGCACTCCACCATCCAAGCAGCCCCGAGGTGGGTGTAAGTGATTTTTCTCATGAGTGAAAAACGAGCGATTCTCATAAGCTTTTGGGGCTCAATACGTACCAATTACCCCTCCCGCACAGACTGAACTTGCCCACCGCGCAAAAAGCGCCCCGGCGCGAATCCCTCAAGAATCCGCACCGAGGCGCCTTACAGCAGGGGCTACTCCCCCACCGTTACGTATTCAATAACTGAGCGCAGTCAAAACGACAGCGTGCCCAAGAACTAACGCAGCTTCAAGAACAACTAACGCAGTCTCAGAACTAACGCAGCCTCAAGAACTAGCGCAGACCCAGGGGTCGTTCCATCGCCAGGGTCAGCAGCTCGCTAATCAGGTCAGTGTAAGAGATGCCGGTGTTCTCCCACATGGTCTTGTACATCGAAATCGGGGTGAAGCCGGGCATGGTGTTCACCTCGTTGATGACCAGGCGGCCATCCTCGGTGTAGAAGAAGTCCGCACGAGACAGACCTTCACCATCCAGCGCCAGGAACGCCTTCACAGCCAGCTCACGCAGACGATCCTGCACATCCTGCGGCAGGTTCGCCGGGCACACGGTCACAGCGGAAGACTCAGAAACATACTTCGCCTCAAAGTCGTAGAAGCCGTGATCCTCGTCCACAACCTCAATCTCACCGGGGTAGGATGCGCGGGGCATCTCGCCGTGGTGGCCATCGAGCACAGCGCACTCGATTTCGCGGCCCACAATACCCGCCTCAATAATGATCTTCGGATCGTGGCGGCGCGCCTCTTCAATCGCGGGCACGAGCTCCTCCACCGAATCCACCTTGGTAATACCGAAGGAAGAACCTGCGCGGGTCGGCTTCACGAACATGGGGAAGCCCAGCTTCAGCACGCGCTCCAGAATCTGCTCGCGGTCCTCGTGCTCCCACTGACGGTTGGTAACAACCTCGTAGGGGCCGACCTCCAGGCCAGCGGACTCGAAAGCAACCTTCATGAAGTGCTTATCCATGCCCACAGCGGATGCGGTCACACCGCAACCCACATAGCGCAGGTCAGCCATTTCCAGCAGACCCTGCACGGTGCCGTCCTCACCGAAGGGGCCGTGCAGCAGCGGGAACACAACGTCCACCGGCGCGGTGCGGGTAACGTTACCCTCAGCATCCACCAGGGTCAGGCGGGAATCGCCGGCGCCCATCGGCAGGAACACCTGCTGGGTACCCTCGGGGAACTCTGCGGTACCGCGAGTGCCAGCGGTCAGCTCGGCAAGCTGCTGCTCGTCGGTCAGGTACCAGCGGCCGTCACGGGTAATACCGATAGTGATGACGTCGTAGGCGGTGCGGTCAATAGCGCCCAGAACGCCGGCAGCGGTAATGAGCGAAATCGGGTGCTCGGAGGAGCGGCCACCGCACAGCAGGGCGACGGTCTTCTTCTCGGTCATATATTTCTCCTAGTCAATGTTCCCCTACCCTTAGGTCCGGAAGGTGGAACGGCAATGCGTCAATAATCCTAACGCACGAATACCGTCGCGGTCACTGATGCGTTTCTCACGCACCGGTTTTCCGCAACGGTATCCGTCCTCGGATGTCTACATTCAATCTTCTTCTAGTATGTCCTGGCACACAACCCGAATCAAGGGGTGCCAGCACACCAGAAAGCTTCAAAACCTAGTGGCCCTCATGCTTGAGGCGGCGACCCAGCAGCTGAGGCGCCAACTCCTCAATGCCAATACGGCCCGAAAGCACAGCCACCACAGCCTCAACAATGGGCATCTCCACGCCGTGGCGACGAGCCAGCTCAGCCACCACCGGTGCCGACTTAATCGACTCAGCCGTCTGGCTCATGTGCTCGTGCAGGCGGTCAGGGGTAACACCCTGAGCCAGCAGGCGGCCCGCCGTGTGGTTACGAGACAGCGGCGAAGAGCAGGTCGCAATCAAGTCGCCCATACCGGCAAGACCGCTCATCGTCGCAGCCTCGCCGCCCAACGCCACCGCCAGGCGGGTAATCTCCGCCAGACCGCGCGTCATAATGGACGCCTTCGAGTTATCGCCATAATTGCGGCCTTCGCAAATACCCACGCAAAGGGCAATCACGTTCTTCACCAGGCCACCAATTTCAGTACCAACCACATCCGTGTTGGTGTAAGGGCGGAAGTAACCGCACGCAATCGCGTGAGCAACAGCCTCAGCCACCGGCAGGGTACGAGCCGCAACCACGGAGGCGGTAGGCTCCTCCCCCATGATTTCCTTCGCCAGGTTCGGGCCCGAGAGCACGCACACGCGGTGCGGAATATGGCCGATCGCGCGCAGATCAGCACCGCGCAGAGCCATGGATTCTTCCAGCTCCTCGGTAATGACCTGCGACATGCGCAGACCCGTACCGGTCTCCAAGCCCTTCGCCAAAGACACCAGCATGGCGTTCGGCTCAATATAGCGGGCGAAGCTCTGCAACTGCGAACGCAGAACCTGCGCGGGCAAGGCAAGAACCACGATATCGGCGCCGGTCAGCGCCGCGGGGGCATCCGCCGTGAAGTGCATGTTATCCGGCAGCTTCATTCCCGGAAAATAGCGGGCGTTCTCGCGGGTGCGTTCGCACTCAGCCATCACCTGCTCATCACGACCGATGAGGGTCACGCGGGTGTCATCGCCGCGCTCGCGGGTAGCGTCCGCCGCGATCTTAGCGAAAGCGGTGCCCCAGCTACCGGCACCGAGCACCGCAATAGACTGTACGGTTGCCGGAGGGGTAAATTCAGGGCTTGCTGCGGGGGTGCGTCCAAAGAAGGTCACGAAAACACCTGCCTCTCTTCCTTGTGAGGTTATTGTGCGAGTCCCTGACAGGCGCCTCAGCAAATAGCCGCGGCTTCTGTCAGGGCCTCTACGATTTTCCCATCTGGGATGCTACTTTTCGTCCGGTTCGCCGAGCGCGCCACCAACCGGACCCGAGGGGGTACCGGGTGCTTCACGACGCTTCGTGCGCGGGTTCCAACGACCCTCAGGAGCCTTCTCACCGCGGATCGTCTCCAGCTCGGCGGTAATAGCGTCCAGCATGGCGTCGGTGACCACGCCCAGTTCGGTGCGGGTGTGCTTAGCCTCGGGGCTGGTATCCTCAACGAGGGAGGCGATATCCAGCGCCTTGCCAACCTTTACGCGAACGGTCTTGCGCGGGAACAGCGAAATCTTACGCTTCTCCTTGATGCGGCCGTCCTCGCCAGCCTCATCCACGTAACCGAGAATCTGTTCATCACCCCAGTGCGCCACCGGGTAGACGGGCGCACCGGTCGCAAGAGCCAGACGAGCCGCGCCGGTACGCGCCTGCATGGGCCACAGCTGCGGATCATGGGTGGTGGTGCCCTCCGGGAAAATCACGACGGCACCGCCAGCCTCAACAATCTTGCGGGCAGTAATCAGGGACTTACGCGCATCCACCGAACCGCGAACCACAGGAATATGCGCGAGCTTGCGCATAATGTAGCCGAGCACGGGGGCGCGGAACAGCGAATCCTTCGCCAAGAAGCGCGGCAGGGCGCCCTCAACGAAAGCAGGGAAAGCCACAGTCACCGGGTCAAGCTCGGTGGTGTGGTTAGCCACGATAATGTACCCGCCGCTCTTAGGCAGGTTCTCACGGCCGGTAATCTCAACGCGCGCGATGAGCTTGTACAGCCCGCGCGCAGCGTTACCGAGCACCTTGTACAGAGCATCACCGGAGGCGGTGGGCTCAATCTCAGGCAGAGCCTGCTTTCCCTGCTGTCCGCTCACTAGTCCTGAACCTCAACTTCCTCGGGCTCAACAACGACGATTGCTGCATCGGGCTTGGGAGCCTTCGACGCCTTGCGTGCCAGCACCTCAAAGTTGGCACCCAGGCCCTTGAGCTTCTCCTCGAAGTTCTCGTAGCCGCGAGCAATCAGCTCAACACCGCTCACGTGAGAGGTGCCCTTAGCAGTCAGAGCAGCAATAATGTGGGAGAAGCCGCCGCGCAGGTCCGGAACCTCAATGTCGGCACCGGTCAGCGGGGTGGGGCCAGAAATAATAGCGGAGTGACCGTAGCCCTTACCCTCGAAACGGCAGGGCGTGCCGCCCACGCAGTCACGCATGACGACAATATCTGCGCCCATCTGCTTCAGCGCGTTGGTGAAGCCGAAACGCTCCTCGTACACGGTCTCGTGCACGATGGACGCGCCCTTAGCCTGAGTCAGCGCCACGACGAGGGGCTGCTGCCAGTCGGTCATGAAGCCGGGGTGCACGTTGGTCTCAAAGACGATGGGCTTCAGCTGAGCTCCGGGGGTGCGCTGAGCCGGGTGGGTAAAGCGGATGCCCTCGGCGGTCACCTCGTACAGGCCGCCCATCTTGCGGAACTGGTTCAGGAACGCGGTCATGTCCTTCTGGGCTGCACCGCGCACGAAAATGTCGCCGCCGGTAGCCAGCGCCGCAGAAGCCCAAGAAGCAGACTCGTTACGGTCGGGCAGGGACGCGTGATCGTAGCCGGTCAGCTCGTCCACGCCCTCAATGACGATGGTGCGGTCCTCGTTAATGAAGATAATCGCGCCCATCTTCTGCAGAACAGCAATCAGGTCAATAATTTCGGGCTCAATCGCTGCGTTGCGCAGGATGGTCTTACCCTTAGCGCGCACACCGGTGAGCAGGACCTGCTCGGTAGCGCCCACGGAGGGGTAGTTCAGCACAATCTCTGCACCCTTCAGACCCTCTTCGGGAACAATCAAGGTGGTGCCGGTTTCGTCGTCCTTCTCAACGACTGCGCCGAACTTGCGCAGCGCAGACATGTGGTAGTCGATGGGGCGGTCACCGATCTTGCAGCCGCCCAGGTTGGGGATGCGTGCGGTACCGAGGGTGTGTAGCAGCGGGCCCACCATCAGAATCGGGATGCGGGAGTTACCACCGAAGAGCTGAATCTCCTCTGCGTTCTTTGCGGCGGTGGTTGCATCCTGTGCGGGGTTGAGGGTCAGAACACCAGCTTCGCGGTCGTAGTCGACCTTTGCACCGTGCAGCTCCACGAGGGTGGTAACGATTTCGACATCGCTCAGGTCAGGGACGTTACGCAGGGTCGAGGGGGTCGAACCGTGCAGTGCTGCGACCATCGCCTTGGGCACCAGGTTCTTGGCGCCTCGAACGTGAACCTCACCAACGAGCGGAGTGCCACCTTCAATGCGAAGCTTGCTGATGTTCTCAGTCATTAAAAATCCTTTGTGGAGTCGGCTGGTTTAGGCCGAACTTTAACAGTGTGCCGATGCGCCGCGTTCTGTCGTGCCGCGCCCCTGCCGGTAGCAGGGCGAAACGGGCGCATATATTCATCATTATTCTAAGCCCTGCGTAAAGGTGCTCCAAACACTGAAGAGCCTTTGGAACTTGTGACTGAGATTTTGCTCTGTTGTGTATGTGAAAAACCGCTCTGACCCCCTCAGATTCAGAGCCAGAAAAAACAAAAAGATACACAAATATTCACACTAATGCAAACATTTTCTGTTTCTTCGCCGAAATTTGACGTTAGTTTCGTCTTTTTAACGTCCGAATTTGAACTTGAGAGCAACCTCACCCCTACAATAACGTGCACACTCGTGCCCACTGATTGGCGCCTCCGCTCTCACGGAGGAGCCAATCAGCTCTACACTGCGGCATAGGCGCCGGCACCGACCTTGCACCCGCGCAGTACAGAGCCTCACAGGAGGGTGCGTGGCGTGCATTCACTGCATAAACCTTTGCGATGGTACCCAACCAAAACGGTTCGGCTTCCTGATTCACTTCAACTTCAAAAATTCACTTCAACATCACCGTAAATATTCGAAAGTCAACTAAAAACCAGGGCCCATCGCAACCAACCACAGGTCGCTTCGCGGCTGCATCCGCGAACTACCGGAGGACCCCAAATATGACACATCACAACACTGCATCACGCATTTCGCGCCGTCGCCTCGTACAGGGTGCGGCATGGAGTGCCCCCGTTATCCTCGCCAGCGCAACCGTCCCTGCATGGGCGGCAAGCGGCGAGCCCACCTGCTCCCCCGCTCTGACCCTCAAGCCGACCGCAACCGGCTTCGACGACAAGGCTGGCGCATACACCGAATGGCTCGTCCCTGAAGGCGTTGGACGAGTACGATTCGACCTCGTGGGAGGTGCTGGCGGTGCCGCATCTTCCTTTACTCCCCGATACCTGACCGACGTCACGAACGCGGCCCTGGCTGGCGGCGGTGCCGGTGCACAGCTCAGCGGTGTTCTTGCGGTCAAGTCCGGCGACATCCTGCGCGTCTGGGCGGGTAACGGCGGCGTCGGCTCCGTAGCCGGCGCGGAGCCCGCACTCGGTGGCGAAGGCTACGCAGCCGGCGGCGACTCCACCGGCTCCAGCACCGCAACCGGCGCAGCGCAGGTAGTGGACACCGATAGCGGCTACGTGTACGGCGCGTCCGGCGGCGGCTCCTCCGCGGTCGAGCTCGTCCGCGACGGCGCAGTCACCGTCGTAGCCGTTGCCGGCGCTGGCGGCGGTGGCGCACAGCTGGGCACCCTCACTACCCACCAGCGCATCTTTGACGCGCAGCCCAAGGACCAGCTGAACCCGGCACTGCGCGTGGCACTGGACGGCCGTGACGCATCCACCACCGCAGGCGGTAGCGCAGGCGGCGACCTGGGCACCGACAACACCGGTCAGGGCGGCATGCTCATGGCAAGCCCCTACCAGGAGTTCAAGCCCCTTGAGGAGGACGACAAGACCCTGGACATGCGCTTCATGGTCACCGGCGGTACCGCTGGCCGCTCCGGAGTGGCGGGTACCCTCGGTGAGGCGCTGGTCGGCATTCTCGACGAGAATAACGAGCTGAAGCTCCAGCCCATGTCTACCTCCTGGTTCGAATCGTACAGCTTCCCGCGCTACTACCTTTACCAGGGCGACTCCGTGCATGAGGGAGAGAAGGGCACCGGCGGTGCGAACGCAACCGGCTCTTACCGCGGTAAGGGCGGCTCCGGCGCGCTGCTTTCCCGAACCCACGGCAAGCTCTCCCTCACCTCCGTAGCATCCGGTGGTGGCGCCGGCTACGGCGGCGGAGGCGCAGGCCTGAACATCTGGACCGTTGGCTCATACTACGAGGGCGTTTTCGGCCGTCAGGTGCAGTTCGAGGGCGAAGGCAACATCTACTCGCTCAGCGCCCTGAGCAGCGGCGGCGGCGCAGGCGGCAGCTACATTAACCACGAGGTGGTTTCTGACTTCGCTCTTGCCACCGCACAGAACGCAAACCCGACCGCGGGCGTGCGCTCCCCCGGTTCTGCAACGCTGTACGGCTGCACCGAGAACGCAACCCTGAACACCCCCATCACTGAGGGTGCCTAAGCTCTAGGTCGTCAATAAATGCGCCTCCCCGGAAGCTGATGCTCCGGGGAGGCACATTCATATGTGTGCTAGGTTTTTGGGTACAGAAAAGCTCGAAGGCGGCAACTGAATCAGTCGCCGCCTTCGAGCTTTATATCTCTAGGTTTTAGAGCTCTCGGCTTAGAGTTCCTGAGTACGGGGCATCCAGGAGGGGCGCTTCGCCTCGTACGCTTCAATAGCTTCGAGGTTCTGCAGGGTCAGACCAATATCGTCCAGACCCTCCATGAGGCGCCAACGCACGTAGTCGTCAACCTCGAAGGGAACAACCAGCGCACCCACGGTTACGGTCTTGGACTCCAGGTCAACGGTGATTTCGGTGCCGGGCTCGTGCTCCAGCGCCTTCCAGATCAGCTCGATATCGTCCTGTGCAACCTGCGCGGTAACCAGGCCCTGCTTGCCCGAGTTGCCGCGGAAAATATCGGCAAAACGAGCAGAAATAACGACCTTGAAACCGTAGTCGCGCAGCGCCCACACGGCGTGCTCACGCGAGGAACCGGTACCGAAGTCCGGGCCCGCAACCAGCACGCTACCGTGCTTGTAGGGCTCCTGGTTCAGGATGAACTCGGGGTCCTTACGCCAGTTAGCGAAGAGGGCGTCGTCGAAGCCGGTCTTGGTCACTCGCTTGAGGTAGACGGCGGGAATAATCTGGTCGGTGTCAACATTCGAAGAACGCAGCGGCACGCCAATGCCGGTGTGCTTAATAATGGGTTCCATAATGGCTCCTTAGCTATAGCGGCGTGCTAGGCCACGACGTCGGACGGGGCGGACAGGGTACCGCGCACAGCGGTTGCGGCGGCAACCACCGGGGAGACCAGGTGGGTGCGGCCACCCTTGCCCTGGCGGCCCTCAAAGTTACGGTTCGAGGTGGAGGCGCAACGCTCACCGGGCGCCAGCTGGTCGGGGTTCATGCCCAGGCACATGGAGCAGCCGGCGAAGCGCCAGTCGGCACCGAACTCCTTGAAGACCTTGTCCAGGCCTTCTGCTTCTGCCTGCGCGCGGACCTTCTGGGATCCGGGCACGACCATCATGCGCACGTTCTCGGCGATGGTGCGGCCACGCACGATGTCTGCGGCGGCGCGCAGGTCCTCAATGCGGGAGTTGGTGCAGGAGCCCAGGAAGACGACGTCCACGGGAATTTCCTTCATGGGGGTGCCGGCCTTCAGGTCCATGTATTCGAGGGCGCGTTCTGCTGCGACCTTGTCGTTCTCGTCCTCGAAGTCCTCCGGGGAGGGAACGGCGTGGCTCAGCGGAATACCCTGACCGGGGTTGGTGCCCCAGGTGACGAAGGGTTCGAGCTCGTCAGCGTTAATGAAGATTTCCTTGTCGAAGACGGCACCTTCGTCGGTGGGCAGGGTCTTCCAGTACTCGACTGCCTTGTCCCACTCTTCACCCTTAGGTGCGTGCTGACGGCCCTTGATGTATTCGAAGGTGGTCTCGTCGGGGGCGACCATGCCGGCGCGTGCGCCCGCCTCAATGGACATGTTGCACATGGTCATACGACCCTCCATGGAGAGGGAGCGGATCGCGGAGCCGCGGTATTCGAGCACGTAGCCCTGACCGCCGCCGGTGCCGATCTGCGCGATGACGGCGAGGATGATGTCCTTCGCGGTCACGCCGGGCTTGAGGGTGCCTTCAACGTTGATTGCCATGGTCTTGAAGCGTGCCAGAGGCAGGGTCTGGGTTGCCATGACGTGCTCCACCTCGGAGGTGCCGATGCCGAACGCGAGAGCGCCGAACGCACCGTGGGTGGAAGTGTGGGAGTCGCCGCAGACGATGGTCATGCCGGGCATGGTCAGACCCAGCTGCGGGCCGACCACGTGTACGATGCCCTGTTCCTGGTCGCCGAGGGAGTGGATGCGCACGCCGAACTCTGCAGCGTTGCGGCGCAGGGTCTCGATCTGGGTGCGGCTGGTCAGGTCGGCGATGGTGCCGAAGATGTTGTCGGTGGGGGTGTTGTGGTCCTCGGTGGCGATGGTCAGGTCGAGGCGGCGCAGGGGGCGGTTCTCGATGCGCAGGCCTTCGAATGCCTGGGGGGAGGTCACTTCGTGCAGTAGCTGCAGGTCGATGTAGAGCAGGTCGGGCTTGCCGTTTTCACCGGGGACGACGACGTGTGCGTCCCAGACTTTTTCTGCCAGGGTGCGCGGACGGGTGCCCGCGGTGGTTGCGTTCTGTTCGCTAGTCATGCTTTCTCCTGCTTGATGCGTTCCTACGGTGGATGCGTTCGGTGTGGTGCGTGCCGCAAGTTTGCAGAGTTGAGGGGCGGATTATGTACCCGATGGGACCCTCAAATCGGTATTTCCCTGCGGCGTGTCGCATATTTTTTCACGGATTCTTAGCCTGTGAGACGGCACAGAAACACCCCGAACTAGCGAGTGTTTTTATGTGGGTTTACTCTATGACTCCAGGGTAATTTTGCGAGATTATTCGCATTTTTCTGCGTCTTTTCGCATATTTTCACCCATAAACCCACACAAACACTTATTATGAAAAGTTCACAATTTATCCCGTAGGGGGTGATTCCATCTTCAGCTCTGCATCTCAAAGAGTCCATGAAGTCCGGGGTATCTTTCATATTCTGAGATAGAATATAAGAATGACTCCTTCCGCCTCACGTTTTAACGCACACGGAATGCGTCACCCCAACGCATCCACACACCACAACGCACCGATTGTCGACCCCGTCAAGCCGCCCGAACACATGGCCGCCGACGAGCAGATGGTAGAGGTACACTCCCACGGCTCCTCCGGCGTTGGCGTGCTCGACAAGGCAACCCTCATCCTTGACTGCCTCGAGGCAGGCCCCGTATCCCTGGGCGACCTCGTCAAGGCAACCGGTCTGGCACGCCCCACCGCGCACCGCCTCGCCGTGGCGCTGGCTCACCACCGCCTCGTAGCCCGCGACGTGCAGGGACGCTTCATGCTCGGACCCCGCCTGACCGAACTCGCGTCCGCCACCATTTCCGATGAGCTCATCACCGTGGCAGACCCGATTCTGCAGAAGCTTAGCCTCGAAGCTGACGAGTCCACCCAGCTGTACCGCCGCCAGGGCGACTGGCGTGTATGCGCGGCAACCGCGGCACGCCCCTCCGGCATGCACGAATCCATCCCGGTCGGTACCCAGCTGTCCATGCAGGCTGGTTCCGCCGCCCAGGTTCTGCTGGCTTGGGAAGACCAGAACCGCATTGTTGAAGGCCTGCGCGACGCCCACTTCAGCGCCGCCATGCTCGCGGCTGTGCGCCGCATCGGTTGGGCGCAGTCCGTGGGTGAGCGCGAGCGCGGAACCGCCTCGGTCTCTGCTCCGGTGCGTGCGCCCGGCGGCAAGGTGATTGCGGCAGTGTCCATCTCGGGTCCGATTGACCGCATGACCCGCCAGCCGAACCGCAACTACCCTGAGCTGGTCGTTAAGGCTGCTCAGGCGATTACGGACGGTCTGCGTGAGCTTGCGGCGTCTCAGCAGGCTCCCTGCGGTGAGAGTACTGAAGAGGACTAAGCTTCAGTAGCGTGTAGATTTAACGAAAAGAATCCCTCCCCGCCTCGATTGAGGTGGGGAGGGATTCTTTTGTGCGCTCTTAGTTTGATGCGGGTTGTCCTGATACGGTTTCTCGGATGATACGCCGCTAAATGTCCAGCGCCTTGCGGTAGGCGTTGAGGCGCTTTGCTTCTTGCTGTACCGGGGCGACCACGCAGGACTGCACCGCCTTCTCCACGCCGGTCTGCAGGCGACCCCGCAGCTTACGTGCGTAGTAACGTGAGCCCATGGCGGTAAGTAGCCTACCCACACCCGCCGAGGCGATACCGAGCAGCACACCCAGCAGCAGAAGCAGGGTCGGCAGGGGCACCGGGGAGCCTTCGGGGGTCGGGGCGGGCGGCAGTTGAATCTGCAGGTACGCCATGCCGGAAATCAGGGTCAGCCAGCCGACGCCTACCAGGGCGCTCATTAGCGCGATCCACTGCAGGGCGTTGAAGATGACCCAGGGGGCGCGGGTGCGGCCCAGACCGTAGTCGATGCGCACCATGTCGCGTTCGAGCAGTTCGGGAAGCTCCGCCTCGCGGGAGAGGGCGGCTTCCTTCATGCTGCGCTTCCACGGTTCGTCGATGCGGGCCGCCATCTGCTTGCTGTATTGGCGCACGGCGTTTGCCATGCCCGCCTTCTGCGCGGCGCTCAGCGGAGGCAGCGAGGATGCCACCAGCTCGGGTGCATTCTCGCTATCGGAACCGAGCATACCTGCGGACTTCTCGGTCTTAGACGCGCTCTTCGTTTCATCTTGCTGTCCCAAGTGCAGGCGGCGCAGGGGGTCAGCCTTTAGGCGGCTCATCCAGCGGGTGAGGATCCAGCCGGTGTGCTGACCCGCGGCGCGGCGATAGGAGGCGGTTGCCGCCTCCAGAACCTGCTCTGCCTGGCTGGAGGTGTAGCATGCCTTCACGAGCTTCTGTTCCGCTTCGAGGGCGTAGGCTCCGGCGAGCACGGTCCCCTCTCCCCCGGCGTAGGTGCGCAGCTGGGATGCGGTGGCGTGCAACTGCGCGTCGGTTCGCTGCAGGGACAGGCTCTTGGCGGCGGCTACCTGGGCGAGCAGGTCGCGGAGCACGTCGACGCCTTCGCCGGTTCGCGCGGAGACGGCGATAGGTGCGGAGAGCAGGTGCGCTTCGGTGCCCTCAGCCTGGAGCAGGCGGGTGAGGGATGTGAGCACTGCGGGCACCTCGGCGGGCGCGAGTTTGTCCGCCTGGTTGAGCACGCAGAGCGCCTGCGCGCCGGATGCGGCAAGCGGCACCATGAAGTCGCGGTGGATGACGGCGTCGGCGTATTTTTGGGGGTCGACAACCCAGACGAGTACGTCCACGTAGCGCATCATGCGGGCGGCGAGGTCGCGGTTGGTGGTGGTGACCGAGTCGAAGTCGGGCATGTCCAACAGGATGAGGCCGCCGGTGCGGGTGCGCATTTCGCCGCGTCCACCGACGGCTCGGCGGATGCGGTTGAAGAGTCCGGGTGCCGGTTCGGTGACGGCGTTGGGTGCCGCCGCTCCCCCGGTTGCCTTATTACCCTCGGTTGCCTCTCCTTCGGCGGCGAGCGCCTGAGTTTGCGGGTAGACGCGCTTGTCGATACCGAGCCAGTCAAGTAGCTCTTCGCTGCCTTCTGCTTCCCAGATTGCCGCCTGCACGGTGGAGGTGGTCGGGCGCGTGGGCGCGGAGAGGGCAATGTTCTGTCCGGCGATGGCGTTGAAGAGCGTGGATTTGCCGCTGCCGGTCGCGCCGAAGAAGCCGATGACGGTGTGTTCGGTGGAGAGTTCGCGGCGTTGGCTGAGGCGTTCGAGGGTTGCAGCGGCGTCGAGCAGCACGGTTTCGGGGACTCGTCCTTCGCCGTAGCTGATGGCGTCCTTGAGGGATGCGACGGAGCGCGCGAAGGGCGAGGTTGCCACGGCGGGGGTGGCGCCTCGCTTGGTATCGCGCTCAGTGTTCTCGAGTTTGTTCTCGGGGGTAGTCATAGTGCGTTTTTCTTTGTCTGTGGTGCGGGGTGCCTGTCCGGAGTGGTTTAGCGGGCAGTTGAGCCGTTAGCGCGGGCCGCGGCTTGGCGCTGTGTGGTTTGACTCTGCGCGCTCATTTCTGCGGCGATTGCCTGCACCTGTTCGGCGGCGCGGTAAATCTCTTCGGCGTCAGCCTGCGGATCGGTTTCTTCGAGCACGGCGGTGAAAGGCTGGGCGTGCTCAGTGAGCAGATCAGCCATGCGTTCAAGCAGGTCGGTGCGGGCGCGGGTTGCCATGCGGCGCACGGCATCTTCACCAAAGATGGACTCGAGCAGCTTGGTGCCGACCACGCCGCTACCGCCCGCAATGCCCGCCTCAATACCGGTAATACCACCGGTGAGGCTGAACGCGGCGACCATGAGCATGACGGCGGCGGCGTTCACGCCCAGGGAGAGGAAGCGGGCACGCTTGCGCTTATCGGCGCCTTCTTCGCGAATCATTTCGAGCACGGAGCCCTGCCAGAGGCGAATCTGCTCGGCAACGGCTGCGGAGAAGATGTCCTCGGCGGATTGCACCTCGCCCTTAGCTTCTGCGTTCTGTTCGGGCACAGCAGAGGTAGCCTGCGGCGCATCCAGGCGTGCCAGCAGGGAGCGTCCGGCGCGGCTGGCACGCCAGCGGGTGCGGGTGTTTTCGGAGGCGCGGGCAGCTGCATCCAGCACGACGGCGTGGATGCCGCTTTCGAGGGCGTCCTCTACCTTCTGGGCGGCGGCGGGCTGGCCGCGCAGGGCGGAGCCGACGCGGTCGCGCAGGCGGCCGATGGTGCTGTCGAGGGAGCGGAAGAAGTCGCCGGTTCCCACGAAGTCGTGCCAGCGCGAGAGCACTTCGCCGCGTAGCAGGGAGCCGTCGGAGAGGGCACCGTCGATGGTGGTCAGCGCGTCCTCGTATTCTTCGGCGGCGATGGTGGCAAGCGACTGGTGTGCCGCCTGCTGGCGTGCCTGTTCGGCAGCGAGCACCTGCAGGTTGCCCGCGAGGGTTTCAACGGCACCGGCGAGGGTCTGCCGGGCGATGGCGGCGCGGGCGGGCGCGTCGGCGCCGAGTTCGCGGATCCACAGGGTCAGCGGGGCGAGGCTGACGGGGGCGAGCATGCCGCTTTCGTCGCGGGGCTGTTCGGTGACGGTGTGAATCAGGACGGCGTGGATTCCGGCTTCGTCGAGCATGCGTCGCAGGTCGTTTTCGATGGCTTCTTCGTCGCCTTCGGGCACGCGGTTGAGCACTACGGCGATTGCGATGGAGCGTGCGGCGGCCTCGTGGAGCAGTTCCCAGGGCACGGCGTCGGCGTAGCGGTTGGCGGTGGTGACGAAGAGCCACAGGTCTGCGGCGGAGAGCAGCTCCTTGGCGAGGGTGCGGTTTTCCTCGGAGACGGAGTCGATATCGGGCGCGTCAATGAGCGCAATGCCCTGCGGCAGCGCCGAGGTAGTAATAGGAATGAGGGCGCGCGCAATCTTCGGGTCGAGGCCGGGTAGTGCCTGCGATCCGGCGTTCATGCCGGAGGTGCGGGTACGCGGCAGGGTAGGCAGGAAGCGTTCGGGTGACAGCGCCGCCTCGTCTTCTGCACGGTGCAGCAGGACGGGGTGGCGGGTGGTGGGTCGAATCGCGCCGGACTGGGTGAGCGGCTCGCCGAGCAGGGTGTTGACGAGGGTGGATTTACCGGCGCCGGTGGAGCCGCCGACCACGATGGTGAGGGGGTTATCGACGCTGGCGCTACGCGGCAGGATGTAGTCGTCGAGTTGGCGTGCCATGGCGGCGAGTAGGGTGCGCGCGGTGGCGGTGCCGTGCTCTGCGGTGCCGTCGTGGGCGACGGTGTAGGGGGTGCCGGGGGTTTCGCCGGCTTCTACGTCGAGCGGGAGGGGGATTCGAGTGAGCAGTTCGCGCGCTGCTTTGAGCTGCGCATAGTCGGTGGTAGTCACAGCGCTATTGTCCCATAGGGTGCACCTGCTTCATGCCATGTTTGGGTGTTGGCGCGGTCGCGTTGTGGCTAGGTTGTGCGGTTGGGGGTGCCAAGGCTGTGTGAGGGGCTGTTTTTGATAGGTGTTTGGACAACCTGAAGAGGTTGAAATACTACTTGCACACCGCGTGCAACAACTCCAATTTATGATTTATTCATAAGAAGAGCAGGTGGGAAAATCCTTGAGTTTCCGCGGGAAAAAAGCACATTTTAATGCGGTTACCCGGAACACATTGGTACGTTTTATAACCCGCATAAAACGGGCAAATATTAAGATTTGATAACTTTTTACCTTTAAGCGCAGATATGGTCATTGTGAACCTGAAAGTACGCTTAGAATCATTGAGCACGACAACCAGGCAGGTCATAACCCACACCGATTCCTTCAGATGGCTTTTGACCTGCCCTTTCTATCGCATCCGTACTCACCGCGGTATGCCACACCCATCGGGAACGCTCACCGACCCCTCACGCAACTGCAATCAACTGCCGTTGAGGTTCACTGCATCCGAGCTACCCGTTACTGCCTGCCCGTCTTTACTCTTGCGAAAGGTTGCGTATGTTCGGTTCGCTGTCACGTCGCCATCTTCTTGCTCTTTCTTCCGGAGCAGCATTGAGTGCACTCGCAAGCGCTTGCAGCCCCAGCGCAGTTTCTCGCCCTCAACCACTCGCTAACCCTTCCCCTACTAAGGCTGCTCCTCAGAGCTCCCAGACCAAATCTGCGACCACCACGCGCAGCATCACCTACGCCGAGCCCCTGCCCGCATCCGCCCTGGACGGTCGCGGACCGGCTCTTCTGCCGGATCAGTTCTTTGAGCGTTCCGGGAATTTCTCAAACGGCACTCTGAGCCATCGAGCTGTCAATGTCCCCCGCCCCACCATGCCCCCGGAGGCTAAAGAGCGCACCGTCGAGGGCCTGCACGCCTTTCTGCAGTACTGGGGTGCGGCGCAGAACTACATGCTCCTCACCGGCGATACCGACCCTTTCATGGGTCTGCCCGGCCAGGAGCACTTTAGCAACATGGCGCAGATGTACCGCGATATCTACCGCTACAACATTGGCTGGCTGGTCTCTAAGAACAACCACCCCATGTGCATTAACCTGAGCTCCCCGCAGCCGGTGCCCGCTACCGAGCAGGACGTCTACTGCTGGAAGGCAACCCTGAAGGTGGACGAGAACGCGTTCCTGTTCAACCATGAAACCCGTCAGCGTGAGCAGCTCACCGGCATCTACGGCAGCAATCAGAAGGCGGATGCGTACGTCTACTTTGGCAAAGAGGGCTGGCAGATGCTGGAGGATCCGAAGTCTTCCCCGAGCGCTACCGCAACCCCGGCGGCTACCGCTGAACCGTCCGCGAATATTCCGAGTGCGCACCCGACCCCGAATGAGAGCACCCCTTCTAAGGCGGCTCGTTATATTCGAGGCTCAGCCTAAAGCTTCTTTACATCCGTGCCTCAAAGAACCCGTCATATTGGGTGATATGAGGCACGGATGAGGGCTTTTATTTGTGTGCCACGCGTGAAATCTATAGGCTAGGGGCTAGATGAGGTCCGCCCATTTTCGCCTCAATACGCGTCTACCCGCCCTGCGGGTGACTGCTTCGCGCCCTCCTGTAGGGGCGTGATGTTAGGCTGAGAATTGGAGCGTGAGCTCTTCACTTATCACCGATACTTCCGCATCACAGCACATTCAAGGGGATCACTATGATTCACAGCCGCCGCCACTTTATTGCGCTTACGGGCACCGCCGCCCTGGGCGCTATGCTTGCCGCTTGCGGTTCCAAAAAGACTGCGGAGGCGACTGCCTCCCCCACTGCTTCCGCTTCGATTGCGGGTGCCTACGACAATCTGTCGGGCGAGCTGAAGTGGACTAAGTACATTGCGGGTAACGGTGCAGCCCCGATGAGTAGCACCGACCCGGAAACCGGTCAGGTCTACACGATTGAGCCGACTGCCGGCCCGGCAAGCGTTGATTCTAAGGCGAGTGCCGTGCCCATCCCGATTGAGGATGAGAGCATGTACGACAAGAACGCCCGCGGTTTGCGCGCCACCTTCGCGTATTTTGCGGCGGCGGTGAACTATGCCCGCATGACCGGTGACCCCGGTCCTGCTCTGCAGGTGGTTCAGGCTCAGAACTCTACCGACCGTGCGGCGCTGGAGAAACTGCGTGCGTTCTATGCGCCCGGCACGAACTGGCTGGTTGATGGTGAGTGGACTTTCCGTCTGACCGATAAGCAGCCGACGACCCGCGGCACTAAGTATGCGTGGGCGTGCACCGTAACTCAGGCGCACGGTATGCAGGTTGAGAAGGCGACCAATACGACCAAGCCTCTGGAAGACACTGAGGCACAGGAGATTAAGGCTCTCTACGCTGAGTACGATGAGGAGGCGAAGCGCTGGGTCGTCATCTCGCCTCAGCAGTACGATCCCGCGTTGACTCCGAAGCCGACGCAGACTCCGCGTGCGCATCCTTCCTCGACCTATACCCCGACGGTGACTGATGACAGCACCGTGGCGGCTAATGCTGGCGCACACACCGGCGCGAATACTTCGGGTAACGGCGCGGCTCAGGGCACTGCTCAGAATGGTGCCGCGCAGAACGGTGGTGCGCAGGCTCCTTCCGCCCAGAACGGTTCCCGTCAGTACACTGGCTCCCAGAACGGTGGTGCGCAGAACGGTGGCGCACAGGCCGGCACCGGTCAGGGTGGCGCGGCTCAGGCTCCTCAGCCTGCCGCGACCCAGGCGCCTGTGGCTACCGCTCCCGCACAGCCCGTGGCGACTCAGCCTGCAGCTGCGACGGCTCAGCCGACCGTAGCGCCCGGTGCCCCCGATGCGGGCGGTGCAGCTGGCGGCGCTGAGGCACCTGCCGGTGTTCCCGGTGGTGTCCCCGGTGAGGGCGCCCAGTAGCCCCTCCCCCTATAGACGATGAACGCGTCCCCTCTTTCACCCCATCCGGTGCGATGCTCCCGCTGGTTCCACTGAGTTCACTGGCTGCGGTAAGTTCGCTGATGGGCGGCATATCACGCTCGTTTGAGCGCTGGTACGCACGGGTGTGAAGGCGGGGGCGCGTTATACTTAGGACTGTCTCTAGAGGGATGTCCGTGTGTGATATCCGCTCGTCGAGGCGCACTCTCACTCGTCTCTCACCTGAGATTCTCACTCGAAAGGTACTCCGTGGCGCTTTTCCCCATGACCTCCGGGCTTCCCAGTTCCACTACCGGCATCAGCCGCCGTACTGCTCTGCGTTACGCGGGTGCGGGCGTTGCGGGCGTGTCTTTGAGCGCCCTACTGGTTGCGTGCGGTGGTTCTTCGTCCACCAGCGAAAACGCTGATGCGGATACCCCTCAGATTTCCCCTTCGGCTTCTGCGCGTACTGATTTTAGCGGCGAGGTCACCTTCGACAACTATGAGAAGAAGGGTACTTTCGTTCCGGCGACCGAGTCTGCGCCCGCTCAGAACGTGCCGTTCCCCAAGCGCCCGGCGAGCGCTTCGGAAAACTCGGTGCAGGGTCTGTACGATTCGATTGCATTCGTGTATGCGGCGATTAACTACCTGGTGCTGACCGGTGATGCGGCTCCGCTGCGTGAGTCGAAGGCTGATGAGAAGTTCGTTGCTTCGTTCTCGTCGTTTATGGATGAGTCGAATGAGAGCTCGCAGAATCGTGATTGGTTTGTGTCGCCGAAGGTGACCATGTCTGCGTTCACTGCGGTTCCTGCGCTGGTGAAGAAGAGCGTGCAGTGGACCTTTGATCTGGTGATTGATTTGGGTCCGACCGTGGTGATTGACGGTGCTCCTGCGGAGATGTCTGAGAAGGTGCGCCGTACTGAGCGCGGCTTGGTGATTACCGGTGTGCGCCACGATAATGACTGGACTTTGACTATTCAGGATGAGTACGAGGCTCAAGCGTCGGCTCAGCCGCAGAATGGTGGCGCTAATGGTGGTGCCGCTAATGGGGGTAATGCTGGCAATTCCGGCAACTCCGGTAATGGCGGCAATTCTAATGGTGACAACCTTTAAGCCCTCAGATGGATGAGGCATCATGCCCTAACTCGCACTCGGGTTAGGGCATGATCTGTTTTACTCTGGTAGTAACGAGCTTTCCTGGATTCAAGGTTTTTCTCTTATGTCTTCTTTTTCTCAGTCTTTCTCTCGCCGCTCCCTGCTGCGTCTGGGCGTGAGGGCTTCTGCTGTTGCCGGTTCGGCGGCGCTGTTGAGCGCTTGCGGTTCGGGTGGATCTAGCCAGCAGTCTGGTTCTCAGGGTGGTAGCCTGAACGGTTCGAAGTCGAGCGCTAACCCGAACGGATACAGTGATGATGGTAAGAACTATTCGGGTCTGGTGGAGTACACCCACTATGAGGGTGCGGTGAATTATGAGCAGGGCACGGTAGAGCATCCGCCGCGTAATGCTCCGAAGCCGAAGGTGACTGATGCTCTGTCGGCGAATACGGTGACGGGTTTCCATGAGGCGATTGCTTATTTTGCGGCGGCTATGGATTATCTGGTGAAGACCGGTAGCACGGATGCGTTCTCGACCGGCATTCAGCTGTCGTCGAAGACCCGCTCTGAGGTGGATGCTCTGTCGGCTTCGATTCTGGCTGGTGTGGAGAAGGGTTCCTGGTATGTGAACCCATCGGCTTCTTATGCTCTGGCGAGCGCTCAGCCGTCGATTATGAGTGATGGCAATCTGCTGTTTAAGGGCAAGTACACTCTGGACTTTGGTGCAGAGGCGGTGGCTGAGGGCAAGATTCAGCCGGTGGTTGCCTCGGCGAGCGCTTCGGCTTCTGCTGAGCCTACTGAGCCGTCCGAGGATGCGCTGGTGTCTGATGCGGCGTCTCCGAACGCTTCTGCTACTGCCTCTGCTTCTGCTGCGGGTCCGGCTTCTCAGGTGACGGTTCAGGAGTGCGATTTCCGCGGCCGCTACCACCCTGATTCTAAGATGTGGGAGCTGAGCGTGGCGTACGGTGCCACTGTTCAGGGTAGCGCTGCTCAGGGTGGTGTTTCCTCTGCGAGCGCGGCAGCATCCGGTTCGGCTTCCCTGCCCTCTTCTGCCGCCGCTTCTGCTGAGGCGTCCGCCACTTCCGCGGCGTCATAGTTCGTCATAACGCTTTTATCTGCGAGGCGCTTCTCACGCTTCGTCCACTCAACTCTGTATCCTGTTGGGTTTGCGGCTAAACTGGTTGCAATCACCGACTGACTGAAAGGTATCACTATGTCCGAGAACCTGACCCGCCGCGCGGCGCTGGGCGTACTGGGCGTCAGCTCCATGGCTTTGCTGGCGGCTTGTGGCTCTAAGGCTACTTCTGAGGCGTCTGCTTCCGCTTCTGGCTCTGAGAGCGCTTCTGCTGCTGCTTCTGAGTCTGCTACCGCTTCGCCCTCTGCTTCTGCATCGGCGTCTGCTTCCCCTTCCGCTTCTGCTTCGGCTTCGGCTACTGCAACGAACTCTCCGCTGCCTAACGACAATAAGGATTACAGTGGCGTAGCGAAGCTGGAGAAGATGGAGGATCACGGCGAGTACCAGCCGGGTAATGCTGAGCACCCGCCGCAGAACGTGCCGTCCCCGATTGTTCCGGAGGCTATGCACCAGAATTCGGTGGCTGGCTTCGCGGCGGCTCTGGCGTACTTCGGTGCGGCGTTTGAGTACCTGCTGCGTACCGGCGATATGCACTACATGAACGAGGTCAGCACCGACCAGGAGACCCTGGCGGCGATGAAGAAGTACGCGGACTCCACCAAGGCCGGTATTGATGAGAAGAAGACCTGGTACGTGAACCCGACCGCTACCCTGACTATTGGTACTAAGCAGCCGGTTCTGGCTCAGGGCGCGTACAACTGGACCGTGACGTTGAACGTGGACCTGGGTGAGAAGCTGTTCAAGGACGGCAAGGAGCAGACCGTGGCGGCTGATAAGCGTCACGTGAAGATGTTCGGTGAGGCTGTTGGCCGCTACCTGAACAACAAGTGGGATCTTCACATGGACATCAACTAGTCCTCTGAGGCTGGTTTTCTCCCCCGCTTTTAGCGTTGTGCCGTCTCAGGATGCGGTTTTCTACTGTTTTTTCCATTGATGGCAATAAAATTTGTGGCTCCAGCTTGCGGTGAACGGAGTTCACCACTACTCTTATATACAGAGGTTGTCTTTTGGGCTACATAATGTTTCTAGAGAGCGCCGCACATTCATCATCCTTTGTCGAGAAAGGGTTTGTGCGGCGCTTTTCTGTACCCTCTTTCTGAACCTCGTTCCTTGAGGTTTTTCTCTGGCATTATTACGAACTGTGACCGCAGGTTTAAACCTACTGCCGGTGAGTAGTAGAGTTGCCACGTAACCGATTATTCATTGCGGAGACCCCATCGCGGCTGGCCTCCCCCCAAGCTCATGAAGGAGCACCCCATGGCAAAGATTCTCAACAGCATTGTTGAAGCAACCGGCCAGACCCCCCTGGTTAAGCTGAACCGACTGGACGAGGGTCTTCCCGGTAACGTAGCGGTCAAGCTTGAGTTCTACAACCCCGCTGGTTCGGTTAAGGACCGTATCGGTCGCGCCATCATTGACGCTGCTGAGAAGTCGGGTGCGCTGAAGCCCGGCGGCACCATTGTTGAGGGCACTTCCGGTAACACCGGTATTGCGCTGGCTATGGTGGGTGCTGCTCGCGGTTACCGCGTCATCCTGACCATGCCGGAGACCATGTCTGCTGAGCGTCGCGTGCTGCTGCGCGCTTACGGTGCTCAGATTGTGTTGACCCCCGGTACCGAGGGTATGCGCGGCGCTGTGGAGAAGGCTAAGGAAATCGTTGCGACCACCGAGAACGCTATCCTGGCGTCCCAGTTCTCCAACGAGGCGAACCCCACCATTCACTACAACACCACCGGCCCCGAGATTTGGGAAGCAACCGACGGTAAGGTCGACATTTTCGTGGCGGGTATTGGCACCGGCGGCACCATCTCCGGTACCGGTAAGTACCTGAAGGAGCAGAACCCGAACGTTAAGGTTGTTGCGGTTGAGCCGAAGGACTCCCCGCTGCTCTCCGAGGGTCGCGTTGGTCCCCACAAGATTCAGGGCCTGGGCGCTAACTTCGTTCCCGACACCCTGGACCGCGGCATCTACGATTCGGTGACTCCGGTCAGCGCTGAGGACGCTATGCGCACCTCCCGCCTGCTGGCCACCCAGGAAGGTATTCTGGGCGGTATTTCTTCCGGTGCGGCTGTGTGGGCTGCTCTGGAGGAGGCTAAGAAGTCTGAGAACAAGGACAAGCTGATTGTGGCTATCGTTCCTGACTTCGGTGAGCGTTACATCTCTACCGCTCTGTACGAGGATATCCGCGGCTAATAGGCCCCGGTCTTCGGCACCCCTCCCCGTGAGGCCGCCATCTAGAACAGTACGCAGTGTTCGACGCTCCGTCCCGGTTGCATGCCGGGGCGGAGCGTTTGCGTTTTTCCCGCGATGCTCCCCCGCTGAGACCCGCCCGAGCCCGAATATTACGTTCCGCACGCAATTGTGACCGAGATGTTATAGAGAGCACTCACTATGACGACGACAGAGTTCGGGAATAGGTGAATGAGCACCGTTGTTGGTACCTTTGGAAAGGTCGCATACACAGAGCACGACCGATGAGGGAAAGGGAACCCATGAGTTTTATTGCGCGTCTGCGTGAAGATATTGAGAACGTCCGCCAGCACGACCCTGCTGCGCGCGGCGCTGTCGAGATTGCGCTGAACTATTCGGGTATGCACGCCATTTGGGTTCACCGTCTGACCCATAAGCTTTGGCAGAAGGATGAGACGAAGGCTCTGGCTCGTACTCTTTCGCAGTTTGCTCGTTTTCTGACCGGTGTGGAGATTCACCCCGGCGCGACTATCGGCCGCCGTTTCTTCATTGATCACGGCATGGGCATTGTCATTGGTGAGACCGCTGAGGTTGGTGACGACGTGATGCTGTACCACGGCGTGACCCTGGGCGGTCGCTCCCTAGAGAAGGTGAAGCGTCACCCCACCATTGGTGACCGTGTGACCATTGGTGCAGGTGCTAAGGTGCTGGGCCCGGTGGAGATTGGTGCCGATAGCGCTATTGGTGCGAACGCCGTGGTCGTCAACGATCACCCCGCCGATTCGATTATTACCGGCATTCCGGCGAAGCATCGCCCGCGTACCCCGGAGAAGAAGAAGCCGCTGGTGGACGCTGTGGAGTACATTGACCCCGCCATGTGGATTTAGCGCTTGGCAAGCATTTTGACCCCGTAGAGGCGCACCTGGCGGCTCCTCATGAGGCTCCAAGCTCCTCACCGGGCTCCGCAGGTCTTCTCCCCTGCTATACGCCCCTCAAGATACCCCTGAGGCATCTCGGGGGTGCCCCATCAAGACATAACGAAAGCCCGCCTTCGACCGGATTCTCATCCAGCCGAAGGCGGGCTTTGACGTATTCAGCTACGTGAGCTTAGTGAACGTGAATGTCCGCTGCGTTCACCTCGGAACGGTCACCGCTCCACATGGTGTGGAAGGCGCCCTCTTCGTCAATACGACCGTAGGTGTGTGCACCGAAGAAGTCACGCTGACCCTGAATCAGGGATGCGGGCAGGCGGTCGCGGCGCAGGCCGTCGTAGTAGGACAGTGCGGATGCGAACACCGGCACGGGGATGCCCAGTGCGGTTGCCTTAGCCACCACGCGACGCCAGGAAGGAACGAGCTCCTCCATGAGGTTCTTGAAGGCGGGTGCCAGCAGCATGTTCGCGGGCGCTTCGCCTGCGTAGGCAGCCATGATGTCGCCCAGCAGCTCGGCGCGGATGATGCAGCCTGCACGCCACAGCGATGCGATGGTGTCCAGCTTCAGATCCCAACCGTATTCCTTGCCTGCGCGGGTGAGCAGGTCCATGCCCTGTGCGTACGCAACGAGCTTGGAGGCGAAGAGTGCGCGGCGCACATCCTCAACGAACTCGGGGTCGCCTGCACCGATGCCGGTGGTTGCGATCAGACCTGCGGGCAGTTCGCGTTGTGCCTGCTCGCGCTGCTCACGCTCGGAGGAGGAGAGGGCGCGTGCAAACACGGACTCTGCGATAGCGGAGACGGGGGAACCGAGGTCCAGGCCGGCCTTAGCGGTCCACAGGCCGGTACCCTTCTGGCCCGCTGCGTCAACGATAACGTCAACCAGGGGCTTGCCGGTCTTTGCGTCTACCTGTGCGAGCACCTCTGCGGTGATTTCGATCAGGTAGGAGCTCAGGTCGCCTTCGTTCCAGGTCTTGAAGATTTCTGCCTGCTGTGCCGGCTCAATGCCTGCGATGGAGCGCAGAATGTCGTAAGCTTCACCGATTACCTGCATGTCGGCGTACTCGATGCCGTTGTGGACCATCTTCACGAAGTGACCCGCACCGTCGGTGGAGATCCATGCGCAGCAGGGTGCGCCGTCCTGCGGTGCCTTCGCTGCGATCTTTTCGAGCAGCGGGCCCAGGTGCTTGTAGGACTCTGCGGAGCCGCCGGGCATCATGGAGGGGCCCCAGAGAGCGCCCTCTTCGCCGCCGGAGACGCCAACGCCTACGAAGTGCAGACCCTTTTCAGCCAGGGCGTGCTCGCGACGGATGGTGTCGGGGAAGTGGGAGTTACCGCCGTCGATAATGATGTCGCCCTCATCGAGCATGGGGGTGAGCTGCTCGATCACTGCGTCGACGGGTGCGCCCGCCTTGACCATAATCAGGATGCGGCGGGGAGACTCGAGGGAGTCAACGAGTTCCTGCAGGGACTCGGTACGGATGAAGTCGCCGTCTGCGCCGTGCTCAGCCAGCAGTGCGTCGGTCTTCTCTACGGAACGGTTGTGCAGTGCCACGGTGTAGCCGTTACGTGCCAGGTTGCGGGCGAGGTTTGCGCCCATGACAGCAAGGCCGGTGACACCAATCTGTGCCTTCTTGTTTTCAGTCATGTATATAAGGATACGCGCTTAGGGCAGGCTATAATATAGGTGGAGTGCAGTTTTATGCTTGGAGGAATCACAGTTCCGGCTGGATTATCTTCGTGAGCTTCCCGCCGGGCACCCTCGCGGCGGGTAGTGGGTAAAGAAAAACCCCGGCACCTTGCGGTACCGGGGTAATCGGTGGGTCCTACCGGGATCGAACCGATGACATCCACGGTGTAAACGTGGCGCTCTACCAGCTGAGCTAAAGACCCGTAGTTCTCACTGATTTGTTTTTGTTTCAGTGGCGAACACAAGAGAAAACTATACGGGCTTCTGGTGTGGCATGCAAATCGAAAACATGTGTTCTATGTCTCAGTATTTTTTTCCTTTTCGCAACCCACCCCACAACAAGCCACATCAAGCCATGGTGATTCTTGACCTTTTAGGTAGACCATACCCTTTTATTCCGCGCCATTCCGCCCACCCCACCATTCCGCGCTATATAGGTGCAAAAAGACCCTAACTAGTACTTTTGATGCGCATATTTTTCGCTTAGAGAGCTAAGCCGCGAAACCCACATCACAAAAACCTTCGTTTGATGCCAAGAAGCCCACATTTAGGTCTAAGATAGTAGAGATAAGTAGCGAAGTAGACCCCACGGATCTATGGCGCTTAAACACAAAGATTGTTCGACAACGCAACATCGCGGGCGGGCGATCTCACAACCGCACAGAAGAGAGGTTGGATTAGTTTGGCTAACGTACCGAACGAGCACTCCCTGAGCACCCTTCTTGATGGCCTGAAGGACATCGACGTAGAAGAGACCCAGGAATGGGCTGAGTCCCTCGAGGACCTTATCAAGACTCACGGCACCGAGCGTGCAGAGTACATCCTTCGCGCACTGCTCAAGGAGGCTGGCGAGAAGGGCGTTAAGGTCCCGACTCTGGTCAAGACCGACTACATCAACACCATCCCCGTCGACCAGCAGCCCGAGTACCCCGGTGATGAGGAACTCGAGCGCCAGTACCGCGCATGGATTCGTTGGAACGCAGCAATTATGGTTCAGCGTGCCCAGAAGAAGGGCATCGGCGTTGGCGGTCACATCTCCACCTTCGCAGGTGTGGCTGACCTCTACGAAATGGGCCAGAACCACTTCTTCCGCGGCCGTAACCACCCCGGTGGCGGTGACCAGGTCTTCTTCCAGGGTCACTCCTCCCCCGGTGTCTACTCCCGCGCATTCGTTGAGGGCGTCCTGAGCGAAGACCAGATGGACGGCTTCCGTCAGGAGAAGACCAAGGGCGCAGACGGTATTCCTTCGTACCCGCACCCCCGCTGCATGCCCGAGTTCTGGCAGTTCCCGACCGTTTCCATGGGTCTGGGCCCCCTGAACGCAATCCACCAGGCATCCTTCAACAAGTACCTGCACAACCACAAGATCAAGGACACCTCCGAGCAGCACGTCTGGGCATTCCTGGGCGACGGCGAGATGGACGAGCCCGAGTCGCGTGGTGCACTGCAGCTGGCTGCAAACGAGCACCTGGACAACCTGACCTTCGTCGTCAACTGCAACCTGCAGCGTCTGGACGGCCCCGTTCGCGGTAACGGCAAGATTGTTCAGGAGCTCGAGGCATTCTTCCGCGGCGCAGGCTGGCACGTCATCAAGGTCCTGTGGGGCTCCGACTACGACGCACTGCTCCAGAAGGACAAGAGCGGCAAGCTCATCCAGCTGATGAACGAGACCCTCGACGGTGACTACCAGACCTTCCGTGGCGAAGACGGTGGCTACATCCGCGAGCACTTCTTCGGCAAGTACCCCGAAACCAAGGAACTCGTTGCAGACCTGACCGACGAGCAGATTTTCAACCTGCGCCTGGGTGGCCACGACGACAAGAAGCTCTACGCAGCCTACAAGGAAGCTATGGAGACCAAGGGCAAGCCCACCGTCATCCTGGCACAGTCCATTAAGGGTGCGGAGCTCGGCCCCTACTTCGAGGCACGTAACTCCACCCACCAGATCAAGAAGTTCACCATGGAAGCACTGAAGGGCTTCCGTGACCACCTGAACATCCCCATCTCCGACGAGGAGCTGGAGAAGGATCTGTACAACCCGCCGTACTACCTGCCCGAGGCAAACCACCCGGCACTGCAGTACATGCAGGCACGCCGCAAGGAACTCGGCGGTTACATCCCCGGCCGTGCAAACACCCAGCCTGAGATTATCCTGCCCGAGTCCAAGGTCTACGCACAGACCAAGAAGGGCTCCGGCAAGCAGACCGCTGCTACCACCATGGCGTTCGTCCGCCTGATGAAGGACCTCATGCGCGTGAAGGGCTTCGGTCACCGTATCGCTCCCATCACCCCCGATGAGGCACGTACCTTCGGTATGGACTCCTTCTTCCCCTCGGCTAAGCTGTACAACCCCAACGGTCAGAACTACGTGCCCGTTGACCACCAGCTCATGCTCACCTACACCGAGTCCCCCGAGGGCCAGATTGTTCACGTGGGTATTAACGAGGCAGGCGCAACCGCTGCGTTCATCGCACTGGGCTCCTCCTACGACACCCACGGCGAGCCGATGATCCCGATTTACATCTTCTACTCGATGTTCGGCTTCCAGCGCACCGGCGACGGCTTCTGGGCTGCTGCCGACCAGCTGTGCCGCGGCTTCGTCATCGGTGCAACCGCAGGTCGTACCACCCTGTCCGGTGAGGGTCTGCAGCACAACGACGGTCATTCCCCGATTCTGGCGTCCACCAACCCGGCGTTCAAGATCTACGACCCGGCTTACGGCTACGAGATCGCTCACATCGTGGAGCGCGGTATCGAGCAGATGTACGGTACCAAGGACGAAGACCACAACGTCATGTACTACCTGACCGTGTACAACGAGCCGATTCACCAGCCTGCTGAGCCGGCAAACGTTGACGTTGAGGGCATCATCAAGGGTATCCACAAGATCAGCGAGTCCCCGCTGACCTCCGGCCCCAAGGCACAGCTGCTGGCATCCGGCGTTGCTGTTCCGTGGGCTGAGAAGGCTCAGCAGCTGCTGGCTGAGGACTGGGGCGTCTCCGCAGACCTCTGGTCTGTCACCTCGTGGACCGAGCTGCGCCGCGACGGCATTGCCGCTGAGGAAGAGGCTCTGCTGAACCCGAACCAGCCCGCTCGCGTTCCTTACGTGACCCAGAAGCTGGCTGGCGCTGCTGGCCCGATCGTCGCGACCACCGACTTCGCTTCGGATGTTCCCGACCAGATCCGCCAGTTCGTTCCGAACGACTTCGCAACCCTGGGTGCTGACGGCTTCGGCTTCGCAGACACCCGCCCGGGTGCACGTCGCTTCTTCCACATCGATGCAGAGTCGGTTGTTGTCCGTACCCTGCAGATGCTGGCAAAGCGCGGCGAGGTTGCAGCAGACGTTCCCGCGAAGGCATTCGCTAAGTACGACCTGCTCAACGTGAACGCTAACTCCGAGCTGGAGCAGCACTAAGCATTTAGCTGTAGAACCCCGGTTCTGCGTTAGAAGCTAAACGATGCCCCCGGTTGATGAATCATCAACCGGGGGCATTCGTGTTTTAACTGTGACGAGGTGCAGGGCGCCCGGGCTTTTTCCTGTTGATATTCTCGTTGACTATGCGTTTCTCATGTAATAAATCAGACGTGACCGGAGTTTTGATTGCCTGGTGCGTCTAGCCGGTGGTAGGCTTTAACCACCCTTCAACTATGATATTCGCCATAGTATTGGTGGATATTCAGGGTGCCCGACCAGCGGGGGGGGCACGACTCACTCATCTACGAGTATTTACCCTCCATAACTCATAGGGGTTCATGATGAAGCTCTAGAATACTCTCCCAGCAGTAACGACGCTGCAGAAACACCCTTGTGCGTGGTCTGCCATAGCGTCTTAGCCTTTCGCTATGGGTGCACTCCCAAGCTAGCAAGCACTCCCCCCGAGATTCTGCTTATCGCTCTGGGATTCACATAGATTCCAGATTCTCTCGACACCCATATTCACCGAGGCATATGCTTTGCAACAATCAGCAAAATGCAGCCCCGCTTTCTTTACGGCCGCATATTCTTTATCCAATTAAGGAGGGAGAATTATGAACCTCAAGAAATTCTTTCAGCCCGCAATGGCTTTAACATTTGCATTCACGCTAGCATGCACATCCTGTTCTACAGGCCCGCAACTAGAACGTGATGAAACAGCCCAAGCAACTCTAGACTATAAAAACAACCGAATCATTACTCCACTCGAAGAATACAATGACCATTTAGATGAAAATTCCCAGTATTACACTCAAGCCTTGGAAATTCTCAGGCAACGCTGTTTCGCAAAACACGGCCAATCCTACGAAATATATATCCCGGATATAGAAGATAGGAAATTCTTTTCGTCCAGTCGCGAGTTTGGCCTCTGGAACCCCGAATACTCCGCCAAATATGGAAACTACAAGCGATCCGGGAATGCACCATCATACGGGGGATATGACACAAAAATCATGGAACAGTGCATGCCTGAAATCTTAGCCACGTTGAAAGAGATTGCCGGCATCAGCCTCGAAGAGCAAAGTGGCCTCACAGAAGCCTATCGTCGAATCCACGGTGAATCCTATGCAGCTGCCATGAATCATCCCGAATGGAAAAAATACCGTGAAGCATGGTGGAAATGCCTATCGGATAAAGGTCTAACGCCACGAAAGGGCGATGAAGAATGGGAAACACAAGAGCTATCAGATGCAACCCGCGCTAGTGGTGATAATAATGCCCCGGCCTCAGAAGAAGAAATTCGAATCAGTGTCATTGAAGCACAATGCAGTAAAGATACAGGAATGGCTCAAGGTCTTGCCAACCTCGTAGCCTCATATCAAAAACCGCTCATTCGAGATAATGAAACAAAACTAGAAGAACAGCGAAAGCAGCTATCAGAAGTTTATCTCCGATATAAAGAGTGGGTTCTCAAAAACCAATAAATATAATGCCCCCGGTTGATAAATCATCAATCGGGGACATTTATATTTATTAATTACTCTACAGATAGAGCGGGCTAATTGGCGAAGTGGCCGGTCACCTCCGCCAGACGCGCCGGATTCACCAAATCAGGGTGCGTACCCTCCAGCAGCACCGCACGGAACGACGACGCATGCGCCGCCCAACCCGCCGCGTCCAAATACGGCTGATCCTCATGCGGCACACCCACCAGCAACACATCACCATCAAAGAACGCCTGCTCAGCACCACGCATCAGTGCCGCTGAAGCACGCATACTACCCAAGCACACGCCCAGCTTCTCCTCCGGTAGGTACCCCATCGCCGAACCCGCCCGCTGCAGACGCTCCAACGTACCCGGCAAATCAAGCCGCTCATCGGCGGCAGGCTCCGGCAAACCGCCCATACGCAACAGCGCGCGGAAGCTCTCCTGCTCATCCGGCGCAGGCACGCCCTGCCACTGCTCCGAAGGATACGCATCCAACAGGATGACACGTTCAACCAGCGCACCCGCAGCCTGCGCCAGAGCCGCCACCTGCACCGCGGCAGTACCGCCCACAGACCAGCCCATCAACGCAAAACGACGCGGCAACGAACGCTCCGCCAGGGTCTTCTCGATCAGCTTCAGGTAGCCCTCAGCCAGCTCCTGCAAACTCGACGCAAACCCGGCATTCGGGTCAGAGAACGCCTCAGCCTGCACAGCATACACACCCTGCTGAGCCGGAAGATGCGAAAGGTACCCCGCATAGCACCAGCCCAAACCACCAGCAGGCGGCAGAATAAACAGCGGCGCGGGGGCACCGGTAGTATCGGGGACAACGGGCTGCTCACGCTGAGTCACAACGTGTTCGCGCTGAGTCAAAATGTGCTCACGCAGCGGCAGAACCGGCGCGAACTCCGCACCCTCGCCACGCTCGCCCGCAATGGACGCCGCCAAAGCCTGCACTGTCGGATGCGCAAACAGCGCACCAATGCTCACGCTCAGACCCAGCTGCTCCTCAACCGCGGCAATCACCTCAAGAGCCGCCAGCGAATGACCACCCGAGGCGAAGAAATCCTCATCCACGCCGAAACGCTCACGACCCAGCACACCGGCAATAATCGAGCACAGCTGCTGCTCCAGCAGACCGTGCGGACCCTCAGCATCGGAAGTCTGAGGGGTCAGGTCCAGGGACGCCAACAGCTTGCGATCCGCCTTACCGGAGGGGCTCACCGGCAGAGCAGGCAGGGTATGCCACAGGGTCGGAACCATGTAGTCCGGCAGAACCTGCGCACAATGCTCACGCGCCGCCTCCACCAGCTGCTCGGCACGCTCAGCGGGCACGTCGCCGACCTCCAGCACCGCCGCCAGGGCGGGCTCACGCAGACCGCGGTACAGCAGAGCCACCGAAGCGGTCACCCCCTCAACCGCGGCAAGAGCCATCTCAATATCGCCCAGCTCCAGGCGCTGACCGCGAACCTTAATCTGATAGTCCGTGCGACCACGGTAGCCAATGACGGCACGACCATCGGGAAGAATCTCCCAGCACGCCAAATCGCCCGTACGGTACAGGCGCTGACTCTCACCGTTCAGCAGCGCGAGCGCACCGGCAGGAGCCTGCTCCACGAAAGCCGCCGCGGTCGCCTGCGGGTTGTTCTTGTAGCCGCGCGCCAGCTGCACACCCGATAGGTGCAACTCACCCGTCACGCCCACCGGCACGGGGTGGCCGGTCGGGTCAAGAATCAGGGTTCCGGTGTTCCAGACCGGCTCGCCAATGGGCACGCTCTCGCGCTGCGGGTCGGTGGAGGTCTCCCAGAAGGTCACGTCCACCGCCGCCTCGGTCGGGCCGTACAGGTTCAGCGGGTACACGCCCAGAACCTCGCCCGCAGCCTGCACCTGGTCCTTCTGCAGCGCCTCGCCCGAGCAGACCACGTAGCGCAGGGGCTGCTCTCGATCCTGACCGAAGCCAGCATCAGCCAGGATGCGGCGCGCCGCCGGCGAAGAGGTCAGCGCCGACAGCATGGTCGGCACAAAGTGCACCGCAGTGACGGACTGCTCGGCAATCACTCGCGCCAGGTAGGCGGGGTCGCGGTGACCCTCCGGCGCGGCAATGACCACGGCGGCACCCTCGGCGAGAGGCCAGTACAGCTCCCACACGTGCACGTCAAAGGAGATGGGGGTCTTGTGCAGAACGCGGTCGCCCTCCCCCACCGGAATCTGGTGCTGCTGCCAGCGCAGGCGGTTATCAATCGCGCGGTGGCTGATGGCAACGCCCTTAGGCCTGCCCGTGGAGCCGGAGGTGAAGAGCACGTAAGCGTCCTCGTCCAGACCGGTTTTCGCGCCCGGAAGCTCCTCTGCGGCGGGTGCTGAGGAGTGTTCCCCGTTGGGTTCCTCGGCGCTCAGTAGGGGCAGAGTATGCTGCGGCAGGTTCGCGTGACGCTGCGGTTCCTGCGGGTTCAGCTCTTCCGCGTTCAGCGGGTGCAGGCCGGGGCCGTGCAGAAGCAGGGAGCACTCGGCGTCCTCCATCATCACGCCCACACGCTCAGCGGGCAGATCCGGAAGCACCGGCACATAGGTGGCGCCAGCGTACAGCAGGGCGTACAGCGCCACGTACTGCTCGGCGCCGCGGTGCACACGCAGACCCACCGCGTCGGAAGGGCGAACGCCCCAGTCCAGCAGCTGCGCGGCAAGGGCTCGAGCTCGCTCGTCCAGTTCGGCGTAGGTGAGGGCGCGGTCAAAAGCGTAGGCGCGCTCCGACTCGGGGGTGAGTACCTCACCGGGTGCGGGGGCAGAATCCAGCACGGCGAGCGCCTGCGGATGCGCCGCCACCGCGTCACGGAAGCGACCCAGCAGGGTCTTGTACTCCATCGGGTGCTCGGTAAGCGCCGGGGCGGTCAGCTCGCGCAGGGTCGCAAGCTCCGCCTCGGTCGCCAAGCCGAGGTTGTTCAGGGAGGCGCCCTCGCGCTGCGCCTCCGCCGCGTAGACGGGCAGCCACTCGCTCAGGCGGGCGGCGTGACGTTCCAGCTCCTCAGCGGTGTAGAGCGCCGGGTTCATGTCAATCTCGCAGGAGATGCTGTTGCCGCGGCCGGGCATGCCGCGCAGGGTGAAGGTCGCGTCAGCAACGGGACCGGCAGAGATATTGTGAATGCGCGCAGTCGGTACCGCGGATCCGGACTCGTCCTTGGAGGGTGCCGCCAGCGGCAGCACCGCGTCAAAGGGCACCACGTTAATCTGCGCACCAAACAGCCTGGACTGGGCGTTACGTGCGGTACGCTCGAGGTCTTCCTGACGAGCCAGCGGATGCTCAGCGTTGCGGGCGTACTGCTCCTTCACCGAGTGCAGGGATTCCGTGATGGGGCCGGTCGCCGCAACCTGCACCGGCAACACATTCACCGCGGTACAGCCGGTCTGCGCGCTCGCCGTACCCAGGGCGCGGGTCGCCTCCGGCAGAGTGCGGGCGAACATGCGGTTCATCTGCGGCACGCCGAACGAAGCCTGCGGGTAGCCGCCCACACGCGCCAGGTACGAGCCGACGGCGGCGGTCGCCAACACGGGCCAGGAGACGGCGTGTTGCTTTGCCGCATCCAGCAGAGCCTGCTGGGTGGGCACGTCAATGCTGAACGCCAGGCGCACAGACTGAGCCGACGGGGAGGCGGTACGACCCGCCAGGGAGGTATCTTCCTGTTCCAGGGCGCCGCTCGCCTCCCAGAAGGCAACGTCTTCGTCACGGGCGGTGGAGGCGGCATCGTCGGCGTCGAGCAGCTGCTGCAGGCTCATGCGGCGGGTTGCCGGAACCGGCTGACCGGCGGACAGGGCGCGGTATATCGCCGCCACGCGGGAGAGGCCGTTGAACGCCGCGAATCCGTCGGCAACCACGTGGGAGAAGGAATGGTACACCCAGAGGAACCCGCCGTAACGCGCCACTGCGCTGCGCACGGTCACGCCCTCATCGGTGGCGAGGGGCTGGGCGAGCAGGCGCTGCGCCCAGGCGCGCACCGGCGCGGGCAAATCAGAGTCAGGCAGGGCTGATTCGGGCAGGTCAGAGGCGTTCTCCTCCCCCGCCTCGGCGGTGCCGCTCAGTTCGCCCCCGTCCACGAGCAGGTCAATGCCCGCGAGGAACGCCTCCTCGGTCAGAATCTGCTGGGATGCGGAACCATCAGCAATGCGGGTGCGCACGCGGAAGCCCTCGTTCTCGCGGTAGAGCTGTTCAAAAGCCTCACGCAGCAGAGCGAGGTCGGTGTCTGCGGGGCATTGCAGAACCTCCGCGGTGTTGTAGCAGGGGTTCGTCGGGTCAATCGCGGCGGCAAAGTAGATGCCGCGCGCGTTAGTGGTCAGCGGCAGCCAGGGGCTGTCAGCGCTGTGCTGTGCGGAGGGGTTCGCGGCGGTGCGAAGGTCGGAAGCAGTCCCGAAGCTAGCGGGTGCGGTAGTATCAGCTACGCCCATGGTGGCCTCTCAAAGGTCTGGATTAGGGGTCTGGATTAGGGATGATATGCGGTGTGTTAAAGGTAGGTGTGAAAGGGAGGCTACTGCCCCGCCGCTTCACGCTGACAGAAGTGCACTGACAGAAGTGCGCTGACAAGGGTAAACGCAGCTACACAACACGGCGCAAAACCGGCGCACAGAAAAAACGAGGCGAGTAGCAAACACCCCGGGCACCCGTCTGCATTCGCGGCAGGCGGGCACTCGGGGTGCGGTAACGCTTAGCCCAGGCGGGAGGCGATGAACTCCACGGTCGGGTTCTCCACCAGCTCGGTAAACTCAATCACGGCGCCCTCAGCGGCAAGGTCGTCGAGCAGGGCGAATGCGCCCATAGAGTCCATGCCTAGGGAGAACAGGTCGGTGGTCGGCTCGTCAAAAGCGGTCTGCAGGGAGTCGGGCTCGACGATGTACTTCTCCATGATGGGGCGCAGGGTCTCAAATGCGGACATTTTTCTCCTCAATAGGGGTAGGAATAAGGGCGTACGGTTTAGCTGAAAATGGTCAGCTCAAAGGGTTTAGCCGAAAATTTCGGCAAGCTTGGCGCGCAGTTCGCGGCGAGAAATCTTACCCACGTTCGTGGTGGGCAGCTCCTGCAGAACCTGCACTCGCTCCGGAATCTTGAAGTCGGCGAGCTTCTTCGAGGTGAAGAACTCGTGCATCGTGCGGCGCGGGTTTTCGCCCAAGTCGGCGCCTTCCTGCGGCACAATGACCAGGCCCACGCGCTCACCCACGGTCTCATCCGGGATGCCCAGGACCACGGCGTCAAAAACGTCGGGGTGGGTCAGCGCCAGCTCTTCGATTTCGTCCACGGCAATCTTCTCGCCATTGCGATTAATCTGGTCCTTCGCGCGGCCGGTCACCTCAAGGTACTTGCCTGCTACCAGTCGCACAATGTCACCGGTGCGGTAGAAGCCGTCCTCGGTGAATCCGTAGCGGTTCGCGTTCTCCTCCAGGTAGTAGCCGCGAATCGTGTACGGGCCGCGGGTGAGCAGGTGGCCGCTCTCGCCGCGCTTGACCGGCTGGTCCTGATCATCAACGATTAGGATTTCGTCGTCGGGGCTAATCGGGTAGCCCTGGGTTCGCAGGCGTAGCTCAATCATGTCGGTCGAGCGGGTGTAGTTCACCAGACCCTCAGCCATGCCGAACACCTGCTGAACGGTGCAACCGAGCACCGACTCGATCTTGCCCGCAACCGCCGGAGCCAGCTTCGAACCGCCCACCTGCAGGGTCTGCAGGGACGGCAGGGACACGCCGCGCTTTTCCGCGGAGGCGACCCACGCCTGAGCCAGCGGAGGCACCAGCGCGGAGGTGGTCACACCCTCCATCTCAATGAGGTGGAACGCGGTCTGCGGGGACGGATCCGCCGCGAACACCAGCTTGCCGGAGGCGCACATGACGCCCAGGATACCGGGCGAGCTCATCGTGAAGTTGTGCGCGGCGGGCAGCACCACGAGCATGGTCGTGTTGTTGTTCAGCTTGCAGATATCGACCGAGCCGCGCACCGAGTACAGGTAGGCGGCGTGGGTGCGAGGAATCAGCTTCGAAATGCCGGTCGTACCGCCGGAGAGCTGCAGGAACGCCACCTGCTCGCTCGCGCGCAGGTTCTCGGTGTTCTGAATGACGCCGGGCACGAACTCTTCAGCGAGTTCCTCTTCGGTCAGCGGGGTCAGCGGCTCCGCAACGTCAATAGCGACCGGCGGCTCCAGGGAGTTCTTGCGCAGCTCGGCGGCAACGTCCTCGTGCAGGGCGGTGAAATCTGCGCCCGGGGTCAGCGAAGAGAACACGTGCGCCGCAGCGTCGGTGCGGGTCGCAAAGTGCACGAGCTCGGTGGTGCGGTGCTGCGGCAGGCAGAACACCGGCAGCGCAGCCGCCCAGAAAATACCCAGCAGGTACACCAGGTACTCGGCGGTGTTACCCAGCTGCAGCAGCACGCGGTCACCGGGCTGCACGCCAGCCTGAACGAGGCGCGCCGCAGCGGCACGACCTGCCGCCTCCAGCTCACCGTAGGAGAGGCGAATCTGCTGGGGCTTGCCGTCCTCATCGAGCTGCGCGTGCGAGATTGCCACCAGCGCCGGGAAGTGCGGCTTCGCGCGGCATGCATCTAGCAGGAACTCGGGGATGGTCTGGTCAATCCAGTAGCCGGCTTCGCGGTACTTCGCGGCAAAAGACTCGGGGATGAGCGGCGTGGGGGCCAGGGGGCTACGTTCTACGGTCATCTTCTCTCGATTTCTGTGTCGTTTGCGGTTTCTATAGCGCTCACGTGCTGCGTGAGTTCGCAGCGTGATGCCATCTCGTCAATGAGGGCGGGTGCGCAGCCTACGCCGGGTACCCTTCGGCACCCCTCGCGGCGCGGTAGTGTTGCACTTCTCTTAGGCTGTACTTCTCTAGGATACGGGCGCGACGGTGTTTACCCTAACGGGGCACCCCGCCCGCCCACCATGCGGGGTGTGCTCTACCCGTGCAGGATCCCTAGGCGACCTCTCGCTACTCCTCAGCTAAGCTCCGCTCAGCGCGCTCAGCCTCCCAGCGGGCAGCAATAATACGTTCCAACGCCGGCACAATCGCACCGCGCCAGCACGCATAATCGTGACCGCCGTTGAAGGTCGTGCAACGCGCATTCTTCAGGCCCAGCTTTTCCAGGCGCTCCTTCAGCTCGCGGTGAGGAGGCACCAGAACCCACTCCTGCTCCCCCACCTCAATCTCAAGGTACAGGTGGCGCAGGCGGTCAATCTCACCCGCCGCCTCCAGCTCGTCCAGGCAGTCCATGACCTGCGGCTGCCACAGCGACGAAGACTGCGCGATCGCGCCACCAAACGCCTCCGGGCGGCTCAGCACCGCCAACAGGGAGGACAGGCCTCCCAGCGACTGACCGTTAATCACAATGTTCTGCGGCGCGGTCTTAATGCCGTGCACCGCCTCCAGGTGCGGGAATGCAATGTCCACCAGGTAGTCGGCAATCGGGTTGTCGCCGTTCAGCTCCTTCCAGCGGTTCTCACGACCGCCAGAGTGCAGGAAGAACACGTGCATCGCCGGAATACGGCCCGCCTCGTGGGCACGGTTGAGGGTGTGCTCCATACCCTGGCTGAACCACATCTCACCGTCGAACTGGATGAACAGCGGCGCATTCGGGGCGGGGTCACCCACGCGGCCGAGCACATACTGGTGACCGTCAGAGGTCTGCATCCACTCGGGGGCGGGCAGCGCGTCAATCTCTTCCTGAGTCAGGATGAACTCCTGCACCGGCGCGTGCTCAAGCTGCACCACACCCATGCAACGGCCGATACGGTTGCACGCGGTCTCGGGGTTCAGCGGGTCGCCCTCGCCGGAATCCAGGGCGGCGCGCAGGCGCACCTGGTCGTCATCGCCCAGCCAGGCGGGGCGCTCGCCGGGCAGCGTCGGCAAGAAGTTGTAGGAGGCACGCCAGGTGGTTTCCATCTGCATGCTCAGCTGCCACCAGCCAGTGCCCTCGATGCGGGCCATGAGGGAACGGTCGAGGTTCTTCTCATCGGTCAGGCGGTTGATGAACATGAGCACCTGCTCCGCCTGCTCGTTGTGGTACAGGAAGGTGACGATGCGTTCGTTCTCACTGATGCTGCCGTCTTCGCGGTGCACCGGCTCGATAATGGGGGTGCCTTCAGAGACGACCTCAAGGATGCGGGCGTTCAGCTCTTCGGGGCTGACCGCCTCGGCGATAATGGCGCTGATGAGGGGGCTGTCCACGCGCGGTGCCGGTACGGGGCGCGGGGTCTTGGGAGGGGTCGGGCGCACGGTCGGTGCAACGGTACGCGGCTGCGCCGAAGTAGCCTGTTCAGAAGTGTTCTGTGCAGAAATACTCTGCGCGGGAACGGTCGCGGTGGGTTCGTGCTCGCCCAACGGTTCCTCCTTGGTCTGTGGAAACACTCAATCGGTGAGAATCGGTGAGGAGGCGCATTATCATTAGTTAGCCTCTACTACCTCACTCTATGGTATCCCTTACCCAAACTCCAGCCAAAGGAAAAAGCGAAAGAACCACAACATGACATTCATGACAGCGAGCGCGGGGTTCAAATACAGGCCCCAACTGTAGATCGCAAACAGTGGCCACCACAAACCGGGCAGTTAAATGAGATGAGGCACCGAGACCGTGCATCAAACCTCTCAAGTCGCAACTTTCAAAGTCTCATGCGGCAGTCTCGGTGCCTCATCTACGGGTTCCCAAAATGGAACCTACCCAGTGCTCGGATCCGTTCATGCGTCAAAGACGGGCGAGCACCGGGTAGGCGCCCTACGCGCAGGGGATCCTGGGTCCCTCAGATCCTAGCGTTCGCTGCTTGGCGCAATGCCGAGCTTTTCCACCCGTACTGAGACGGTTGGTGCTAACTCCCACGCGGCTTAGGGGCGAAAACTATTCGCTTTCGCGGGCCGCCGAAATAGCGTCAGCGGCAATATGAATTGTTTGGTTCTCCTTCGGAATAACCAAAGGGGTACCAGTGCATGGATCAGGAATAATGACCGATTGCAGGTCAAAAACTTCCTGAATGAGTTCCGGTGTAATTATCGCACGCGGATCGCCCTGAGCGATAATCCGGCCCTGCTTCATTAACACAACATGAGTAGCATACCTGAAAGCGAGGTTCAGGTCATGCAAAACCACGGCTACCGTTCGCCCTTCGGAATGCAATTTCTTCGTCAGGTTCAGCACCTCAATCTGGTGCGTGATATCCAGGTAAGTGGTCGGCTCATCCAGCAGAATCAGCGGGGTCTGCTGCGCCAGGGTCATGGCAATCCACACGCGCTGACGCTGACCGCCCGAAAGCGCCTCAATGGGACGCTCAGCAAGCTCCAGCACATTCGCCGCCTGCATCGCCTCCACGCAGGCGCGCTCGTCCTCATCAGACCAAGAACGCAGCAGTGACTGGTGCGGGTAGCGGCCGCGCGCCACCACATCCGCCACGGTCACGCCGCTAGGCGCCTCCGGGGTCTGCGGCAGCATCGCCAAGATCTTCGCGATAGCGCGGGACTTCATCTGCGGCAGCGGGGTGCCGTCCAGGCGAACCTCACCCTCCTTGAGCGGGTTCACGCGGGCAAGAGCCTTCAAGGTGGTCGACTTACCGCAGGCGTTCGGGCCTAGGATAACGGTCAGCTCCCCCTCCGGCACCTGAAAATCTACCCCGTTGAGCACCGTATGCTCACCGTAGGCAACCACCATGTTCTCGCCTTCAAGGCGGGTCGTCACACTAGCGTTCACTAGCTCTTCTTCCTTTCGAGGTAAATCAGGTAAATCAGGTACAGGCCGCCAATCGCGCCGGTCACCACACCCACCTGAATGATGCGTCCGGGAACAGCGAATCGGCCAATCAGGTCAGAGCCGAGCACCATGAGCGCACCCATAAGTGCCGCGGAGGTGAAGCCCACCCCGCCACTGCGAGACAGGGTCTTCGCGATGTGCGGTGCCGCCAGGGCGACAAAGGCAATCGGGCCGGTCGTCGCGGTCGCCAGCGAAACCAGAAGCACACCGATAAACAGAGCCGCCACACGGTACGCGTTCACGCTCACACCCAAACCGGATGCCACCTGGTCACCAAAACGAATCGCGCCCAGCGGGCGGACCAGCATCAGCAACAGCGGAGTCACCACGAGCAACAGACCCAGCAGCGCGTAGGTGCGCTCCCACGTGATGTCATTGAGCGAACCGGCAAGCCAGGATGCCGCGGTCTGCGCCTGAGTCAGCGAAGCACGCACCACCAGCAGCGCATTGAACGCCGCCAGGGTCGAACCCACACCAATACCGACCAGCACCAAGCGGAAGCCATGCAGGCCCGTGCGGCGCGTCAACAGCCACACCAGCACCGAAGTCGCCAAGCCACCAACCACAGCGCCCAGGGCAACCTCAACGGGGCCGGAATTGAACACAATAATCTGCAACAGCGCACCGGTCGCGGCACCATTCGTGAAACCGATAATATCCGGCGACCCCAGGGCATTACCCGAAATCACCTGGAAAATCGCACCCGACAGACCAAGTGCCGCACCCACCAGAAGCGCCGCCACAATACGCGCCGCACGCTGCTGAGCGAAAGCCACCGTAATCTGCTTGCCCTCACCCAGCAGCGCCGGGATCAGCTTCTCCGGGGCGATCTTATAATCACCCTGCAACATGCCCCAAAACGCCAGCGCCGCAATCAGCACCACCAACGCCACATTCAAAATCAGCACACGCCACGGCACCTGAGCACTCAGCGGACCGCGCACAGTCAACACCGGGCGGCCACCCAAATCGCGGCCGCTACGACGCGCAGAACGATTAGCTGCAGTGGTGACGGTCGCCGTCGAAACAGCGGAAGAATTCGACATTAGAGAGCCTCCACCTTACGACGAGTCATCAAGAACAAGAACACCGGGGCACCGGCAAGAGTCGCCACAATACCCACCTGAGTCTCCTGCGGAGCCACCAGCACACGCGCCAACACGTCAGCACACAGCAGCCACACCGGACCCAACAGCGCCGAACCATAATTCACCCAGCGCACATCATTACCGAGTAGGGCACGCACCACAAACGGCACCGCCAAACCCACAAAACCAATCGGACCCACCGCAGCAGTCGCCGCACCGGCAAGCACCGTCACCGCCAGCAACGTCAAATTCTGGGTCGTACGCACACTCACGCCGAGGCTGGTCGCCGCCTCCTCGCCCATACTCAGAGCATTAATCGCAGGAGCCACAAAGAACGCCACCAGCATACCCAGCAGAATCACCGGACCCACCGTCGACGCGATATCCATACCGCGGCCCTCCAGCGAACCGGCAACCCACACACGGAACTCGTTATATGCATCCTGATCAGCCAAAATCAGGCCCTGTGCAATCGCCGACAGCGCCGCAGAAATCGCCACACCCGCCAGAGCGAGCTTCACAATCGACCCGTCACGACCACGACCCAGCGTGTACACCAGCACCGCAGCCAACGCGCCACCAATCGTCGCAGCAACCATGTACTGCCAAATACCCATCACGCCAAAAACCACCACGGAAGCAATCACAGCCACCGCAGCACCGGCATTCACACCCATCAGGCCGGGCTCAGCCAGCGGGTTACGAGTCAACGACTGCATCAAAGAACCGGCAACCGCCAACGCCGCACCCGCCGCAAGACCCACCAAGGTACGCGGAATGCGCTGCTCCATCACAATCGTCTGCGCCTGCTCAGAAGCAGTGCCATTGAAAACAGCCAGAACCTGATCCGGCGGAAGATTATTCGACCCGAACAGCAAAGAAGCAGCCACAGCCCCCACCAAAAGCACCGCAAACAAGAACAGAAAAGCCAGGCGCTTACCCAACTTCTGCCCCTGAATCACAGAACCCTGACGGGACGTACTCTCCTGCTGAACATCTCGGGACAATGAGCTCGTGAAGGCCACTATGCTCCTTATGCTCGATACAAGAAAACGGGGAGGCACACCCGGCGCACCCACACCACACGAGGGGCACCCGGCACACCGGTAGATAATGAGAGAAACGCCGGAGCGGGCGGGTTACTCCCCCACCCGCATCCGACGTTAAGTCTTAGCGCTTACGGGTCAGCAGCAGCGCAGCGGCACCCACAATGCTTACGCCCAGAACCACCACGCCAATCCACGGGAACGCAGCACCGTAAGTCACGGTCTGAACGGTGGATGCGGTGTTAGCCGCGCCCGAAGCTGAAGCGCTCGGGTTCGACGCAGTACCGCGCGCAGAAGACGAAGAAGATGCGCTCGCCGAAGCGGTCGCCTTCTTCTGGGCATTTGCAGAAGCCGAAGCAGCAGGCGCAGCGGAAGAGCCAGAGGTACCGGAGGTACCGGAAGAGTCAGCTTCCGCGTTCAGGCGGTCGTACTCCTCCTTAGTGATGGTGTTGCCCTCAGCGTCGGTGTACACGGTCTCAGCCTCAGCCGCGCCACCTGCAGAACCATTCGAGGAGCCGTTCGAACCACCATTGGACGAGGACTCGTTGGAATCGTTAGAGCCCTGAGCCTCGTCTGCAGAGTCTGAGTTGTTAGAGTTCGAGCCGCCGTTCGAGGAACCACCGTTGCTCTTCGAGCTGGAAGAGCCGCGGTTCGAGGAAGAACCCGAAGAGTTCGAGGAGGAATTATCCGAACCGCCCTCACCCACCACGGTGAACTCGGGGCTACGGTTGCTGTACGCCTCGGTGCCCAGGTACTTGCCGTCCTTGTCACGCTTCTCACCAGTTGCAAGGAAACGCAGAGTGTGAGTGCCAGCGCCAACATCCGGCAGAACGAAGGAACCGGAGACGTTACCGTTGCCATCGGTCTTCTGCTGGTGCACCACGCAAGCGCCCTGTGCCGCATCGGAGGGGCACAGGTTACCGTCGTCCACCTTCACGGACACCACAGTGTTTGCGGGGAAGCCGCTCACGCTAAAGGAAATCACGCCGTGCTCGCTCACAGAGGAGGAAACAGTCGAAGAGGTGCCGGGGGTAGATGCCTTCGCACCGCCCGGAGGCAGAGCGGATGCAGTGCCAACGCCCAAGCCCAGCGCCAGGGTTGCGGCAGCGCAGGCGGTCAGCGCCTTAGAGGTCAGGGATGCCTTCGGGGCTCCCGAAAAAGGTGCACGCATGGTGGTCCTTTCAAAATTACCGGGGTCGAAGCTGAACGCTACCGGGTTCGTGTCAGTGAAGTTCAGTAGGTCGGTGCAGTTCAGCGGGTCGTGACCCGAGTGGTTGGAGGGGCACCCGGCCCACTCCCCTGTTCAAGGGTTCGAGGTCAAGAGTGTGGGGCGTGAGCCGGTGCCGGTGTGAATGTGTGGTCAGAAAGCTTACTTCTTGGAGGTGCGCAGCAGCAGAGCCGCAGCCAAAACCACCAGGCCAGCCGCCGAGAGCAGCAGGTTATTGGCGTTGTTGACCAGCCACTTGGTCAGACCGGTCAGCTCAGTACCCTCAATGGTCGGGCCCTGTGCCTTGGTGCCTGCGGCGGAGTTCTGTGAGCCCTGCGTGTTCTGCGAGTTCTGCGAACCGGCGGCAGCCTTCACTGCCTTCTTCGCGTTGGCTTCGGTCTTCTGCACGGTGGTTGCCAGGTTCTTCTGCGCGTTCTGAACCTTCGCCTTAGCCTGCACGCGGTTCACGACCGGGGCGGTGCTCTGCGAGAGCGCGGCGAGGGATGCGTCCACGTCGGTGGCGCGGGTGCTGATGCGGCCGCCCGCGTTACGCATGGGCACAGGTGCCGTGGAGGTTGCGGTTGCGGGGTTCTCGTTCAGCTCTTCGACCAGCTGGTCGGTGGCGTCCTGCTCATCGCGGGAAACGTCCTGACGAGGGGTAACAGCACGTTCCACGGTCATGTCAGCAAAACCGAGCACCGCATTGTCAGCGCCCTGGTTGCCGTTGTGCACGACCACGCGGTAGGTTGCGGCGGGCATGCTCACACTGGTTTCGTAGCTGAAGCTACGGTTGCCATCCAGGCGCTTCCAGCCGGAGCCGTAGAGGGTCTGCGGGGAGTTGCCGAGGTAGGTTGCGGCGTACACCCAGGTGCCCGGTTCAGCGTTCGGCACGGTCACGGTCACGGTGGAGCCGTCACGGCTCACCTGCACGCCATTACCAGCGGTCAGTTCGGAGGCGTTGACCGGCTCGGGTGCATCAACGGGGGCGTACTCACCGATGGTGAAGGTGGTGTTGATGCCGCCCTGGCTGTTGGCGCCGCCGTAGGTTCCGGATCGGTCGCCCTCACGCAGGCTACCGGTCAGCAGGCGCAGGGTGTGCTCACCGGAGGCGTACTTGGCGGCGTCTTCGTCATTCTTGAAGGCTGCGTTGTCGCGGGTGGGCAGGTCAATCCAGGCGTCGATATGGCCGTTCTCATCGGGGGTGATGACAGCCCAGATGGTGCGGTTGTCGTTGACCGCGGTGGCGTCGTTACGGGATACCTTGCCGTCGTCAATCTTCAGACCGATAACGGATGCCTTCTTGTCTTCAGGGTTGCACCAGCCGTCACCGGTCAGGTGCAGCTTGCCGCCCTGAACCGCCTTGGGGTTCTCGATGCTCAGGCGCGGGGTGAAGGAGCCGTCAGCGGGGGTGCAGGTTTTCGAGTCTTCGCTGGGTGCCGGGGTGGGGTCTGCAGTAGGTGCCGGGGTGGGTTCTGCGGTAGCAGAGGGCTCCGCGGTAGGCTCGGCAGTCGCAGAAGGCTCAGCGGTAGCAGAGGGCTCCGCAGTAGGCTCGGCAGTCGCAGAAGGCTCTACAGTTGCGCTGGGCTCAGCGGTAGCAGAGGGATCCGCGGTCGGTGCCGGGCTCGGAGCCGGGTCGCTCAACGTAATATTCTGCGACACAGATGCACGACGGTCGTAGGTGTTGCCGTCCGCATCCGTACCGCCCAGGGAACCGGAAAGCACCTGAATACGGTGGCTGGTACCCTCCACGGTCCAGCCCTTGTTCTTCAGCTGTTCAGCGGTCAGACCGGTGTTTTCGGGGGTCGGCAGGGACACCTCAACCTCGAAGGTGCCGTCCTCCTTGGCGGTTCCCATGAAGTTTGCGGGCGAGTTGCCACCCTTCTTGGTGATCGGGTTAATCGCCTGGTGCGCTTCATCCGGCAGGGCGTCGAGGAACTTCACTGCGAACACTGCGCCGCGACCGGGTGCGGTGCTGGTAAAGCCGGTGCCGCGTAGCACGAGCTTACCTTCGCGCCACTTCTCGGTGGAAATCGTCACGGTAGCCTTATCAGCCTGCTGGGTGGCGGCGGGGGTGTCCGCGTAAGCAATGGTGGTGCCGGTCAGCGCTGCTCCGGGGGTGATGAGCGCGCCGGCGAGAGCCACGACGGCACCGTAGCGGGCTGCGGTGCGCACGGGTCGAGTTTCGGTCATTGTGGTCCTTGAGGATGGTGTGGTGGGTCGTGCATCCCCTTCCCGCCGCGGTTTTTAGGTCGCGGCGGGAAGGGTGGCGGAAGCTTCAGCGGGTGATTGCTTCACAGGGTATTTAGAACGGGGTGTTCAGAACAGGGCGTTTAGAGCGGAAGCGCCTTCTTGACGTCTTCGATAATGCCCTCGAGCAGCAGCGGGCCGCCGGTGGAGGTCCACTTGGAGCCGTCCACGAGAATCACGTGGTCGTCCTTGACTGCCTTCAGGTTGGTGAAGCCGGAGGTTTCCTTCGCCTTATTCAGTGCTTCTTCGGCGCCCTGCAGACCTGCGGAGCCCTGCGCGTTCGGGTTCTGCTGGCTTGCGCCGCCGAGGGTGCCCAGGAACATGTAGTCCGCGTCGATGGTTGCCAGGTTCTCCAGGGAGACGGGCTCGGAGTGGCCCTGACCGTTTCGGTCCTGCGACTCGGGGCGCTTGAGGCCCAGGTCGTTGAGTACCTGACCGGCGGGCAGTTCCTTGAGAATCAGGGCGGGGCCGTTGCCTGCCCAGCGGACGATGGAGAAGGTCTTGTCGCCGTACTTGGGGGCGAGCTGGTTCTTCAGCGTAGCGGCACTTGTCTCGTATGCCTTGATGACTTCTTCGCCCTTGTCGACCATGTTCATGGCGTTAGCAACGTTGCGGAAGTTGATGCGCCAGTCGCCACCCGCGTAGCCGCAGTAGACGACGGGAGCGATCTTCTTGAGGGTTTCGAAGGCCTCGGAGCGCTTGTCCACGCCGGTGGAGTCGACCAGAATCAGGTCGGGATCAAGGTTGCCAATCTGCTCGTAGTTGACCTGGGCGACGGTGCCGATAATCTGCACGCCCTTGGCGCGGTCGGCAAGGTAGTTGGGCACGCCGGACTGGCCGCGACCGGAGACAGAACCGACGGGGGTCACGCCGAGGGCGAGCAGGCCGTCGAGGGTGGGCTCAGAGAGGACGATAACCTTCTGCGGGTTGGCGGGAACTTCTACGTTCTCCTCATCAATGTCCTTGATGGTGCGGGTACCGCTGTTGCCGCCGGAGGTGGAACCGCCGGAAGTGGTGGTCGTGGTGGTCTCGCTGCTGCATGCCGCGAGGGCGAGAGCAGCCGAGGAGGCGAGCGCCAGGCCGAAGAATGCGCGGCGGTTAACGCCCGATGCGCCGTGGTTTTCGGCGTCGGTCAGCTCGGTTCGGTTGAAAGACATAGTTCCCCCTAGATTTGACTAAACTATACCTAACCTTACAGATATCTGAGTGTTACATCAAGATGTGTTCTGTTTGCCTTCTCTGACCGCCAGGATACCCGGTTTTGCCGCGGAATTGCGCGGGGTAACATATATCACCCTTTGTCATAGTCTTGCTGACACTATGTCGCTTAAACAGGTATCTCTCCCCTGCTGTCGTCTCACTATAAATCTGCGGCGGTTGAGAAAGCCGGGCACGCAAAACGCCCCGCCACGAAGAGCCGCGACGGGATGCAGTCTTCACAACGGGGCGTATGAGGTTTTATGGGCGCGGGGGTGTCATCGATGCGGGGCGCCGTTACCAGCGTGCACCGCTAGTGGCCGCAACCGCATCCGGTGCCGGAACGCTTGACCGATGCGGCCGCCGCACGCAGGGAGGCGATTGCCGCCTCCGGACCGCCGAGCGCCTCATCCACACCGTAGACCGAGCTACCGGCAACGAAGCAGGTTGCGCCCGCCTCCGCGGCACGCAGGATGGTCTCTTCGGTGATGCCGCCGTCCACCTGCACGGTCACCGGCAGGTTCGCGCCCTCAATCGCCTTGGCGGCGCGGGCGATCTTCGGCAGGGTCACGTCCAGGAACGCCTGACCGCCGAAGCCGGGTTCCACGGTCATGATCAGCAGCATGTCCAGTTCGCCGAGCATGTCCAGGTAGGGTTCCACGGCGGTTGCCGGGCGCAGCGCCATACCCGCCTTCGCACCCTCAGCACGCAGAGTGCGCGCCAGCTTGATGGGGGCGATAGCCGCCTCCGCGTGGAAGGTCACCGATTCGCAGCCCATGCTGGCGTATTCGGGTGCCCAACGGTCGGCGTCCTCAATCATCAGGTGCACGTCGAACGGCACCGGGGAGATTTCGCGCAGACGCTTAACCACCGGCGGGCCCCAGGTGAGGTTGGGGACGAAGTGGTTGTCCATCACGTCAATATGCGCGGCGTCTGCGGTGGAAATGCGCTCCAGCTCGCGCTGCAGGTTCGCGAAATCCGCCGAGAGGATGGAGGGGTTAATGGCAATACCCATGTGTGTTGTCCTTAGGTTGCACTCCCCCGGCACCCGCTCGGTTGAGCGAGGCACCGGGTGGATAAGAGGTTAGTTCTTACGCAGCAGGGCGAGGAACATGGCGTCGGTTCCGTGCACGTGCGGCCACAGCTGCGCGGTGGTCGGGTTCTCCGAAGCCTTCACGACCGATGCGCCCTTCTTGACCTTAATCTCGGGGGTGTGGCCGGGGTCCTTCTCCCCCGCCAGCACGCTCACGGGTTCGCCGTTCGCGCCTTCGGTGTGCAGGGCGACTTCGCGCAGCGCGGCGGCGGAGTCGAGCAGGCTGACCGCGCCGCTTTCGAGCACCTCGGCAACAATGTTCTGGGTTTCTGCCGCGTGCGGGGAGCAGGTCACGTAGGCGATGACGCCGCCGGGGCGGGTCGCCTCAATGGCCGCATCCAGGAGCTGACGCTGCAGGGGCAGCAGCTCGGCAATATCGCGCGGGGACTTGCGCCAACGCGCCTCGGGGCGGCGACGCAGGGCACCCAGACCGGAGCAGGGAACATCCACCATGACGCGGTCGAAAAGCTGACCGGGCTCAATGGAACCGGGCAGGTCGGAGGCGTTCTTGCGCAGGGTCTCGCGGATCTGGCGGCCGTCGCCGGTGAGTACCGTGTAGCTGTCCTCGGGCAGGGGGCGCATGGAGGATTCCACGAGCTGCGCGCGGTGCGGTGCCGCCTCGTTGGCGACCAGGGATGCGCCGCGCTGAATACCGAGCGCGCCGAGCAGCGCCGCTTTACCGCCAGGGCCTGCGCACAGGTCGAGCCATGCGGTGTCGGTGCCGTCCAGGGGTGCTGCGGCGAGCGCGCGTGCTACCAGCTGGGAGCCGGCATCCTGAGCGCGGACGGTGCCTTCACGTACGGATTCCAGGCGTGCCAAGTCGCCGGAGGCGTACAGCGCCGAACCTTCAACCAGCTCGCCGTCGACGGCGCCCTGTTCGCGTGCCTCGTCGAGGCTACCCAGGCCGGGTAGCGCCACCAGGTTCACCACGGGGGCGAGGTTGTCCGCTTCGAGCAGCTGCTCAATTTCGGAGGCGGGGCGGCCGTGCGCAACGAGTGCCTGGCGCATGGAACGCACAATCCAGGCGGGGTGCGAGGCGAGCAGCGCCATGCGTTCGGTGTCGTCCTTCGCGTCCTCGATGATGAGTTCGTACCACTCTTCGGGGGTGCGCTCGGAGACACGGCGCAGCACCGCGTTAATGAAGCTTGCCGGGCCCGCACCGATCTTTTCGCGTGCCAGGGACACGCTCTGGTTCAGCGCCGCGTGGGCGGGAACGCGCATGTTCAGCAGCTGGTGCACGCCCATGCGCAGCACAATCAGGGTGGTGGTGCCGACCTTCTCGATAGGGCGGTCTACGCAGCGGCTGAGGATTGCGTCGTAGGTGCCCTGGTGGCGCAGCGTGCCGTAGGTCAGCTCGGTTGCAAAGCCTGCGTCGCGGTGGTCGAGGCGGTGGCTACGAATCGCCTTGGGCAGCACGAGGTTCGCGTAGGCGTCAGATTCCGCCACGGAGCGCAGTACGTCGAAGACAGTTGCGCGTGCGGTGTCTGCGGTACGCGAGCGTGCGGAGGGTGCCGCCGCGGAGAATTCGCGGGCGGACATGGAGCGGCGGTTGCGTTCGTGGCCGCTCTTATTGCGCTGGGAGGTGCCGCCGCCACCGCGTTTGGTGTCGTCGTGCTCGGTCTTGGCGCGGCGTGCGGCGCGTTCGACGCTGGTCAGGCCGTCAAAGCGGCGGCCGGTACGCGATTCGCTGCGGGAGTTGTCGTCCCACTTCTGCGGGCGGCCCTGCGAGCTTTGATTCTGCGAGCGCTGGTTCTGAGCGCGCTGGGAATTCTGGGACTGCTGGCGGTTCTGCTCGCTCACACCAGAACTCGAGCCGTTGCCAGCGCCGGAGCGGCGACGACGCTTACGCTTCGCACCGCCCTCACCCTGGCCACTGCCCTGATTGAACTTACCCTGACCGCTACCCTGGCTGAACTTGCCGTTGCCGGGCTTGCCGTTGCCAGCGTGACCGGGCTTGCCGTGTCCTCCCTTGTAGGGGCGCTTTTCGTTGCTCATGCGAGTACCACCAGGCCTTCCGCCATGTCCTTGCCAGCGCCGCGAGCCCACGCGGGCGCATCCATCATTTTCTTACCGGCGGGCTGAACCTGCAGCAGCATCAGGGGTTCGGTACCGGTGCCGACCAGTACCTTCTTCGCGTGCAGGCGCACCGCACCGGGTGCGAGGGGGCCGCCGTTTGCCTCGGTCAGGGAGGCCACCAGGCGCTCGTCGGCTACCGCCAGACCACCGATCTTGAAGCGGTTTTCGCCCAGTTCGCACCATGCGCCGGGTTCGGGGGTCACGCCGCGGAAGCGTGCCAGGATCTGCTCGGCGGGTTCGGTCCAGGTGAGGCGGCCGTCGGCAATGCTCATCTTGGAGGCGTAGCTGACCGATTCGTCCTCGACCTGCACGGTGCCGCTCTCGCCCGCTTCGAGGCGTTCGAAGGTGCGTTCAAGCAGTGCGCCGCCGCTGGTGGCGAGGCGCATCAGCACGGTGCCTGCGGTGTCGTCGGCGGCTACGGGGGTGGATTCCTGTTCGAAGGTGGGGCCGGTGTCCAGACCTTCTTCGAGCAGGAAGGTGGTGGAGAAAATTTCCTGCTCACCGGCGATGAGGGCGCGCTGCACGGGGGCGGCGCCACGCCATGCGGGCAGCTTGGAGAAGTGCAGGTTGACCCAGCCGTAGCGCAGGGATTCGAGCGCGGGCAGCGGCAGCAGGGCACCGTAGGCGACCACGGCGGCTGCGTCGGCGTTCAGCTCTGCGATGGCTGCGGCGGCTTCGTCGTTCCAGCGGTTTGCCTTCACGATGGGCAGGCCGAGCTCTTCGGCGCGCTGCGCGACCGGGGAGGGGGTGAGCACGCGCTTGCGGCCCACGGGGGCGTCTTCGCGGGTGAGCACGCCGACCACGCGAACTTTATCGGAGTTCGCCAGGTAGTCGAGCGGGGGCACGGCAACGTCGGGGGTGCCTGCGTAAATGATGTTGAACATGTGAGCCTACTTTCCGAAGCTGCCGAAGGAGGAACCGGCAGAGCCTGCACCGAACGCGCCACCGCCGCCGAAGGCACCGCCCACGCGGGTTGCACGCTCGGTCACGGTCTTCGCGGCGACAGTGTTGTAGTCTGCAGCGCGCAGGGCACGCATCACGCGCTGGCGGTCTTCACCCACGAGACGGTCGATGAACAGCTTGCCGTGCAGGTGATCGGTTTCGTGCTGCAGCATGCGCGCGAACAGGCCCTCACCCTCCAGCACGAGGGGTTCGCCGTGGCGGTCCACGCCGGTCACGCGCGCCCAGTTCTTGCGCGGGGTCGCGGACTTCTGACCGGGCACGGACAGGCAGCCTTCGCCGCCTTCCTGGTCTTCTTCGCCAACCTCAAGCACGGGGTTGATGATGTAGCCTTCGCGGTCGTCAATGCCGCCGAAGGTGAAAATCTGCTTGGAGATACCAACCTGCGGGCCGGCAAGGCCCACGCCGCCCACATCGTACATGGTTTCTAACATGTCGTCGATGAGTCGTGCCAGGTCGTCGTCGAAGACGGTGATGGGGTCGCAGACGCTGCGCAGCACCGGGTCACCTACGGTGCGGATGCTCAGGATGGTCATGGTTCTCCTTTGCCGGCGGGGTGCCGGGAATGTGCTTACGGATTTCAATATGGCGGCAGAACTGCGCTGGTAGAACCTCGCGGGTGAAACTGCGCTGGCGGGCTCTCTCGGCAGGAGGGGTCTCCCAGGAGCAGGTTCTCACAGCGGGCGCATTCTTCACAGCAGGTGCGCCGTTCTGCCTATTTGTTCTATTGTCGCCGATTCGGTAGCGCGAATCTAGAACGAATCGAGGCGCTGGGGGTGGAGGCGGCAGGGTGAGGGCTGAGCCTCACCTCCCTGGGCTCACCTCCTCGGGGGTTTGATCCTCTCCCCTACGCTCGCTACTCCCCTATACCGCCCAGTCTTCTAGTCGGCGGGGGTGCTGGCCTATGCCGCAGGTGGCGGCACTACGGGCATGAGCGCGGGGTCTTCAAATTCTTGAACCTGGCGGTCGAATTCCCAGACGCGGCGCAGGGCGCAGAACTTGTACCAGTTGCGTTCGAGCACGGCGGGGTTTGCTTGCTGCGGCAGCACCTGCGTTTCGCCGAGTGCCACGCCCATGAGGACGGGCGCGTCGCCGTATTTCCAGGGTTCCCAGGTGCCTTCGTCGGGGTCAACGATGGATTCTTCAGCTTTGAGTCCGGCGACGAGCTGCATGACGACTTTCTCGTCGAGTGCTTTGACGCGGCCGCGTTTGTCGGTGCCTTTGGTTTTGTAGTCGATAATGCAGGTTCGGCCCGCGATTTCTGCGACGAGGTCGAGCGTGCCCGCGTAGCCGACGGTGTCGTTCCAGATGGTGACTTCGGCGGCGAGGGGGCGGGGCTTGAAGGCTTCCCACCATTCGTCGAAGCGGTCGGCGTAGGCCTGTTCGCCGTTGAGGATGAGCTGTTCGCGGCTTTCGTCGAGGTTGTGTTCGCGGCCCATGGCGCGCAGGGCGACGGCTTCGGCGTAGTTGTGGACGCGGTCGCCTCGGGCGGCGGCTGCGTCGCGGTATCGTTCGGAGGCGCTGGCTGCGTCGCGGATGATGGCGAATTTGAGGCCGTGGGATCCGGTGGCGCGGTAGGCGCGCTGGTCTTCGAGGGCGGCTTTGGCTGCCATGTACCCGTGCCAGCCGCTGAGGTCGCTGGCGTGCTGTCCGATGACGGTAGTGATGGAGGGGACGAGGAGTTCTCCTCCGCGGACGCGCGCGTACATGCGTCCGTAGTCGGTGGCTGCGGCGAGTTCGGGTGTTGTCACGGGGTACCTCATTCTCGGGTGGTTGTGTCCGCGGCTGGGTTTGTACTGCTTGTGGACACAAATACCGGTGGGCATAATAAAACCCCCGTTCCTTGAAACGGGGGTTATTGGTGCGTGATACTGGGTTCGAACCAGTGACCTCTTCGGTGTGAACGAAGCGCGCTACCACTGCGCCAATCACGCTTACGGATAAGACTATACCGAGGCTTGGCGTGAAGGTCAAATTTTGCGCTCCCCTTTTTTTCTTCCCGTTCCCTTCCCGCCGAGAAGCCACTTGTGTTTCGAAAAGCCACAAAAATGGTGGCTTCTCGAAACACTTGTAGCTTTTCGAGGAGATTCTTCTTCTCTGCTCATGCACTGCTTCCTCCGATTGAGGTGGCTACAGGTTCAGTAATGACTTATGGACTCTGGTCATGAGGTACGGACTTTGGGACTGGGTTAGCGTCTTGAGGGATAGCTTTTAACCATGGCTGAAGTCGCTAAGTCATTACCGAATCTAGACTCAGAGGTGCTGGGTAAACAAAAAAGCCTTGATTCCGAAGAATCAAGGCTTTTTTCCTAGTGTGACCCCAACCGGATTTGAACCGGTGTTGCCGCCGTGAGAGGGCGGAGTACTAGGCCGCTATACGATGGGGCCGCAACCTCCGTTAGGAGGTTAGCTGGGATACCAGGACTCGAACCTAGAACAAAGGAACCAGAAACCTTCGTGTTGCCAATTACACCATATCCCATTACTCTATTGAGTTACCGTTCCGTTTTTTACCTTTCGGCTTTTCACCGGAACGAGTAATAACTATACGGGTCTTCCTGGAGGCGTGCAAGCCGAAATCTGGAGAGCCGCCTCACATTCACGGTTTTACACCCGCTACTTCCGCGTGTTTCCGGGGTTTTTGGAGTTAAAAAGTTTTTTAAATTTCTTCAAAAAGAGGGTTTTGGGGCCGATTTTCACCCCACAAAGCAGCTCCGAGGTGGCTCAGAGAGCAGTTTTATCCTCGCCCCTGCACGCTTTGTGTCCCAAATTTTTTGAAGATTTTTTCCTGCACTACCTCCTGGCTGCCAGATGACCAGACAGTCAGGTCGTTAGATAGCCCGGCAGTCAGATAATCAGATAGCCAAAGCAGTCCGGCGGCCAACCCACCCAAGCAACCACCTCGGGAAAGCCCCCCCCTGCCCTGCACCTCCAAAAACTAAAACTCCCGGAGACAGCAAAAACCCAGAGACAACGAAAAAGCCCCGAGGCTAACCTCGGGGCTTGAGTGGAGCGGTTGACGAGACTTGAACTCGCGACATCCACCTTGGCAAGGTGGTGCTCTACCAACTGAGCTACAACCGCATGTTTCGCTTTGAACTTTTCATTTCGTCGCAACAACAGATACTACTATACGAGGCTTTGCCGGGGTGCGCAAACCAAATTCTTGCCACACTCCCCCAAGTAACCCCAGATAAAACCCGCTAAAAGATGCTGACTAGTAGTTTTACAGGAAATACCCATCACAAAAAATATTTTAAAATGAACGAAAAATCCCCTTATCCGCCGGGTTTCTTCAGACCTTTCGGCCGTCTGATTCCCGCTGGATAAGGGGACTCTCTAGAGCTTAGTCGCTGCTGCCGCCGGAGTCGCCTCCACCGGAGTCGCCGCCGCCAGAGTAGTCGGAGCTACTGTAGCTGCTGTAGTCCGAACTGCTGGAGCTGCTGGAGCTTCCGGCGTCGAAGTCGCCCGCGTCCGGGTCGGGACCCGGGTCCACGAAGTCGTCTTCGTCGTCCTCTTCACGCGAAGAGTCCGAGGTGTCTACGCCGTCAGACGAACTGCTGACGTCGCCGCCGCGGGCGTGCCGTGCCTGAGCTTCTCGAGCGTTCAGGGCGGCGCGCGCCTCGAAGTAGGCAGTCACGTATCCGAAGGCTGCCGCAACGACAACAGCGACCACCATCAAGACGGACTTGTCCATGTTGGCGATGTACAGAATCAGCCAGATAATGCAGGCGTTGGTGAGCGCCATGAGGGTGCCCTTGAGCAGCGCCTTGCCGATGATGGATTGGTTATTCGGCTGGCTCATGGTTAGCTCAGTTCAGCGGCAAGCTTGCGCAGACGTGCGAGGGAGGATTCCTTGCCCAGGATTTCCATGGATTCGAACAAGGGCGGGGAGATACGCTCACCGGACACTGCGATGCGCACGGGGCCGAATGCGAGGCGCGGCTTGATTTCCAGGCCGTCGACGATTGCGGCGCGCAGGGCTGCCTCAATGCTGGCTGCGGTGAAGTCCTCGAGGGGCTCGAGTGCCTCGATTGCTGCGGCGAGGACCTGCGGTGCGGATTCCTTGAGCTGCTTGCGTGCGTCGTCAGCCACGGTAATCTCGTCGTCGCTCTTGAAGAGGAATGCGAGCAGGCCGGGTGCTTCGCCGAGCAGCTGCATACGCTCCTGAACGAGAGGTGCAGCCTCGGTGAGGACCTGCTCTTCACGTTCGGTGAGGGTTTCGCCGAGTACGCCTGCAGCCTGCAGGTACGGGATGAGGCGGTCGCGGAAGTCCTTGGGGTCGAGCGCACGGATGTGGTCGCCGTTGATGGACTCTGCCTTCTTCACGTCAAAGCGTGCAGGGTTGGCGACAACGTCGTGTACGTCGAAGTGCTCGACGAGCTCGTCGATGCTGAAGACGTCCTGGTCTGCGGAGAGGGACCAGCCCAGCAGGGACAGGTAGTTCAGCAGGCCTTCCTTGATGAAGCCGGAGTCGCGCAGCAGGAAGAGGTTCGACTCGGGGTCGCGCTTGGAGAGCTTCTTGTTGCCCTGGCCCATGACGTAGGGCAGGTGGCCGAATTCGGGGATGAAGGTGGTCACGCCGGTGTCGATGAGTGCGCGGTAGAGCGCAATCTGACGCGGGGTGGAGGAGAGCAGGTCTTCGCCGCGCAGCACGTGGGTGATGCCCATGAGCGCGTCGTCGACAGGGTTCACGAAGGTGTACAGCGGGTCGCCGTTGGAGCGGACGACCACGTAGTCGGGTACGGTGCCAGCCTTGAAGGTGATTTCACCACGAACCAGGTCGTTGAAGGTGATGTCCTCATCGGGCATGCGCAGACGCCACACGGGCTTGCGGCCCTCGGCGCGGTAGGCTTCCTTCTGCTCTTCGGTGAGGTTACGGTCGTAGTTGTCGTAGCCGAGCTGCGGGTCCTGACCGGCTGCCTTGCGGCGTTCCTTCACCTCGTCGGGGGTGGAGAAGTCTTCGTACACGTAGCCGCCCTCAACGAGCTTTTCGAAGATCTCGTTGTAGATGCCTGCGGTCTTACGCTCGGACTGGCGGTAGGGCTCGTGGGGGCCGCCGACGCCGACGCCTTCGTCCCAGTTGATGCCGAGCCAGTGCAGGGATTCGAGCACCTGGTTGAACGACTCTTCGGAGTCGCGTGCCGCGTCGGTGTCTTCGATGCGGAAGATCAGTTTGCCGCCGGTGTGGCGTGCGTATGCCCAGTTGAAGAGGGCGGTGCGGACCATGCCCACGTGCGGGGTGCCGGTGGGCGAGGGGCAGAAGCGGACGCGGGTGTCTGCGGGGCTGTTGAGTACGGGACCGTGGTATTCGGTCATGATGTCTCCTTGACGATGTGTTTCAGGATGTACGTTACGTTTTTGGGTGCGGGCTGCTTAGTCGCGCACGCGGGTGACGAGGGAGCCGATACCTTCGACTTCGACCTCTACTTCGTTGCCGTCGCGCAGTACGCTGATGCCGGCGGGGGTGCCGGTGAGCAGTACGTCGCCGGGCAGCAGGGTGAAGATTTCGGAGGCTGCGGCAACCTGTTCGGCTACGGAGTAGTGCATTTCGGAGGTGTTGCCTTCCTGCACGACGTCGCCGTCAACCCAGGTGGTGATGTTCAGCGAGTCGGTGTCCAGGTCGGTTTCGATCCAGGGGCCGAGCGGGGTGGAGCCGTCGAAGCCCTTGGCGCGGGTCCACTGGCGGTCTTCGAGCAGGTCGCGGGCGGTGAGGTCGTTTGCCACGGTGTAGCCGAAGATGACTTCGTGCACGCGCTCAAGAGGCACGGACTTGGCGATACGACCGATAATGACGGCGAGTTCACCTTCTGCGCTGACGGCTTCGGAGTACTCGGGCAGGGTCACGGGGTCGCCGGGGCCAATCACGGTGGTGTTGGGCTTGAGGAAGAACTGCGGGGAGGCGGGCGCCTCGGTTCCTGCCCAGTTTGCGATCGCTCCAATCACCTTGGAGCGGGGAATAATCGGGGCGAGCAGGCGCACCTGGTCGATGGGGTAGGTGGTGCCGGTCGGTTCAATACCCGAGTAGAAGGGGTCGCCGGCGAGTACGCGCAGGGTTTCTTCACCTGCGTCGCCTTCTACCAGCCCGAAGTGGAGCTCATTATTTACGGTAAATCGTGCAATACGCATACTTTCTAGGGTACCAGCCTTCGAGGGTGCGGGCGGCGGGTCGGGTTTTAGCAGGCACAGCGAATCCCCGCGGATTGCTCACCGCGCGACGTGCGGGGTCGGGCGGGGGCATCCTGCGGGGATTTCGCGGGTTACGTTAGATTCACGTTTAGATGAGGCGGGTCATCCAGCCGTGGCGGTCCTCAACGGTGCCGAGCTGAATGCCGACGAGCTCTTCGCGCAGGCTCTTGGAGATTTCGCCGAAGTGCTCGGTGGGTGCCGGGATTTCGAAGTCTTCTGCCTTGAGCTTGCCGATGGGTGCGACCACTGCTGCGGTGCCGCAGGCGAAGATTTCGGTGATGTCGCCGTTTGCCACGCCTTCACGCCATTCGGTGAGGGTGATTGCGCGCTCTTCGACGGTCATGCCGCGGTCCTTGGCGAGCTGAATCAGCGAGGAGCGGGTCACGCCCTCCAGGATGGTGCCGGTCAGTTCGGGGGTGACGATCTTGTTTTCCTTGCCGAAGATGAAGAACACGTTCATGCCGCCGAGCTCTTCGATGGCGTCGCCGCGGTGCGGGTCCTTGAAGATAACCTGCTTGCAGCCGTGCTTTTCACCCTCGGTCTGGGCAATCATGGATGCTGCGTAGTTACCGCCGCACTTTGCCGCACCGGTGCCGCCTTCGCCTGCGCGGGCGTAGGTGGTGGAGAGCCAAATGTCCACGGGTTCGGGGGTGCCGAAGTAGTTACCTGCGGGCGAGCCGATCACGTGGTACTGCACGTGGCGTGCGGGGCGAACGCCGAGGAACGCCTCGGTTGCGATCATGAAGGGGCGGAAGTAGAAGGCTTCACCGTCGCCGGTGGGTACCCACTGCTCGTCCATCTTCACGAGTTCACGCAGGGATTCGATGAAGGTCTCTTCGGGCAGTTCGGGCAGGGAGAGGCGGCGTGCGGAGTTCGCGAAGCGTGCCGCGTTCTTCTCGGGGCGGAAGGTCCATACGGAGCCGTCGGCGTGGCGGTAGCCCTTGATACCTTCGAAGATTTCCTGGCCGTAGTGGAACACGGATGCTGCGGGGTCGAGGACGAGCGGGCCGTAGGGGTGAACTCGTGCGTCATACCAGGTGCCGCCGGTCTTGTAGTCGCCTTCCCAGTCGATGGTGACCATGTGGTCGCTGAAGTAGTCACCGAAGCCGGGGTTTGCGAGGATTTCGGCGCGGCGTTCGGCGGTGGCGGGTGACTGGTTTGCTTCGTGGCTGAATTCGGTTGCCATCGTTCTGCGTTCCTCTTCGTCTAGTTGCCTCTGTGGGCGTTCTTTGAGTGGCGGTTCTCGCGGCGGGGCGAGGGACCGGTGTGTGCCGCCGGGCGCGTTGTCGTGCGGGGCAGATGGTGCATCTAGCGGTCTGTGCTAGTTGGATGCATCAAAGCTAGTGGTGGATGGTGTCCACCGCCGAGGTGCCGGGCGGGTGTGCCTGACCTGTTTAGAGTACCGGAAAGATGCGTTTGCCGCATGCGCACCTTTTCTCCCATTCAGGATGTGAACAGGTGAAGCCCGGAAGGTGTGTTCCTTCCGGGCTTCACTAGCGTAGTTCACGTTTTAGCCGAGCCAGTTTTAGCCGGGCAAGTATTAACCGAGGCGTGCGAGCACGTCCGCGCCGACCTGATCGGTTCCGCGCACGCTTGCGCCGTTCTCGCGCATATCTGCTTCAACAGCGTCCTCAATGCGGGCTGCGGCGGCGTCGTGGCCGAGGTGGCGCAGCAGCATTGCGCCGGCGAGGATTGCGGCGGTGGGGTTTGCTTTGTTCTGGCGGGCGATGTCCGGTGCGGAGCCGTGTACGGGCTCGAACATGGAGGGGAACTCGCCGACGGCGTTGATGTTGCCGCTTGCCGCGTAGCCGATACCGCCGGTGACTGCACCTGCGAGGTCGGTGATGATGTCGCCGAAGAGGTTGTCGGTGACGATCACGTCGAAGCGGGCGGGGTCGGTGACCATGAAGATGGTGGTCGCGTCAATGTGCAGGTAGTCGGTCTCAACCTCGGGGAATTCAGCCGCGATTTCGGTGAAGTAGCGGTTGTAGAGGCGACCTGCGTGGGTGAGCACGTTGGTCTTGTGCACGAGGGTGACCTTCTTGCGGCGGGTGGACGCCAGCTCGAAGGCGTAGCGCACCAGGCGCTCCACACCGTGTGCGGTGTTGAGGGAGACTTCGGTGGCGATTTCGTGGGGGGTGCCGCCGCGGATGACGCCGCCGTTGCCAATGTAGGGGCCTTCGGTGCCTTCACGCACGACCACAAAGTCGATGTTGCCGGGGTTGGCGAGCGGGGAGACTGCGCCGGGGTACAGGCGGGAGGGGCGCAGGTTGATGTAGTGGTCGAAGGCGAAGCGCAGCTTCAGGAGCATTTCGCGTTCGATGAGGCCGGAGGGAATCTTGCCGCTGCGCGGGTCTGCACCGATGGCGCCGAAGAGGATCGCGTCGTGCTGCTTGAGGGCGTCCATGGTGGAGTCGGGCAGGGTTTCACCGGTTTCCAGCCAGTGCTCGGCGCCGAGCTTGTAGTGGGTGGGGGTTACGGTGATGTTTTCGAGCTCGCAGGCGCGGGTGAGGATGCGCTGGGCTTCGGTAATGATTTCGGGGCCGATGCCGTCGCCGGGGATGACGGCGAGGTCGATGCTACGTGCTTCAGTCATGCCTCTACCGTAATACGCGCCGCGGGTGGGCGGTAGAGTGTGCGGGCGGGTTCTCAGACTCTGGGCTAGGGAGGGGTGGGATAGATGGATACTACCGGTTAAAACAATATTCCCCGGCTGAATCATCAGCCGGGGAATATCGTTATGAGTTCTCACTCAGAGTTAGAGCCCTAAAGGTCTATGCAATTACGCGGTGCGCTTGCAGAGGGAGACCTTGACGTAGCCGTTGCCACGAACGCCACGTTCGGTCGGAGCGTTACCTGCGGACTCGATGGAGCCACCGGAAACACCGGGAGCAACGTAGGAGCCACCAGCGCCACCGCCGCCACCGAACTGTGCGAAGCCAACGTTCTGGCGCAGACCGTTGGGGTTGTTGTTCCACTTCTGGGTCAGAACGATTGCGGAGGAGGAGGTAGAAGCACCGGAGCCACCGCCACCGTAGCCTGCGCCA
>NZ_KV817369.1:126837-137259 GCF_001814645.1 Rothia sp. HMSC076D04 | reverse complement strand
CGGAGCCACCGCCACCGTAGCCTGCGCCACCACCTGCGGAGATGACGGACTCGTAGCCGTTGAAGTTGAAGCCGATGGATTCGTACTCGAGAGCGTAGCCCTTACCGTTCTTGGTGCCCTCTTCCTTCTTGGTGCGATCGTTGTTGTCGATCAGGTAGGAGTAGGAGCCAACGCCGTCGCCACCGTTACCCTTGAAGCCGTCGCCACCCTGGTTACCGGACTTGGAGGAAGCGTAGATTTCCTGGTTGTTAGCGGAGGAGTAGCCCAGAACGCCGTTGGGGGACTTGCCGGAGGGCAGGTCGGTCTTGGAACCACCGTTACCACCGATACCTGCGGAGCCACCCTCACCTGCGTTAACAGTGGTGGTGACGGAGGTGTCAGCAGCGTAGGTCAGTGCACCCTGCTTACCTGCGGAACCTTCTGCACCATCAGCGGAACCACCGGTGGAACCGATAACGGGGTACACGTTGCGCTTTGCGCCGGAGGGCCACAGGCGACCTGCGTCAACTGCGCCAGCCGCAGCGTACTGCTCGTTGTTGTTAGCGCCACCGGAGTTCACGAAGCCAGCGCCACCGCCGCCACCTGCAACTGCAACGGGGGTACCGTTGATAACCAGAGCGGAGGAGCCACCACCGGATGCGGAGTAGATGATGCGCTTCAGGCTGGAGTCCTTCGGCCAAATAGCGTTGACGCGCTGCATGACGCTTGCGGGGATGGGGGTGGGCAGGTTGGAGGAACCGCCGTTACCGTAGCCCTCGCCACCCTCTGCGGGGGACAGGGGGCCCTTACCGATACCACCGGCTGCGCCGATGAGCTGAACGGTCTGGCCGGGCTTGACCTCGATGATACCGGTGATCTTAGCACCGGAGCCTGCTGCGATATCGTCGTAGTTGGTACCACCAGCGCCACCGACAACCTCGAACTTGATCTTGTCGACCAGCGGGGGAACGACGAAGGACTGGGTGCCCTTAGCACCCGAAGCGTTACCTTCAGCGGTGTAAGCTGCGGTGGACTCCCACTCACATTCGGTGGAGGAAGCAAAAGCGGGAACTGCAGCAGATGCTGCGACAACCGGAGCAGCCCATGCTGCGCCAGCGACAACCTTGCGGCGAGAAATGTTAGTAGACATGTATGTCCTTCGAGAGTGATGTCATTTTGAGGAATAAAAGTTATCACCCGCCGTCGTGCACGGCGAAGAACGTCACCTGATGAGATTCGAGTGAGTGAAGTAGGCTTGCGCCTAACCTCTGGTGATAACGACATAATGCTGTAACCGGTCCCCTGCATAGGGACTTTCGCGTTTCAGAGCGCTTGGTGTTCACTCTGCGAGGCCTTGCCTCCTGGACGCAGAATTTCGGTACAGCCAAAACTATACCCATCAAAGACCTGTACCGCAATGGTTCCAAAAATGGTTTGATGAGGGGGTTTCCCTTAAACTCTCCGCCTTGGTTGAAGGTTTTTCAACCAAAATAGGTTACTTAAGGGAGTTTCAAGTCTCTTAAACTCGAATTCGAACCCCATACAACCCCAAACTCTCAAGTTTTAGTTGAGGGAATATTTTTCGAAAAAGTAACCAAGGTCACTAAAAATAGGTGTTTTCGGCGTGTCATACTCACTCAAGCACACAACCCCACACGCAAACCCACAAAATATCCCTGCATGTGAGAGTAGAAAGAGGCTCCCAGCCCCGCCCCACCACCCCGATACACTGGAAACATGCCCCTCAAGCACACCGAACCCCAGAAGAACCCACAGCACAGCACAGAGACGGCCGGATCAGGCTACGCCGTAACGCATACCCGCGGCATCTCAGAAAGCATCGACCTGCCCGCCGATGCAATCACCGCCTCCAGCCGCGTGCAAAGCTACCTCAGAGACAACCGCGGCTGGATGAACATTATCGTCGTCGCGCACATGCAGTTCTTCTGCTGCGTACTCTCCGTTGCCTTCATCAATGGCTACGGCTGGATCCCGCTCATCTCCGCGCTCTGCAGCACCACCGCGCTCTACTTCCGCTACCGCTTCCCCTACGGCAGCATCTACGTGGTCATCGCGGCGCTCTGCCTCACCCTCCTGTCTCCCTTCCCCGACTCACTCGCAGTCACCTGCTACCCGCCGGTCACCCTCGCCGCCTACCATATCGGCAGGCACTGGACCCGCCGCGCCCGCTTCCGCGGCCTCATTCTCGGCTGGGTCGGCGCACTCGCCGTCACCGTGCAGGCCTCACTCTCATTCCTCTACCACTGGGACGACATACCCGCCCGCATCTTCATCTCCCTGATGCTCGGCGTGCTCTGCGGATCCATCTTCACCGTCTTCTGGTTCCTCGGCGACTCCCGCCGCATGCGCGAACTGCGCAGCGAAGAGTTCGAAGAACGCGCCCGCCGCCTCGAATACGAGCAGGAACAGGAACGCCGCCTCGCCGCGCAGGACGAACGCACACGCATCGCCCGCGAAATGCACGATATTGTGGCGCACTCGCTCTCCAGCATTATTTCCCAGGCGGATGGGGCACGCTACGCCGCCGCGAGCGCCCGCACCGCACGCGCCCAGCAGGCAGAGCAACCGGGTCAGGCTCAGCAGAGCGAACCGGATATTGCCGAGCAGACCCTCGAGCTCATCGCAGACACGGCACGCGACTCCCTCACCCAGATGCGTTCCCTACTCGGGCTACTGCGCACAGACGAGGCAACCACCTACGCACCCGTGCCCGCCCTCAGCGATGTACCCGCACTCGTGGAGCAGAGCCGCCGCGCCGGGCTACCCGTCACCTTCACCGGAATCACCGGCACCATGGCGCGCACCCTGCCGCAGGGTGCCGAGCTGGCGGCGTACCGCACCGTGCAGGAGGCGCTCACCAACGCACTCAAGCACTCCCCCGGCGCGGCAACCACCGTCACCATTCACTGGGGTGAGGACGGTCTGCAGTTGCGGGTTCAGAACGACCCGGTTTCCTCTGCCGTGGCTCAGCACATTGCCCGCCCTGTGCCCGGTAGCGGCAACGGTCTGCGCGGCATGAGCGAGCGCATCGCCCTCTACCACGGCACCCTCACCTACGGTCTGCAGCCTGACGGCGGCTGGCTCGTTGAGGCGGCGCTGCCCTACCGCGACCTCTAATACCCGTGCCCTCTACTACCTCGTGATCTAGGATTGAAACTATGTACTCTTCTGCACCACAGACTTCTGCGCCACAGACCACCCAGCCGATCCGCGTGATGCTCGTTGACGACCAGCGCCTAGTGCGCGGCGGCTTGAGCATGCTCGTCAACTCCCAGCCAGACCTGCAGGTCGTCATGGAAGCTGATGACGGCCTGGCGGCAATTGACGTTTTTGACCGCATGGTGTCTGAGGGGCAGGCGCCGCAGGTCATCCTCATGGATGTGCGCATGCCTCACTGCGACGGCCTGGAGGCGGCGCGCCGTATTCTGGAGCGTGACGGCGAGCGTGAAGTTTCCGAGGATGAACGGGTGCGCATTATTATGCTCACGACCTTCGATATTGATGAGTACGTGTATTCGGCGGTGCGTGCGGGTGCGAGCGGTTTCTTGTTGAAGGACACCCCGCCGGAGCAGCTGCTGGAGGCGATTCGTACGGTGCACCGCGGCGATGCGGTGATTGCGCCGTCTGCAACTCGCCGCCTACTGGAGCACATGATTCCGGTGCTGGACTCCCCCGCTCCTGTTGTTCCTACCGCTCCTGCCGTTCCTGCCGCTCCTGCCGCCGAGTCTGTTCCTGCTATTCCCCCGGCTGCTGGTTCTGAGCTTCCTAAGGCGACGTTTATTCCGGCTGAGCATGCAAGCTTTGAGACTGTGCAGGATTATCCGCATCGTGAGTTGATTGAGCAGTTGTCGCCGCGTGAGTTTGAGGTGCTGGGTTTGATTGCGCGCGGCTTGTCGAATGCGGAGATTACGCGGGAGTTGGTGCTTTCGGAGGCGACGGTGAAGACGCATGTGTCGCATGTGTTGGCGAAGTTGGGGGCGCGTGATCGTGTGCAGGCGGTCATTATGGCGTATGAGGCGGGTATCGCCCACTAGCGCTCCCTTATATAAGGGCACAGCAGAAATAGAGAGCACAACAGACTAGAGGACACAGTGAAGTCCCGGCGGGCGCCTCCTGATCGAGGCACCCTCCGGGGCTCTTTAGTTAAGTAGTTTCTTGTATCTCGTCGATGATTTGTTCAAAGTCGCTCATCAGCTCAGGCAACTTCTTATAGCGGCAACTCCACCATGTCTGGTTCTGCCTCCGCATAGATGCGGGGGCGCAACCGGGTGACCATATCAACGCTACGGCCGGTCAGCTGTTCAATGCGGTGCTGAGCATCGACCATCTGCATGAACTCGTCAAAAGGGGCTACCCCCGGCATCTGCACCAAAAAATCCAGGTCGCTGGTTTCGGTCAGCTCACCGCGGGCGGCGCTGCCGAAGAGTCGGGCACGGCGCACACCAGCGTCACGGAGGATCTGAAGAACCTCCGCTTCATGGGGTAGCGTGTACCCGCGACGCAGATTGGGGTGGCTAGTACTCATACACCCATCATACGCGCAAAGCCATGCTACAGGTCAGCTCCAAGAATCTGAGAGTACAAGCACGCCAAACTAGAGGACACAGTGAAGCCCCGGCGGGCGCCTCCTGATCGGGGGCACCCTCCGGGGCTTTCTCACGCCGAGTATCCGGGTTCGCCGGGTACTGTGACTATGCCGGGTTAGCCGCGCATACCCTCAACCGGGGACATGCGAGCCGAACGAGCCGCAGGCAGAGCCGAAGCGAGCATCGCGGCGAGCACACCCACCATGAGGATGACTACGTACCAGACGTACGGCAGGTCAAGCACGAGCGGGGCGGAAGCACTCATGGAAGACATAATAATCTGCGCCGAGAGGCTACCAATCACCGCACCGGAAACCATACCGAGCACCACTGCGGCGAGCGTAATCAGAATCGCCTCAATGGAAATCATACGGCGCAGCTGCTTGCGGGACAGACCCAGCGAGCGGAGCATCGCGTTCTCGCGGCGGCGTTCGTTGACCGACAGGGTCATCGTGTTCGCCACACCAATAATCGAGATGACCACTGCGAGCATGAGCATCACCAGGGTGAAGGTCAGCATAACGGTCAGCAACTGGTCGTAGGTCTGACGTTCCTGCAAGCCACCGGTGAAGGAGCTGTCCGGGCTGGCTCGGTTCAGGTCAGCCTGCAGGGTCGCGTTCTCGCTACTGGTCAGCGGGGAGGCGGCGCGCACCAGAACGACGGTGTCGTTACCGGTTGCCTGGCTGGTGACGGTCAGACGTGCTGCCTTCGTCTGAGCTTCCTGGTCACCGCTGGCGATTGCTTCTTCCATGCGCTTCTGAGCTTCCTCAGCGGCGGGGTTGGCAACCTTCTGCGGGTTCTTGGCGTCCTGCAGCTTGGCGGCGGTGGCAGGGTTGACGATCAGCAGGTTCTGCTTGGTTGCGGACTTGACGGGTTTGAGTTCCACTTCGCCGAGCGGGCCGTGTGCCTTCAGACGACTGGACTCATTCAATCCAGCGGACTTCCAGAGGCCCTGCGGCACGAGCACGGTGTCATCGGCAAGGTTCAAGTTTTCGCCCGGCAGGATTGCCTTCAGGTCGGAGGAGCTCAACGCCACCAGGTCGGAATTCTGGTTGGCGGTCTGGCCTTCGTACTCGACGGTGTAGTCAACCACACCGGCTGCGTAACCGACGGCGGACGCCTGAACGTTCTTAATACCCTTGACCTTGGAGGCGATTTCCTCCGCCTTGGTCACGGTGGAGGCAGCCTCGGACTGGTCATACGAGCTGTACTTTGCCTGCGCAGAAATCGGGTACTGCTGATCCAGGGCCTTGGTCAGCGAGGCGCTCAGCACCGAGTAACCGGTCAGCACAGTCGACACGACCAGGGTACCCACCAGCACGGCGCGGCCGGTGGAGACGGTGCGCTTGGGCGAACGCAGCGCGTTGGCGAGCGCCAGCTTGCCGGTCTGGGTGCGGGTGACCTTACCGAGGGCACGTACCAGCGGGGGCAGTACCAGCGGGGTGAGGAGAAAGACCGCGATACCGAGCAGCAGCGCGGCCCCCATCATGAGGAGGATGGCCTTATTGCCGGCACCCTCACCGGAACCCTGGTTCTGAGCCAGCATAGCCAGGCCGATACCTGCGGCACCGAAGACCAGACCCAGGATCGGGCCGACCTTGCCGGGCTTGCGCACCTCAAGGTTGGTGTGCTCGCTCATCGCGCTGATGGGCGAGATGCGCAGGGCGCTTCGTGCCGGGGAGAGCGACGCCAGAACCGTCACGATGGTGCAGATCAGGGTACTGATAATCACCGGGGTGATTGAGTACGAAATCATGATGGTGGTGAGGTTTGCGCCAACCAGCGCGCCAACCGGGTAGGTCAGCAGCGCACCGATGAGGGAGAACACCACGCCCACGGTAATGGATTCGATGAGTAGCATCCGTACAAGGGAGCCGCCGCGGGCGCCGAGGGTGCGCAGCAGAGCCAGCTCACGGATGCGCTGGCCGACCAGCACCGCGAAGGTGTTGGAGATGACGAAGGAGGAAACCAGCAGAGCCAGTGCCGCGAAGGCACCCAGGACCACGCTAATGGAGGTGAAGACCGTGGAGATACTCTTCTGGTAGTCTTCCAGCAGCTTCTGACCGGTCATAACGCGCGGGTCGTTCTTGGTGTCGCCGCTGCTGAGGGTATCCTGCAGGCTCTTGAGTTTGGCGTCGGTTACGCCGTCCTTGAACTTGAGGTAGATGAGGTTCGCGCCAGCCATGCCCCGGTATCCTGCCGCGGAGCTCTTGTTTTCTGTCTCGGCTGCTTTCAGGGTGGCTTCGCCGAGGCTGGTGCCGCCAATGAAGACAGCCTGGTTGGTGGTGGAGCCTTCAAAACCGGGGTCGAACAGACCGACGACGGTGTATTCGGCGGTCTTGTCAGTACCGGGAGCGCTGACGGATTCTACAACGTCGGTGCTGGTGACCTTGCCGTTCAGCGAGAGGTTGTGCTTCTTCGCGAAGTAGGTAGAGACCATGATTTCGTGGTCGCTACTGGGGATTTTACCCTGCACCTTGTACGGGAAGAGGCTCGAGTCGGCGGGCAGCTGGTTGTACTGCACGGGGGTTTTCTGATCGCCGGTACCGATCGAACCCGTGACGGCATACTGAACCCAGTAGCCGGAGAGCAGGTCGCTCTTTTCTACTTTCTGAATCTGGTCACGGGTCAGGTAGATAGAGGTGCTGTCTTTACCGTCGCTGGTTGTAGCGGCGGAGGCGACGACCGCCTCGGCGCGGGAGAGCACGTCACCAACGGAGGAGTTGACGGTCGCCTGCAACGAGTTGGTGAGCATCATAATGGCGGCGATGAAGAAGGATGAGATCGCGATGCCTATGCCCGTGAGGATGTATTTTCCTTTGGAGGCGCGCAGATTGGAGCGCGCCACCGTGTTCAGTGTGGTTGCCACGGCTTATCGACCTTCCAGCTGTGCCATTGCGCCGAGGACGGCGTCGTAGGTGGGTTCGATCATTTCGCCGGCGACCATGCCGTCCTTGATGAAGACCACGCGGTCTGCGTAGGAGGCGGCGTTTGCGTCGTGGGTGACCATGAGGATGGTCTGTGCGTGGTCGGTTGCGGCGGCACGCAGCAGGCGCAGCACCTCGGCGCCGGAGTTGGAGTCGAGGTTACCGGTCGGTTCGTCGGCGAAGACCACTTCGGGGCGTGCGAGCAGGGCGCGCACGATGGCGACGCGCTGCTGCTGACCGCCGGAGAGCTGTTCGGGGCGGTGGTCGAGGCGGGTTTCCAGGCCGAGGGTCTTGACCAGGTAGTCGCGCCACTGCGGGTCCGGCTTCTTACCGGCGAGGCCCAGCGGCAGGTCAATGTTCTGGCCCGCGGTGAGGGTGGGCACCAAGTTGAACGCCTGGAAGATGAAGCCGATGTGTTCGCGGCGGAATTCGGTGAGGGCGTTGTCCTTCAGGCCGAAGAGCTCGGTACCGCCAATACGGATGGAGGTTGCCGGGTTCGGGTCGGGGGTGTCCAGGGTTGCGATGGTCTGCATCAGCGTGGACTTGCCCGAGCCGGAGGGGCCCATAATGGCGGTGAACTTGCCCTGCTCAAAGTCGACGGAGACGTTGTTGAGGGCGTGGACGGTTGCTTCACCCATGCCGTAGGTTTTGGAAAGGTTTCGTGCGGAGACGGCGGGCTGTGCCGTCTGTGCGTGAGTAGTTGTCGTAGTCATAGTTCAATTATTTCACGCAGCATGGCGCTGACTACAGGGTTTTTCTCATCCTCCAGGTTGATTTTGGCGGGTGTTCACCGGGTCCTGACCTGCGGATGCGGGAGTTCCTCGCTCATTCCATGGGCTGAAATGAGCCTGAGGCGGGCTGGGCAGGGCGCGGGCCTCATCCTTAAGGATGAGTGGCGGCTCACCCGGCGTTCTCACCCTGCATCCTTACCCTGCTTCTCCGCCTCGCGCCTACACCTATATATGTATGCGAAAAGCCCCCGGTTCCTCCCCCAATCTGGGTGGGGAAGCCGGGGGCTTTCATAGACTATCCGTTACAGCGCTATCAGTTACGGCGCTGTCTCAGGCTCTGTCCGCTGATACTCAGGCAGCTGTTATGCCTTGGGTGCTTCGTAGCGGGGGAACACCGGTGCGGGTGCGGGCAGTTCGGTGCCGGGCACGAGTGCGGTGCCGAGGGCTGCGAACTGGCGTGCGTCACCTTCGGGTACGCCGAGCAGGGTCAGCAGCTTGGCGGTCGAGTCGGGCATGACGGGCTGCAGCAGCAGGGCTACCTGGCGTACGACCTCAAGGGTTACGTACAGTACGGTGTTCATGCGGTCGAGTTCGCCGTTCTTGCGCAGGGTCCAGGGTTCCTGTTCTGCGAAGTAGGCGTTGGTGTCTGCGAGGACGGTCCAGATGCGTTCCAAAGCGCGGTGGAATGCCTGCTCGTCGAAGTCTGCACGGACGGGCTCGTAGAGGGCTGCCGCCTGGTCGAGGATCTGGCGGTCAGCTTCGGTGAATTCGCCGTGGGTGGGGACGGCATCGCCGCAGTTCTTGGCGACCATGGACAGGGAACGCTGGGCAAGGTTGCCGAGGTTGTTTGCCAGGTCGGAGTTGATGCGGTTGATGATGGACTCTTCGGAGTAGGAGCCGTCCTGACCGAAGGACACTTCACGCATGAGGAAGAAGCGGACCGCGTCCAGGCCGAACGCGTTGACAAGGTTTGCGGGGTCGACGACGTTACCGACGGACTTGGACATCTTCTCGCCGTTGACGAGCAGGAAGCCGTGGCCGAAGACGCGCTTGGGCAGTTCGACTCCGGCGGACCACAGGAATGCGGGCCAGTAGATGGAGTGGAATCGGGTGATGTCCTTGCCGATGAGGTGCAGGTCGGCGGGCCAGTACTTGGTGAACAGCTCGTTGTCGGTGTCGGGGTAGCCGAGGCCGGTGAGGTAGTTGGTGAGGGCGTCGACCCACACGTACATGACGTGCTTGTCGTTGCCGGGTACGGGTACGCCCCAGTCGAAGGTGGTGCGGGAGATGGACAGGTCATTGAGGCCGCCCTTGACGAAGGAGATCAGTTCGTTGCGGCGGGATTCGGGGTAGACGTAGCCTTCGTTGGCGTAGAGTTCGAGGAGCTTGTCGCCGTACTTGGAGAGGCGGAAGAAGTAGGATTCTTCTTCGGTCCATTCGACTTCGGTGCCGGTGGTGATGGCGTAGCGCTGGCCGTCGCGGACTTCAGTTTCGTCTTCTGCGTAGTAGGCTTCGTCGCGTACGGAGTACCAGCCGGCGTACTTGTCGAGGTAGATGTCGCCGTTTTCTTCCATGCGCTTCCAGATGGCCTGGGATGCGACATAGTGGTCGGGGTCGGTGGTGCGGATGAAGCGGTCGTAGCTGATGTTCAGCGCGTCGTTCATTGCTTTGAAGCGTGCGGAGTTCTCGTCGGCGAGTTCCTTAGCGGTCTTACCGAGCTTCTCGGCGGTGGTCTGCATCTTCTGGCCGTGCTCGTCGGTGCCGGTCATGAAGCGCACGTCGAAGCCGTCGAGGCGCTTGAAGCGGGCTAGCACGTCGGCTGCGATGGTTTCGTAGGCGTGGCCGATGTGCGGGTTGCCATTGGGGTAGGAGATGGCGGTGGTGATGTAGAACGGAGTTGCAGTCATAACTTTCAGTTTACCGCAGTCTTAGGCTAGGCTCTCACCGGGGTTACACTCTGATACGCGGTGGCTTATTGCTTGTGGGTGGAGGCTGCCACGCCGCATGTTTCCTCCGCGCCACATGCAAAACGCCAAATCACCAAGCAACACACTAAAAGGCGACAGCCCTCCCCCGCACCAGTTCGCTAGGCACGGGGCGCACGCCCAAACCACGAACCACCCGGCGGGATTAGCTCGAGGTTCGGCACCCTCCTCGCTCCTACAGGGGCACCCGCCC
>NZ_KV817369.1:120950-126737 GCF_001814645.1 Rothia sp. HMSC076D04 | reverse complement strand
CCCTCAGGGTGTCACACGGACGCTCTCCGCAGCGAAGCAAGGAGGAACGGAGCGTCCGGTGACGGGTGCCCCTGCGTAGGCGCGGAGGAAACATGTAGCGCACACCGTAGTCTTGGGAGACGCGAGGTACCCACCCACCCCACCCCTGTAGGAACGAGGGCGAATACCGTCTTCCAAGCATCGAACACCAGAGCAAGAGGAAATATCTACACCCCAGCCCTCAAAACTGTATTTCAAGGGGAACGCAAAAACCCCGCCGATTCCGAAGAATCAGCGGGATTTTCTTTGAAGTGCGCCCCCTGGGACTCGAACCCAGAACCCATTGATTAAGAGTCAATTGCTCTGCCAATTGAGCTAGAGGCGCTTATTTTGTTTTTGCGGGTTTCCCTCGCAACAAGTAAATACTATACGGCATTCTTTGGGTGCCCGCAACTCGATTGAGTATGAACTGCATCACATACCTGTTGAGTGCTGCTGTTCAGCTTGAAACAGCAAGAATCCGGCGCCCACCCCCTCCCCCGTGTGGGGTGAGAGGTGGAACGCCGGATTCTTAGAAAGCTATTGCTGAGCTACCGCTTAGCGAGCCACCGAACCCTCGGTGTAGTCGTCGTCAGCGGTGTTCCAGGAGAACAGCTCGCGCAGCTTGCGGCCGGTTGCCTCGATGGGGTGTGCCTCGCCCTTTGCGCGCAGTTCCTTGAACTCGGGTGCGCCTGCGGCCTGGTCTTCCATGAAGCGCTTTGCGAAGTTGCCGTTCTGGATGTCTGCCAGGACAGCCTTCATGTTTTCCTTGACCTCGGGGGAGATCACGCGGGGGCCGGAGACGTAGTCGCCGTACTCTGCGGTGTCGGAGATGGACCAACGCTGCTTAGCGATGCCGCCCTCGATCATCAGGTCAACGATGAGCTTGAGCTCGTGCAGGACCTCGAAGTAAGCAATCTCGGGCTGGTAGCCAGCTTCGGTCAGAACCTCGAAGCCGTACTGGACGAGCTGGGAGGTGGAGCCGCAGAGGACTGCCTGCTCACCGAACAGGTCGGATTCGGTCTCTTCGGTGAAGGTGGTCTTAATGACGCCTGCGCGGGTTGCACCCAGTGCCTTTGCGTAGGACAGTGCCAGTGCGAGTGCTTCGCCGGATGCGTCCTTCTCGACTGCAACCAGGGCGGGAACGCCGCGGCCTGCTTCGTATTCGCGGCGGACGGTGTGGCCGGGGCCCTTGGGGGCGACCATTGCCACGTCGACACCCTCGGGTGCGGTGATGTAGCCGAAGCGGATGTTGAAGCCGTGTGCGAAGAACAGTGCGTTGCCGGGCTTGAGGTTCGGCTCGATGCTCTCTGCGTAGACCTTTGCCTGGACCTGGTCCGGGGTCAGGATCATGATGACGTCTGCTTCTGCTGCTGCTTCTGCAACGGTTGCGACGCGCAGGCCTTCTGCCTCAGCCTTGGCGCGGGACTTGGAGCCCTCGGACAGACCGACGATGACCTTCACGCCGGAGTCACGCAGGTTCAGTGCGTGTGCGTGGCCCTGGGAGCCGTAGCCGATAACTGCTACGGTGCGACCCTGGATCAGGGAGAGGTCTGCGTCGTCGTTGTAGAAAATGGTTGCTGCCATTTCTTCTCCTCAGTAAGTTTGGTATGCGGCCCAGGCTGGGCTCAACATTGACTATTCTACTTGATAGCTTTTGGGGTGCAGGTTTACGAGAGTACTTCTCAGATTTTGGCTGGAAGTATTTGTGCCCTGCATGGTCGGGGGTACAGGGGTTTACTGTACCGGGGTTTACCATATCTGGCGCTCCCCCGCCCGCACTGCGAATACGTGTGTTTCGGTTGTGCGGGCGGGAGAACTGCTACGGGAATGTAGCGTCAGGTATTTTGTGCTAGATGCGCTCGCTCATAGCGCGCGGGCCACGTGCCAGGCCGATGGTGCCTGCGCGAACAATTTCACGAACACCGTAAGGCTCCAGAACATCCAGCAGTGCGTTGAGCTTCTCCTGGGAGCCGGTTGCCTCGATGACAAGGGACTCGGGGGAAACGTCGATCACGGATGCGCGGAACAGGTCGGCTGCCTGAACAATCTGCAGGCGGACTACGGGGTCTGCCTTGACCTTGATCAGGATGTGGTCGCGCTGGGTGGAGGAGTCGGCGGGAAGCTCGACGACCTTCAGCACGTGAACAAGCTTGTTCAGCTGCTTGGTGATCTGCTCGATGGTGTGGGCGTCACCCTCGGTCACGACGGTGATGCGGGAAACACCGGGGTTTTCGGTGGGGCCCACAGCCAGGGAGAGGATGTTGAACAGTCGGCGGGAGAACAGACCGGAGACGCGGGTGAGAACGCCCGGCTTATCTTCTACCAGAACGGACAGAGTGTGCTGAGACATTAGTTCTCTCCCTCACGATCGAACTCAGGCGAAGTGTTCTTCGCAATCCAAATCTTGTCATTAGATACGCCTGCCGGGACCATGGGCCAGACCAGGGCGTGGGGGCTGACGGTGAAGTCAATGACCACGGGGCGGTCGTTGATTTCGAGGGCAGCCTTGATGGTTGCGTCCACGTCTTCGTCGCGTTCGCAGCGGAAGGTTGCGCAGCCGTATGCTTCGCCGAGCTTGACGAAGTCGGGGATGCGTACGGTGCCGTGGCCGTCCTTCAGGTCGGTGTTGGAGTAGCGCTCGTTGTAGAACAGAGTCTGCCACTGGCGCACCATGCCGAGGGAGGAGTTGTTGATGATGGCAACCTTGATGGGGATGTTGTTCTGTGCGCAGGTGACCAGTTCCTGGTTGGTCATCTGGAAGCAGCCGTCACCGTCGATGACCCAGACGGTGGAGTCGGGGTGTGCGACCTTTGCACCCATGCCGGCGGGTACGCCGTAGCCCATGGTGCCGAGGCCTGCGGAGCTGATGAAGTGGCGGGGGCTTTCCTGCTGGATGTAGTGTGCACCCCACATCTGGTGCTGGCCAACGCCGGTGACATAGTATGCGTCGGGGCCGGTGAGGGCGCTGATGCGCTCGAGAACGTACTCGGGCGAGCCGAGGCCGTCGGTGGGCTTCTCGTAGCCGAGCGGGTAATCCTTGCGGATGACGTTCAGCTCGTTCCACCACTCGGTGAGGTTCGGCAACTGGTCTGCGAACTCGGTGGAGAGCAGGTCGGTCAGCTCGGGCAGGACGTACTTGAGGTCGCCGACGATCGGCACGTCTGCGAAGCGGATCTTCGAGATTTCTGCCGGGTCAACGTCAATGTGGATGACCTTAGCCTCGGGTGCGAAGGAGTCGAGCTTACCGGTGACGCGGTCGTCAAAGCGTGCGCCGAGGGTAATCAGCAGGTCAGACTTCTGCATTGCGGCGACGGCGGGGACGGTGCCGTGCATGCCGGGCATGCCGAGGTTCTGGGGGTCAGAGTCGGGGAACGCGCCGATTGCGTTGAGGGTGGTGACGACGGGTGCGCCGATGAGCTTAGCCAGCTTGTGGAACTCTTCGGAAGCACCTGCGCGGACCAGGCCACCGCCGACGTAGAAGACGGGGCGCTTGGATTCGGTGATGAACTTAGCTGCTTCGTGGATCTGCTTGGAGTGACCGCGGGTGACGGGGGTGTAGCCGCGCAGCTCCAGGTCCTCAGGAATGCCGCGGTATTCCATCATGCCGACCTGTGCGTCCTTGGTGACGTCCACGAGCACGGGGCCGGGGCGGCCGGTGGATGCGATGTGGAATGCTGCTGCGAGCGCGCGGGGGATGTCCTGCGGGTCGGTGATCATGAAGGAGTGCTTGGAGATGGGCATTGCCATGCCGACGATGTCAGCTTCCTGGAATGCGTCAGAGCCCAGCAGCTTGGTGGACACCTGGCCGGTGATTGCAACCAGGGGGATGGAGTCCATGTTTGCGTCTGCGATTGCGGTCAGCAGGTTGGTTGCGCCGGGGCCGGAGGTTGCAATGCACACGCCGGTCTTGCCGCTGGACACTGCGTAGCCCTGAGCGGCGTGGCCTGCACCCTGCTCGTGGCGGACCAGGATGTGGCGGACCTTCTTGGAATCGTACAGGGGGTCATAGGTCGGCAGAATGGCTCCACCAGGCAGGCCGAATACGTCAGTCACACCCAGGTCTTCGAGGGTGCGGACGATTGCCTGAGAACCGGTCATGCGTTCTGCGGGAGCGTTTGCCGCGTCATCAGAAGTGGAAAATCCCATGGTCATGGAAATGCCTCGTGTCTTAATGGTTCTTCGTTGTACTCAATGTTCTGCGTGGGGTTTGTGTGATCCTCACGCATCCTATGCCCGGGGGTACCAAGCTATAAAAAATGCCCCTCGCTGTTGGTGGTAGCGGTAGGGGCGCTCAGTCGCAGTGAATAGACCCTGCCACTCGCCCTAGGCGACGTCGACAAGGTTTAGAATTCGCTGGAACATTGCTGTCTTCACCCTTCTATGGTGCGCCCCAAGAGGGGGTGAGTCAAATCTCTATCGGGCAACACACCCGTTTTTGTTCATAAAGGCGCAGGTCGGATACTTTCTTTCATGATGTGGACACATTGCACTTGTTTACACATTCCCACGTGTTCATTTGAACAGGTGAGAAAAACTCGCATTTTTGGACGTCATGGCGCGTAATATGTGCGAATACTCGTGACCTTCGTTGGTTGCCCCGGTAGACTGATGCTATGACCGAACCGATTATCACGGTCGCTGATGAGCTGACCGAAGCAAGTAAGTACGCAGAGGTTATCGACCCCCGTAACTCTGTTGAGAGTAGCGAGTTTTTGACGGGTGAGGAACTCATTCGGGTTCTGCACCCGGTTTTTGACGAGCAGATTATTAATTACGGTGCATACAATTTGGTGTATGCGACGGGCCGTGCGGTTTACCGTAATCCTGATTTGGCGTTGCATCAGTCTCCTGATCAGCAGCATTTCATTGTGGGTTATCAGGATGCGCCTGATGAGGTGATTATTGCTCCGGTGAATTTGCCGGCATTGACGCCTGCGGGTACGGCGACGACGATTGATAATACGAATGCTCTGCATGCGTATCGTGTGGGTGATGATGCGGTGACGCTTGAGTCGGTGAATGGCAGCTCGTTTTATTTGTCGTTTGAGGATAATGCTGAGGTTGCGACTCACCTTGGTACTGGCCTGTTGGAGCAGGGTAAGGATGTGGAGGATTTCCGTGAGTTTGTGACGCGGATTTGGCCGGTCCTGTAATAGAGACTTTTCGAAATGATTGCCCGCTGCGACTTTTGGGTTGCGGCGGGCTTTCCTGTACCTACACCCAGCTATATTGCCTGCTTGAGGGGCGGTACACGTCCTCGCTCCTACAGGGGCACCCGCCCTCGCTTCGCTTCGGGCACCCTGATGTCGCTACGGACGGCACCGACGCCTCGGCGCGCACCAGGCTAACCATCAAGCAGCAGGCTAAAAGGGCGACAGCCCTCCCCCGCCCCACACGCAAAACACCAACCACCAGGTAGCAGGCTTAAAGGCGACAGCCTCCCCCGCCACAGTTCACTAGGCACGGGGCGCACACGAAACCCCCGCGTATCTACCGCAACCCCGGCAGGACCGCAGCGCACCCCGAATACCAATACGCGCAGAGGCGCATATATCCCCTGCCGCAGCATCAGGTAACCAAGCGAGGAAAGACGGTATCGCCCGTAGTGACATCAGGGTGTCCGAAGCGAAGCGAGGACGGGTCCCCTGTAGGAACGAGGGCGAATACCGTCTTCCAAGCACTCACATCAGGAGCAAGGGGAAATATCTATACCCCCTCAAAACTGTACTCACAGGGGAACGCAAAAATCCCGCCGATTCCGAAGAA
>NZ_KV817369.1:103044-120850 GCF_001814645.1 Rothia sp. HMSC076D04 | reverse complement strand
ATTGCTCTGCCAATTGAGCTAGAGGCGCTTATTTGTTTTTCAAGGTTTCCCTTGCAACAGAAAAATACTATACGCGAGTTTTCATGGTGTGCGCAAGTTGATTCAGGGTGAGCCTGGACACATTATTTGGGTGGGGTGTGTGGGACACTAGACTGTGTGTATTGCACGGGGCGCGCCCGCGTCCCTCCCCTTTTCTTGATACCTATTGTTGTTTTGAGGAGTTATTGATGAGTGTTCGTCTTGAGCCGGGTGTTCCGGCGCCTGCTTTTTCGCTGGTTGATTCGGCTGGTGTTACTCATAGTTTGAGTGATTATGCGGGCAGTAAGGTGATTTTGTATTTTTATCCGAAGGCGTCGACTCCGGGTTGTACTAAGGAGGCGTGCGATTTCCGCGATAATTTGGCGTCGTTGAAGTCGTTGGGTTACGTGGTGTTGGGTGTTTCTCCGGACTCGCCGGCGGCTATTGCGCGTTTTGTAGAGAAGGAGTCGTTGACGTTCCCGCTGCTGTCTGATGCTGATCATGCGGTGGCTGAGGCGTATGGTGCGTGGGGTGAGAAGAAGAATTACGGCAAGGTGTATGAGGGCCTGATTCGTTCGACGTTTGTGATTGATGAGCAGGGTGTTATTTCTGTGGCTCAGTACAATGTGCGTGCGACGGGTCATGTGGCGAAGCTGCGTCGTGATTTGGGTATTGACCCGAAGTAGGGTCGTGTTTTCTGTGCTCGGGTAGCGCGAGGGGCGGCGGCGCTGTGTAGCACCTCCGTGTGGGGGCTGTTGTTCGGCGTGTTTGCGGGCTTTTTGCCCTATGGGCGCTTCTTTTAAGGCTTGGAGAACCTTGGTTCCTGGTGTACACTAATTTCTTGTTGCCTCAGACGCATGCATCTTCGGATGTGGGGTGACACTGCGCGCGAGTGGTGAAATTGGCAGACACGCAGGATTTAGGTTCCTGTGCCTTATGGCGTGGGGGTTCAAGTCCCCCCTCGCGCACACACATTTACATTGGGCCCGCCGTCACGGTTTTCGTGGCGGCGGGGTTTCTTGTATGTGCCTTACCGGGGTGGGTGTGTCTCGCCCGGTTGGGTGTTGAACCGTTATCCTGAGAGATAAGCATCCGCGACGGAAGAGAGGACCCTCCCGTGCAGCATCAGCCTTATGCATCGTCAGCTGTTGGCAATTCTGATGCGCTGCTTCGAGCCACTGTCGGCTCGAGTGGCTTGAGTCGACGCGCCGTTTTGCGTTTTGGCGCACTTTTTAGTGCTGGTTTGGCGCTTTCTGCGTGTTCTGGTCAGTCTTCTGCTGGTTCGTCTGCTGGGTCTTCGGCGAGTGCGTCGTCTGCTGATGCGCGTCGTGTGTTCCGTTTTGCGCAGGGTGCGGCGCCGTTGGGTTTGGATCCGGCGTTGTTTCCTGTGGCGAGTACGTATCAGGTGACGGCGCAGGTTTTGCAGACGTTGTTGGTGGCGAATCATTACACGGGTGATCCTGAGGTTCAGGATTCTTTGTGTAGTGCGTGGACGGTTTCTGATGACCGTTTGGTGCATACGTTTGTGTTGCGTGAGGCGCATTTTAGTAACGGTTCTGCGTTGACTGCGGATGCTGTGGTGCAGAATTTCCAGAGGTGGCAGGCGTTGGCTACGGGTGAGGGTACTGCAGCTCATGCGGTGCCTGCTCAGCCTTTGTTTGCGTGGGGTTTTGGTGTGCCGAAGCCGGGTTCTATTGATCCTTCGGCGGTGGAGCCTGCGCCTGTTCAGGCGTCTCCGTCGGGTGCGACGACTCCGTCAGCAAGTGCTTCCCCGTCTGCTTCTGCGAGTGCTTCTGCGAGCGCCTCCCCGTCTGCTACTGCTTCTGAGGCTGCGAGCGCCTCCCCGTCTGCTACTGCTTCTGAGGCTGCGACCCCGAGCGCGTCTGCTTCTGCATCGGCTTCTGCGAGCGCTTCTGATGCTGCGCATCCGGGCGATAAGAAGGGTGCGCAGAAGTCGGATTCCGCTCAGTCCTCTGTGGTGCAGTCGTTCTTGCCGTTGGTTTCGTCGGTGGTGGCAAAGGGTAACTCTGTGGTGGTGACGCTGTCGCGTCCTTCGTTGGCGTTTCCGCGTATTTTGACGCAGCAGGCGTTTGGCATTATTGATCCTTCGCTTTTTGGTGCGGATCAGAAGCTGACGGGTAACCCGGTGGGTACGGGCGCGTTCCGTGTGGAGTCGTTCGAGGCCGGCACGGTTCGCTTGCTGAAGAATACCCATTTTGATGGTCAGGCACCTGAGCTGGATGAGATTCAGATTTCGACCCTCACTTCGTCGGATAAGCGTTATTTTGCGCTGATGCAGGGTCATATTGATGCGTGTGATCAGGTGAATTCGTCTGATCTGGGTCAGTTGGCGCGTGATGGTTATCAGACGCCGGGCCGTGACCCGTTCTCGCTGGTGTATTTGAGCCTGAATACGGCGCATCCGGTGTTGAAGAATATTTCGGTACGTCGCGCTATTTCGCATGCTGTGGATCGCGGTGCACTACGTCAGTATTATCCGCAGGGCACCTCGGATGCGCAGACGCTGATTTCGCCGTCGTTCCGCATTAAGGCTGATGACGCGAAGGATTACACGGACCGCAATCAGGATATGGCGCGCTCGCTGTTGGCGACTGCTGGGTACGACAATCAGGTGATTGAGTGCTACTACCCTGCTGACGTTTCTCTGCCGTGGATGGATACTCCTCAGAAGGTGTATTCGGAGATGGTGGCTTCGCTGATTGAGGTGGGTTTGAATATTAAGCCGGTGCCTCTGCCGTGGGCTGAGTATCTGCCGAAGAGCCGCGAGGTTTCTTCTGAACGCGGTATTACGCTGGCCGGTTTCTACGGCATGTACCGTGACCCGTACGCATTCTTTGGCCCGGTGTTGGCGCCGCTGATTGCTGAGCATCAGGTGCGTTCGTTGATTGCGAATGCGCCGTCGGATATGACGACTGGTTTGACGAAGAAGAGTTCTGATGTGCCGTCGTCGGGTGGTGCGAATTCGAATGTGCGGATTTCTGCGACTCCGAGCCCGCAGCCGAGTTATTCGCCGGACCCGTTGACGCCTGAGGAGGAGGCTTCGGCTTCTGCTTCGCCGAGCCCGTCGGCGTCGCCTTCGCCGCAGCCTACTGCTGTGGCGGTTGCGCCGTCGCCTCGTTTTACGGAGATTTTGGAGGCGATTCGTACCGCGGATTCTGCCGATTCGGTGGATTCGCAGCGTGAGCTGTATGCGAAGGTTGTGTCTCAGCTGGGTCAGTTCATGCCGGCGGTTCCGTTGCTGAATGTGACGTCTAAGGTGGCTGTGAGCCGTGAGGTTCAGGGCTATCAGACGGAGCAGAATGCGATTGAGCTGTTTGGTAAGCTGCGCAAGTCGTAGCCTGCGTTTTTAGCTTTTGCGGAAAGGGGTGCATCCCGATTGGGGTGCGCCCCTTTCGCCGTGTTTGGGGCTTTCGTGGGGCTTTCGGTGAGCGGGTGGGCGGGTATTTCTGGAGCTGCTTTCGGGTTGTTGCCGGCGGGTGTAGCAAATGCATGCGATTACGGGTCTTTTCGACCCTAAGAGATTTATTGATATGAACTGCAACACTCTCTCTCGTTTTGTGGATTCTGACTATGCCAACCCCACTAAAAGGGGTAGGCTAGATGATGTACCCCACATTCACTGTGCCCAGGCCGGGCACCCGCACCCCTAAGGGAGAATTCAGTGGTAGCACGTACTGAACGAACCGACGTCGTCCTGGTCGGCGGCGGCATCATGAGCGCCACCCTCGGCGTGTTCCTCAAGGAACTCGAACCGACCTGGAACATCGTCCTGCTCGAACGCCTCGACAAGGCCGCTCAGGAATCCTCCAACCCCTGGAATAACGCAGGTACCGGCCACTCGGCACTGTGCGAACTCAACTACGCACCCGCTGGCCCCGACGGCACCGTCTCGGCAGCTAAGGCGCTGAACATTAACGAGCAGTTCCAGATTTCCCGCCAGTTCTGGGCATCCCTGGTTGAAGAGAAGATTCTGGGCAACGCAGACTTCATTAACCCGGTCCCCCACATGTCCCTGGTCTTCGGTGAGGACCACTCCAAGTACCTGGCAGCACGCTACGACTCCTTCCGCAAGGAGAAGCTCTTCGAGCGCATGGAATTCTCCACCGAGCGCGAGAAGATTGGCGAGTGGGCACCGCTGACCGTCAACGGCCGCAAGGGCAACGAGCCGATCGCCGCAACCTGGTCCCCCGAAGGTACCGACGTTGACTTCGGCGCCCTCACCCAGCAGATGATTGACCACCTGCAGACCAAGGGTGTTGAGGTTCGCTACGGCTACCAGGTCACCAACCTGAACCGCGAGTCCAACGGCTCCTGGACCGTTGACGCTATCAACCGCATCAACAAGGAAGAGCCGCTGACCATCAACGCGAAGTTCGTCTTCCTCGGTGCCGGTGGTGGCGCCCTGCACCTGCTGCAGAAGTCCGGCATTGAAGAGGGTAAGGGCTACGGCGGCTTCCCCGTTTCCGGCCTGTTCCTGCGCAACACCCACGAGGCCACCGCAAACCAGCACAACGCTAAGGTGTACGGTCAGGCTTCGGTGGGCGCTCCTCCCATGTCTGTCCCCCACCTGGACACCCGCTACGTGGACGGCAAGCGCGCCCTCATGTTCGGCCCCTACGCAGGTTTCAAGACCAACTTCCTGAAGCAGGGCTCCCTGTTGGATCTGCCGCTGTCCCTGCGCCCGCACAACATCTACCCGATGACCCGCGCAGGCATCGACAACCTGTCCCTGGTCAAGTACCTGCTCTCCGAGCTGGTCAAGGACAAGAACGCACGCCTGGAGTCGCTGTACCAGTACTACCCCGAGGCTGTTGGCGGCGAGTGGGAGCTCATCGAGGCTGGCCAGCGCGTCCAGATTATGAAGAAGGACGCAAAGAAGGGCGGTATCCTGCAGTTCGGTACCGAGGTTGTCTCCGCAGCGGACGGCTCCATCGCGGCTCTGCTGGGTGCATCCCCCGGTGCTTCCACCGCGGCTCCGATTATGCTGAACCTGCTGGCTAAGTGCTTCCCCTCCAAGATTGCCGGTTGGGAGCCTCGCCTGAAGGAGCTCATCCCCGGTTACGGCGTGAAGCTCAACGATAACCACGACCTGGCTGATGAGCTGATGGCTCACACCGCTAAGGTTCTGGGTATTCACAACTAGTTTTCAGTTAGGCTCAGCAGGTAGCTTTATACCCTAGCTGACAAGCCTTTTTTGAGGCTTTTCGGGGCGGTTACCCTCTCTAACTGACCGACAGGTCAGCTATCTGCACTCGCAGAAAAATGCGGGAGGGTTAGAAAACCCTATAATGTCACCGCAGGGGCGGGAAGGACAGCTCATTGTTCTCCTCGCCCCTTCTGTGCGCCCACACGCTGAAGCTCATAGGCGCACCACTGTGTACACCCCACTCATTCAAGGAGCCCCATTGGCTGCACACACCGGCTCTTCCACGGACACCTCCTCAACCCAGGTACCCGCCGGAGCTCGACGCGGTCTCTTCTCCCGTAAGAAGAAGCCCGCTGACCCCAAGTACGTCAGCGTCAAGCTGCGCGACTTCCCCAAGGGCAGCATCCTCTACATTCTGCGCCGTGCCATCTACAAATTCGGCGCAAACGGCGGCACCGACATGGCGGCAGCACTCACCTACTTCACCGTGCTGTCCATCTTCCCCGCCCTGCTGGCGATCGTCTCCCTGCTAGGCGTATTCGGTCACGGTGAGGAAAGCGCCGCCGTCATCCTCGCCTTCCTCAAGGACAACGCGCCCGCCCAGATGTACGCCATTATGGAAGACCCCATCAAGCAGATTACCGGCGACCATGGCGCAGGCCTGGTGCTGTTGACCGGTATCCTCAGTGCGCTCTGGTCCGCCTCCGGGTACACCGGATCCTTCGGCCGAGCTCTCAACACGGTCTACAACGTGCGTGAAGGCCGCCCCGGCTGGATTCTCAAGCCGCTGAACGTCTTCGTCACCGCCGTGATTATCATCCTCGTGGTACTCATGATGCTCATGATGCTGCTGGGTGTAACCGTCCTGGACATGGTCGGTCAGTACGTGCCCGCGACCGTCGACATGGAGCTCATCAAGCTCATCTGGCTGAACGGCCGCTGGGTGCTGATTCTGTTCATGGCAATCGCCCTGATCACTCTACTCTACGCCGCCACCCCGAACGTGCGCCGCTTCAAACAGTGGAAACTCTCCCCCGGTGCGGCGCTCGCCCTCTTCGGCATGGGCCTGGGCGGTTTCGGCTTCACCCTCTACGCCAACAACTTCAGCAAGTACAACGCCACCTACGGCCTGATCGGTGGTGTGATTGTGATGCTGCTGTTCATCTGGATCATGAACAATATGCTTCTCTTCGGCGCGCATCTGGACGCCGAAATCATGCTCATGCGCCAGATTATCGCTGGCGATGACGACCACGGCCACCTGAAGGTGCAGCCGCGCAGCACCTCCGCATCGCGTGCACTGAAGGCACGCCAGGAACGCCTCATGTCCGCCGGACGCGAATTGCAGCAGCAGGCGGCAGGCCAGGGCATGCTCCCCAAGCCGAAGGGCCCCTCCATTGCGGATCGCGTGCAGAAGGCGGTGGACACTAACACCACCATGATTCGCACGTTCATTGCCGACGGCAAGGAACGACTCGACAACGGCAAGGAACAGTTGCAGAAGAAGCAGGCGAAGGCTGATACCGCCGAGGCTCAGGCTTCTGAGGCAACCGCGGCGAAGGCAGAAGCGAGCGCAAAGGCTGAACCTCAGCAGGAGGCGCTCTTCGACCTGGGCACCGATAACTCAACCGGTGCGGCCAAGAAGAACTAAGCGGTAGCTCAGCTGAGCGCGTACCGCCTCAACCTTTCAAAGGGCGCAGGACAGAAACCCTGCGCTGGTCACTAAGATAGAACTATGACCAGTGCAGAATTCTCTCCCGCGCCCTTTGCCGTACCCAATGCTGTTGTACCAGGCACTACCCTGCCCGACCTCGAGTACACCCTCTACCAGCCGCAGCAGCTCAAAAGCCGCGTCCCTGCCCTCATGATTCACGGCTTTGCCACCCGCGGCGAGCAGCTCTACGGCGGCACCAGCTGGATTCGCCAGTACCTGCGCGCGGGATACCCCGTGCTGATTGTTACCCTGCCCTACCACTCAGACGAATACCTCAAAGACCCCGAGTCCATGCACGCCATCGACTGCAAGCTCCCCAACAACACGGGCGTGCGTAGCGGCACGATTCCGTTCGATTCGGTGCCCCCTGTCGATGCGGAGGGCCAGCCACTGACCCCCATGCACCTGTTCACCAACCTGCTCGCCCAACTGCTGCGCACCGTCGCCACCGAGAACGACCTCGGCGTTGAACTGGAGCCCCGCGCGCACGTTATCGGCTTCTCCTTCGGCGCGCGCGTCGGCTGGGAACTCGCCCTCACCCACCCGGAGGCGGTCGCATCCCTCACCCTGGGCGGCCTGCCCCTGCACGACCACCTCATTACCCTGCGCGCCATGCTCGAAGCGCACGAGGGAACCAGCGTCACGGCGGATGGTGAAACCCCGGCGGCAGACTCCACCGACGAGGCGATTGCCTCCTTCACCTCGATCATTGACAACTCCCCCATTCAACCCGACGCGCTGCTGAAGTTCGTGAGGATTCCCTTCGGCCCGTTCTTCAACGTGCCCGCCCTGCGTGCCGGATCCCCCGACCTGCCTGCGGGTCACCCGGGCGCGCATCCGCACGCGCCCATTGCGGTCGTGCTCGGTGACGCGGACACCATCGCCGCCGACGGTGCCGAACTCTACGACATGGTGCGCGGCGACAACCCGCTCAACCGCTTCATCTCCCTGCCCGGCCGCGACCACGTGAACGCACTGACCTCGGGCGCATTCCGACGCGGTGCGCTCACCTTTGCGGCAGAGGTGGAGGCGGCAGAGTAAGTAGCCGGGGCTAGGCGGGTTCCGGGAGGAGTAAGAGACAACGTCATAAAACGTCACATTCACCTGGGGGCTTCACGCTCACCCCCGGGGTGCATCAGGTATGCCTTAGCTCTTAGAATGGGAACGTATCAAAAAACCTTTATCTGCGGTTGAACCTCAGCCGCGCCTCAGCAAAGGAGCACCATGCACAAGGTTAAGGCTGTCGTAGCCCTCGCCCAGGACGCGCCCGTCACCGTCACCACCATCAACGTACCCGACCCCGGCAAGGGCGAAGCACTCGTCAAGGTCCTCACCTGCGGTGTCTGCCAGACCGATCACCACTACGTCACCGGCGGCGTCGGCCAGGACTTCCCCTACCTGCTCGGCCACGAGTCCGCAGGTATCGTTGAGGCTGTCGGCGATGACGTCACCGACATCGCCCCCGGCGACCTGGTCATCCTCAACTGGCGTGCCGTCTGCGGCGAATGCCGCGCATGCCGCAAGGGCCAGCCGCAGTACTGCTTCGCAACCCACAACGCAACCCAGAAGATGACCCTCGAGGACGGTACCGAACTCACCCCCGCACTGGGTATCGGCTCCTTCGCTGAGAAGACCCTCGTCGCAGCTGGCCAGTGCACCAAGATCACCGCTGACATCAGCCCCGAACAGTACGCAGCCATCGGTCTGCTCGGCTGCGGCGTCACCGCAGGTCTGGGCGCTGTGCTGAACACCGGTGAGCTCAAGCGCGGCGAGTCCGTGGCAGTCATCGGCTGTGGCGGCGTCGGCACCGCAGCAATCGCAGGCGCACAGCTCGGTGGCGCAACCACCATCATCGCCGTCGACATCGACGAGGATAAGCTGGCACGCGCACGCGAACACGGCGCAACCCACACCGTGAACTCCTCCAAGGTCGACCCCGTCGAGGCCATCAAGGAACTCACCGGCGGCTTCGGTGCAGACCTCGTCATCGACGCTGTCGGCATCGCCCCCACCTTCAAGCAGGCATTCGAAGCACGCGACCTGGCTGGCCGCGTCGTCCTCGTCGGCGTGCCCGCACCCGGCACCACTTGGGACATCCCGCTGGATGAGGTGTTCGGCCGCGGCGGCTCCATCAAGAGCGCATGGTACGGCGACACCCTGCCCTCCCGCGACTTCCCCGAATTCGTGGACCAGTACCTGCTCGGCCGCCTCGACCTGGACGGCTTCGTCTCCGAGCGCATCCGCCTCGAAGACGTCAACGAAGCATTCGAAACCATGAAGACCGGCCGCGTGCTGCGCTCGGTCGTGGAACTCTAGGAGCGTAGCGTGAGCGAACGTATTGAACGAGTCGTCACCTCCGGCACCTTCTCGCTGGACGGCGGCTGCTGGGACGTCGACAACAACGTCTGGATCATCGGCAATGACTCCTCCGTGATCATCATTGACCCCGCCCACGACGTCGACAAGATCTCCCGCACCGTCGCAGGCCGCACCGTGGAGAAGATTCTGCTGACCCACGCCCACGACGACCACATCCGCAGCGCCAAGGAGGCGGCAGAACGCTTCGGCGCACCCGTCTACCTGAACCCCGCAGACCGTGTGCTCTGGGAAATGGTGTACCCTTCCTGGGACTTCGACCACGAACTCGCTGACGGCGATGTACTGCGCATCGGCGACACCGAACTGAAGGTCCTCGCCACCCCCGGCCATTCCCCCGGCTCCGTGTGCTTCTACGCACCCACCCTCAGCTGGGAAAACAGCGAAGGCGTCGTCTTCTCCGGCGACACCCTCTTCAACGGCGGCCCCGGCGCAACCGGACGCTCCTACAGCGACTTCGACACCATCATCGAGTCGATCTCGACCCGCCTGCTGACCCTGCCCGCGTCCACCGCGGTCCTCACCGGCCACGGTGACAGCACCGGCATCGGTCTGGAGGCGCCCGAGCTTCCCGCATGGATTAAGCGCGGTCACTAAACCTGTAGCCTCACGCTGAGGCGCAAAAAGCCGAGCACGGTACACAAAAGGCGGATGCCCCACCACCTGCAGAAGGTGGCGGGGCATCCGCCTTTTATCGCGCGCTCATCACGCTCAAGCTACCGGCAAGGAACTAGCAGCAACCCAAACTAGCCGCGTTCCGTCTCAGCCAAAGGAGCCAACTGCTCCTCATGCTCCTCACGCCACAAGTAGCCGTACAAATGACCCAACGCAAAATACAGAGTCGCAATAATCACCGGAACCATAAACGCATTACGGTAATACGGGGCATCCCCCATATAGCCGCCCCACATACAGCCCAGCGCAAGACCAATGCCCAGCATCGAACGGGTAAAGAAGCTCGCCTGCGCATCAGGAATATGCTTGAGCGAACGGTTCAGCCACAGCTCATGGCCGCCAAACGCCACACCCAGCACCGCGCCGCACAGCGCCAACGCATAGAAAATCGTGGACGTATCATCGCTCGCCGGCAAGTACAGCGCCGCCATAATCAGCAGAACGCCGCTCGCCAGCCAGCCATGCCAGGGGTTCACCGAACGGCCACCCAAAACCACGGGGAAAGCCACCACCACGAGCGCACCGGTACCGGTCGCAACCATAGCCATGAACAGGTTCATCGAACCGTGAATCAGCGAGAAGCCCAGCAGACCAGAACCAACCGAACCCATGCACGCACCCAGCAGCACCAGACCAAGAATCAGCACCACCGTCTGACGGCTCGGACGCACCAAATTCTGCGGCGGAGCCATACGAATACGAGAAATATCAGGCAGCCACATCGGCGCGGCTAGAACCACAATGAACAGCAACGCATCCAGAATAATCGTGATCCAGAAACCCGCATACTCATGATTCGGGGTGATATACGCATCACCCAGCCACACCAACAGAGCAGCCAGCGGGTACATCGACATGTTCGCCGTAGTACCCCACGACACCGCAGTCGACAAGCGAACATCACTGTACTGATAGTTACGGCGATACAGCGACTCAAGAGCAAACGGAGTCCACGGCGGAGTCGTGAAACCCATCGCCACACACGAGAGCGCATGGTAGGTTGTACTCACGTTATTCGGGTCAACCGTCAAACGCCAACCAATGACCAGCATGTTCAACACCGCGGCAATATTCAGTATCGACGTAATCGCCAGCAACGCCCGCAAACCCAGGGCACGCACCAGCATCGGGCCGAGCATAATCTGCACCGAATACGCGCCAGTAAACGCCGCCACTGCATAGCCGCCATCATGCACACTACCCAGGTGGCTCGCCAACAGAATATACAGCGCAAACGCCGAGGAAGCCGCCGGAATGTGGAACAGAATCGTCAACACGTTACGGGCAAATCCCTCAGAACGAAGCACCGCATACAGATGACGACGCTGCTCCTTACCGTTGCGCAGGAACAATGCCCAATGCTGACGCAAAATGTCCGGCAGCGAGGTGTTCGTGTTAACCTCATCCGCAGCCGGAATCGGGCGAGGCGGCAGCTCCTGCAACACGTGCTCGTTGCTGCGCACCACATCCGTCAGGGAGGTGCCCGGAACCGTCGGAATGCCTGTACCCGAAGCACTCAACCTATCCGAAGTATCGGGGGCGGGTGCCACCTTCATGGTGCGCGGAGGAACCCCCGGCGCGGATGCGTTAGTGTGCGCATCAGCCGAAGGTTCCACACGATACGTTGAATTCGGTGCCCTGTCCTGAGGTGTCGAGGTCATCATCTCTTTCACGAATAAGCCGCCGGACATGCCATAACAGCAGCCCGGAAGCGAATTTATGCCTACTAGGAGTTTACCCTCACCGACGATCCGTTCTGACCCTTTTCAACCACAATCTGGGCGGGAATACGGTTCTTCATCTCCTCCACATGCGAAATCAGGCCAATAGTGCGGCCACTATCACGCAGCGATTCGATTGTGCCCATCACCATGTCCAGAGTTTCAGCGTCCAACGTGCCAAAACCCTCATCAATGAAGAGGGTATCCAACTCGATACCGCCATTATTCGCCTGAACAACCTCAGCCAGACCCAACGCCAACGACAGCGACGCCAAGAACGACTCACCACCGGACAGCGACGACGCCTCACGCGGCTCACCCGTCCAAGTGTCAGTAATCTCAAGGTTCAGGCCGCCACCGGAACGGCTACCCTTCGCACGGTGATCACTGAACACCATGCCGTAGCGGCCCTCACTCATACGGTCCAAATGCAGCGACGCCGATTGCAGAATACGCTCAAACTCGGCACCCAGCACATAGCTGACCAGGTCAACCTGATGCTCATAACCGCCCAGAGTGTCACCGCGGGCAGCCGCCGCCAAGTTAGCCAACATCTGCGCACGGTCATAACGCTGCGCCGTCTGCGCACGGAACGCCGCATACTCGCCACGCAGAGCCTGCAAAGAACGCAGCACGCTCTCCCGCTCGCCCTCACGAAGAGTCAAACGGTGCGCCGCCGCACGCAGCTGCTCAACCCGCTCACGCACGCCCTGCAGATCATCCGGCGCCTGCTCACCAGCGGCAACACGAGCCGCCACCGCAACAATCGCCTCACGACCAAAGCCCTCAAGGAGGCGGGCATGCTCCAGCTCATACGCGGCAACAGCCTGCTCTAGGGCATCAACACGCTCGGGGGTGCGCACCGCCGCCTGCACCAGCTCAGCGCTCTCAAACGCAGACTCAGCCAGCAGACGCTGCGCCGCAGCAGCCGCCAGAGCATGACGCTCACGCGCCTGCCCCAACAGCAACACCGCACGAGCAAGACGCTGATGCGCCGCACGGTAGCCCTCCACAGCCTCAACACGCTGCGCAAAGCCCACCGCCGCACGAGCAGGCGCCAACTGCGCCGCAGCCGCCTCACAGCGCGCCGCAGCGTCACGGTGACGAGTCTGAGCCTCAACCGCCGCGCCCTCAATGGTGCGTAGCGCCTCCTGAGCCTTCTGCCGTTCAGCCTGCACCCGCTCAACCTTCACCAGCACGCCGTCACGCGCGGTCACACGCGACTGAGCCTGCGCGAGGCGAGTCTGCGCCTGCTGCAACTGGGCGGCAGTCTGCTCCACATCGCACTCGCCCTGAGCCGCCAGGGTCTCATACTGGGTGCGGGCGGCGGCGAGCGCCTCGGAGGCTTCCTGGTGCGCCTTGGTCGCCCGATCCTTAGCCAGCTCGTGGGTGCGCGCCTGCTTGTGAGCCTTGTCTTCACGCTCCTTGGCGACGTCCAGGTCGGCACGCTCAACCAGCTGCTCGCCCTCGGCAATCTGTGCGGGGGCGGGGTGCTCGACCGAGCCGCAGACCGCGCAGGGTTCGCCGTCCTTGAGCTCGCGCGCCAGCAGCGAGGACGCCTGGGCGAGGCGCAGCACCTGCAGGTTCTTGAACTCCTCCGTGGCTACGAGCGCCTGCTGAGCCGAAGCCTGCCACTTTTCCTGCGCCTTCTGCTCGGCGGTGGCGGTGCGCTTGCTCTGCTTCTCAGCCTCAGCAACCGCGGCGGAGGCGACATCGAGCTTCTGCTGCATCTGCTGGGCTGCATCGTGCTTCTGCTGCGCCTCGGTGACCAGGTGCGCGGCGAGGGTGCGTTCCTCGTCGGCGGTGCTGTAGCCGGCGAGTTCTTCGGCGAGCTGCTCGGCCTGGGCGGTGAGGTCGTTCAGCGTCTTTTCGGCACGCGACTTGTCCTTCTCGAGGGCGTTAGCCTGCTTCAGCAGGGCGGCTGCGGCGGCTTCCTCGTCGGTCAGCTGCGCGTCCTTCTTCTGCAGGGCGCGCAGGGTGTCAAGGAGCGCCTCGAGCTGGGTTTCCTGCTCGGCGGGCTCGAAATCCGGGAGTGCGGCGAAGGTGGTCTCTTCGGGGAAGATGACCTCTGCCGAGGTTTCCTCATCGCGGAGTGCCGCAAGCAGGGCGCGACCAGTCTCATCCAGCGCGGATGCACAGGCCGCCTGCTCCTGCTGGCGGGCGGCGAGCGCCTGCGATTCGGCATGGACCTGCGCGTACTGTGCGTGCAGGGGCGCGGCGGCACGTGCCTGCGCCAGCTCTTCACGCTGCGCCTTGTGCTCGTCGGCGCGTACGGTCAGGCGGGTGCGGCGCTCGCAGAGCTGCTCGTATTCGCGCCAGTCGGCCTGCAGCTGGGCGCGTTCGGCGAGCAGGCGGGTGTTCCGGTCGGCTTCGTCGGTGAGGCGCTGCTGCTCCTGCTTTTCGCGTGCGGAGGTTTCGCGGGCGCGTTCTACTCCGCCGGCGACCCATGCGTCGAGGGTTTCGGCAGTGACATTCTCGGCAGTGACGCTCTCAGCGGTGAGCTGTTCGGAAGTCTCCGCCTCCACAGGGTCTTCGGTAGCGGAGCCCTCCCCTGCAGCATCTTCAGCGTCCGGATCCGCAACATCCAGTAGCGCCTGCAGGGCGAGCATTTCTACGCGGGCACGTTCAAGGTAGCCGCGCTGGGTGTTTTCGTCCTGGGCGACTTCCTGCTGGGCGGTTTTCGCTTCTTCGGTGAGTGCGGCGAAGAGCTGTTCGTAGTGTTCGACGGGGAACATCTTTTTGAGCAGTTCTTTGCGTTCTTTGGGCTTGGACTTGAGGAATTGCGCGAACTGACCCTGCGGCAGGAGTACGACTTTGAGGAATTGTTCTTTGGTCAGGTGGGTGCGTTCGGCGATGGTGCGGTTGACTTCGGCGACGCTGCTGGAGATGGGGGTCCAGGCTTTTTCGTCGGAGGGGTCGGCGCCGGGTGCGAGTTCGGCGAGGGTTGCTTTGGCGCTTTCTTCGCGCATCTGGCCTTTGCGGGCGCCGCGGGTGATGGGTTTGTTGTAGGCGGGGGTGCGGTCGATGCGCAGGCGCTTGCCGTGGAGGGTCACGTCGAGTAGCACGCGCGGTTTGGTGCCGCTGTGTGCCGCGTAGGTGGAGTGCAGTTTGGCGGATTCGCGGTCGCTACTGGTTTCGCCGTAGAGGGCGTAGCAGATGGCGTCAAGGATGGTGGTTTTACCGGCACCGGTGGGGCCGTTGAGCAGGAATACGCCGGCGTTGTTGAGGGTGTCGAAGTTAATTTCTTGGCGCTTGGGGTATGCCATGAAGGCTTCGAATTCGAGGCTGTGCAGGATCATGCGTTGTCCTTGTGGCTTTTGATGTGGTCGCTGAGGGTGGTGATGACGTCGCGTTCTTCGCTGGTGAGGGGGCGGTTGCGTACGTATTGATGGAATTGGTCGAAGGTGTCGACGGGGTCGGCGTCGCGGGTGGGTTGTGCGGCGGCGGGTTTGTCGGCGGCGGGTTGGGTGCTGCGGTAGCTGAAGTGGGAGATGGTTTCGTAGCGGCTGCGCAGGCGGTCGACGGCGCCGACGGGTAGGGTTTCGTCGGTGAGTTCGATGCGGCAGTAGTAGCCGTGTTCGTAGTCGGTGTGTTCGGGGCTGTTGAGTAGCTGCTCCATGGTGCCGCGCAGGGTTTTCATATGTACGCGGGTTGCCCATTCGTGGCCGCTGATGGTGGGTTCTTCGCCGGGGTTGAGTTCGATGAGGTAGGCGCCGTTGCGGTTGTGTTCTTCGCTGAATGAGAAGCCGAGCGGGGAGCCGCTGTAGCGGATGGTGTGGGTGACGGGGTAGCGCTTGTGGATGTGGCCGAGGGCTACGTAGTCGAAGCCGTCGAAGAGGGAGGCGGGTACCCAGTCGATACCGCCGACGCTGATGTCGCGTTCGGAGTCGCTGCGGGGTGTGGTGTCTGCGCTGCCGGTGGTGTCGCTGACGGTTGCGTGGCTCATGACGATGATGCGGTCGGCACCTTCGCCGCGGGCGCGTCGTTCTGCGGCGTCGGCGCGGATGGCGTTGGTGACGGCGCCGAGGACCGCCTGGTGGGTGGGGTCAACGCCGAGGGCGGTGGCGTGAAGGCGCGGCGCGAGGTAGGGGATGGCGTAGACGTGCACGCGCTGGGTGCCGTCGGTGAGTTCGACGGGGCGGGTGGCGTCTTCGAGGCTGGTGCGCAGGTGCACGCCGGAGGCTTCGAAGAACGCGGCGCCGTAGCTGAGGCGGCGGAAGGAGTCGTGGTTGCCGGAGCTGAGGATGACGTGCACGCCAGCGCGCATGAGGCGGGTGAGTGCCTGGTCGAGCAGGGTGGTGCTTTCGGCGGTGGGGATGGTGCTGTCGTAGACGTCACCGCTGATGAGGAGGGTGTCGATACCTTCGGCGTGCACGTAGTTGAGCAGTTCGTCGATGAACTGCTGGTGTTCGCGGGTGAGGGGGCTGCGGTGGAAGGTGCGGCCGAGGTGCCAGTCGGAGGTGTGCAGAATCTTCATGGTTTCAGTATGGCACTGCGTCATGTTTTGCGCCTCGCAGTTCGTCATTCAGGGGTCGGAACCCACCACTGCGTAGGTGCTCATGCGGAGCGGGGGCTCCGTCCTCAAGGCGCCCCAGCGCCGCAGAGGGGGCACTCCCCCGCGAGCATGAGCACGAAGCCGCCTGGTATACCCCCACCCCCGCGCATCCTGAGCACGAAGCAGCTTATGCCCTAGCCCGCGCATCCTAACCGCCCGTGGGATAATCGCCCTATGAGTTTTTCTTCTGTTGAGTTCACGCGTGCACCTGAGGTTTCGGCTGAGTTTACGGGCAGGGTGCGCGGCTTGTTGTGTGCGTCTGCGTTGGGTGATGCGCTGGGTTATCCCCTTGAGCTACTGTCGGCTGAGCAGATTGCGGAGCGCGTCCCTAAGCCGTGGGATTCGGCGTTTGGTGAGCTGTTGGTCAGTGATGATACGCAGCTGACGTGTTTCACTCTGGATGCTTTGACGGAGGTTTTGGAGTGGAATAATGAGGGCGCGGCGGCGGATGAGTTGGCGTGTTTGTGGTTGGCGTATTTGCGGTGGTTCCGCGGTATTGGTGAGGTTCTGCCGGAGTCTGCGCCGTTTTCGTTGGATCGTGAGATTGATGGGGCGCCCGAGTTGACGGCTCGTCGTGGTCCGGGTGCGGCGACGTTGCGGGCGTTGGGTTCGGGTGAGATGCAGTTGGTGTCGAAGTCGTTGAATCCTGATGCTTTGGGTAGTGGCGCGTTAGTGCGTTCGGCGGCGTTGGGTGTTTTGCCGGTGGCGCAGGAGCGTACGGTGGTTTTGTTGGCGGTGCGTGCGGCGGCGTTGACGCATGGGCATCCGGAGGCGTTGGCTTCGGCGGCGGCGTATGCGTTGTTGGTGCGTGACCTGTTGGCGTCCCAGTCTGGCTCGTTTGGTGTGTTGTTGGATTCTGCCCGCCGTGTGCTTGACTGGTGCGGCACGGTGGGCGCGGATGATTCGATTCCGGGTGATGCTGCGCGTACGGCGGCGGCGTTGAGTCGTGCCGTCAAGCTGTTGGAGGGCGGCGTGGTGCCGGTGCCGCAGGCTGTAGCGGAGCATTTTGGTACGGGTTGGACGGCGCCGGAGCTACTGGGCGTGGCGTTCTGGTGTGCTGCGGATGCTATGAAGAGTCTGTCGGCTGATGCTGATGATGCGACGGTGCGTGGTGCCCTGTTTGAGGGGTTGTGCCGTGCGGTGTCGGTGGATTCGGATTCGGATTCGGTGGGTGCGATGACGGCGGCGTTGTGGGCGGCGGCTGGTTTCCCGGTGGGCGGCGGTGAAGCTGATGCGTGGTCGGAGGCGCTGGGTCGTGTGCGTGGTTTGGATCAGGTGGAGGCGGTGGCGGAACGCTATCTGCGCCAGCTGGGACTGTAGCGGCGCTGAACCTCAACGGCATAGCGGCGATGCGTAGCGGGGGCTCCGTCCTCGAAGCGCCTGGCCCATTCATTTATTGGGGCGCTGAAGAGGGGGCACTCCCCCGCGAGCATCGTCCACAAGCCGTCGCAACAAACTGCCTAAGGGTACAGAAAAGGCTCTCCGGTATTTCGGAGAGCCTTTTCTGTATGTGCAACTAAACCTTACGGCGTAGCCGGTCACGCGGAGCGGGGGCTCCGTCCTCGAAGCGCCCCCAGGCG
>NZ_KV817369.1:0-102944 GCF_001814645.1 Rothia sp. HMSC076D04 | reverse complement strand
AGGCGCTGAAGAGGGGGCACTCCCCCGCGAGCGGGAACCGGTGCGCCGTCTGTAAGAACAAGCACACGGAGTCCGGCCCCGCGAGCATCGTCCGCGTGCCGGACAGCAGACCAGCTGCACGAGCATCCGCCAGCACGTTAGAACCGCTAGCTATGAACTTTTTTTAGTCCAGGTAGTCGCGCAGTACCTGCGAACGCGACGGGTGACGGAGCTTAGACATGGTCTTGGACTCGATCTGGCGGATTCGTTCGCGGGTCACGCCGTAGACCTTGCCGATTTCGTCGAGGGTCTTGGGCTGGCCGTCGGTCATGCCGAAGCGCATTGCGACCACGCCGGCTTCACGCTCGGAGAGGGTGTCGAGCACGGAGTGGAGCTGTTCCTGCAGAAGGGTGAAGGACACTGCATCTGCGGGGACGACTGCTTCGGAGTCTTCGATGAGGTCGCCGAATTCGGAGTCGCCGTCTTCACCGAGGGGGGTGTGCAGGGAGATGGGTTCGCGGCCGTACTTCTGGACTTCGATGACCTTTTCGGGGGTCATGTCGAGTTCCTTGCCGAGTTCTTCGGGGGTGGGTTCGCGGCCGAGGTCCTGGAGCATCTGGCGCTGCACGCGGGCGAGCTTGTTGATGACTTCTACCATGTGCACGGGGATGCGGATGGTGCGGGCCTGGTCTGCCATTGCGCGGGTGATGGCCTGGCGGATCCACCAGGTTGCGTAGGTGGAGAACTTGAAGCCCTTGGAGTAGTCGAACTTTTCGACGGCGCGGATGAGGCCGAGGTTGCCTTCCTGGATGAGGTCGAGGAAGAGCATGCCGCGGCCGGTGTAGCGCTTGGCGAGGGAGACGACGAGTCGCAGGTTAGCTTCGAGCAGGTGGTTCTTGGCTCGCTTGCCGTCGTGGATGACCCAGCGCAGGGCTTTCTTGAGTTCTTTGTCCATGTCGGGGTTTTCGGCGAGCTTGTGCTCGGCGTAGAGGCCTGCTTCGATGCGCATGGCGAGGTCGACTTCCTGCTGTGCGTTGAGCAGGGAGACTTTGCCGATCTGCTTGAGGTAGTCCTTGACGGGGTCGGCGGTTGCGCCGGGGGTGACGACGCGCTGTGCGGGTGCGTCGTCGTCGTCGTTTGCGGTGAGGACGAAGCCGGAGCCCTTGGCTGCTACTGCTTCTGCGGCCTTCTTTTCTTCTATTTTGGCTGCGGTTTCTTCGTCTTCTTCGTCGGTTTCGTCTTCGCCGTCGGTGGTTTCGAGTTCTTCGTCGAGTCCGAGGTCGAATTCGTCGTCGCTCTTTTTGCGGCGGCCACCGGTCTTGCGCTTGGTTGCGGTTTTGGTGGTGGTGGTTTTGCGGGTGCGCTTGGGCTTGTCTGCCTCGGTTTCGGCAGTAGTTTCGGCAGTGGTTTCAGCACCGGTTTCGGCGGTTGCGCCGGTGGTGTCTTCGGTTGCCGCTGCGGCTTTGGTGGTTGCCTTCTTGGTGCGGGTGGTCTTGGTGGTGGTTTTTGCGACGGTTTCTTCGGTTGCGTCGCCGGTCACGGTCTTCTTGCTGGTTGCAGGTGCCACTAGAACCCTTTCTGGCTTGTGGTGGGGTGCTTTGTCTGCAAAACACCTAAGACCCTGTCAAGTCTGTGCTGGCGTCCTCGGTCGGGGTGTTTGCTGCGTTTGTCCGGTTTAACGCTGTGGGGGGCGGGTTTTATTCCGCGTGCGTTGGGTGGTTTGCAGGGTTCCGTTGCTCGTTGTGTGGAGCGGTTTGAGGGCGCGTTATAGCGCATTGACTGTACGGGGTCAATATATAAGTATTGCAGATTTTTGGTTGCTTTCAACTTGACGCGCTGTTTGGGTGGCTTGTGGGCCTGGTTTTGGGTGAGTGCGGCTGTGTGCGGGAGGGGCGTGCCCGGTGGCGCGCCCCTCCCTCGTTTTGTACCTCGCTTTTAGGTGCCGGTTTTAGGTGCCGGGCTTTTAAGGTTTTCGGGGTTTGAGGGTGCTGATGGGTTCGCGGTGTGTTCCGGGTTCGCCGCAGATGGTGTATTTGATCCAGGCGGGTAGGTTGCCTGCGTTGAGGTGTACATCGAGGATGTTGAGGTCCTTTCCGAATGTGTGGCGGTGGGCTTCTTGGCGGAGCATGCGGGCGTAGGTGCTGTAGCCCTTGTACCAGTTGGCCCAGGCTTGGGTGTTGCGTAGTTCGGCGTATTCTCCGTCGGTGCTGTGGGGTGTGAGCAGGCTGGTGAGTAGTTCGAGTGCGTTGAGGCGTGCCCAGTGGGGGCTGTCTAGTTTTCCTTTGAGGGCGTTGAGGTAGTGGGTGTAGACGGCGTGGTGTTTGGTGAGGTATTCGCTGTTGGTGCAGCTTTCGTCGATTCGTTGTTGGAGGCTTTCGAGTTTGTTGTGGGCGTTGTGGTCTTTGGAGTGTTCCTCGAGGCGTGGGAGCAGGTCGCGGCTGATGGTGTTGAGTTCGGCGGCGCTGGCGAGGTCGGCGGGGGTGAGGTTTTCGAGTGCCCAGCCGTTGAGGTTGGTGTGCTGGTTGCTGCGGTTCTGTTGAATGCTGCGGCTCTGCTGAATGGTGCGGTGGGTGCGGCGGATCCAGTCTTGCCATTGCACGCATTTTTCGGGCACGGCGCGTACGTGTGGCTGTTCGGTGCCTACTGTGGCGCTGAGTGCGTGGGTGAAGCTGGCGGGGATGTAGGTTTTGCGGGTGATGCGGGTGCCGTAGCGGGGTGGTTCGAGCGGCGCGCGGTCGGTGCTGGGGTATTCGCCGCCGAAGGCGTGGTAGGTGTATTGGGCGGAGTAGTGCAGGTAGGCGAGCGCTTTTTGGGCGTGGTTGAGCCCGTAGCCGGCGAGGTAGGTGAGCATTTCGGCGGTGATGGGGTTGAGGGTTGCGGGCGCGATGGAGGCGCGTAGGTGCCCTGCGACTTCGGCGGGGATGAGTTCACGGAGTGCGTCGCCGATAGTGGGCGCGTCACCGGTGATGGGGTTGCCCGCGTTATCGACCGGGTGGGTGGTGAGCAGGTGCGCGGCGGCGTTGATGGCGGCGTCCCAGTAGCAGAGGTCGATTTGGGCTTGGCGGTAGATGGTGCGGACGCTCTGGCGGGCTTCGTCGTGGCGGGTGGTGTGGGTGTGGTCCCAGAGTTCTACGGCGTTTTCCCAGTCGTGGCGGGTTTCGGGGTTGGCTGTGGGGTCGGTGTCCCAGTGGCTGTGGGCGTAGTTGTGTTGGGCGGTGTCGGCGATGGTGTCGCCGTGGCGGGTGAGCCAGGTGTAGTAGCTGCTGTGGCGGATTTCTTCGATGGGTGCGAGGAGGGTGAGTGCTTGCTGTTCGGGGTTGAGCGCCCAGATGCTGGCGCCGCCTGCGTAGATGACGTCTTCGCAGCGTAGTTCGCTGACGATGCGCGGGTCGTGGAGCAGGTGGAGCCATGCGTTGATGGGGATTTGGGTGTCGACGTCCTGTTGGATTTCTTCGATGGCGGCAAGTTGCGCGGTGTTGGGGTGCAGTTGGCGTTGGCGTACGGTGTTGTCGCCGTCGATGATGATGGCGTAGAAGCGGGTGAGGGTTTCGCCGTTGTGGTGGGTGGGGAGTTTGGTGAAGGTTTCGTGTAGGAAGTCGGCGCGTTCGCTGTGGGTGCAGGGTTCGTCGGGTAGGTTGACGCGCAGGCTGGGGCCGAGGGTGTCATCGGTTGCGGTGAGGATGATGAGTGAGTGGTCGGGCCAGTAGCCGTGCTGGTGGAGGGCGCAGCTGAGCACGTCGTATTCGTTGCGGATGGGCGGGGGCGTGTCGTAGCCGCTGTGGAAGTGGTCGCTGTTGGGGGTATTGCCGTTGGGGATGTTGCCATTGGGGATATTATTTGCGTTCATGCCTTCACGGTGGCATGGTTTGTGCGGGTGCTCAGGTTAAACGAATAAATCTGTGGATACTTCGGTTCATGTGTCCGTTGGTTCCACAGATTTATTCGTATTGTTCGTTTGTTTACCGGGGTTTGTCCACAGCGGCGCGGGGTGCCGCGTCATATTCCGTCATGCAGAGTAAGGGCGCCCCGAGTGCTTTCCCCTACTGCGCACGCTTTACTGTTCGTCGAGGAACCGCTCGAAGAGCGCACCAATCTCGTCGCGGCTGGGCACGTTGTGCGCGTCGCGGCGCGAGAGGGGAACCGCAATGTCGGAGGTGCGGAAGTTCTCGTCGTAGTTCTCTTCCATGGTCGTGATCATGCGACCAATTTCGGGGTTCTGCTTGACCTGATCGTTAATCTGGCTGTGCACGTGGCGTGCGGCTTCGCGCAGGTTCTCGGTGGGTAGCGAGAGGTGCGCGGCCATGCCCACGTGTTCGAGGGCGGTGAGGGTGCCCTGCGGCAGGTCCGCCTCCGAAATGTACTGGGGAATGTTCACGCCGAAGCCGACGGTGTCGATTCCGTTTTCGGTGAAGAGCACTTCCAGCAGGTTGGTGACGGTCGCGTGCACGTCCGCGCTGGGCTTCCACGGGGAGATGCCGCGAATCAGATCCTTGCGGGAGCCGTGCGCGGTAATCGGGAAGGGGCGGGTGTGCGGCACCGGCATGGGGAATGCGGAGACCAGCACGACCAGGGAGGGCTTGACCCGCTGGGCGATGGTCAGCACCGCCTTTTCGAAGCGCTGCCACTGCAGGTCCGGTTCGGCGCCGGTGAGCAGCAGGAACGGCTTGTCGAGGCTGTCTTCTACGGCGTAGAGCTTCAGCTGCGGGTATTGCGGCTGTTCAAAGTGGTCTTTTTCGTAGCGGATGTAGGGGCGGCGGGCACGGTAGTTGTGTAGCTGGTCGCTGTCGAACTCGACGATTTCAATATTTTTGAGTTCGCTGAGCAGCACCTGTCCGAGCTGGCCTGCGGTGGAGCCTGCGTCTTGCGGACTGGAGAGGGCGATGACGAGGGTTAGCCCGTGCATCCTGGGGTCGTCCAATATTTTGGTGTTGGCTAAGTAGAGATCTTCGGGGTTGAGCATTACGCCTCCTCACTTCTGTCTGGTTCGCGCCGCGTTCGGGGTGGGCTTAGTGTTTCTGCCGGTACCCGAGGTGTTGGGGCGAAGGGGCGTCTTCTGTTATCTGACGCTTTCCGTAGTCTTTCATTTTATGCCACTACTGCCCTGTCTCAACAGTGTGCGGGCTTTTCTCGCAATAGGTGAACTTGTTTGGTGTCTCGTCGACGTTCTTAAGGTGCTGCAGCTCGGCTTCTTGTGCATTTTTTCTGTTCTGCCAGCTGTTTGGGGTGAGAGCTGAACCTCACACCCTCCTACATATCCGTGTAGAGTAGAAGCAGTAGTCCGCGCGGCTTTGCGCGGCGGTATTCATCCTCACTCTTCGAGGGCCTACAGTTGAGTTTTTCGGGCGCGAGGATGTGCCCCGACTATTTTGAGAAGACATACGCAAAGGAGTAACGATGTCTCTGTCTCTGTCTATTCACAGCACCGACCTTGAAGCGCTCGAAGCTGACGTTCTGGTTCTGGGCGTTTTGAAGGGTTCGGACGGTGCGTACCTGGCGCCGAGCTCCCTGTCTGAGGACTCTGTTGAGGGTATTAACGAGCTGCTGGAGGCGCTGGGCGCCTCGGGTGCCCCCGATCAGCTGCTGCGTCTGCCCGGCCTTGAGGACACCGGTGCCGGCATTGTGGCGCTGGCGGGTCTGGGCTCTGATACTGCTGAGGGTCAGGAGCGCCTGGATGCTCTGCGTTACGCCGCCGGTTCTGCGGCTCGTCAGCTGGCTGGTTCCGCTGAGGAGGTCGCTTTCGATTTCGGCGTTTCTTCGGTAGAGGAAATTGAGGCTATTGCTCACGGCGCTGTGCTGGGCAACTTCATTGAAGAGGGTCTGCGTTTCAAGACCAAGGATTCGATCAAGGAAGAAATCGAGTCCATTCTGATTGTTTCTTCGATTGATCAGGAAGAGGCTGAAGAGGCTCTGGTGCACGGCCTGGTTCTGGGCGAGACCGCTAAGGACGCTCGCCGCCTGGTGAACCTGCCCCCGTCGCACCTGTACCCGGAGACTTTCGCTGAGTTCGCTGCTGAGGTCGCTGAGGATTACTCGAACATTGAGATTGAACTGTTCCACCACGACCGCCTGGCAGAGGAGGGCTTCGGCGGCATTTCCGGTGTTGGTCAGGGTTCGCCCCGCAAGCCGGTTCTTGCCGTTGTGAAGTACACCCCGGAGAACCCGAAGGCTCACGTTGCTCTGGTTGGTAAGGGTATCACCTTCGATACCGGTGGTAACTCGCTGAAGCCTGCCGCTTCGATGATGACCATGAAGTGCGATATGGCTGGTGCGGCATCGGTTCTGAGCGCTGTGGTTGCTTCTGCTGAGCTGGATGTTCCGGTTGCTGTCACCGGCTACCTGTGCCTGGCTGAGAACATGCCCGGCGGTCACGCACTGCGCCCGGAGGACATTATCACCATGCGTGATGGCCGTACCGTTGAGGTGCTGAACACTGACGCTGAGGGCCGCCTGGTCATGGCTGATGGTATCGCCCTGGCTTCCGAGTCGAACCCGGACGTCATCCTGGACATCGCTACCCTGACCGGTGCCGCTATGGCTGCTCTGGGTCTGCGCACTGCGGCTCTGCTCGGTGACGAGGAGATTCGCGACCGCGTGATTGCAGCCGGTGCAGCTGCGGGTGAGGCTTACTGGCCGATGCCGCTGGAGTCCTACCTGCGTAAGAGCCTGGAGTCCCCCGTTGCTGACATCAAGAACATTGGTTCCCGCTACGGTGGCGCGCTGACTGCGGGCCTGTTCCTGAAGGAGTTCGTGGGCGAGGGCATCCCCTGGGCTCACCTGGATATTGCGGGCCCCGCGTTCAATGAGGAGTCCCCGTACGGCTTCACTCCGAAGGAAGGCACCGGTTTCGGTACCGCTACCCTGGTGAACTTCATCGAGTCCTACGCTAAGTAGTCTGATTGGCTGGGCGCGCGCCCTAATTGGCGCATCCTAATTGGTGCCCCTTATCTGGTGCGAGCCGCACAGCATAGAGCTGATCGGAGGAGGGCTTTCCGGTATTTCTACCGGGGAGCCCTCCTCTGCGTCTGTTCTCGGACACGTTCTGTGCGACCGCTGTGGTGCTCCTGTCATCGCACTGTTCTATGACGCGCCGCTTTTCTTGCGTGGTGAAAAATTTACGGTGTTTGGGCGATTAATCGGCTAAAACCGCCCTGAGTGAACTTAAACGACCGTCAACGGGGGTATTGTTGTATTAAGTGTTTTTCTGCGTACGCGGAGGGGCGCGCGATTTTTTGTAAGTCGCGGGCCTTTCGCGCATGCTGGGAAACCTACCAATAAATTGGTAAAGAACTCATTGCAGGGGTCTTTAGCCCCCACAACTATGCAAGGGAGCAATATCGTGGCTCAAGAATTCGACATCCTCATCCTCGGCGGCGGTTCCGCTGGCTACTCTGCAGCTATTCGCGCACGCCAGCTAGGCTTCACCGTCGGCCTGATCGAGAAGGAAAAGGTCGGCGGCACCTGCCTGCACACTGGCTGTATCCCCACCAAGGCGTACCTGCACGCTGCTGAGCTGGCAGAAGAGGCACGCGAGGCGTCCAAGGTTGGCGTTAACGCTGTGCTGCAGTCCATCGAAATGGGCAAGGTTCGCGATTACAAGGACAACATCGTCTCCGGTAAGTTCAAGGGTCTTGCAGGCCTGCTGAAGATGAAGGGCGTAGAGGTTATCCCCGGCGAGGGTAAGCTGACCGCTCAGGACACCATCACCGTCGGTGGTGTTGAGTACAAGGGTAAGAACATTATCCTGGCATCCGGCTCGGTCTCCAAGACCTTCGGTCTGCCCATTGAGGGTCGCGTTCTGACCTCCACTGAGGCACTGGAGATGGACTACCTGCCCAAGAGCGCTATCGTGCTCGGCGGCGGCGTGATTGGTTGCGAGTTCGCATCCATGTGGAACGCTATGGGCGTTGACGTCACCATCATCGAGGGCCTGCCGAACCTGGTTCCCAACGAGGACCCGGCAATCATCAAGGTTCTGGAGCGTGCGTTCAAGAAGCGCGGCATCAAGTTCAACACCGGCACCCTCTTCGAGAAGGTTGAGCAGGACGCTAACGGTGCTAAGGTCACCCTGGCTGATGGCAAGGTCTTCGAGGCAGAGATCGTTCTGGTTGCTGTTGGTCGTGGCCCGAACACCGCAAACATGGGCTACGAGGAGCAGGGCATCCCCATGGATCGCGGCTTCGTCCTGGCTAACGAGCGCCTGCACACCGGCGTTGGCAACATCTACGCTGTTGGCGACATCGTCCCCGGCGTTCAGCTGGCTCACCGCGGTTACCAGCAGGGTATCTTCGTTGCTGAGGAAATCGCTGGCCTGAACCCCTCCATCGTTGAAGACGTGAACATCCCCAAGGTCACCTTCTGTGACCCGGAGATCGCTTCCGTTGGTTACTCCGAGCCCAAGGCTAAGGAGAAGTTCGGCGCTGAGAACGTTGAGACCGCTGAGTACAACCTGGCTGGTAACGGCAAGTCCGCTATCCTCGGTGCTACCGGTATCGTGAAGGTTGTCCGCCAGAAGGACGGTCCCATCGTTGGTGTTCACGCTATTGGTAAGCGTATGGGTGAGCAGATTGGTGAGGCTCAGATGTGGGTTGCTTGGGAAGCATTCCCCGAGGACGTCGCTAAGTTCATCCACGCACACCCGACTCAGAACGAGTCCCTGGGTGAGGCTGCAATGGTCCTGAACGGCACCCCGCTGCACAGCGCATAAATTTTGCTGACTGGCGTTAGCGCGTCAGCTTAGTATTGACGACCGTTGGTCGTTAGCGGTTGCCGGGCGTGTCCGCTGAACAACGCCCCTATCTGGATGCGCGTCGACGTGCTTTGACGCATACGGCGCGCATCCGGGTCGCCGCTCACATTTTTCTAGTTCAAGCATTCACAAGGAGAACGGGAAAGATTATGTCCCACACCGTAGTACTGCCCGCACTGGGCGAGTCCGTGACCGAGGGTACCGTTACCCGCTGGCTCGTTGAGGTCGGCGACACCATTGAGGTTGACGCACCCCTGGTTGAGGTTTCCACCGACAAGGTTGACACCGAGGTTCCCTCCCCCGTAGCAGGCGTTGTTGAGCAGATTCTCGTCCCCGAGGACGAGGACGTCGAGGTTGGCGCTGCTCTGGCTATCATTGGCGACGGTTCCGGCGCTGCTGCTCCGGCTGCTCCCGCAGCTGCTGAGGCTCCCGCAGCTCCCGCTCCGGTTGCTGAGGCTCCCGCTGCACCCGCTGCTGCTCAGGCTGCTCCCGCAGCTGCTGCTGCAGGCATCGAGGTCGTACTGCCCGCACTGGGCGAGTCCGTCACCGAGGGCACCGTTACCCGCTGGCTGAAGGAAGTTGGCGAGCAGGTTGAGGTTGACGAGCCCCTGGTTGAGGTTTCCACCGACAAGGTTGACACCGAGGTTCCCTCCCCCGTAGCAGGTACCCTGCTCGAGATCCGCATCCCCGAGGATGAGGACGCAGAGGTTGGCCAGGTTCTGGCTATCATCGGCGACGCTTCCGCTGCTGCTGCACCGGCTGCTCCCGCTCCGGTTGCTGAGGCTCCCGCAGCTCCTGCAGCACCCGCTGCTGCTCCGGCTGCACCCGCTGCACCCGCAGCTCCTGCAGCTCCTGCAGCTCCCGCTGCACCTGCCGCTCCGGCAGCTGCTGAGGGCGAAGCATACGTGACCCCGCTGGTCCGTAAGCTCGCTAAGGACAACGGCATCGACCTGTCCACCGTCAAGGGCACCGGTGTTGGTGGCCGCATCCGCAAGCAGGATGTTCAGGCTGCTATCGCTGCTAAGGGTTCCGCTGCTCCCGCCGCTGCTGCTCCCGCTGCAGCTGCTGCTCCGGCTGCTGGTTCCGCAAAGGCACCGCACACCTTCGAGGTTTCCCCCAAGCGTGGCACCGTCGAGAAGACCGCACGTATCCGCCAGGTTATTGCAAAGCGTATGCGTGAGTCCCTGGACATCTCCACCCAGCTGACCCAGGTCACCGAGGTTGACGTGACCCGCATCGTTCAGCTGCGTGCAAAGGCTAAGGACGGCTTCGCTGCTCGTGAGGGCGCTAAGCTGACCTTCCTGCCCTTCTTCGTCCAGGCATCCGCTGAGGCTCTGCAGCAGCACCCCGCTCTGAACGCTTCCATGACCGAAGACTACAAGCAGATCACTTACCACGGCTCCGAGAACATCGCTATTGCTGTGGACACCCCCAAGGGTCTGCTGGTTCCCGTCATCAAGAACGCTTCTGACCTGGGCATTGCTGGCCTGGCAAAGGCTATTGGCGACCTGGGTGGCCGCGCACGCACCGGCGACATCTCCCCCGAGGAGCTGTCGGGTTCGACCTTCACCATCACCAACATTGGTTCCTTCGGTGCACTGTTCGACACCCCGATCATCAACCAGCCGAACGTTGCAATCCTCGGTACCGGTTCCATCGTGAAGCGCCCCATGGTTGTTAAGGATGTTGACGGTAACGACGTTATCGCTATCCGCTCCATGTGCTACCTGTCCCTCACCTACGATCACCGCGTGGTCGACGGTGCGGACGCTGGTCGCTTCCTGCACACCCTCAAGACCCGCCTGGAGGAGGCAAACTTCGAGTCTGAGCTGGGCCTCTAAGACCTGCAAAGATTCAAGGAAGTTTCCTTGTGGCGGTGCCCTGATGGGTAGCCGAGTGTAGCTCTCCGGGTTTTCCCGGACAGTGAGCAAAAAGGCGGCGGTTCCATCCACTTCGGTGGGTGGGGCCGCCGCCTTTTGTTGTGTCCGCGTTGCTACGGTGTCAGTTACACGGTGTTAGTTACGCGGCCTCAGCTATGCCGGTACGGGTTCGGCGCGGGCTATCTCCCAGCCTTTCTCCCCGCGGTGCAGGTCGAAGATGACTTTCTGGCGGGTGACGCCGTTTTCTTCGCTGAGCTTGCGGGCTTCCCGCTCGGTTTTATCGGCGCGGTAGCCGGGCACGGAGACTACCGCCATCACGCGGATGTTCTCGCTGTCGCGACTGAGTTCTTCGGCGGTGTCGACGGTGAGCTCTGCGCCGCCTCGGGCACGGCGTTCTTGGTTTCGCTGGTCGATGAGTGCGCGTAGGATCTGATCGCCCTGTGCGCTTTTATCCTGCGCGGCTGTATCCTGTGTGCTCTGATCCTGTGTTTCCGTGCCGCCGGGCTCCTGCTCCCCCGCAGTGTTCACGGATTGAGCGGATACGGGCTGCGCCGTTGCCGGAGCGTTCTGCCCGTAGAGGGTGAACCCGAGAGGCAGCGCGATAGCCCCCAGTGCGAGCGCGGCTACGCCCAGACGTACGGAGGGACGGCTCAGCGCACCGCGTAGCGCCGTCAGGCGGGATGTGCCTGTCGCTTCTGCGTTCTTTAGGGCGGACGGCGCGGTCTCTGCGGGGCTCTTTGTGAAGCTCACCGCAGGGCTCCCAGTGGGAGTCAGTGGCTTAGAACCTGCGGTAGCTGCGCGCCCCGATTTCTTCACACCCGGCTTCTTCACGTGTGGCAAACGTTCCGCCAGGTAGCGTTGCGCCTTCTGCGTCTTTGAGAGCTTCTGTACCGGCGCGGGCTCCACAGCTACGGGAATGAGGGCGCGGGCTCGTTCTGAACAGCTCAGGTAGACGTTGAGCGGGCGAGGCGGCACCTCCTCCGCCAGGGCGACCACGGAGCTGAGCCCTGCGAGCGCCGCCTCCTGGGCGGGTGCGTCCAGCAGGTATTCGAGGGCTCTGCCGAGGCGCTCAATCCACTCGCTGTTGGGCGCCCCTTCGGTTGCGGTGTCGGCGGCTCCCATGCGCTGTGAATCCATGCGCAGTGAGAGGGGTACGCGGGCGGTGGAGGGTTCCGGCGCGTGCCCGCAGGCGGCTTGCCAGAGCAGGGCTGCTGCGGAGCGTGCGTAGTTGCCCCGAGCGGCGGTGAGCTGTTCTCCGTCTTGAGGGGCCGTTTCACGGTAGACGGCGTCAGGTAGCAGGAGTTTGGGCACTCCGGCGGCGCTCAGCGCGATGTATTCGGCGCTTAGTTCGGCGCGCCCCTCCCCCACCTTTTTGAGGCTGCCGAGCGCCCGGTGCAGGGTTCGTGCCAGGGTCATGAGCTCGGCGGGTGTCAGGGTGCGAGCGCGCAGGAGCTTGTCGAGAGTGCCCGCGTCGAGGGGCTCGTACCAGAGGCACAGCCGATTGGCGCTATCGGCGCTCCCACTAGTAACGGCGTGGAGCTTGGCGAGTCCGGGCGCGTTACGTAGGGCGGCGGCTACTTGCGGGGTCTGGGCGTGCCGCTGAGCGGATGCATCCGTGTTTTCCTCGAATCCGTACCCGTTGGCTGCCGCGCGCAGAGTGGGCGCGGCAGGAGCCAGCTGGGCGGAGGGAGCTGGCGGGGCGGGGTGAGAAATGGTGCGCAGGGTGTAGCGTTCGGGGTGCGCGGAGGTTACGGAACGTGTAGCGGGCGCACTCTCGGTGGTTTCGCCCCGGTACTCGACAATCTGCAGAGTGGGTAGAGCCGGGTTGGCGATGCTTTCCAGAACGTGTGCTTCTTTGCTTCTCATACCATTATGTTATCAAATTGCATCAAACAATATCTTTAAGCACTCTAAAATAGTTCAAATACTCCAAAGGACCCCAAAGGTTAATTCAGGCATTTATCTGCTCATTCACCCCCTCCCCTTGAGCACACCCTCACGTAACATTCCGACGTGTTCGCTCATCACGTGATTCAGGGCGCCCTAATTTTCTTCCCTCCATTAGCAGTACTAAGGTAGAAAGTATGTCTGTGACGATTGAACGCGTGGGCTTCGCCCCGAACTATGTGAACTATGTTGAGTGCCTGGACGAGCAGTACCGCATCCACGATGAGGTGGCTAACCGCACCCGCCAGAATACGATTCTTCTACTTGAGCACGAGGCAGTGATTACCGCCGGTAAACGCACCGAAGACCACGAGTACCCCGCAGACAAGTCCACTCCCGTCGTCAAGATTGACCGCGGCGGCAAGCTGACCTGGCACGGCCCCGGCCAGTTGACCGGCTACCCGATTCTGCGCCTGCCCGAGCCCATTGACGTGGTGGCGTATGTGCGCATTATCGAGGAAATCATCATTAACGTCCTGGCTGGCCTGGGCATTAAGGGTGAGCGCGTTGAGGGCCGTAGCGGCGTGTGGATTCTGGGCGACGGCATCACCCAGGACAAGAAGATCGCGGCACTGGGCATGCGCGTTTCCCGTAACACCACCATGCACGGCTTTGCGATTAACTGCTGCAACGACACCGCACCCTTCCAGCAGTTCATTCCCTGCGGCATTAGCGATGCGGGTGTTACCACTATTTCGGAGCAGCTGGGCCGCACCGTCACCCCCGCCGATATTTTGGAGCCGCTGGAGGCGGAGCTTCTGAAGTACCAGGACCGCCTGGCGGAGTCTTTCGAGCCCATTGCGGCGCAGGACTAAACGCAGGGTTAGACGCAGTCAAGAAGCATCGAACGGGCCGTACACGTAACGCGTCCGGCTTTGTTCGTCATATACGAAAATCAGTTTCACCTACGCCTGAGCGGGCGTAAAATAGAAGATGGCCCACCTGCACAGAGGGCACATCTAGACCAAGGAGAAGACTTTTGAGCACCGCACCTGAAGGACGCAAGCTACTGCGTGTGGAGGCCCGCAACGCTGAGGTTCCCATTGAGAAGAAGCCTCACTGGATTAAGACCAAGGCTATTGTTGGCCCCGAATACAACGAGATGCGCGAGCTGGCTCGCGGTCAGGGCCTGCACACCGTGTGTGAAGAGGCAGGCTGCCCCAATATTTACGAATGCTGGGAAGACCGTGAGGCAACCTACCTGATTGGTGGTTCCGAGTGCACCCGCCGTTGCGACTTCTGCAATATTGCGACCGGTAAGCCCGTTGCTGTTGACTACGCTGAGCCGTTCAAGGTTGCTAAGAACGTGAAGGTCATGGGTCTGCGTTACGCAACCGTGACCGGTGTTGCTCGTGACGATCTGGAAGACGGCGGTGCGTGGCTGTACGCAGAGACCACCCGCCAGATTCACAAGATGTGCCCGAACACCGGCGTTGAGATGCTCGTCCCCGACTTCAAGGGTGTTCCCGAGCATGTTCAGAAGGTGATTGACGCTAAGCCTGAGGTTTTCGCGCACAACCTGGAGACCGTCCCCCGTATCTTCCGTCAGATTCGCCCGGCGTTCCGTTACGAGCGTTCCCTGGATGTTATTACCCAGGCTAAGGAAGGTGGCATGGTCACCAAGTCCAACCTGATTCTGGGTATGGGCGAGACCGACGAGGAGATTTACGAGGCGCTGTGCGATCTGCACGATGCTGGTTGTGACATCATTACCCTCACCCAGTACCTGCGCCCCGGCCCGCTCTTCCACCCGATTGAGCGTTGGGTGAAGCCGCAGCAGTTCGTGGATTTTGCGAACATGGCTGAGGAGATTGGTTTCGCTGGCGTTATGGCGGGCCCGATGGTTCGTTCTTCGTACCGTGCAGGTCGCCTGTGGGCTCGTGCAATGCGTAAGAACGGCTACCCGATCCCTGAGAACCTTGCCCACATTGAGGGTGAGGGTGCAGCCCTGCAGGAAGCCTCCTCCCTGGTGGCTGCGGGCTACTAAGCCTTTTCAGAATCTTTCTGAGAGCGTTGAGGCTCCTCGAACCCGGTGTTCGTCCGGTGTTCGGGGAGCCTCCCCTTATGCCCCGCCCCTTGTGCGGGTAGGGTAAACTAGAAAAATTGCAGGCATACACTGCATCGTTACGTCACTATGGTTCCGTGAGCGTTTGAGGCGCTTCTCGGGGCCGCGGAAGAACCAGCCGAGGAAGAATCGTGGCAGATAAGCGCGAAGAGAAGAAAAAGAAGAAGGAACGCACTCCGGGCACTTTCGCCCAGATGAAGCAGGTCTACCAGATGACCAAGAAGTCCGACCCGAATATCGGTTGGATTCTGAGTCTGTCGGCTCTGGGTACCCTTTTGGTTTTCCTCCTCATCGGTATTGCCCTGGGTAACTGGATTACTTTCCTGATTCTGGGTCTGGGCGTTGCCGCTATTGTGGCGATGCTTCTGCTGGGTCGCCGCGCGCAGACTGCGGCTTTTGCTCAGATTGAGAACCAGCCCGGTCGTAGTGGTGCAGCGATGAACTCGGTGCGCCGCGGTTGGATTGTTGAGGAGCAGCCCGTTGCTGCGAACCGCAACCAGGATCTGGTGTTCCGTGCGCTGGGCCGTCCCGGTATTGTGCTGGTGACCGAGGGCCCTCACAGCCGCGTGAACTCGCTGGTGAACACTGAGAAGAAGCACCTGGCTCGTGTGGCTCCCGGTGTGCCGGTTCATGTGATTGAGACCGGTCACGATGAGGGTCAGGTTGAGCTCAAGGACGTTGTGAAGACTATGAACAAGCTTCCGAAGGCTCTGACTCAGCAGGAGATGCAGGTTGTTTCTGGTCGCCTGAGCACTCTGAACACTATGCGTAACCCGATGAATGGTCTGCCGAAGGGTGTTGACCCGATGCGTGCACGCCCCGACCGTCGTGCGATGCGCGGCCGCTAAGCGAGACGCTGATATGAGGTTTTGAAGGCTCCGGCTCTTCCCGTGTGGGGAGGGTCGGGGCCTTTTGTTACGCCCGGTTATTGCGCTGTTGCTGGCATTGATATTGGCTTTGCTACTGGCTCTACTGAGGGCGTTAGCATCTCTACTGTGTTTCGTGAGGCAACGTAGATGTAACTCCTTTCCAGGATTTGTAACATTACCGAAACACGATAGTCACGCACGCGCAAAAAATAACCACTATGCTTGATATGTCACAGGGTTTTGCCCGCGGCCAAAAACTAAACCAAAGACTGAATGTGATGAGGGAAAGCACCCTCCTGCACCGTCAGTCGAACAAGGAGCAGTCCTCATGTTTACCAGCCCCCAGGAAGTTCTCGACTTTATCAAGAACGAAGAAGTAGTCTTCGTTGATATCCGATTCACCGACATGCCCGGCGTGCAGCAGCACTTCAACCTGCCCGCTAAGGCGATTGATGACGATTTCTTCGTCAACGGCCAGCTTTTTGACGGCTCCTCCATTCGCGGCTTCCAGGGCATTGCAGAGTCCGACATGCAGCTGATCCCCGACGTTCAGTCCGCGTACGTTGACCCCTTCCGCATTGAGAAGACCCTGGTCATCATCTGCTCCATCGTGAACCCCCGCACCGGCGAGCCCTACCACCGTGACCCCCGCGGCGTCGCTGAGCGTGCCGAAGCATACCTGCAATCCACCGGCATTGCAGACACCGCGTTCTTCGCATCCGAGGCTGAATTCTTCGTCTTCGAGGACGTCCGCTACCAGGTCGAGCCGAACTCCGTATTCTTCAAGATCGACTCCGATGAGGCTCCCTGGAACACCGGCCGCAAGGAAGAGGGCGGCAACCTGGGCAACAAGACCCCCGTCAAGGGCGGCTACTTCCCCGTCTCCCCCGTCGACAAGCAGGCTGACCTGCGTGACGCAATGTGCGTAGCAATGGACGAGGTCGGCCTTGAGGTTGAGCGTAGCCACCACGAGGTGGGCGCAGCCGGCCAGGCAGAAATCAACTACAAGTTCGACACCCTCACCAAGGCTGCTGACGACCTGCTGAAGTTCAAGTACGTCATCAAGGGCACCGCAGACGCATGGGGCAAGTCCGTGACCTTCATGCCCAAGCCCGTGTTCGGTGACAACGGCTCCGGTATGCACTGCCACCAGTCGCTGTGGCAGGACGGCGAGCCCCTCTTCTACGACGAGCGCGGCTACGCTAACCTCTCTGACACCGCACGCTGGTACATTGGCGGTCTGATTGAGCACTCCTCCGCTGTTCTGGCGTTCACCAACCCGACCGTGAACTCTTACAAGCGTCTGGTTCCCGGCTACGAGGCTCCCATCAACATGGTGTACTCGCAGGGTAACCGTTCCGCCGGTATCCGCATCCCGATTACCGGCACCAACCCGAAGGCTAAGCGTCTGGAGTTCCGTGCACCGGACCCCTCCGCTAACCCCTACTTCGCGTTTGCTGCTCAGCTGATGGCTGGTCTGGACGGTATCCGTAACCGCATTGAGCCGCCGGCACCGATCGATAAGGACCTGTACGAGCTGCCCGCTGAAGAGGCTAAGGACATCAAGAAGGCTCCGGCTAACCTGGAGGAGGCGCTGGCGGCTCTGGAGGCTGACCACGACTTCCTGCTCGAGGGCGGCGTCTTCACCGAGGACCTGATTCAGGCTTGGATTGACTACAAGCGTAAGAACGAGCTGGAGCCGCTCTCGCTGGTTCCGCACCCGCTTGAGTACCAGCTGTACTACGGCGTCTAATTCACTGGCGTCTAATTCGCTGGCGTCTCATCTTTCCTTCTGGGCTTTGCCCCGCACCCGCACTGAGGTAAATTCCGGGGTGGGTTCTGGGGCAAGTTCTAGATAGCGCACAACGACCTATACGTTCCTTTGGGAGCGTATAGGCCGTTGTTGTGTTTTCTGCTGGGTGTCTGCAGGGTTTCTACGGGGTGCAGGCTCACCGGACTATTTTGATGACGGTTCGTGTCTAATATTTTTCTGCCTTGTTGAGCTTCGTGTGCCTTAGTTGCGCTTAGAGCGGCTCTAAGGGCTAAGCTGTTGGTGCTGGCGTTCCCTCCCTTTTTGTCGTGCAACCGGAGGGAACGCCAGTCTATTTTTATGCCCTAATGTTGCTGAGCGTTTAGAACCTGCTGAGCGATGAGCCGGTCAAGCTTGCGGACGTCAATCTTTCGGCCCAGCTTGATTTTGATGTAGCCAACCTTCGTCCATAGAGCAATTTCACTATTCGCGTCGAACAGGTTTCCTGCATTTTCAGAAGACCACATATGAATCGAGGAGTAAGGCAGCGAGTACATTTCTACCTTCTTACCGGTCAGGCCTTGAGCATCACGAATGATGAGTCGGTGAGTCGTGAAAATAGCGGAATCGCGGAAAGTAGCAAAGGCTGCGACGGCGCTTTCGCCCGGCCCCAAAAGGGCTTGAGCATCCTGAGGTACTGGAATTTCTGATTGCAGAGTCCAGGTCATGATAGCAGCGATAGACATAGAGTTACCTCCAAGGTGTTGAGTGATAATAACGTTCTCAGTATAAGAGCTTTATTAATTCATGCGCGGTCTAGATGGTTATCTGCACGGATATATTGTGAGCAATAAATACCTGTGGAGGGTTATACCGCTACATTTCACAGAGCGGCTTTTGGTTCTGTTCCTGCACGCAAATTCCCTTAATGGAGTACGCTCATTCCCTGACCTCCAACGAAAGATCGAGAGCCTCTTGTTTCCTTCCTCTTTAACGCCCCCGCATTTTCAGGCCAAGCATTTCAATGAGCTGACTCTACGAGAACTGCAGCAGATTCATATCACGCGTTCGATGGTCTTTACAGTGGGTCAGCAGATTCTTGCGCAAGAACCCGATGAGGCTGATTTTGAGTGTATTCATTTCTTCCACACAGATGAGTCTGGGCGGATCTTAGCATACTTAAGAATCTTTGATCTTATGACAGTAGATGACGGCTATCATCGCCCCATCCAGGGTGCTTGGACCGTCGGTCGAGTAGCTGTCCGTGAGGAGGCGCGTGGCACCGGCCTGGGGCGCGCCCTACTGCATGAGACGATTAGCTGGGTCCGTGAAAATACGGAAACTCGTCAGCTGGTGATTAGCGCCCAGTCCTACCTAAAGGACAGCTACTACGGTGCAGCGGGGTTTGTGCAGGTGGGAGAGCCGTATCTTGAGGTTGGAATTGAGCATGTGGAGATGGTTCTGGAGCTCTAGCGGGCCCTCCCCCTCTTCCCTTGTAGGAGCAGGTCGCGGGCCACATCATAAGATGTCGTACCCGCTAGTCCCGGGGTTCTTCCTGCACGGGCGTACAATGAAAGTGCGTGCGCCCGGCCTGCGTCACCTACGAATTCCTAGAGAAACGACATCACAACGCCGTGTTCTCCCCGCCGCCCTTCCCCTTTTTAGCATCAGCTAGGGCGAGTATCGCCGATGACCGACCGACCCGTCTGACGCCGCATCCACTGTAACGAGGAGAAATCTCATGGCATATCAGCCGACCATCCTAAACGGTGAAACTGTTTTCCGTAACGAAGTTTTTCAGACCGGCCTCATGTCCCAGCTGCTGGACGGCATCTACGATGGCGAGATGACCATCGGTGAGCTCCTGAGCCACGGCAACTTCGGTGTGGGTACCTTCAACGGCCTCGACGGCGAAATGGTCGTCCTCGACGGCGTCTGCTACCAGGTACGCCACGACGGCTCCGTATCCCTGCCCGACCTGCGCCAGCAGACCCCCTACGCCGTGGTCACCAACTTCGTGCCCATGATTAAGCGCGAACTACCGCATAACCTACTCCGTAAGTCTGCCTCGCAGATTCTGGATGACTTCACCGTCTCCAAGAACTACATGTACGCCATCAAGATTTACGGCGAGTTCGAATGGGTCCGCACCCGCACCGTCATCAAGCAGGAGAAGCCCTACCCGAAGATGGTTGCGGCCACCGAGAATGAGGACATTGTCCAGTTCGATAACGTGACCGGCACGATTGTTGGCTTCCGCACCCCGATCTACGAGCAGGGCATCTCGGTGCCCGGCTGCCACGCCCACTTTATCGATGATGAGCGCGTTCAGGGCGGTCACGTGGTCGACTTCAAGCTGCGCTCGGCAAAGGTCGAGATTTGCCCCGGTACCGGCCTGCAGCTGCACCTGCCGCTGACCCCCGAGTTCTCCTCCGCTAACCTCTCCCCCGAGGACCTGGCTGAGCAGATCTCCAAGGCTGAAAAGCACTAAGCTTCTTTCCCGCCGGAACATAGCAACGGGATATAGCAACGAAGGAGCCGCCCTCTACTGTTGTGTAGAGGGCGGCTCCTTCGTGGTTATACGCGCTGTCGTGTTTATACACGCTGTAAAGGGCGCTTATGCCTCCGGCACGAACTCGCCGTGGCCGCGCTCGCGCAGGGCAGCACGCACCTTCTCAGCAGCCGCATCCAGCTCTTCGGCGGTAGCATCCTTCTTCGCGTTAGCGGGATCGTAGTCAGCCATGCCGTCAGCCGGGAACAGGTGGATGTGGGTGTGCGGAACGTCGAAGCCCGCAATCATCAGAGCCACACGGTCCTTATCAAACGCCTGATCCAGGGCACCAGAAATCTTGTGCGCCACAGCGAACAGGTGCGCCGCCAGCTCAGCCGGCAGGTCGGGCCAACGGTCAATCTCTGCGCGGGGAACGAGCAGCAGGTGACCTTCCGACAGGGGCATGATGTCCAGGAAGGCGACGCAGTGCTCGTCCTTCCAGACGAAGCGGCCGGGAATCTCACCCTCAATAATCTTGGTAAAAATCGTGCTCACAATAATCTCCTTCATGCGCCGTCACCGGCACGTTTGAAGCTCAGTGGTCAGGCTTACGCCTCAACCTCAATGCTCTCACCGGGGTTCAGGTGCTTCAGCTCAGTGCCGTACTTCGCGCCGAAGTTCGTCACCAGACCCTCAATAATGCCGGTGCCGTTCTGGTTAATCATGCCATTGTGAATCGGAACCACACGCTGAGCGCCGGTCGCAATCACAAAATCAATGACTTCCTGAACCTTCGACCAGGGCGCGTGAATCGGCACCAGAACGGTATTCGCACGCACGCGGTGAGGAACCACCAGCGAGTCACCCGGGTGGTACAAGGCACCGTTAATCAGGTAACCGACATTGGCGATGGTCTGAATCAGCGGGTGAATCAGTGCGTGCTGACCGCCGTAGGTCTTCACCTCAAAACCGGGGATGCTGAACTCAGAATCAGAGGAAACAACGGTAACCTCGGCAGCGGGCACAGCCTCCTTAATGACCTGGGCAACAGCCTCGGGAGCCCAAATCTTCAACGGGGTCTGCGACTCGGCACGCTGAGCAATCAGCGGCAGCACCGACGGGCCGTCAAAATGGTCCGGATGCGCGTGGGTCACGAACAGGTAATCGGCGCCTTCCAGCGCGGTGGCGTGTTCGCCTTCTGCAGCAAAGTTGCCGGGGTCAAGAACGAGGGTGCGCCCCTCATTCTCAAGGCGGATACATGAGTGGGTGTACTTCGTCATTTTCATAGTTTTAGTCTACCGTTAACCCTCATTCGTGCCTGTTGATGACTTCAATTTTTGAGATAAAGCGCAAATCAACCACCTTTTGAACGCCTCTAGTGTAAAGTCGTAAGACAAGATCGACCACACAATGGGACGGATTTCCGCCCCGAAAGGTTCAGCAATGGACACTCATATTCCCGTACGGAGAATTACGAAGCCCGCCGAAGCCCGAAATACCCGCCAGCGTCGCATCATCAAGGCGACCATGGAAGAGCTCGGCGATTTCATCTCAGCACAGGATCTGCACCTGACCCTCGCGAACCGCAAGGAACAGGTCTCTCTCGCAACCACCTACCGCGTGCTGCAGTCGCTGGCTAACGCCGGTGAGCTCGACTCGGTCAAGGGCGTTGAGGGTGAGACCCTGTACCGCCACTGCCGGGTGAAAGATCACCACCACCACCTGCTCTGCCGCCGATGCGGCACCGCCATTGAGCTGGAAGCACCCGCCCTCGAGGACTGGGCACTGGCCATGGGTAAGCAGCACGGCTTCTCGGAGCTGGAGCACGTGGTTGAAGTGACCGGTTACTGCCCGGACTGCACTTTGGCACGTCGCGAGGAAGAATCGCAGGGCGGCGCTGCACGCTAACGTTGCAGGCTAAGCCGCAACCTCTAAGCCCCTCCATCTGAGGAGCTCTCCCCCACCGGGGAAAACCTTCTCAACGAAGGATACGGCGTCTTCAAAGATCTTCGGCGCCACTACAGCACGACACACAGGGCATCTGAACAAGGCAACGCCACACAGGTTGAGCCCGCATTGCGCACCGGGTACATGACCCGTAGCGCTAACACAGCACGACAACGAAAGAGCCCCACCTCATTCCCGAGGTGGGGCTCTTTCTATAGATCTTATGCCTTCTCAGCCAGCTGGCGGCCCGACGCGCTATGGCGGCGCTTCACGCCACCAATCACACGGCACACCACGTAAATCAGGAAGGAAATACTGGTCACGTAGGGGCTAATCGGCAGCGAACCGGCAAGAGCCAGCAGAATACCGCCCACAATAGACGCCTCCGCAAACAGCACCGACAGAATCAGGGTGCGTACCGGAGATGCCGTTACCTGCATCGCCGCAGCCGCCGGAGTAATCAGCAGCGCCAGCACCAGCAGCGAACCGACCACCTGCACCGACAGCGCCACAGCAATACCCAGAATCACCATGAACACCAGGGACAGGAAGCGCATCGGCACGCCCTTAGCGCGCGCGACCTCCGGGTCCAGGGAAGCAAAGCTCAGCGGACGCCACACCATCACCAGCAGGGAAATAATAACCACCGCACCAATAATCATGGTGTGCAGCTGGTCGGCATCCACGGACACGATCTGACCGGTCAGCAGACCAAACTTATTCGCGCTACGGCCCTGGTACAGGGAGAGGAAGAGAATACCCAAGCCCAGGCCGAACGGCATGAGCGCACCAATGACCGAGTTCGAATTGCTCGCTTTAGAACCCAGAAAGGCAATCAGCAGAGCCGAGGCAATCGAACCGACCATGGAGCCGGTCACCACGTCATAGCCGAGCAACAGGGCAAGGGCTGCACCCGCGAAAGACATTTCAGAGACGCCGTGCACCGCAAAGGCATGGTCGCGCATCATCACGAAAATGCCGACGAAACCGCCAATAAGGCCTAGCACAGCGCCAGCAAAAATGGAGTTCTGCAGCATCTGCAGCAGCTCGCCGTAGCGGTCAAAAACGAAGATACGGGAGAGCAAATCGTTCTGCGCGGCGGCAACCGGTGCCAGAGCGGGGAGGGAAGCAAGAATGGTCATCGAGTGGTTCCTCCCGGAAGGTGTAGAGTGCGCTGCGGTTCAGAAAGACCAGATTTCAGGTGGGAGCCGTGAATGTTCTGGTCGGTGCCCTCAATATGGCAGTGGTCGCTGGCGTGAGTCTCACCCACCACCACGTAACGGCCATTAGACTTGAGCACGCTCACCGGGGTTCCGTACAGGGAGGTGAGAGTCTCGCTGGTCATGACCTCTTCCACCGAGCCGACCGTGAAACGACCGTTCGCCAGGTAGAGCACACGATCCACATGCTCAATGATGGGGTTGATTTCGTGGGTCACGAACACTACCGCCACGCCGCGTTCACGGTTGAACCGGTGAATCAGCTCAGCCACCGCGTACTGGTGGTTGAGATCCAGGGAGAGTAGCGCCTCGTCAGCCAGCAGAATCTTCGGGTCGTTCGCGAGCGCCTGGGCGATACGCAGGCGCTGCTGCTCACCGCCGGAGAGCAGCCCCACCGGCACGTTCGCGTATTCGGTCGCGCCGACGGCTTCGAGGAGTTCGTCAACCTTGGCGCGGTATTTGCGGCCGTGCAGGCGGATGCCCCAGCGGTGCCCGTCCACGCCAAGTCCCACGAGGTCGCGGGCACGCATCGGGGTGGAGGTGGGGATGGACTTCTGCTGCGGTACGTAGCCGACGCCAGCGTTGCCCAAACGTGCGGGTTTGCCGAGCACAGAGATTTCTCCGGCGTTGAGTCCGGTCAAGCCGAGAACGACTTTGAGGAAGGTGGACTTGCCGGAGCCGTTGGGTCCGAGCACGGCGAAGTATTCGCCTGCGCCGATGTCGAGGGTTAGATCTTTCCAGAGGGTGCGGGCCCCGAAAGCGAGGCTACCCCCGCGAATGGAAATCGCGGGGGCGGCACCGTTATTGTTGTCAGTCACTTAGGAGAGCGCCTTTTCGAGGTTGCTGACGTTGGTCTTCATCCATGCCAGGTAGTTGGTGTTTTCCGGCAGGGTTTCGGTGAAGGATACGTAGTTCACCGAGGCGTCCTTAGCTGCCTGCAGCACCTCGTTGGTCTGAGAGGTGGAGGTCTGCTCGTTGTAGGCGAGCAGCTGGACCTTCTTCTCGGTGATCATGTCCTTGGTTTCCTTCAGGACGAGGGCGGGGACGTCGTTGCCGGCTTCTGCCGCCTCAGCGAATTCGCTGGGGGTTGCGTTCTCTGCGCCGGTGGAGGAAATCAGGTAGTCCGGCACGGGCTCGGTGGACAGGTACTTCTTACCTTCACCGGCGATTGCCTTGGCGGTGGTGTCCAGTGCGTCCAGTTCCTTGGAGAAGGTGGATGCGTTGGTGCGGAACGTCTCAGCGTGTGCGGAGTCGAGGCCTGCGAGCTCTTCAGCGATCTTCTGGGCGACCTTCTTCATGGTTTCGAAGTCGTACCAGAGGTGCTCATTGAACTCGTGTGCGTGGGCGTGGTCGCCGCCGTCTTCGTGGTGTTCGCCGCCGCGGTGGTCCTCGACCAGGTGGGTGTATTCGGCGTCGGTGAGCTTGCCGCTGACCTTGACCGCGTTCACGATCTTCTGGGAGGCGTTGTCCTTGCCGGCGAGGTCTTCGAGGAACAGGTCGTAGCCTGCGCCGTTGATGACGATCAGGGAAGCGTCCTTTGCCTTGAGGCGGTCGGCGCTGGTGGCTTCGTAGGAGTGGGGGTCGGTGCTGGTGGAGGCGATGAGTGCGGTGACCTCAATGTAGTCGCCGCCGACCTGCTTGGCGATGTCTGCGTAGACGTCGGTGGAGGCGACGACCTTCACCTTGCCATTGTTGGAGCCAGCCGAGGAGGACGAACCGGAGGAGGTGCTGTTCTCGGTTGCGCAGCCTGCCAGTAGCAGGGAGGACGCGGCGAGTGAGCCCATTGCGGTGAGGAAGTGCTTGCGGGTGATCTTCGGGTGCGACATGAGGGCTCTCTTTCGGTTCGTTCTAGTCTGTAGGTTCCTTAACTACATCATGCGCACACCCGTATAAACAACTCTTTATTGTTGTCATTTGGGTGCTGTTAGGCAACCCTTTTCCCTGTTAGTAGCTTATGCAACAGGGATAGTTAGCTCAGCCTACTGCGCTCCCCCACCGCTACTTTATACTGCCGCTTCATCCCGCCGCCTGAGACCACTCCTTGGGAGCACCCATAAGCCGTTTTGGACCGCAAAACAGCCCGCCCCGCGCCCTCCTTGACGAGGGCGCCGGGCGGACTGTGCGTTCAAAGATTCTCCCGTTTTATTCGGGATATCTCACGATGCGGTTACTGTGCTTCATGCGGCTACTGGGCTTCGCGCGCCTGCTGTCGGCGTACACGCTCACGCACCGCATCCTGGGTGGTGTCGTTGATTTCGCCGACGAGCTCCTCCAGCACGTCTTCGAGGAAGACCACGCCGAGGGTTACGCCCTGTTCATCCATAACCTGTGCGATATGGGTTCGGCTGCGCTGCATGGAGGCGAGCGCATCGTCAATATCGGTGGTCGGGGTGAGCGTGTCCAGGGAACGCAGCTTGTACCAGGGGAAGGGCTCCTCGAACCGCTCGGGGGCAATGGCGAGGGCGTCCTTCACGTGCAGGTAGCCCATGTAGGTTCCGTCACTGTCGGTAATGACGAATCGGGAGTAGCCGCTACGTGCCACGGCGCGTTCCAGCTCGGCGGGGGTGCTGCCGAAGGGCAGGGTGACGAGCTTATCGCCGGGCACCATGATTTCGTAGACGTCCTTCTCGGTGAATTCGAGGGCGCTTTCAATCACGCCGGCGTCGTCTTCCACGGTGCCTTCCGCGGTTGAGGTTGCCACAATGGTCTGCAGCTCGCCCAGGGTGAAGGTGGAGGCGACTTCGTCCTTCGCTTCGACCTTCATGAGCGCCAGCAGCTTATTGGACAGGTTGTTCAGCAGGGCGACCACGGGGGCGAAAATCTTGGAGATGGTCACCAGGGGCGGCACAATCCAGAGAGCCACGCCGCGGGCGGCGAGGGTCACGGCTGCGTTCTTGGGAACCATCTCGCCGAAAATCACGTGCAAGTAGGTGACCAGAATCAGGGTGATACCGAAGGCGAGCACATCCACGATCGCGTGGGACAGGCCGACCAGGTGCAGGGGCACCTCCAGCATATGGTGCAGCGCCGGTTCTGAAACATTCAGAATCAGCAGGGAGCAGATGGTGATGCCCAGCTGGCAGGTGGCGAGCATGAGCGAGACGTTCTCTAGCGCGTAGATGACGGTCTGCGCTCGCTTATTGCCTTCTTCGGCGAGCGGTTCGATTTGTGCTCGTCGGGTGGACATGATGGCGAATTCACCGGCGACGAAGAAGGCGTTTCCGGCGAGCAGGATGACGAGCAGTGCGATGGCTACCCAGTCGTTCATGCCTTGCCTCCCTTCTCGGTCTGTTCCTGTGCGCTAGGTGCGGGGGTGAATCGGATGCGGTCCACGCGGCGGCCTTCGAGGGTGTCGACGCGCAGGGTGCCGCCGGGTACGGGGACGCTGTCTCCTACTTCGGGGATGCGGCCGAGGCGTTCCATCATGAAGCCGCCGACGGTTTCGTATTCGGAGCTTTCCTCAACCTCGAGTCCGGGGATGAGAGCGTTGATTTCGTCGGGGCGGCGTAGGCCGGAGAACACCCAGTCGCCGTTGCCGTAGCGCAGGGGGCGTTCGGTGCGGCCGCGGTCGTGTTCGTCGGAGACTTCGCCGACGATTTCTTCGACGAGGTCTTCGAGGGTTGCGATGCCGGCGGTTCCGCCGTATTCGTCGAGGACCACGGCGAGCTGCAGGGCGCCCTGGCGTAGCTGGGTGAGCAGCGCGTCCAGGTGCAGGGTTTCGGGGACCTGCAGCACGTCTTCTGCGAGGGCGCCGGCTTCGAGAGTTTCGCGAACCTCCGGGGGCACGCCGACTGCCTTCTTCACGTGCACGACGCCCACGATGTTGTCGTGGTCGCCCTTGTAGAGGGGGAATCGGGAGTGGCCGGTGGAGCGTGCCAGCTTGATAACTTCGGCAACGGGGGCGGTGTCTTCGAGCATGGCGACCTGGCCGCGCGGGGTCATGACTTCGGAGGCGGTCAGCTCGGAGAAGCGCAGGGTGCGGTCCACGAAGCGTGCCGCGTCGGAGTCGAGGGTGCCTTCTTCTGCGGAGCGGCGCACCATGGAGGAGAGCTCTTCGGGGGTGCGTGCCGCGGAGAGTTCTTCCTTGGCTTCCATGCCGAAGCGTCCGAGAATCCAGTTGGCAGAGCCGTTCATGATGCGCACGAGCGGGGACATGACGCGGGTGAATGCCAGCTGCGCGGGGGCGACTCGACGCGCCACATCGTAGGGTTCGGCGATAGCGAGGCCCTTGGGCAGCAGTTCGCCGACGACCATGGAGAGCAAGGTTGCGATGAGCATCGCCAGCACCAGGGTGAGTACGTCGGTCACGCTGGTGGGCAGACCCAGGCTGCTGATGGCGCCGGTGGTGAGCGCCTTGATGGCAGCGTCGAGGGTGTAACCGGTCAGCAGCGTGGTGATGGTGATGCCAATCTGGCAGCTGGAGAGCTGAGTAGAGAGCGTCTTGAGGCAGCGCAGGACGGCGTCGGCGGCTTTATCGCCGGAGTCCTTTGCCTGCTGCACGGTGGCGGTTTCGAGTGCTACGAGGGAGAACTCTACGGCAACGAAGAAGCCCGTTCCCAGGATGAGCAGCAGGCCGATGAGTAGGAGAATCAGATCCACGCGGTCACCGCCTCCATCGACTGGTGTGCGGCGCCTTGGGCCTGGCGGGGTAGCCCCGCAGTCAGGCTGTCCAGATGCTGAGCATCGGAGGTGGTGTTTTTGGGTGTTACAGTGCCGTGTTGCGCAGAGTATGCGGGCAGTATTCTGCGCTGGCTAGTAGTCAGAGTCTTACTCAAAGGGTCATCCATACCCCATATTTTAGCGAAGGTTTCGTCTCTTCCCGGTGCTGTAGAGTGCCTGCTCACACGTGCAAGACAGTACTTGTTGCGCACGCGGCTCATTGCTAATCCGTAAGAGTGAAAAATTGCATTGCGGATATAGCGCGATGAGCTGGAAAGTTCACCGTGCTTCTCTTTACACTTATACATAGGAGCATGAGTGTGCCGCCATGCAAGCGGATGAACCCCGACGTTCACGGCACGCTAGGCAGGTTTGTACGGTGCGCACCCCGCACATACGGCCACCATCTTAGGCGATGCGCACATGCTCAGCGTGATGATTCGCCCCTCGAAGACGCGGGTCGTCTATGCCGGGGAGAGTCCCGGACGCGACGGATAAATTCACACTAATTGGAAGAGGCGTTTAACGTGCCAAATCTGCCAGAACATCTGGTGCCTGAGGAATTTGCCGGTAACGAATGGTTCGTTGAAGAACAGTACGAGCGTTACCAGAAGGACAAGAACCTCGTGGACCCTTCATGGTGGCCCATTTTTGAGACCATCGACAAGGCGCTGGGAGGCGCCGGTACCGCTAGTGCAGCTCCTGCTGCGGCACCCGCCGCACCGGCTGCACCTGCCGCACCTGTAGCAACTCCCGCCCCCGCGGCACCGAAGCCTGCGGCTGCACCTGCTAACCCCACCCCTCCCGCTGCTACCAAGAAGGCTGAACCTGTGGAACCTGCTGAAGACAAGATTGTCCCCCTCCGCGGCCCTGCTAAGGCAGTCGTCACGACCATGGAAGAGTCGCTGACTGTCCCCACCGCAACCACCGTTCGTGCGGTCCCCGCAAAGCTGCTCATTGAGAACCGTGCTGCCATCAACAAGTACCTGGCAAGCACCCGCGGCGGCAAGGTCTCCTTCACCCACCTGATTGGTTACGCAGTAATTCGCGCAGTGGCAGCGATGCCTTCGATGAACGTGACCTACGGTGTGGATGAGAAGGGCAAGCCCGTTGCAATCCACAACGCACACGTGAACTTTGGTCTGGCTATTGACCTGCCCCGCCCCGATGGTTCCCGTAACCTGGTCGTTCCGAACCTCAAGGGTGCTGAGAAGCTGAGCTTCCGCGAGTTCTGGGATGCGTACAACGACATCGTTAAGCGTGGCCGTAACGGCGCGCTGACCATTGAGGACTTCCGCGGCACCACTGTTTCGCTGACCAACCCCGGTGGTATTGGTACCGTCCACTCGGTGCCCCGTCTCTCCAAGGGCCAGGCAGCCATCATCGGTGTGGGTGCGCTGGAGTACCCGGCTGAGTTCCGCGGCCTGTCCGAGAAGCTCATCACCCAGCAGGGCCTGTCCAAGATCATCACCCTGACCAGCACCTACGACCACCGCGTCATTCAGGGTGCAGGTTCCGGTGAGTTCCTGAAGCTGGTTGAGCACTACCTGCTTGGCGGCGACGACTTCTACGACGCAATCTTCCGCGACCTGAAGGTTCCTTTCGAGCCGGTTCGTTGGGCACGCGACAACCACGTCGATGACGCTCAGGAAATCTCTAAGGTTGCACGTATTCAGCAGCTGATTCACGCGTACCGCGTGCACGGCCACCTGACCGCAGCAACCAACCCCGTTGGTTACAAGATGCGTTCGCACCCGGACCTGAAGCTGGAGAACTACGGCCTGACCCTGTGGGATCTGGACCGCGTCTACCCGACCGGTGGCTTCGGCGGTTCCGAGCGTCTGCCGCTGCGCACCATCCTGGAGCGCCTGCACGAGGCATACTCCGGCTCCCTGTCCGTTGAGTACATGTACTCTGAGGACCCCGAGGTTCGCGCATGGTTCCAGGAGCGCCTGGAGCGCGGCGTTGCTAAGCCCACCCGCGAAGAGCAGCTGCGTGTTCTCTCCAAGCTGGTTGAGGCTGAGGCATTCGAGAACTTCCTGCAGACCAAGTACCTGGGTCAGAAGCGCTTCTCCCTGGAGGGCGGCGAGTCCCTGATTCCGCTGCTGGACGCTGTGCTGGACAAGGCCGCTAACAACGACCTGAAGGGCGTTGCCATTGGTATGGCACACCGCGGTCGCCTGAACGTGCTGACCAACATTGCTGGTAAGTCCTACGCTCAGATTTTCCGTGAGTTCTCCGGCACCGCAGCACCCTACGAGGGTGGCTCCGGTGACGTGAAGTACCACCTCGGTACCGAGGGCGTCTTCACCTCCGATTCCGGTAAGCAGACCCAGGTGTACGTGGCTGCTAACCCCTCGCACCTTGAGGCTGCAAACACCGTGCTCGAGGGTATCGTCCGCGCTAAGCAGGACGTCTACAACGAGCAGGGCGTTGAGGGTCACCCGGTCCTGCCGATCCTGATTCACGGTGACGCAGCGTTCGCTGGCCAGGGCATCGTCATGGAGACCCTGCAGATGGCTGACCTGAAGGCGTACACCACCGGCGGCACCGTGCACGTTGTGGTGAACAACCAGATTGGCTTCACCACCCTGCCGAACGACGGCCGCACTGCAACCCACGCCTCCGACATTGCGCGTATGACCAAGGCTCCGGTCTTCCACGTCAACGCTGATGACCCGGACGCAGTGGTTCGCGCCGCACGCCTGGCATTCGAGTACCGTGAGCGTTTCGGTCGCGACGTCGTCATTGACCTGATTTGCTACCGCCGCCGCGGTCACAACGAGGCCGATGATCCGTCGATGACCCAGCCGAAGATGTACCAGGATATTGACGTCCTGCCCTCGACCCGCACCCTGTACGCACAGGACCTGGTCGGTCGTGGCGATGTCTCTCAGGAAGAGGCAGACGAAGTTCTGGACTCCTACCACTCGAAGCTGGACGCTATCTTCGTCGAGACTCAGTCTTCGGCACCGGCTCCTGCTGGCGCGCACGTTTCCGGTCTGGAACTGCCCGCATCCCAGCAGAACACCGAGGTCGTTCACGGCGGAAAGACTGCAATCTCCCGTGAGACTCTGCAGCACATCGCTGATGCGTTCGGTAAGGAGCCCGAGGGCTTCACCGTCCACAAGAAGCTGAAGAAGCTCATGGAGCAGCGTGTTGAGATGGGCCGCACCGGCAACGTGAACTGGGGTATGGGTGAACTGCTCGCCTTCGGTTCGCTGCTGATGGAGGGCACCGACGTTCGTATGAGCGGTCAGGATGTTCAGCGCGGTACCTTTGTTCAGCGTCACGCTGTTCTGCACGACCACATCACTGATGAAGAGTGGTCGCCGCTGGAGCACCTCTCTGAGGACCAGGGCAAGTTCCGTATCTACAACTCCTTCCTCTCTGAGTACGGCGTTCTCGGCTTCGAGTACGGCTACTCGGTGGAGCGCCCCGACTCGCTCGTGGTGTGGGAGGCTCAGTTCGGTGACTTCGCAAACGGCGCTCAGACCATCATTGATGAGTTCGTGTCTTCCTCCGAGCAGAAGTGGGGCCAGCGCTCCTCGCTGGTTATGCTGCTTCCTCACGGCTACGAGGGTCAGGGTCCTGACCACTCCTCGGCTCGTGTTGAGCGTTACCTGCAGCTGTGCGCTGAGAACAACATGACTGTTGCATGCCCCTCGACTCCGGCTTCGCACTTCCACCTGCTGCGTCGCCACTCTCAGCACCGTCCGTACAAGCCGCTCGTGGTGATCAGCCCCAAGCAGTTGCTTCGTCTGAAGGCTGCTGCGTCCTCCATCGAGGACTTCACCGAGGGTTCGTTCCAGCCGGTGATTGGTGACCGTTCGGGTATTAACCCGGCTCAGGTTGAGCGTGTGGTCTTCGTATCCGGTCGTCTCTACTACGATCTGGAAGCTGAGCGCGAGCGCCGCGGCGACACCAAGACCGCTATTGTCTCGGTGGAGCAGCTGTACCCGCTGCCCGAGCAGGAGATCAAGGAGCAGCTGGCTCTGTACTCGAACGCTACCGACGTTGTGTGGGCTCAGGACGAGCCTGCTAACCAGGGTCAGTGGCCGTTCATGGCTCTCAACCTGCAGCCGCTACTCGACCGCCGTATGCGCCTGGCTTCCCGCCCCGCAGCTGCTTCCCCGGCTGCCGGTACCGGTAAGCTGCACGCAGCTGAGGCTGAGGCTCTGCTCAAGCAGGTCTTCGAAGGCTAAGGTCTTCTGCTGCTAAACCGCTAAGGTTTTAGCTCTTCAAAACCCGTCTTCCCGTCAGATGTTTCTGGCGGGCAGACGGGTTTTTTAGTCTCGGATACTTACCGGATAGGGTATTAAGTTCGAAAAGAGGCCGGTAAGCGCTTATCCTAGATATAAAGACTATTACTCACGTGCCTTGCCGCCTCTCACGGCGGGCGCATCCTGCTGAAGAAAGAATTCCGTGGAGCAACGCAATATTCGAATTGTGGCAGTCGGCGATGACCTGCTCGCCGGTGTTGGCGACCCCCGTACCCTCGGCTGGTTTGGCCGCGTTATGGCGCGCACCCCGCAGACCACCGCATCCATTGCGGCATATAACCTTGCCGCCCCCAATGAAGGTAGCGAGCAGCTGAATGCACGCTGGTTCGAGGAGGCGCGCCGCCGCTTCGTTCCCGGTGCTGATAACCGCCTCATTATTGCTCCGTCGACCTTTGACATTGATTTGGGTCTGACCAGCGCTCGTTCGCGTTTGAACCTGGCGAACATTGTGGACATGGCGTCGCAGAACAACATTAAGGTTCTGGTTGTTGGTCCGCCGCCGACCCTGGACGCTGAGCGTAACCGCCGTATCGCTGACCTGTCGGCGGCATACGCGGATGTGGTGACCCGCCGTAACCACGTGTACGTGGATACGTTCAACCCGCTGCTTCACCACGAGCAGTGGCGCAACGACCTTGCCGCTAATGACGGTCGCCCGGGTCAGTCCGGTTACGGTCTGATGGCGTGGCTGGTTCTGCACCGCGGCTGGTACAACTGGCTGAACATTCCTGAGCACGGCTAAGAGCCCGCTCCCCCGGCTGGGGTTGTGAGCTGATGCGAAGAAAGTTCGTGTTTTTTCGCTCATATCCCGGTTCCAAGATGCAATCATGCCGTTTCTATGAAAAAATAGACGGCGTTGCCCTTATAGCGTGGGCCACCGGTTTTCGGTGACCGCCTCTGCTAGGGCAGGTAATAGGGGGCACGCACCGCGAAGGTGGGGCGTGCATCCATGAACACTATAAGGAGGCTCTGATGAGCAAGCGCGGTCGTAAGCGCAAGGACCGTCGTAAGGGCGGCGCAAACCACGGTAAGCGCCCCAACGCATAAGGTATCTTGCATACACTTTAAAACCCCGGCGTTTCGGATATTATTCGGACCCGGGGTTTTGCTTTACCCGCAGATGTTTGTGCGCATTCTGCGGAATAAAGAGAAGAATTCTACGTTATGGAAGTGAACGCCTGGCGCGTTCCTGTAGAGGAGAAACATGGCTGAAACCAACACCGCGGCGGATACCCGCGAGCTACGCGAACGCTTTACCGCGGACGCTATGCAGTATGTGGATCAGCTCTACGCTGCCGCCCTGCGGATGAGCCGCAACTCTGCCGATGCTGAAGACTTGGTGCAGGAAACCTACATGAAGGCTTTTGCCTCGTACCACCAGTTCACCGAGGGTACGAACCTGAAGGCGTGGCTGTACCGCATCCTGACGAATACGTACATCAATTTGTACCGTAAGCGTCAGCGTGAGCCGCAGCAGTCTCAGGGTGAGACGGTGGAGGATTGGCAGCTGGCTCAGGCCGGTGAGCATGATGCGGTGGGTCTGCGTTCTGCTGAGGCGGAGGCGCTGAGTGCCCTGCCGAATACGGAGGTTCGTGAGGCTCTGAACGAGCTGTCTGAGGATTTCCGCATGGTGGTGTACTACTCCGATGTGGAGGGGTTCGCGTACAAGGATATTGCGGAGATTCTGGATATCCCTCTGGGCACGGTGATGTCTCGTCTGCATCGTGGCCGCCGTATTCTGCGTGAGAAGCTGCTTGATTATGCGCGTGAGAACGGTCTGCGCCCGTCGACCATCGCAAAGGTAGAAGCGAAGGTTGCGGCGAAGGCGAGCGTTAAGGGGCAGCCGGCAAAGGCTACCAAGGGCACTAAGGCTACCAAAGGCGTAAAGTCCCCTCCGGCGGGCTCTGGCTCCAAGGCGCCTGCAGATTCTTAGCTTCGCTCTTCTACACGTAATCTAGCCCCCCCATCAGGTTGGGGCTAGACTCCCCTAACGCTTTATACCTTCCGTGTGAAAGGAACCCCGATGTCAACCACAGACAAGAATTCTTCTGTCCCCGAAGCCTCCGCGGCTTCTGAGCCGCTGGAGGATTGCGGCGGCCAGCCCTGCTCGGCGACTCTCAAGCGCCTCTACGAATTCCTCGATAGGGAGCTGAGCCCCGAGCAGCTGCGCACGGTTCAGACGCATCTGGATGCCTGCCCCGACTGCGCGGATGTGAAGGACTTTGAGCTGATGATTCGTGAGAAGATGCGTTCTTCGTGCGCTCAGCAGGCGCCCGAGCAGCTGAAGGCGCGTCTGCTGCAGGATGTGCAGAAGTTCTGCGCCGAGGCTAACCTCTAAGCTGCCTCAAGCTGTTGCCCCGCTGGGGGTATAGACATCTGATGATGCGTGAAGGCGGTGCACCAATAACGGTGCACCGCCTTCACGCGTATTGTTTTAGTTCGCACTGTCTAGTTCGCGCTGTCTGGTTCATGTTTTCTGGTTCGCGGTGCCTATCTCAGCACTGGAGCCCTCAGCGGCTCGCAAACCCTCAACCGGTAGAATAGGGGTAGACATCAACCGGCGCAGCGTCTCTGAGTCTGCGCCCTCCCCAAGATTTGAACCAGAAGAGGATGTATGAGCGACGCAGCAGTGCAGCTTTCCCCCGGTGATTGGCCCGCTCCCCTGGCACCCGCCTCCAGTGAAGCCGCTGGCAAGAACGCGCTGGTGCATATTCCGGGTTCTAAGTCGCTCACGAACCGTTATCTGTTGCTTGCCGCTCTGGCTGATTCCCCCTCGTATTTGCGTGCGCCGCTACATTCGCGCGATTCGGCGCTCATGATTGAGGCGTTGCGCCAGCTGGGTGCGGGTATTGAGCTGGTGCCGACCGATTCGCCGTTCGGTCCGGATGTTAAGGTCACTCCCCTGAGCTTTGTGGAAGCGCATTCCGCACAAGCTCAGTCGCGCACTGTGTCGATTGAGTGCGGCCTTGCCGGTACCGTGATGCGTTTTGTGCCCGCTCTGGCCGCGCTGTTGCCGGGTGAGTTCGCTTTTGACGGTGACCCGCATGCTCGTCAGCGTCCGATGGGTCCGGTTCTGGAGGGTCTGCGTCAGCTGGGTGTGCAGGTGGATTGTGAGCAGGGCGAGAACGCTCTGCCCTTCGTGCTGCGCTCCCCCGGTCTGGCGAGCGTAGAGGGTGTTTCTGAGGCGCCCGTGGTTCGTATTGATGCTTCGACGTCGTCCCAGTTCGTTTCGGCGCTGTTGCTGATGGCGCCTCGCCTGCCGCAGGGCATGGTGCTGGTGCACGAGGGCTCTTCGGTGCCGTCCATCCCGCACATTCAGATGACCGTGGAGGCGCTACGCCAGATGGGTATTCGGGTGCAGGAGCACTACCCGAACCAAGGCAACGAAGCAGAGGGCGGCGAGTACCGTTGGACGGTTCACCCCGGTTCTTTCCCCGGCTTTGAGATGACCATTGAGCCGGACCTGTCGAATGCCGGTCCGTTCCTTGCCGCTGCCGTGGTTACCGGCGAGTCGGTGACTATTCCTCACTGGCCGGCACCCGCGGCTGATTCTTCGGCGGGTACGACGCAGGTGGGCGATATGTGGCGTGAGCTTCTGCCCGCGCTGGGTGCGCAGGTTCGCTACGCTGAGGGCCGTCTGACTGTGACCGGTCCGGCGCAGCTTCCCGAGGGTGACTTCTCCTTTGATCTGTCTGCCGGTGGCGAGCTGGCACCGACTATGGCGGCTGCCTGCGCTTTCGTGAAGGGCCGCGTTGAGCTGACCGGCATTGCGCATCTGCGCGGTCATGAGACGGACCGCCTTGCAGCGCTCGCCGCTGAGATTAACCGCCTGGGAGGTACCGCCCACGACACCGCCGATTCGCTGGTGATTGAGGCGCCCGTCCCCGCTGATACTGACGCTGAGCAGGTTCTGGCGCGTACCTACGACGATCACCGCGTGGCAACCTTCGCGGCGATTATTGGTTTGCGCCGCCCCAATGTGGTGGTGCAGAACGTAGCCACCGTGGCTAAGACCATGCCCGAATTTACCGCAATGTGGGAGGACATGCTGGCGCAATGGCAGACCGGCGCTTCCACCTCTGACGTTACCGCCAACCAGGAGGTCTTCTAAATGGGTTCTTCCCGCATGAACGTGCGCGATTTCTCCGAATGGGATGAGTCGGATGTGCGCGTGCGCCCAAACAAGAAGGGCTCCCGCCCCCGCACGAAGGACCGCCCGACCTTCAAAGAAGCGATTCGTGGCAGGGTCATTACGGTGGACCGCGGCCGCTGGTCGGTCGTCGTGGATGAGGGTACCGAGAAGGAGCGTACCCTCATTGCGGCGCGCGCTAAGGAGCTGCGCCGCACCGCGATTGTGACCGGTGACTTTGTGGACCTGGTGGGTGATACCTCCGGCGCGAAGGATACCCTGGCACGCATTGTGCGTCTGGGCGAGCGCACCTCGATTCTGCGCCGTAGCGCCGATGACACCGACCCGTCGGAGCGCGTGGTCGTGGCGAATGCTCAGCAGCTGGTGATTGTGGTTGCTGCGGCGAACCCGGAGCCGCGCACCGGCTTCATTGACCGTGCCGTGGTGGCGGCGTTTGACGCCGGGATTGAGCCGATCCTGTGCATTACGAAGACCGATGTGCGGTACCCGCAGAACCTGCTGGATTACTATGCGGCGAGCGGTTTGAAGATTGTGCTGTCTTCGTCTTCGGATGGTTTGGCGCCGAGTCAGGAGGGTGCTGCCGGTTTGGAGTCGGCACCGGTTCAGGAGCTTCTGCAGGAGCTGCTGGGTCAGGTGTCGGTGCTTCTGGGCCATTCGGGTGTGGGTAAGTCGACCCTGGTGAATGCGCTGACCGGCTCTGAGCGTGCGACCGGCCATGTGAATGCGGTGACGGGCCGTGGCCGCCATACTTCCTCGTCGGCGTTGGCGTTGCGTCCGGTGAATGCGAATGGCGATCCGATGGAGCCGGGCACCTGGATTATTGACACTCCGGGTATTCGTTCTTTCGGTCTGGCGCATGTGCCGCCGGAGACCGTCGTGGAGGCGTTCGTGGACCTAGCACCCGGTGCGGCGGATTGCCCGAAGGCGTGTACTCACGCGGCGCAGGCTCCCGAGTGCGGTCTGGAGGCGTACGTTGCTTCCGGTCATGCCGGTGAGAGCGGTCCCGCCCGCCTGGAGTCCTTGCGTAAGCTGCTGCTGTTGACTCCTGAAGAGGGCGATTCGGAGAAGGAACTGGGCGCTCTCGTCTAGGTTCTCTCCCCTGCACTGCACACAGCACTACACACACATTTTTGCTGACTACATCACCGAATACTGAAGAAGAGCATTACTATGAGCCGTCCCCAGCAGTACACCGACGATTTGCGTCTTGCGCATATTCTTGCCGATAGCGTCGATCGTGTGAGCGCCATGCGTTTTCGTGACCGCCCGGTCTTCTCCCCCGCATCCGAGGTGGTAGAGCCCGCCGAGGCGGCACCCGCTGCGGCACCGTTGGCGCCGTGGCAGCAGGCTACTCAGCAGCCCGCGGAGCCGCAGGCGCCGGTGCAGGAGCCTGCCGATTACGCCTCGGGTGTGGCTCAGGAGGTTGAGGAGCTTCTGCGCGCGCAGCTGTCGCGTGTGCGTACTCGTGACGGTATTGCCGGTGCGCATACCGGCTATAACGGTCAGGCGGCGCGCCAGTGGGTGATTGCGCCGATTGCTGAGCAGGATAATTTTCGCCGCGGCGTGCCGGTGTGGGCGACTCTGATTGCTTTGCTGGATCAGGGTGAGCCGGTGGTGGGTGTGGTATCTGCACCCGCGCTGGGTCGCCGCTGGTGGGCTGCTCGCGGTTCGGGCGCGTACACGGGTAAGTCTTTGGCGCAGGCAACTCGTCTTGAGGTGTCTTCGCTGACTCAGTTGGATCAGCTGTCTGCCGCGTACACCGACCTCTCCTCCTGGAAGGCGGCCTCTGAAGGTGCTGTGGACCGCTCTGGCGAGCTTGTACAGCTTCTGGGCTGCGTGGGTCGTTCCCGCGCGTACGGTTCGTTCTGGGCGGCGTGTATGCTCGCTGAGGGTGCCGTAGACACCGTCGTGGACGCATCTCTGTCTTTCTACGAGGTGGCGGCGCTACTGCCGCTTATTCGCGAGGCTGGCGGCGTTGCCTCCACCCTGGAGGGCGATTTGCCCGAGCACGCAGGCGTTTCAGTCGCCGGTGTGCACCCGGTGTCCCTGGTGGCAAGTAATACGGCGGCGGTCCAGCAGCAGGTGCTGGAGGCGCTCGCACCCCAATCCTAGCCTGCACTCCCCTCCCCGGTGACGGTGACAATATAGCGAGGCGGCGACTTTCCGGTAAGTGGAAAGCCGCCGCCTCGCTGTTATCGCTATGAGAGCAAGCGTTGCCTGTTTTAGGACAGCATCGTGAGGGTGCCGAGCAGACCCAGCAGGCTCAGACCCGAAATGATGTACGCCAGAATGTTGAAGGTCGTCATCTTCGAGGTGTACTTGGTGACGTGACCGGCGTTCACCTTCGCCGAGTATATGGCAAGCCAAATCGAAACACCGACCGGAATCAGACCCACGAGCAGCAGAGCAATCACCATGATGTTGGGGCTCAGACCGGAGCTATACGCAGAGGAGCTGTAACCGCGGGAGTTGAGCATTGCTTCAGAGTGGAGTGCCGCGACCTGAACCCACGCGTAGAGGGTCAGCGCCAGGGCACCCAGGGAGGCACCGAACGCGCCGATGGAGTAGAAGTAGCCGGGGCCGCGGAAGTCGCCGGTGGTCTCACCGTAGGGGCGGCGGTATTCAGCAGGTACCCGGTAGACGTCCGGGATGCGCTGGTAGCTGTCGTCGCGGTCGCGCACGTTAGCGGGTGCCACGCCCAGGGCGGGGCCGGCGGGTGCCGCGCCGATGGGAGCGCCGGGTGCGACGCCTGCAGGTACCGGCTGCGGGGAGTTTGCGTTGTTCTGCTCCGGGAAGGAGGGGGCGGGAATCTGGTTTTCCATGGTGTGTCCTTGAGTGGTCGTCATAGCGACTGTGTAGCTACCGCGTCGTAGCGGTGGCGTCCCTATGACCGGCTATTCTGTGGCTCGTTTGGTGGCTCTGTGGTTGCTCTCGAATGTTGCCGGTGAGCTTGAATGAACAATCAACGCCGAACAACGATATCTACCCTTCGATACTACGCCATAGGGTGCGTTTTCGCCTTCTCTGATGGCGTTCTCATTACAATGCGGTCACCTGAGCACCCTCGGGCACGCCGGTACACCCCAGAACAGACCGACAATACAGACCCGACCAATTGGGCATAAAAATACCCGGCAGGTGACGCCGTGGGGCGTCCTGCCGGGTGGTAGAAACCTAAGAATATATAGGAAATAACAAGTACAAGTCATGTAACGACGGATTGGTCTATCTCAAAAGAGATAGACCAATCTATCCTTATAGCCTATCACCGTAAGGCATTGATTTTATATACTCCTCCATCTGGACCCAATCTGGGACACCTTCAAAGGTTGCAGGGAGTTTAATCATTGTCCGTTTCATATTATCAAGCGTCCACTTACGGCCATAAGAGTACCTATATTTCTCATTTCTGAGCACAGAACATATAAATAGCCCCACAGCTGGGTTAAGCTTCCCGTATTCAGGACGAAGGTACAATACGTTTACATCATCCGTTGCCCAATAAGGCAGAGGCTGATAAAACGCTTCTCCTACTGACCCGTTATAGCTCAGAGAAATAGTATTTCCTTCATGCAGAGGGCTTTGACCAATAAGATTCGAGACGCCGTTATTTGAATCTATAGCCCCAATATATGGAGTAAATCCCTCTGTCTGATCTTCTGCTGTCAATCGCTTTCCTTTACGTATATCAAATAAACCAGATTCACCACCAAGCTGAAACCATTTCCAATTATTAGAATCTATCGAAACACCAAGCCTTTTATTTCCCATCTTTACTAAATAGGCGAGATAATCATTAACAGTCTGCTGAAAGTCTGCGTCAGTCAGGGCTGTGTAGTCAGTCTCCATGTATGCCTCACACAGCCATTCATCATTACCCGTAACCATATGTCTTGCGCTAAAACCAGGAATAATATCGCGATTCTTATACGTATTAATCCATTTTTCGCGAAATGCTACCCACAAGCTGTCACCGTTTTCATCCACCTGTTCAACACGACCAAGATTTTTACGCTTTTTAAACCCGTCGTCCTTACAGTATGCAAAGAAAGTCTCCCGCTTGGCAGAAGCATGCGGAGTTCCAATATCAAAAACCATACAACAGGCACATGCACTTGCACCAGGGTAGAAGATATCATCAGGAAGCGAAAAAACAGCATCCAACGTATTATTCTTTAGAATTTCGTTCTTCATCTGCTTCATCAGTGAACTATTTCCAATAGCGCATGCCATGGGAAGCAGAACTGCCAATTTACCCCGCATATTATTTTCGTTCATTTGCTCAAGAATAAATTTGACAAAGTAGAGCCCCTTAGATGGGTCCTGTTTAGCGTTTCCCCATTTTTTAGAGAACTCCTTGGGAACCTGCTTTACCATTGCGTTGTACGGAGGGTTCATCAGAACAACATCAAAACTAATACCATCCTTAATAAATTTGGGAACTTCATCAAAACAACTACCTTGAACGATATTTGAGTTTCCATCACCGTGTATAAGCATATTCGTTGTCGCAAGGCCATATACCTGTTCATCATACTCAACGCCATAAATATGGAACTTCTTAACCTGCTCTTCTTCAGCTTTTGTGTGGCAATCTTCAAGAGCCTGCGTCATTGAGCGCACAAGGAATGAACCGCTACCACACGTCATATCAAGAACAACTGAGTTTTTGTTTACGTTACAAATGGTCGACATAAAGTCCGTAATATGATCCGGAGTGAAGGCCTGATTTTTATCCGACTTACCAACATATTTATTAAAGGTAACAAAGAACAAATTTAGCAAATCTTGACCCGCAGTACTTTTATCATTAATAAACGGAAATATTTCCATTTTAATAAAATCAAGAATTTCACAAAAGCTTTCATTATTCATGTCACGGATATCTTGATCTTTAAGAACATGAACATCAATCAGTAATAGCTTTTCAGCTTTTTGTAAAGAGCCTTCAAGTAGATCCTCAAGAATAGACCGAATACCACTAATAATCTGCGAAGTTTTTAGTTTGCGACTATAAGAAAGACCATTTTTAATAGCCAAGAGACAAGTGCCAACGAACTGAGCACGCAGCCTCTCGTTAATACCGTGACGATGCAGCTTTTCATTGAGCTTATAAGTATTGCGCATCACCTCTTCTTTATTGTTTGTATGCTTTGCATCAAACATTTCTACATACTCTGGCATCGTACGGATAGCTCCTTCGCTTACCAGTTTTCGGTCATCTTCAACTGCAGACTTCCAGACAGTAATGCGATCATCCTCAGTATTTGCAACTATCGCAATAATCTTGTTACCAGTTAACCGCTTCTCATATTCGACATATGCAGCAATTTGCTCTTCGACAGTAGGCCACTTATCAGCATTGTTCTTTGTCTCAATGAGCAGGGAAACTCCTGACAGCTCAAATCGAATATCAAGAAACTGCCAAGCGCCTTTCCCCTTCTTCTTCATGATTGGGTCAAATTCAAGACCCTTCTCTTTGAAAGCTTTAGGATAGCTAAATTCACCTTTCTCGAGATTCTCCGTAAGGTACTCACGACCAACCGTGTCAATGATATTGAACCGATTCATTACTTGTTCACCTCCTATGTGTTCTGTAGCCCCTATGTCGAGGTCTACAGCGTCTACCAATCAATATCCGTACCTGCTCATAGCAGCCCTTCCTCCGCTCTCAAAGCAGTACGGCTTGCCTACTCTTATTAGCAGGTAGGCTACCTGCCAGATGATTTACCTCAGTTTCAGCTTAGAAACCGCCAGGCAAACATCCCGCTCTTCGAAGAGTATTTCCTCTACGATACCTCTTCATGAAGTAAATATCATAAACACCTGACGATGCTTTTTAGTAGGAAACCCACGAGGCATAATTACCTCCCCAACTTGTATTTAGCTATGTTCAAACGATATATATCGATGTGTCTCTCAAATTCAAGCTACTAAAGGGCATAAAAATACCCGGCAGGTGACGCGGTGAGGCGTCCTGCCGGGTGGTAGAAACCTACCGCGGTTCTTCCTCTGGATTGGAACCGATAATCACCGCCGCACCCCATACGGGATAGCGGACGGCTGGGAGATCGTGGAGATGCGGGGAACGCGGTGTTCGTCAAAGACCAGGTGTTCTGTGGTGCTGATGGAGCAGGTGTTTTAAGACCAAACCAAGATAAAAGACTCATATATTACCTTTATATACAGCAAGATGTGGCAGCAGTTTTAAAACTGCTACCACATCTCGTTGACCACTTAGAAACTTCTAAGCGATGTTTTACACACTAGGTCCTTTAGGGGGTCCCTTAGGGAACTTTGAATCACTCTCAAGCGTCCTTCTGGCTGCAAAAGTGACCAAAAGACCTCCTAAAATTGCACTTAGAATTGATACTGGATTAAAGAACTCCCCGTCTCTGGCAAATGAGATAATCACCCAGAACACCGGAACAATAGTGAGAAAAAATCCTAGTGTAAATATATTCTTCGTACGCATTGGACCTCTCCCAGATTAAAGAGTGCAGGACACTGCTGCAACAGCTAGCGCAAAGGCAATTAGTGCCGGACCTCCAAGGGCTTTTCCAAAACCACCAACAAATGCTGGCCCTAAGCTCTTGCAATCGTGGAAGCAGCTAACCCCCAATTCCAAGCAGAAATTGCGGTTGTAATTGCATTCCCACGTCACATAGTGACGTATCTTACGTTACTACTCAGCAGTCTATCAGAGAGTCTCGCCAGATGTAACACGTAAATTTACATTACATGAAAAATATGCTTCTTCTGTCATACACACTCTCAGTGGCGGGTCCGCTGCCGCATCTAATCGCGAGGTCGAGGCCCATGATGGTGGCCACCACGCCGTCGATTTTCTCGGTGGATTTTTATTTGTCGGGTTTGATGGTCCCGGCAGGGTCGGTGCGGCTGAAGATGTTGTCCGTCTAAACCTTTCGACGCCAGCCCATACTTTTTGACGCCCAACCCACGAGCACGTCGGCACACCCTCGGGCACGCAGGCACACCCTGAACGGCCCGAAAATTGGGCATAAAAATACCCGGCAGGTGACGCCGTGAGGCGTCCTGCCGGGTGGTAGAAACCTACCGCGGTTCTTCCTCTGGATTGGAACCGATAATCACCGCCGCAAACCCGTGAAGGTGAGCGGGCGGTTGGGAGATCGTGGAGATGCGGGGAATCGAACCCCGGTCCGATGTGGCGTCAACGGGGCTTCTCCGTGCGCAGTTTATGCGAACGCTACTTTTCGGCTCCGGTACTTGCATAAACACATATACCGACGAACCTAGTCACGTAAAAGTCCCACTAACCCCCGTAACAAGGGCTAGCAGCAGTGGCCTTTTAAGTCGATGCCGGTAACTGAGCCAAAGGCATGCTCAGGCCGACAGACGGCAACTCGCGCTTAGGCAGCGAGTGCGAAGTCAGTGCGCTTAGATTCTGCACTTAATTTTTTGCAGAGGGCGTTAACGAGATAACCCTGCATCCTCGGCACGCTTCACCCATCTCAACTCACATCGTCGAAACCGATCATCCCCCTATGCTTTTATCAAAAAGCCCACCGTCTTCTGAAAGTTTTCCTCGACATACCTTGATGCCGTGGTGCCATTCAAACACGGTAGAGATTCAGTATATCTAAGATGTTTAACGGCGTGCAAGTCCCCCCCCTACCCCACACACGCGGCACGCTCACTGACAGAGACCACCAGGATAGAGAACACCAGCTAAGAACAGACGCAGAGGGTACAGCGAGCGCGCCTCCAGCACACACCCGGATCAACGGTGGGCGCAGAAAATCGGTGCAGAAAATCACGGGCACAGCAAACGGGGTGAGGCTCCCCAGATCATCTGGGAGCCCCACCCCGTTCGCGTACCGCACCGGGTAGCCAAAATTAGGCAGTCAAAATTAGGCGGTCAAACCTTAGCGGTGAGCCGGAACAGTCATGCGGTTGTTCGGGTTGTCACCAATCTGGCAGACCACGTTACCGTGACCGTCCTCGGTACCAACCTCAAGGCATTTCTCAGCGGTCTGGAAGAAAGAAATGTATACGAAAAGCATGCAAATCGAAATCAGGACAGACACCGCACCGGTGATAATACCGGTCAGCGCGAATGCCTTACCCGCGCCAACTTCCTTAGTCTTCTTCAGGGACAGCGCACCCAGAATAATCGCGGCAATACCCAGCAGAATACCAAATACGAGGAAACCGGTCAGCACAGCCGCAATACCGAGGATCATCGCAGCCAGCGCCATGCCGGGAGCCTTCTTCGTCACGGGAGCCGCATACGGGTAACCCGCGGGCTGGCCGTAACCGTAAGCATCCTGCTGGGGCTGCTGCTGGTAAGAGTTCTGCTGGTAGTTGTAGTCAGCGGGCTGCGCCTGGTAGGAAGCCTCCTGGCCGTAACCGTACTGGTTCTGCTGAGCGGGCTGCGCCTGGTAGGAAGCGTCCTGACCATAGCCGTACTGCTGCTGAGCCTGACCGTAGGTGTTCTGAGTCGCAGCGCCCTGGGCGGAGGTACCCTGAGCTGCGTTCTGGCCGTAAGCAGTCTGCGAAGAAGACTGCGCACCGAACTGACCGTACTGGTTCTGCTGGGCCGAGTTCTGCGGAGTAGCGTTCTGTTGCTGTGCCTGGCCGTAGGTGTTCTGAGCGGATGCGCTCTGACCGTAATCCTGGCCGTAGGTGTTCTGTGCCGAAGGAGCCTGGCCGTAATCCTGACCGTACGAGCTCTGGGCGGAAGAATTAGGCTGCTGAGCAGCGTAGGGGTTCTGTGCGTTCCCCTGGTTGTTTCCGTAGTTATTCTCAGACATCCGTCGTTCTTTCCTTCACAGTTGCAGCGAACAATTTATACTCGCCCAACGCACCATTGCGCGCTGAGTTCGGTTCCATTATATAAATAAGCCGCCATTTGGGTCATCTATGAAGTCCAAGATTCCAGAATCATCCCCCAGAATCCACCAATCGGGCAGAATCAGCGCAGAAACAGAGCAAGGGACCGAATAGTTCAACACTATTCGGTCCCTCAACGCTTCAAAGACTCAACGCGATTTAACGGCGGTACACCTTGTACTCATCGGGGCTCATCGTCATGGTTTTACCCTCGATGGTGCACACGTAGTTGCCGTTCGAATCCTGCACGGCCTGCTCAGCGCAGTCGCCGAGCATGCTAAGGCCAATCATGCCCAGAACCAGCACGACAACAGCAACAATCATGCCCAGCGCACCGGTGACAATGCCACCAATCGCCATGCCCTTACCGGAAGCGGTACCGTTCTTCACCTTCACCAGCGCAACAATACCCAGCACGATACCCGCCAGGCCAAGAGAAAGTCCACTAAAGATAAAAATACCGGTCAGAACACCCAAAATACCGCAGACCAAGGAGGCGATAGCCAGCCCCGAGCCCGGTTTCGGCTGGTAGCCGGGGTAGCCGCCCTGCATGTTGTATGCGGGTGCCTGCTGCGGTGCGGGAATGAACTCGCCCGGGTTCTGCTGGTAGTTCGGGTTCTCAGACATATGTCTCCTCAAAGAATGAATGGTGCTCGCGGTACGCCACGAATTTTTAACCATTATACGTGAGGAACCGCGCCCCGCCCCTACCGGCAAGTTCCTAGAGCAACCGTGCACCCCGGCCGTTGCCTCAGCCCTAGCCGAGGTTGCGGTAACGCATCGCGCGGCGCGCCTCCAGGTCATCCTGACGCTCACGCAAAGCCTGACGCTTATCGTACTCACGCTTACCGGTCGCCAAAGCAATCTCAACCTTCGCACGACCATTCGAGAAGTACAGCTTCAACGGAACCACCGTGTAACCGGTCTCCTTCAGCTTCTGCGCCAACTTATTAATCTCAGAACGATGCAGCAGCAGCTTACGGCGACGACGAGCCGCATGGTTCGTCCACGTACCGTAACCATACTCCGCAATATGAATGCCCTCGAGCCACATCTCGTTATCGGTCACCTGGCAGAAACCATCCACAATGGACGCCCCACCATCACGCAGAGACTTCACCTCAGTACCCAGCAGAACAATGCCCGCCTCATAGGTATCCACAATGTTGTAGTTGTGGCGAGCCTTCTTATTCTGGGCAATAATCGCGTTATTCGGGTCCTTCTTCGCGTCTTTCTTCTTTTTCTGAGCCATCACTCAATCCTTATACGTCTTAGCTCTCTTCAGCCGCGCGCCCCGAAGCACGCCAGCGAATACCAGCATCAATAAAGGCGTTCAAACCGCCATCCAAAACATTAGAGGTATTACCCTCCTCATAGCCGGTACGCAGATCCTTCACCATCTGGTACGGATGCAGAACATAGGAGCGCATCTGGTCACCCCAGCTTGCCTTAATATCACCGGCAAGCTCCTTCTTCTTCGCGTCCTCCTGCTCCTTACGCAACAGCAACAGGCGAGACTGCAGCACACGCAAAGCCGCCGCACGGTTCTGCAACTGCGACTTCTCATTCTGCATCGACACCACAATACCGGTCGGCAAGTGAGTCATACGCACCGCCGAATCCGTCGTATTCACCGACTGACCACCCGGGCCCGACGAGCGGAACACATCCACCTTAATCTCAGACTCGGGAATCTCAATAGCATCCGTCTGCTCAATCAGAGGAATCACCTCAACCGCCGCGAACGAGGTCTGGCGGCGGCCCTGATTATCGAACGGCGAAATACGCACCAGGCGGTGAGTACCCGCCTCCACCGACAGGCGACCAAAAGCATACGGTGCGTTCACCTCAAAGGTCACCGACTTCAGGCCCGCCTCCTCAGCGTAGGAGGTGTCCAGCACCTTCGTCGGGTAGCCGTTCTTCTCCGCCCAACGCAGATACATGCGCAGCAGCATCTCCGCGAAATCAGCAGCATCCACGCCACCGGCGCCCGAACGGATCGTCACCACAGCCTCACGCTGATCGTACTCACCCGAGAGCAGCACCAGCACCTCAAGCTCTTCCAGCTTGGTGCGGATCTCACCGCACTCACGCTCAGCATCAGCGAGCAGCTCGGCGGCAGTCTCCTCATCCTCAGCTTCGGCAAGCTCCACCATCACCTCAACATCATCAATGCGAGAAGACAGCGAACGCAGACGATTCAGCTCCGACTGCTTATACGACAGTGCACTCGTGACCTTCTGCGCGTTCTCCACGTCATCCCACAAATCGGGTGCGGCAGCCTGCGCAGACAGGTCCTCAATAGCGCGCTCAATCCCCTCAATATCGCTCACAGCAGCAATAGAGGTGAAAATCGCGCGAAGCTCTTTAATCTCAGCAGAAAAGTCGAAGGATGCCATAGCTTTTAACACTATCGCGAAACGGCCAGAAAGTCCCGCCGTTACAGCCCGCAACAGCCCACAGCGCAGAAGGATAAGGCAGGCAGAGGGAAGAACCCGCGCAACGAAGACATAAAAAGGGCATAAAACGAGGGCGCATCCGCTAGCCGTTACACTACCTTGCGGATGCGCCCTCGCAGTCTATGGGGCTCAAACGTCTCTAATCGGTGGTCGGGCCCTGGCTAGTCTTCAAACGCGCCGAACCGTGAGCGGTTACCTCAATACCATCAGGCACCAGAATCGACAGTAGCGGCGGACGAATACGAGCCGACAGGTACACGTGCACGCCGTGATCAGAATCCACGGACACATTCTCCAGGCGCAACGCATGAAAATCCTGCCCGGACTGAACCTCAGCCAGATACGCGCTCGCATACTCCCACGCCGCCGAACCGTTCGCCTCCTCCGGAGTGCGGATCGTGCGGGTAATCGAGTTCGCCTGAGCGTCCGCCATATCCTGCAGATGCTGAGTCTGCAGATACGCGCCCGTAATCGCCACCGTCACCGAACCGATGAGCAGAAGCAACGCCAGCATGCCCACAATCAGCGGGGCAATACTGCCCTCTTCCGGGTCTGAGGCGACCGGGTCAGCGGCGAGGCGGCCTGAGGCGAGCGCCCGGCTCTGCGCACGGGCACGAATCTTCATGTTGGCACGAGCCAGCAAACCATTAGGAATCAGCATGACCAGACCCCCAACTCGTCGCATGAGAACTCACCGGAATCACGCCGCCACCCATAAACGAAGGCAGCAGCGGCAAACGCGCCTGAACCGTCACCGTGGCGTACGCCTTCGTACCCGAGACGCACTCCCCCGACGCACAGCTCAACGACACGCTCACATCGGAGGGCTCAACCCCGTAATCGGCGGCAGCATGCACCGCCAGACGCTGAGCCAAATCCGGGCCAACCGACGAGTCCTGCGGCTGCTCCTGCACATACAGCACCACCTGGGCGCTCGCCGCATGAGCCGCCATTACCGAAGACTGCAAGCTAAAAATCGTCAGAATGCCGTAGAGTACCGGGATGAGCAGAGTAATACCCAAACCCAGGAACTCCACAATGGTGCTGCCCTCTTCAGGATTGTGCCGATCAGAGCGGCTCTTCAGGCGTTCCTTCACCCGCTGCCGAAGCGAAAAGTCACTAATCACCGGAACGATGCTCCGCATAAATCGCATGCCCCTTCACCTCAATAGAATCCGGAAAACCCCACGGGCCCAGCACCGGTAACGGAGACTTCACCGTCACCTCCAAAGTGCGCACACCCGTAGAATCACTACTCTGACGGTACGAAATATTCTCAGCATACGAAGACGGAAGAACCCCCTCAATCATCTGACGGGTACGCTCCATGCCCTCCTGCGGAGTGCGGTCACGCATCGTACCGTAACGTGCCCCAGCCGCCGCAGCATCCACCAACATGGTTCGTGCATACAGGGCGAAAGAAACCTGCAGAATCGCCATAGTCAGCAACACCAACAGCGCACCGACCATGACGAATTCCGTGCTGGCATCACCGCGCTCGCTCTCCTCCACAGAATATTCCGCGGAGGATAGCTCAGCGGCAGTCAGCTCAGAAGCGATGCGGGGCTTACGCATCACTGGTGAACCAGAGCGATTGCGTCGTTGAACATCTTGGTCAGAGCGGGCTGAGCAATCGCCAGGATAGCTGCAACCAGCACGGCGCTCATCATGGTGATCATGACCCAGCCGGGCACGTCGCCGCGCTCGGGGTCGTCCTGCTTGTTCTTCAGGCGCAGAGCCAGCACGGATGCGATAGCCAGGGCGATCAGCACGGTCAGGGTGGTGCGGAAACGACGGAACATTGTATTCTCCTTCTCTCAAAGGGTGTAGTGTGTGGTTGGTGCGGCACGCCGGGCAATCAGCCCAGCCCACCGCGGTGCAGCCGGTACGGTGTGTACCCGCCGCAAAATCTAAAAGTTCAAACGCATGAGCGACAAGCCGGGGAATACCGCGAAAATCACCGTCAGCGGCAGGATGAAAAACACCACCGGGGCGAGCATCGCAATCTCCTTCTTACCGGCTGTTTCCATCAGCTCACGCTTAGCGTTATCGCGCACATCCTGAGCCTGCGCACGCAACACATCAGCTAGAGGGGTGCCGCGCTCAATCGCCACGGCAATACCCTCAACGAAGCGGCTCAGCGCCGGAACGCGAGTACGCTCCGCAAACTCCTGCAGCGCGCTCAACAGCGAAACGCCGGTGCGGGTCTGCGCCAAAATCTCCGAAAACTCGCGAGCCAACTCGCCGCGCGAAGTCAGACAGATACGCTCCAGTGCCGCCAGCGCCGACTCGCCCGCCGTCACCGACAGAGCCATCATCTCCGCCAGCGCAGGGAACTCAGCAACCAGCTGCTTCTCACGCTTAGTCACTGCCTCGCCCAGCCACCAGTCACGCGCCAGAAAGCCGCTCAAACCGCTCACCAGCACCAGTACAAGAGCCACCAGGATGGAGAAACGCTCCTGCACCACACCGATAACGGTCAGGGCGCTCATGACGGTCACACCGGCAAGCGCCCACAGCAGTTGCTCAGCACGAAACGCGCTCACACTCTGCGAAGAACCAGCACGGCGCAGACGCTCCTGCACCGAACTATCACTCAGCGACGAACCGCTCAACGACGAAGATAGCGAACGAAGCAGCGGCGCACAGAACGCCGAAATCGCCTCCAACAGGCTCGGCTCACGACGCTCCTGCTCCTTCAACAGCGACTCACGCAAAGTCTCACCGCGCAGCTGCGATGCCACACGATCAGAGAACGAAATACTGCGAGTATTCAGCACCGAGGAAAGAATCAGACCCACGCCGGTCGCCAACAGCAGACCAAAAATCAGAGGCAGGTTCATCCGAAAACCCTCCGTTCACGCGGCAACTCGCCAATACGCAGCATCAGACGGTACGCCGCCAAAGAAATAGCGGCACCGGCAATCATCAGCATCGCACCGGCAAACGAGTTATACACCATACGCGCGGCAGGCTGAGTCGCCATCAAGCACAGCACAAACCAGGGCGCCACGCAGGAAAGGCGAGCCGCATTCACAGTCCACGACTGACGCGCCAGAAGCTCCGAGCGGGTACGCGCATTCTCACGCAGAAAATCACTCAGCGTGCCCAGCAGCTTACCCAGGTCCGAGCCGCCCACCTCGCGGGCAATCTTCAACGCCTCAATGATGGTGTCCGCCACCGGGTCAGAGAGGTACTCCTTCAGGCGGTTCAGCGAGGGCACAAACTCACCCGACGCGCGGTAATCACGCGAGAAATGGGCGAAGGCATCACGCAGCTCTTCCGGGCCGCGGTAGGAGAGCTGAATCAGCGCCTCCGGCAGGGATAGACCCGCACGAATCGCAGAACGCAGGTGGTCCACCGCATCCGGCCACAGCTGCCAAATACGGGCATCCGCCGCGCGGGCACGATGATTCACAACCACGCGAGGCGCCACAAAACCACCAATCAGGCCCAACAGACCCAACGGCAGAAGCTGAGTAACCATCAGCAACAACACTGAGGCAGTCACACCGCTGGCAACGCTCACCCACATGAACGTGCGAGGCGTCAACGAATGCATGCCCGCCTTACGCAACGCAATCACCAGCGCCGGGTCATTACTCGGCTTCGGCGGCTTGCCGTTATCAGGAAAGCAAGAGAGGTAAATCAGGCAGACGCCCAACCCCAAAATCAGGCTCAGAAACAGAGGCATTACTGACCCGCCTTCGCCGCAGCCAGCACCTGCTCGGGGCGGTGACCGGCACGAACCCAACGGTCCGGATTCGGTAGCTCCAACGCCACGCACACCATCCGGCCATCACGGCGCACAAACAGCGGGGACATCTCAATCACACCGTCCTCAACGCGACCACCCAGCATGCTGATCTCTTCGACCTGACGCTGACCGCGCGAATCACGGCCGCAATGCACCACAATGTCAAAGCAGGACGCCACGGTCGGCACCACGAACGCCGAGGAAATATTCTCGCCTGCCAACAGCGGCAGGGTGCAAATCTTGGTCACCGCGTCACGTGCCGAGTTCGCGTGAATCGTGCACATGCCCGGCAGACCCGCGTTGAGCGCAATGAGCATATCCAGGGACTCCGCCTCACGCACCTCACCAATGAGGATGCGGTCCGGGCGCATACGCAGAGCCTCCTTGACCAGGCGGCGTAGCTCAATCGCGCCGGTGCCCTCAAGGTTCGGCTGGCGGCACTGCAGACCCACCACATCGCGCAGCGGAACCGCGAGCTCAAAAATTTCTTCGCAGGTAATCACGCGCTCACGCGGCGGAATGGATGCCGACAGGCAGTTCAGCATCGTGGTTTTACCCGCCTGGGTCGCACCCGAAACGAGGATGTTCATGCCGCTCTCCACCGCCGCGTGCAGCAGGGAGGCCGCGCCGGCGCTCAGCGAGTTCATGCGCACCAGGTCGGGCAGGCGGCGGGCACGCACCACGAACTTACGGATATTGATGCTCGTATGCTTGCGGGTAATGTCCGGAATCACCGCGTGCAGTCGGGAGCCGTCCGGCAGGGATGCGTCAACGAACGGGGAGGAAAGGTCTACGCGGCGGCCCGAAGGCTTGAGCATGCGCTCCAGAAGGCTATTGATCGCCTCGGCGCTCAGGTGCAGGCCGGTCAGCTCGCTCTCGCCATTGCGGGCGATAAAGATTTCGTCGGGAGAGTTGATCCAGATTTCTTCAACGCTCTCATCGTCCAGGAACGGTTGAATCACGCCGAAGCCGCAGATTTCATCGTGCAGGCGCTGAATCACGGATTCGCGGTCGCCCAAATCGGGCAGGGAGATGCGGGTGCGGCGCTGTTCGTAATCGTTCAGGTGCTCGTCAATGAGCCCGCGAACGGCGCGCTGGTCCTCGTGCGGGTCCAGGCTGCGGTGGCGCATTGCCTCACGGATATTTTCCTCGAGCAGAGTTAGATGCTCCGCCCGGGTATCCAGTACGGTGTTCTCCATTGAAATGATCCGATGCTGTGTGGTGTGGTTGTGTGGAATACGGTGAAGCATTGATACATCAATGCCATCATCACCCTACCCTCAGTGCATCAAATTTATCAAAATGTAATAAAACGCCCCTTAATATTTACGAGTATAGTATTTGAGTATTTTTGATGCATGGAATCGCACATATCATTACCTAACGTGCATCAAAATTCAAAGTGCCTAGTCAGCTGTGACTTGCAGAACAATTGCACGTGCGCCTCCCGAACCGCTCACCGTTGAGCACCACCATATTGCACTTAGTGCACACGTAATATTTCGTCTTAAAAGCCGCAGCCTCCCCTGCTAAAGCGCAAGAACCCTACCCAGCACCAACAACCTTCCCGGGCACAACTTTCGGGCGCTCCTTCCCGGGCACAGTAAAGGGGCGTGCACTCCCCCATCGGGAATACACGCCCCATCACAAGCGATACATCTAGCGGTTAGTCGCCGCCACGAATCACCTTCACAGCTTCCTTAATCGGACCGTCAAAACGCAGGTTACCGTGCTCCAGCACCACGCCGCGGTCACAAATCTTCGACACCAAATCCAGGTCGTGGCTCACCACGGCAAGAGTCTTACCGGCAGAGCACAGCTCCTGAATCTTCGCAATACACTTCTTCTGGAACGGCTCATCGCCCACCGCAAGAATCTCATCCACCAGGAAGATATCCGGGTTCGTATGCACCGCAACCGAGAAGGCCAGACGCAGATACATACCCGAAGAGTAGAACTTCACCTCTGTATCGATAAAGTCGTGAATCTCAGCGAAATCCACAATCGAATCAAAGGAAGCCTCAATCTCATCCTTGGTCATACCCAAAATCGCGCCGTTGAGGTACACATTATCGCGGCCGGTCAGATCCGGGTGGAAACCAGCGCCCACCTCAATCAGACCCGCAATATTGCCGCGCGTGAGAACCTCACCCTCATCGGCGCGCATCACACCAGAAATCATCTTCAGCAGCGTGGACTTACCCGAGCCGTTCAGACCCAGAAGAGCCACACGCTCGCCCTGACGAATATCCAGGCTCACGCCGTTGAGCGCATTGAACTTCTCCGAAAGATCACCCTTGCGGCCCTTAATCAGCCACACAAAAGCTTCCTTCATCGAACGGGTGTGGCGCAGAACGAAGCGCTTCACCAAATTCTCCACGTGAATCACCACGGGAGCGTCCGGGCTCACCGGCGGGAACTCAAGCTTCTTAATATCCACAGAATCAGAGCTCCTGGGCGAAGTTGCCCTCAAACTTACGGAAGAGCAAATCACCAATCAAAACGGTCAGCAGAGAAATACCAATGGCAATCGGAGTCCAGAAGCTGAAGAGATGCGGAACCACCTGCGAAGCAGGAAGCGCCAAATCCTCAGGACGGAGCGTCGGATGCCAGAAGCCATAGTGGAACAGCTCCACCGCAACGGTCAGCGGGTTAATCATGAACACGTTGAACACCCACGGGTACAGGGTGTCACGCACCATGGTCCAGGAGTACAGCACCGGCGAGAACCAGGTAGCCACCATCAGCAGCATGTCCACGATGTTCTCCGAATCTCGGAAGAACACGTTAGCCACACCGAAAATCAGACCCAGACCATAGGACAGCAGCATCACGATGAGCATGCCCGCCAGAATCGACTCAAAAGCCAACAAGGACGGATGCCAGCCCACCGCAAAGCACGCCAGGAGCATGACCACAATCTGCGGCACAAAATGCACCAGAGCCACCCACACCGTAGACAGCGAGAACAGCTCACGCGGCAGGTAAATCTTGCGAATCAGAGCACTGTTAACCACCATGGCGCGAGCACCATTGCCGAACCCCTCCGAGAAGAAGTTAATAGCAATCATGCCCGAGAAAAGATACACAGCGTAGTTGTGCATACCGCGTTCCAGGCCAAGGAAAAGACCCATGGCAATGTAGAACACCAGGAACTGCACACCCGGCTTAATGTAGGACCACAGAATACCCAGCACCGAGCCGCGGTAGCGGACCTGGATTTCCTTATCGACCAGAAGTCGAAGCAGGTAGCGATTCTTCATCGCATCCAGAATGCCGCGGCCGCGACCGGGCGCCTTCAGGGGAACAGACTTCAAATCGCTCATCGGGTCAGCTCAGAATCCGTATGCTCAGCAAAGGTCTTAGCCCACGCATCGTAGGACGCAACCTCTGCAGCCTTCGAACGGTACTGCTCACGCAGCTGCTCCCAGCCGGTCACCAGCTGGACGTGCAGCTTAGCTGCCTGTGCCAGCTTCGACTTCAGCTGCTCGGGATCGCGGCGGTACCAGAACAGGCCGGTACCCTCAGCGTTAGTCGCCAGAGCCGAATCGAACTTCGACAGGGTCCACCAGTTGGTCTCGCCGTAGTTCAGCTGAATCTGCGGGTGAGCCTTTGCCTCTTCGCTCACCGGCTTGAACAGCTGACGAGCAACAGTCTTCGCGGTCCAGGAAGCAAGCTTCTTGTAACCGGGAGACGCGAAGGAGCGGCGGCCACGGAACGGAGGCTTCTTCGTCTGAATAGCCGGGAAGTCATCCACATTCGGCTTCACCTGAGACTCCGGGTACTCCTTAGCCATCGCACGAATCACCGGCAGACGCTGCGAGAGCGAGGGGTGCAGGTGATCGGGGCCGGAGAGCAGATCCTCCAGTGCCATCAGGCGGCCAGCCTCAGTGTAGTACTGCATGGACAGGGTGTGCTTGACATCCAAGAACAGGGACTCCAGCAGCACGCGGCCGCCCTTATCGAAGGGCGAGTGCAGCAGCGCCGTAATGAGGCGGTTGCGCTCGTGGTAGTACGCCTGCCAGCCGACCGAGTCATCCTTATCGGTCCAGGACACGTGCCACACGCCCGCACCGGGGAAGGACACAGTAGAGAAGCCCGCAGCCTTAGCGCGCAGACCGTACTCAGCGTCATCCCACTTCAGGAACAGGGGCAGAGACAGACCGATTTCCTTGATGACGGTGGTCGGGATGAGGCACATCCACCAGCCGTTGTAGTCCACGTCCACGCGGCGGTGCAGCCAGGGGGTGTTACGCAGGTTGTGGTGACCCAGGTTGTGACCCATCGCCATGTCATCGTGCGGCTTAGCGTAGAAGTTACGCCACGGGTCAACAACCTCACCGAATGCGTGCAGGACCGAACGGTCGAACATGTCGAACATGTGCGCACCCACGATGGTGGGTTCCTTGCAGTAGTTCGCGAAGGTCACCATACGCAGGATCGACTCGGGCTCAACGATAACGTCGTCATCGAGTAGCAGCACGTAATCGGAACCGTTGTTGACAGCCTCGAACATGCCGCGCGAGAAGCCACCGGAACCACCCAGGTTGCCCTGGTTGATAATACGGAACTTACCGGAGAGGGGCTTGACGACCTCTTCGAAGTCCTCGTGGTCCTGCACCTTCTGGGTGCCCTGGTCCACAATCAGGAACTCGTGCACGGCATCGAAAATCTCGGGGCTCTCACCCAGAGCACGAATGTTGTTGATGCAGTACTCCACCTTGTTCATGGTGGTAATCTGCACGGTTGCCTGACCAGCCTTCACGTCTGCGCGGGGCTCAATGTCGCCCAGCCAGTTCGCTTCAATCAGCTCAAGGTCGCCGGTGCCAGCCAGGTCGAACCAGTACCAGCCGCCGTCACCGAACGGTGCCAGGGGCAGGGTGAAGGTGTTGGTCTCCTCGCCGGAGAGCAGCTTCGCATCCACGCGCTGGATCACGCCACGGCCATTGGACTTGTACACAATGACCATGCCCTCGCCGCGAGTCTGAACGCTCAGCACGACCTTCTGCAGGTCAGTCCAGCGGCGCCAGTACGAAGCGGGGAACGCATTGAAGTACGTACCGAAAGACAGGCTCTGGCCCGCGTTCACGGTGATGGAGCGGCGGCTGTTCAGGCTGTTCGCGGCATCACGGTTCGCGCTAGCGTTCGATACAGACTGACCGGAGGTGTTCATCGCCTCCGCAATGGAGGTGGAAGCGTCGCCGTCAATACGGGTGGGCAACTGAACGCCGGTTGCGACACTCGCGTCCACGTACAGGGGCACGACGTCAGTCTCAACCGCGCTCGGGAAAATAACCCGCTGCAGGTTCTTCAAAGTCTTATCAGCCATGGTTATGCGTCAACACCACCGGACTCGATCTTCGCACCGTTAGCGAAATGCGGGCGGATCTTGTTGTCGAACATGGACAGTGCAGCACCGATAGCCATGTGCATATCCAGGTACTTGTAGGTACCCAGGCGGCCACCGAACAGCACGTTGTTCTCACCCTTAGCCAGGTCGCGGTACGCCAGCAGCTTCTCACGGTCCACGGAGGTGTTGACCGGGTAGTACGGCTCGTCGCCCTTGTTCGCGAAGCGAGAGTACTCGCGCATGATGACGGTTGCGTCCTTGGTGTAGTCACGCTCGGGGTGGAAGTGACGGAACTCGTGGATGCGGGTGAAGGGAACATCAGCATCGGGGTAGTTCATCACGGAGCAGCCCTGGAAGTCCTCAATCGGCAGGACTTCTTCTTCCAGGTCGATGGTACGCCAGGACAGGTCGCCCTCAGCGTAGTCGAAGTAGCGGTCAACCGGGCCGGTGTAGACCACGGGAATCTGACCCAGGACGTTCTCGCGAGAGTACTGGTGACCGGGCTCGAAGAAGTCAGTGTTCAGGTGCACCTCAATGTTCGGGTGCGCCGCCATACGCTCCAGCCATGCTGCGTAGCCGTCAACGGGCAGACCCTCGTACTTGTCGTTGAAGTAGCGGTTGTCGTAGTTGTAGCGAACCGGCAGGCGGGAAATGATGGATGCGGGCAGCTCTTCCGGCGGGGTCTGCCACTGCTTAGCGGTGTAGTGCTTGATGAACGCCTCGTACAGGGGGCGACCAATCAGGGAGATACCCTTATCGTTCAGGTTCTGCGGGTCGGTACCAGCCAGCTCGCCAGCCTGCTCAGCGATGAGCGCCTTTGCCTCTGCGGGAGAGTAAGCTGCGTTGAAGAACTGGTTGATGGTACCCAGGTTAATCGGCATGGGGTACACGATGCCGTTGTGGCGGGTGTACACGCGGTGTACGTAGTTGGTGAACTCGGTGAAACGGTTCACGTACTCCCAGACACGCTCGTTGGAGGTGTGGAACAGGTGCGCACCGTAGCGGTGCACCTCAATACCGGTCTGCTTCTCCTTCTCGCTGTATGCGTTACCACCGATGTGGGAACGGCGGTCCAGCAGGGCAACCTTCAGGCCCAGCTCAGTGGCAGCCTGTTCTGCGATGGTCAGACCAAAGAGGCCCGAACCGACTACTACGAGGTCAGCGGTCAATGTTTTCTCCTGTATTATCACGGCGCACCGCCGCTTCTGCGAGGGCGGTATTCACCTACCAGATTGGACACATCCGAGGGTTCTCAGTCGCGCCGCAATCCGCACGGGTGGGCACAAAAAGCCCCTCCCGTGATGGATATAGTCATAATCTAAGATACCTGTTTATCAAGCACTACGCATACTTATGACGTGCTTTTAGGGGCTTTTGGACTATTGTTCGCACGCTCTTTCCCCGAGTGAATATTCTTCGCGAGCCCCGAGGTCACGCCGGTCTGAGACAGTTCTTTCTTCTGCGTATTTTTACGGTCTACTCATGGTGAAGGAATTTTATTTACGGGTAAATATTCACCCTGTCCTAGTTGCGGCGGTAATTACCCGCCACCTAGAGCTGTAGGCGCAGGGGGGTGGTTCGAGGGTGGCGTTTCATGGCTCTCACGCGCTACAAGGAAGCACCCCTGCGGCATATTTGGGGATGCGCGCTGGTGCACGCGAGAGGTGATTGAGGTGGTTTATCCACAATTTTTTGAAAAATAGGGCGAAAAATTCAAAAAATACGAACATATTAGTTTACCTACAGATAATTTATTGAGCTTTAATGCTTTTTAATGTTTTCTGAGGGTATGACTCTCTTCTTTCTCGACCACCACAACACAACCAACGCGCTCCCCTACCCCCGAGTACTCCGACTCGACGGCGAGGCGGCACCCACCGGAATACAGCTGCGCCCCGGTAGCGTACACCAGCAGGCTCTAGATCAGGCACTCAACCAAGCTCTACAGCACCCTGCACCCGGCGCGCACGCTCAGGCACAGGAAACGACGTTCCAGCTACGCCCCGCACACGATAAGGATCCCGCCGGCGCCTCGATTGCGCCAAACAGCCACATTCCGAACGAATCTCAAACTCCGGGCGCGCCCGCCGTCAGCCTCCTGCACATTCTGCGCGGACCCGACGCGGGCGCAACTTTCCCCATCAGCCGCGGCCGCACCAGCCTCGGCAGGGCGGCACTACCTGCCCCTGGAGGAGAACAGCCGCACCACATTCACCTGCAAGACCCCTTCCTCAAGCCGGTGCACGGCAACTTCTACGCCGATAGCTCCGGCATCCGCTGGATCGAAAAGCACCCCGCCGCGAGCGAGGGCAGCGAGAAGGTGCAGAGCAGTATGAAAGCACAGGGCGGCAAGAAGGTGCAGGGCGGCAAGAAGGTGCAGAGCGCCGAGCCGCGCATCCTGCGCTGGGACGAGCCTTTCCACCTCGGCTCCTCACTCTGCATGCTCACCTCCCCCAGCGCCGACGGCGAACACACCGCCAAGAAGGCGAGCGTCACCGCTACCCCCGGTTCTTCTCTCGGTTCTTCTTCTGGCTCTTCCAGTGGCGAGCCCGCGCAGATGCTCGCTCCCCTGGGCGATGCCGGCAACCCCTTTGAGCCGGTGGTGGTGAACCCTCCCGCGCCGCGTAAGCTCAAGCAGATTCTGCTGAGCGTGTGCCTGCCGATTGTGGTGGGTCTGATCATTGCGCTGGTGACCGGCATGTGGTTCCTTCTGCTGATGTCAGCGGCGTCTTCACTGCTGATGCTTCTGCATTTCTTTGGCGGTCGGGCGGAGAACCGTGCCGCATCGCAGCAAACTCATCAGGCGGCTGAGCAGGAAAAGGAACGTGCCCTCGCCCTGCCGACCGCAGGCGACCTGGCGATTTCGGGCACCTCTGCCCTGCATGATGCCGCCTACCCGGCTATTGTGCTCGGGTGCGGTCCCCGCCAGCCCTACCTGCGCGGCCGCAACCTCCCGCTGGGCACTCTGGAGAAACAGGATGCACCCCACTATCTGCCGCTACCCACCCCGACTCTCGGGCACTACCTGAAGCTGGAGGAGGCACATCTGCGCGCCTACCTGGTGCAGCTGGTGGCGGGCTATCCGGGTGCGGTGCACGTTCTGCTGGCGGGTGCTGAAAGCGCTGATCAGCAGCGCACCAATAGTCTCTTGCAGACTCTGGCTGTGGTGCCGGGCGTGAGCGTGCATTGCCTGCCGGGCGTGCAGCATGAGAAGTATCTGCAGGCCCTGCAGAGTAGCTTGCAGTCGGAGCTTTCTTCCTCGGTTCCGCCGCTGATTCTCATGCCCCTGCAGGCGAGCACTGTCTACGCTCCTCTGCTGACCGCGCTGACCTCTGGGGCGGTCGCGGAGTCTTCGCAGTCCCGCGCGTTCGCCTCCCCGCGTGAGCAGAAGATGAACGCCCCGGCGCTCTGCGTGCTGGGCAGTGCTGAGGGTGATAGTTCCGCCCATGCACCCGGTGCGCTTTTTGGTGCCGCCTGGGTTGAGTGTGCAAGTGAGGGTAGCCACCGTCAGAGCATCCGTTACCGTACACAGGGTTACGCGGCGCCGCCGGTGCAGCCCACCGAGGGTGTCTACCAGGTGCACCCTCTGGCGTGTGAGGGTCTGTGCCAGCACGCCGATGGGCTCAGCGTTGAGGCATTCTGTGCCGCTCTTGAGAACCTGTACCGCGCCGGGTGCGAGCAGGAGCAGGGCGCGCTTAGTGAGGCTCAGGTGCACCAGTCGGCGCATCTATTCTCTTCCCTGCAGGCGCAGAGCGCGCGGCAGAAGAATCGCACCGATGACATGGCGGTGGAGTCCGTTCTGCAACGTTGGTCCGCTCAGCGTTACGCCTCCGATATTCGCTGCTACCTGGGTGTTTCTTCGGGTGGCTCGCTGAATATTGGTCTGTCTGAGCACGGCCCACACTGGCTGCTCGGTGGCACGACTGGTGCCGGCAAATCGCAGCTGTTGCGTTCGCTGGTGCTCAGCGCTGCGCTACGTTACCCGCCCGAGCGCCTCGGCCTGATTCTGGTGGACTTCAAGGGCTCGGCTGGTTTGGGTCCTCTGGCTCAGCTACCGCATGCGCTCAGCGTGTTGAGCAATTTTGATGTGTCCGCGGTGGAGCGTGCCCTCGAATTTTTGCGCGCCGATATTCACCGCCGCGAGGTGGATCTGCAGGCGCTCGGCGTGAACTCCTACCGCGACTACCTGGCATCCTGCCAGACGGCGGGCACGACTCCGCGCTACCCCGAGCTGCTGATCGTGGTGGATGAGTTCCGTATGCTCATCGATTCTATGCCGGACGCTATGGCTGAGCTGATGCGCATTGCCACGATTGGCCGCTCGCTGGGTCTGCACCTGGTGTTGGCGACTCAGCGTCCGCAGGGTGCTATTTCGCAGGATATTCGCGCAAATATTGCCACGAGCATTTGCTTGCGTGTGGCGAGCTCACAGGATTCCTATAACCTGCTGGAGCATGAGTCCGCGGCGTATATTTCGGCGGCGCATCCGGGTGCCGGGTATGTGCGTCTGCCGGATGGTCGTTCCCTGCCGTTCCGCGCCCCGCTGGTGGATGCGGTCCCCTCGAGCAGCGATACCCGTCCGGTGCAGGTGCTGGGTCTTGAGGAGGGCGGCTGGCGTGAGCTGACTGCCGCTTCTGCCGTTCAGACGTTGGGTAGCAATGAGGATGAGCTGCTGATTCGTTCGGCGCAGCAGATTCGTGCGCTCTATGAACGCGAGTACGCGCCGAGGGGTCTTCAGAAGAATGCAGCAGTTGAGGATGAATACTGCCCGATTCCGCCGGAGCTTCCCGAGAACACCCCGCTGCCAGTGGTGCAGGCGCCGGTGAGCGAACTGGTAGCGTACGGCATTGATCCGGCGGCTACCTCTCAGGTTGTAGATTCTCAGGAACCCGCCAATTCTGGCACCGCTTCCGCAGGGTACCTACTGGGTGAGTTGGAGATTGCCCGATACGGCGTGCGCCGCCCGATCAGCTGGTCGGGTCAGCAAGCGCTGGCGCTGCTGGCGCAGAGCGCCGAACGAGCCCCGATGCTTTACGGGCTTCTGATGCAGGCGTTCGCCGCCCGCACGCCGGTTGTTCTGCTGACCTCTGACGGTGCACTCTACCGCGACCTGGAACCCTACGCCGGTGCCTTTGAGACGCTCGTGGGTGCGCAGGAGCTTTCGCATCTGCGTTTCTGCCTGGAGGAGCTGCGCGTCCCGAACCTGTGGGGCACCGAGGCTTCCGCCCGCCCGCTCATTGTCGTGGACGGTCTGGACAGTTGGCTGGAGGCGCTGGTCCGCCAACCCGATACGGAGAACCTGCTCTACGATCTACTCTCGCAGGGGTGCCGTCGCGGCTATTCGGTGGTGTTCACCTCCGCGTTGAACCCGCGCGGTCGTTTCGCCGCTGCGGCGCATTCCACGCTGTTGAGCCGCCGCTTCCTGGACGCCGACCTGATGCGTTCAACGAGCAAGGACTACCCGACCCCGGCGCAGAGCCACTACTGCGTGGAAGGTGCCATCAATGAGGAGCTCATCGGTGATCAGCCGCTGAGCGCGTCGATTCTTTCGCCCTGCGTTGCGGGTTTCCAGGAGCTGGTTCAGGTTCTGCGGGGTAACACCGCGAGCGCTTCTAACGGGTCGAGCACTCGCCCCGGCACTCTTCTGAGGCAGTTCCCCGAGTACTATCGCATGCCCTCGGCCGAGTACGTGACCGCCGCCCATGCCGCGTGCAATCCGCAGGGCTCTAAGCTTCTCGTCGCATTTGACCGCCGGCAGATGCCGGTATGGTTGAGCGCCCCGGCTGGCGCTGTAATTCCCGTGCAGGGTTCCCGGTCGGCGGGTAAAAGCACCCTGTTGGAAAGCATTGCTCAGCTCAACCCGCAGCTGGATACCCTCGTCTTTGAGGGGTCTGGCGGTGCTACAGGTGAGCCGCCGAGCGTGGAGCGTACCCGTGCGCTCCTGGACTCGGTGACAAACCCCGCGCGCACGCTCGTGCTCATTGATGATTTGCAGTACCTGCAGCCCGCCGTTCAGCAGCTACTTCTGGAGCGTCGCGGTGAGTTCCGCGCCATGCTGGTCGCCTACACGCCCTGGCCGAGGCGTGCCTCCTCACCCCTGCTGGCTGCGCTCATGGGATGCTCGCGTGCGCTTCTGCTCGCACCCGCATCCCTGGCGGATGCCGACATGTGCACGGTGACCGCGCTACCTCTGGATCGATTCACGCAGGGTGAGCAGCCCGCCGGCCGTCTTGTAGTGGTGGATGGCGCCTCCGTGTGCGCGGCGCAGGTTCCCCTGGCGCTGACCACGGCAGCACAGGCTGCAGCAGCCGTGCAGAAGGTGCCGGCCGGGGTCTAAAGTTGAGCGGTCTAGAGCTGAGCACTCTAGAGCCAAGCCGTCTAGGGGTTAGCGGCGCTAGGGGTTTAGCGGCGTCGGCGGCTGTACTTCTCTGCTTCTTCGCCCGATGCCTCGGTGACCGCCTCAATATAGCGGCGGCTACTGGGCATGAGCACGAAGACGAAGGCAACCGCCGCGCCAATAACACCCGCAATCGTGATGGACTGGCTAATGTTCAGGCCGTAAGCACTCACGTTCATGATGAGGGTGCTTGCGGTAACCCACAGGGCGCAGAGGGTGATCAGGATCATGGGCAGGCGCGAGCCGAAGCGACCACGGTAAAAACGTAGACCGAAGTAGGTCATGCCCGAGGCAATGAGCACCTGGAGCACACCGCCCACAATTGCCTGGGCGGTGGACAATCCACTGACGATAAAGGGGTAGAGGATACCGCGAATCAGAATGTATGCCGCGAAGGTTTCGGTCAGGGCGAATGCGTAGATGACGTTGAACGGGCGTGACGGCACGGTGGGCTCCTCAGGGGTAGTGTCGGCGGCAGACCGGGGTGTATTCGGCCTGATGCGCTGGTCGATGCGCTAGTGCGTTAGCGGGTGGGTGCTCCCCTGCCTCGGGTTCGCCTCGGGTTCACCGCCTCGTCTTCGGTGCGGTATTTCAGGGGTAGGTACCGCTTTATATTATGCCTGAGGTGCCGCTCACCCAACCGCCCACGTCTCGCCCATGAGACGGGGTGCAGACTATGTGTGTCAGCATGCGATTCCCCACCCTCTCAATTAGACAAAGGTTTGCCTAAGTGATAGATGCCTCAGTGTAATACTGAAGTTTTTAGAGAAAAGTACTTGTCACATCCGCTCCAACATGCGAAAGTTGATAAGTCAATTTTCACCCTAACGCTGGGTGAGCATCCCGTCAGCGGATGTATTTGACACGCACACAGGAAAATAGATGTGTCTTGCCGCCGCGTGAGACCGTAAATCATGAAGGAGGTCCACCGTGGATTGGCGTAGTCGTGCAGCTTGTTTGGACAAGGATCCGGAGCTGTTCTTCCCCGTAGGAAACACCGGACCTGCCCTGTTGCAAATTGAAGAGGCCAAGACTGTCTGCCGCTCTTGCGAGGTTGTAGACGTCTGCCTGAAGTGGGCCATCGAGACCGGCCAGGACTCCGGCGTATGGGGTGGCACCAGTGAAGACGAGCGTCGTGCGATGAAGCGTCGCGCAGCTCGTGCCCGCCGTGCATCCTAACTTCCGGAGTATTCAATAGGGCATCAAAAGCGTGGTACAGTGACATTGTCACTGCACCACGCTTTTGCCATATCCAGAACCTCTCTAGACAGTAAACTGCCGCCGCTCCCCTGATTGGAAGCGGCGGCAGTTCTACATGTCATGCAAGAAGGCGCTTAGACGAGCACCGCGGTAATGACCACGCGGGTACCCTTCGGCTCATTAGCCTCCCAGCGAATCGAGCCGTTCAGCTCGCTCGCCACCAGGGTACGCACAATCTGCATGCCCAGGCCTTCCTTGCCAGTCACCGGGCGGTAGGCGTTCGGTCCGGACTCTTCAATCTTCTTATCGCCCATACCCTTACCGTCATCGGTAATCACGACTGTGAGGATGTTCTCACCCTCATCGTTAGTGCCGCGAATACCCTCGAGGGTCACGGTGCCGGTCTCGCCGTCCAGGCCGTGCTCCACGGCGTTCGCGACAACCTCGTTAATGACCAGCGCCAGAGGGGTAGCGAACTGGCTCGGCAAAGAACCAAAGGAGCCAATCAGCTTGGTGGACACGTGCTGACCGGGGGAAGCAAGCTCAGCAGCAAGGTGGAACTGACGCTCAATCAACTCGTCAAAGTCGACATTCTGGGTCAGGCCCTGCGAGAGCGCCTCGTGCACGGTAGCAATCGTTGCCACGCGGCGCATCGCCTGCTCCAGGCCCTGACGCGCCTCGTCAGTGGTCATGCGGCGTGACTGCAGGCGCAGCAGAGCGGACACGGTCTGCAGGTTGTTCTTCACGCGGTGGTGGATTTCGCGGATAGTCGCGTCCTTGGTCATAAGTTCCAGTTCGCGGCGGCGCAACTCGGTCACGTCACGGCAGAGAATCACGGCGCCCTCACGCTCGATGCGGGCGCGCCTCTGCACCAGCAGCGGGATGGATCGCATGGTCACGCGAGCACGGGCAATAACCAATTCGGTGCGCAGGTCGCTACGACCGGCAAGGACCAGCTGCAGGGTTTCGTCTGCCTGTTCACCGGCAGGAAGCATCGCACGGGTGACGTCGGCAAGGTTTTGCTTTTCGAGGTAGCCGGTCATGCCCATGCGGTTGTACATGGAGTTCGCGTTCGGGGAAGCGACGACCACACGACCGGAGGGGTCAAGCACAATAATGCCGTCGATCACGCGGGGGTTGCCCTGGGTGTTATTTCCCTGGGCGAGGGGGTCGGGCCACAAGCCGGAGTGCACCATGGAGAGCATGGTGTCGGCAGTATATTCGTAGACCTCGTCGCTGATGGAGGGGTAGCCACTGGGTGTGGCAATCTTGTGGCTGGTCAGCAACGCAATGGTGCGGTTGTTGCGCACGATAGGCACGAAGGTTACGTGTACGCGCGGGCGGGCACCAACACCCTCACCGCTTCCTTCGTCGGTGTAGGTGCTGATGTTCTGGTCAATCCAGACGCGGTATGCTTCGTCGCGGATTCCGTCTTCCATGTCGTGATCGATGATGTCGTGGTGGAAGAGGGTTCGGACATTGGAGGGGCGCACGTGCGCGAAGGCACGGAAAGTACTGGTTTCGCTGGGACCGGATACGGCGTCCGGGGAGCTGCCGTCGGCAACAACGTAGTCGGTGGGGAACCATAGAACCAGGTCACTCTGGGCGATGTCAGAGATGACCTGCCATTCGCCCATGATGAGGTGAACGCGTTCAGTGTCGCCGGGACCGAAGTCGCAGGCGCTCATAATTCCTTCTGCAAAAGACATATGTTTGTGTGCTTCCCTAAGTTCGGGTGTGTTCAACCATTTTACGGTTTGTTCGCCGCAAATCCCATTCAAACGACAATACGTGGAATAGTTTACAGAGCATTTCTTGGAGCGCGCTTTTTAATCGCAAATATGACGCCCTGAGATGAGATGAACCCCTCAACTTTGAGGTGAAATATTCGCGCTACTGCCCTGCATTATTGTCACCTTCCCCGATTCAAAACCCCGGCCCAAAACCCTACGTAAAACCCGGCGTAAAGACACAGAAAACCCGGCATATCGGCGCTCTGCAGTTCCTAGAAGAAACCGAGAAAAACACCGATACGCCGGGGTTTCGTTCGCCCGCCTCTGGCGGGCATTAGTTGTAGCTGACGGACCTGTACGCCGGGGCTGAAGTTAAGCGCCGGGGCGTACCGCGTACATACCCTCGAGCATAGCCTCCAGGGACTGCACGACCGCGTGGCGGGGTGCGACCTCCAGCAGCGCTTCACCGTTGCGGCGCAAACGGTCCATGACCTTCCGTTCGTACGGAATCACGCCGGCGAGCGGAACCGACAGGTAGCGCGCCCAGTTATCGCGCATCTTCGCCTCGGGATTGAACCCGGCGGCTTCGCGGCGGCTGCGGTTGAGCCAGTACTGCACATCCGTTTCGGGGGCGAAAAGATCCGGGCGTGCCTGCACCTCGCGGGCGAGGTTAATCAGGCGCGGCAGGCCGATGACGTCCGCTTCGCCCAGCGCAATCACGCGGTCGGAGCAGGCGAGCGCGGTGAGGGTCGCGGCGTTACGGCGCGGTGCCGGGCCGTCAAAGGTCAGTTCCTCGTCGACCTCAATGGGGGCGGCAACATCGCAAATGACCAGGTCGTAGCGGTGCTTGAGCCATTCGAGTACCTCGGCGAAAGCGCGGGCGCGCACCTCGGGCCAACGCGAGGAGGAGGTGATGCCGCTCAAGAAGTCGAAGGTGCCGTTTTTGAGGGGCACTCGCTCCATGATGGCGCCGGCTTTCTTCTCGTCGAGCTGGGCACGGTCGGCGTCCGAGCAGAGAATTGCCAGGCCGGAGCCGGTATCCTCGAGCGCCATGAGCGCATCCAGGCTGGGCGCGTAGGTGTCTGCGTCGATGAGGCAGACCTGCTGACCCTGCTGCGCCGCGAGGGCGGCGAGGTTGAAGGCAATGGTGCTTCGACCGGGTGCGCCGTGAGTGCCCCAGACGGTCACGATTTTGCCGAGGCGGTGGCCGGGCTGGTAGCGGGAAGGCGCGGCGGGGTCCTGGTTAATGTCGGGGTGTTGCGGCAGGGTGCCGTCGTTGTTCTCGTTCTGCACGTGCAGGGCGTAGTCGCTACCGGGTGCGAAAGAGTCGACGATGGCGGCGGCCTGGCTGAGCACGGATTCCTCGTTGCTGGGCGCAACGTTACTGGGCATAACGGAGGAGGCTTCCGCCGGGTCATGCGCACCGGATGCCGGGGTGGCGGGGGCTGCGGGGTCGATTCCGTAGCTTCCGTAGTCGGCGCCGTAGTGTGCACCAGCATTTGTAGCAGCACCCGCGGCGGGGTCGTATCCGTACCCAGCCGACTCGTACCCAGCCGGGCTGTGTCCGCCGTTATCGTAACCGTAGCCACCGTAGGCGCTGTCGTAGCCGTACCCTGCGTCGTATCCGTAGCCGGCGTCCTGACCGTAGGCGGCCTCCGGGTGGTGCACCGCCTGCGCGGGCGCATGATTCGGGGTCGGGGCGGGCATACCGTAGCCTACGGCGGGTCGGGCGAGCGCCGCATCCACCGCCTGCTCAAGCGAGCCCAGAATCTCGTCGAGGGCAGCTTCGGGGCGGATGCGGTGCGCCTGCGTGGGCAGGGGCAGGTTGTCCGGGGCGATAACCGCCAGGAGCACTTCGGAGGCGGCGAGCGCATCCACGGTGGAGGCGCTCATTTCGGCGGGCACGTGCGCGCAGAGCAACACGCGGGCGATGCCGGTGTGCGCCATGCCGACGGCTTCGCTGAAGTCCTGCACGGTACGCGCCACGGAGACGCGGCCGCGCTGGGATTCGATGCGGGTCAAGAGCGAGCCGTCATCGCCGTAGAGGATGACGGGGATATTCACTGGCCCTCCCCGTAGGTGCCGGGGATGAGGCTGATCTTGGAGTCGCTATTGCTTTCCTTCACCAGGTCGGTGAGGGCTTCTTCCTTGACCCACAGCTGCACGGTTGCCTTGCCGTTGGCGCCGAGCACGCCCTCGTCGACCGTGATGGCGACGATTTCTGCGTTGGTGACGATGGCGCGGGCGCCGTTTTCGGTGCGGTTATCGCTCTTGGTGTCGGGGTTGCGCGGGCCGGAGGTCCACACGTCCACGCGCTCGCCCGCCTTCAGTGCGGAGGCTGCCGCACGGTCAATGCTGACGGTTGCGAGGCGGCGGCCCGGGGAGGTTTCGGTGCCTACGGATTCTTTGCTGATGAGGTTGCCGGCGGGGATGCGCTGAATCGCGATTTTACCGTTCATCTGGGCGGCATCGGCGCGGGTGAAGTACTTGTCCTTGGCGGAGTCGATGTTCGCTTCGACTCGAGCTAGTTTGTCTTCGGTGATCTTCTCGCCGAGGCGGATCTCGCTTTTGGCGGTGTAGTACTCGGTCTTGCTGTTGTTCGCCTGCACGTAGAGCTGCACGCCGGTGATGGAGACGAGCACGAGCAACACACCGAGAATGAATCGCCAGTCCTTGACGGTGGGCCTTTTGAGGCGTTTGGCGTGGGGCTCGGTGAGGGTGGAACGCTTCGTCGCGTTCTGTCGTATGCGCATGATGTGGTTGTGCCTTTCGGTGCGGAAGCCGGCGGTGATTCCGGGTGTTGTTCAACTGACCGATGAGCGAGTGGTGTGTGTTCGTTAGTGCTTTGACTGGATTCTGGCGCTAACCCTAACAGCATATTTCATTTAGTACTCGCTCTCAACAAGAGTCGTGTTTATGAAATATTTTTGAGTTTCGTCCCTTTTGAAGGGGTGATTAGATAACTTTTCAGCTCATATAAGGCTTTTTGCGGGCAAATTTCACGGTGATAGCATATACTGAAAGTACTCAATAGATGTTCACTACGAACTCTATCTGAAAGGCTACTAACGGTAGCTAGGGGCCCAGGATTTCACTCACGGAAAGGATCCAATTCGATGACTGCACCTCGTTTCCTCACTCTGAGCGACGTCGCCGAGGAGCTGCAGGTTTCGCTTTCGCAGGTACGCGCTCTGGTGCGTAGCGGCGAACTTCCCGCCATTCAGATTGGTGGGCGTAACCAGTGGCGTATTGAACGCTCTCGTTTCGAAGAGTACATTACCGAGCGCCACGAGCAGACTCTGGAGGCAATTGCTTCCGGCAAGCTCACTGCAAAGGCTAAGGCTGAGTAGCATTCGACATGCACCTCACGGGCGTAACGCTCGAGTGTTTTAGAAAGGTCCGCTCCTCTCGTTGAGATTTCAACGGAGAGGGGCGGACCTTTTTGTATTTATTGTCGCCTTTATTCGGGTGTTTATGCTTGTCAAGACACATTTTATGAAGGTGCCCACAATTGGCATTACCCACTATTTATCCTGCGCTTTTTAGCGCGAGATGCGGGCAATCACCGCACTGACGCGAGCCAGCGGGATGGTGCGCACGCCGGCGCCGCGAGGTGCGCGGGAGTAGCCGGAGGCACCCTGACTATAGCCCGCCTGACCGTAGGCTCCCTGCGCACCATAGGCTGCACGCGCGTACTGGTCGCGTTCGTAGATGCGCGGGTACTGGCCGCCATTGAGCAGGCGCAGTTCGAGGAAGTCTGCACCGACTCGCTCGATTACGCCGTCGTAGCTGACGGTTCCACCTTCGAGGGAGAGGCGAACGGGTTCACGTGCCATGGCGAGGGAGCGGAGGGCGAGCTGAATTTTCATGCGGTAGCGTTCGGGGCGAATATCGGCTCGCCCGGGGGCGATGCCACCTTCCCACCAGAGCATTCCGCGCAGGGGGATGATGATGTTTTCGCCGCGCGCTTCGATGCTGACCCATTCTTCGCCGACCATTTCGAGCTTACCTTCGTAGGTTTGCATGTCGGTGGCGCAGATGCGGATCGGGCCGCCAACCTGCGCGAGGAGGCGGTCGTCGAGGGTAATGGTGGAGTACTGGACGCGGGCGACTTGGCGGGCATCCTGTTCCATATCCCAGGCACGTTCGGAGGCGAGGCGCGCCTCAATGTCTCGTAGGAACTTTTCCATGCTCATACTATGACCCTACCCGAGTAGCGGGTGCGGATACGAACCGGGGCGTTTTTCTGGCCGAATGATGCTTCTTGAGCTTAATTTTTGAAGCAAATTCCACCAAATTATATGTTTTTTATGCATTTTGATACGTTTTGCTTCATTTTTGGCACGTCTTCCTGTATAAATGAAACAACACCAAAAGCTATCAAACATACCATTTGGAGGTCATCGTGGACCAATTTTCCACCCCGGGATCAGCCCCCGCAGCCTTCGCTTCACGCCCTGCCACCTTCGCCTCACACTCCGCAGTCTCACACTCCGTAGCCGCGCCTCGTACTGTCAGTGCAGAGGTAGCCGCTGGCGGCGGCTCTGCAATCGGGCCCGGCACTAAGGCAAGCTACCAGGACGCGCTGCTCTTCATCGCCCCTCCTCTGCTTTCCGCGGCGGTCTTGGGCGCGTTGAGCGTGAACCTGCATCGCATCCCCTCGGCACACCCGCTGGCTGATGCTTCGCTGCTCTGCGCTGGCGCGGTAGCAGCCCTCATTACCGCCTGGTGGTTCATCAGTTTTATCTACGCGCTCTTCTACGCTTGGTCTTTGCGCGTTTCGAGCCACAACACTGACCGTGCGGTGCTGAAGGTTCCGGCGTTTTTCCGTCCGCGTTTTATGCGCCGCATCGTTCTGACGCTTGGCGGCACGGCTCTTGGAGTGGGCGCGGTCTTGGCTCCCGCGCAGGCTACGGTGGTTACGCCCAGCAACGCCGGGGTAAACGGCACGGAGGGCATGCCGCAAACGACCATTTCGGCGGTCATAACCACAGATTCAATGGGTACCGCGACTGCAGAGGCCAGCCCAGCCACCGTCTCAGATGCGGAGCCCGCCAGTACCACCACGGACAGCATCACCCCGGAAGCCGCCTCCGCTCCCCTGACCCTCTCTGCAGAGATTCCCGATATTCCGCTGGCTCCTCAGCCCACGGAGGCGTCAGGCTCGTTGCAGGATCGCAGCCCGTTCTTCTCCCCACCCCGCGCTGAGGCGGGCACCTACTCCTACACGGTCCAGGCGGGCGATACGCTCTGGTCTATTGCCGCCGAGCAACTGGGTGAAGGCACCGACGCCTCCACCATTTACGACTACACTCTCGATATTTACGAGGCGAATAAGGACGCTCTGGGTCAGAACGCCGAACTGCTCTACGAGGGGCAGGTTCTGCAGATTCCCGAACAGCCCGTTCACTAACCTCACCCGCGTCTTCCACCCCATTCCACCTCATCCTAACAGTCTTTCGTTCGCTCAGCTCACCTCACATATCCCTGCACCGAAAGCCTCTGCGCCGAAACCCTCGCACCGAAAGGAGCCGTCATGAGCTTCTCCCATCTTCTCCCCCGCGCCCCGTGGACCCCGCCGCATCAGCCTGCACAGCCTGTCAGCCCGTATTCGAAGAGTCGCCCGTCCGCTCAGTCTGTGGTTCAGCAGCCGGTCATTCCGCAGCAAGCGGAGCCTCTCCCCGAGCAGGGTCAGGGCACGATGGCTCTGGTGCAGAAGCGTAATAGCCCGTCGGTTTACTCGCTGTTGCCGCTGCCGCGTTACGAGCAGCATTCGGCGCAGCGTCCGCAGGTGATGAAGAAGGGCCGCCCGTTGCGTCCGGCGGATGCACTAGCTCGCCAGTTGGAGGGCCGTTGCGCGGGTGTGGCGATTGCGTACCTGGAGATTATGTCGGCTCGTCGTTCGCGTCAGCAGTTGGCGCAGTGGGTGTCTGCCGATTGTTTCCACCGTCTGCTGCCGTTCTTCCCGAAGAACCCGCGCCAGGTGCGCCAGGAGATGCTGTTGACTCTCCCGCCGGTTCTGCTGCGGGTGCGAGCGCAGAAGGTGCACGATGAGCTCTACGAGGTGGTGGCACTGCTACGTTGCGCGGATAGGGTGCGTGTGGTGACCATGCAGATGCGCCTGATTCACGGCATGTGGCTGATTACCGCGATTGAGCAACCGCAGAGCCGGGTTGACGAAGACTAGGTTTCCTCATCGCCTGCTGAATAAATCGCCCGCAGAGCACAAACCCACAGACACGCAGAGAGGGTGCGAATCCGGTCTTGGATTCGCACCCTCTCTGTTGTGCTTTATGCTCTTTTTACGCTTTGCGGTGCGTCAGCTTTTACGCTGAGGCTACTTGTCCTTCGAGCGTTCCACGTGAACCTGCTCGTGACCGTCCTCATCGGGGGCGGAGTACTGCAGGAACTTCGGGCGCGAAGGCTCAGCCAGGCGCACGGCAGAAGCCTGAGTACGCTGCTTGGACAGGTCCAGGTTGAACAGGTAGGTCACGGTCTCTTCACGGACCGCACCGAGCATCGACTGGTACATGTCGTAGCCTTCACGCTGGTACTCGACCAGCGGGTCACGCTGAGCCATTGCACGCAGACCGATACCTTCCTTGAGGTATTCCATCTCGTACAGGTGCTCGGGCCAGCGCTCACCAATGACGGACAGCATGACGCGGCGTTCAATTTCGCGCATGCTCTCTTCGCCGACGCTCTTTTCACGCTCCTCGTAGATGAGGTGTGCGTCCGCCAAAACTTCCTTCACGATCTGGTCGCGAGTGATCTTGGTGCGGTCGCCGGCGTCCTCTGCCAGGTCGTCCACGGTGATGGAGATGGGGTACACCTGCTTGAGGGCGCTCCAGAGCTCGTCGAAGTCCCAGTCCTCGGCGTGGCCTTCAGAGACGCGGGCGTCAATGATGGTGGTCAGCACCTCGTCCACGAAGCCGGAAATCTGTTCCTTCAGGTCGTCACCGTGCAGGATGCGACCGCGGTCCTTGTAAATCGCTTCACGCTGGCGGTTGAGCACGTCGTCATACTTGAGCACGTTCTTACGCTGCTCAGCGTTACGGCCCTCAACGTTTGCCTGTGCGGTAGCGATAGCGCGGCTAACGATCTTGGAGTCCAGTGCGGAGTCCTCGGGGGCTGCCGCCATGAGGCGGGTCGCCATGCCGGTGTTGAACAGGCGCATCAGTTCGTCGGTCAGCGACAGGTAGAAGCGGGACTCGCCCGGGTCACCCTGGCGGCCGGAACGACCGCGCAGCTGGTTGTCGATACGGCGGGACTCGTGACGCTCAGTGCCGAGCACGTACAGGCCACCGAGCTTGGTGACTTCATCATGCTCTTCTTTAGCGGCGTCTTCGCAGGCCTTCAGAACCTCGGGCCAGCGTGCCTCGTACTCTTCGGAGTTGGTGTTCGGGTCCAGGCCGAGCTCACGCATCTTCTCGACGGCCTCAAATTCGGGGTTACCGCCGAGCATGATGTCGGTACCGCGACCAGCCATGTTGGTTGCCACGGTGACGGCACCCTTACGGCCCGCCTGCGCAACAATAGCAGCCTCACGCTCGTTGTTCTTTGCGTTCAGCACCTCGTGGCGCACGCCTGCCTTCGCCAGCTGGCGAGAAAGGTATTCGGAGTTCTCCACGCTTGCGGTACCCACCAGGATCGGCTGGCCCTTTTCGTGGCGTTCCTTAATGTCCTTGACGACCGCCTTGAACTTGGCGATTTCGTCGCGGTACACCTTATCGGGGTTGTCGATGCGCTGCACACCCTTGTTGGTGGGGATGGGCACCACGCCGAGCTCGTAGGTGTTCATGAACTCTGCCGCTTCGGTTTCCGCGGTACCGGTCATACCGGACAGCTTGTCGTACATGCGGAAGTAGTTCTGCAGGGTCACAGTCGCCATGGTCTGGTTCTCAGGCTTGATTTCGACGCCTTCCTTCGCCTCAATCGCCTGGTGGATGCCGTCGTTGTAGCGGCGGCCCGGCAGAATACGACCGGTGTGCTCGTCAACAATCAGGACCTCGCCGTCGATGACCACGTAGTCCTTGTTGTTGGTGAACAGCTCCTTCGCCTTAATGGAGTTGTTCAGGAAGCCAATGAGCGGGGTGTTCTTGGATTCGTAGAGGTTCTTCACACCCAGGTGGTCTTCCACCTTGTCAATGCCGGATTCGAGGATGCCGACGGTGCGCTTCTTCTCGTCTACTTCGTAGTCTTCACCGCGCTTGAGCAGGGTCGCGGCAATGCGCGCGAACTCTGCGTACCAGCGGTTCGCCTCACCGGCTGCGGGGCCGGAAATGATCAGAGGGGTACGCGCCTCATCGATCAGGATGGAGTCCACCTCATCAATAATGGCGAAGTTGTGGCCGCGCTGAACCTGCTCCTCCACGGTCCACGCCATGTTGTCGCGCAGGTAATCGAAGCCGAACTCGTTGTTCGTACCGTAGGTGATGTCTGCGGCGTACTGCTTACGACGCTCATCAGGTTCCATGGAGGAGAGAATCACGCCGCACTCCATGCCGAGGAAACGGAACACACGACCCATGAGGTTCGCCTGGTACTCAGCCAGGTAGTCGTTCACGGTCACAATGTGCACGCCCTTGCCGCTCAGCGCGTTCAGGTACGCGGGCAGGGTCGCAACGAGGGTCTTACCCTCACCGGTCTTCATTTCGGCAATGTTGCCCAGGTGCAGCGCTGCACCACCCATAAGCTGCACGTCGTAGTGGCGCTTGCCCAGGGTGCGCTTGGATGCTTCACGGACCACCGCAAAGGCCTCCGGCAGCATAATGTCGAGGGATTCGCCGTCCTTGACGCGCTCGCGGAACTTGTCGGTCTCTGCTCGCAGTTCCTCATCGGTCATAGATGCGAAGCTGTCCTCGAGCGAGTTCACCGCCTTGGTGTACGCTTCGAGCTGTCGCAGAACCCTCTTATCGCCGGTTCGGAGGATTTTCTCCAAGAAAGATGCCACTGAGCTTCTACTCCTTGCTTGTTTCGGTACCCTCACCAAGGGCGCGCGAGAGTGCGCGCGGTGAGGCCTTCCTACATATTGTATGGCAGAGCCGCCTAATTCGCCCGTCCGAGCTATTTTTTACGCTGTACGCCCACGAGGTGACATTTGGTGACGTTGCGCGTCGTTCATCCTCTGGCTGAGGTGGAGGGAGCACCGGGTTCCGGGGGCGGGCGCATCCCCGCGCTGAGAATCCGAGTCGAGAACCTCAGCTGTAGAAGGCAGAGAAAAACCCGGGGGCCTGGAGATTCACAGTGCGTGTTTCCAGACCGCCCGGGTCTTTAGCCTGCTCGCTGGGCATGCCGCTTCAGCTACCAGCAGGTACGTTGGGTTTTACTCGTTATCCAGAGTAATGATGCCGTAGCTCCAGCCCTTACGGCGGTATGCCGCAGCCGGTGCGCCGGTCTCGCTGTCAATGTACAGGTAGAAGTCGTGACCGACCAGTTCCATACGGTCAACAGCTTCTGCGGGAGTCAGACGCTCACCCTTGAAGCTCTTGTGGCGAATCTCGATGGGAGATGCGGCTTCGTCGGCGAGGGTGACCTCGCTGTTATCGAATGCTGCTTCTTCAACCGGAACATCCGGCAGCAGAATCTCGGTAATTGCTTCGGTAACCACGGGAATCGAGCCGGTAGCGTCCGCCACGGAGACGGGGTGCTTGCCACCGCGCTTGTGCAGCTTGCGGCGGTCACGTGCACGGCGCAGACGCTCCAGGAGCTTGCCGTAGGTTTCATCGAAGACCGCGAACTTGTCGTGACCCTGGGCTTCGGAACGGAGGACAGGGCCGGTACCAACAACGGTAATCTCAACGCGGATGGACTCGCCACCCAGGTGACCGTCCTTGCTGAACTTGACGTCGATGTCCTTCACGTTATCGCCGAGCTGCGCGAACTTCTGAACCTTGTCGTTCACGTATTCTTCCAGGCGTTCGGTGACCTTGATATTGCGGCCGTAGATGTTGACTTCCACGATCATTCCCTCCAGGTTGGGGGCTTATACCGCGTCCGGTTGGACCCGGTACGGGGGTTCGACTCCAATGCCGTTCCCTTGTATTTATTTTAGTACGAAACATGGTTTATATCACTAGATATGACAAATATTTAGCCCAAATAATAGCTATTCGTCGGTCTGTGAACTTTAACAGCTAAAAATCGTGTATCTCTTGCAACTAACTACAGGAAACGCTATATCTGAGCTTTTTTCGGCACCGCCGCCACAGCGCACACGCCCAGCACCCGCGAACCCGATTCCTGCAGCACACGCACCATCTCGGAGGCAGTCGCACCGGTAGTCACCACGTCATCACAGATAATGCTCACCCGACCCGCGCACAGGGCAGGCTCCATGACGCGCAAGGCACCGTGCATCCGTTCGGCACGACCCACAGCGCCCAGGCCCTTCTGCTCGTTCTGCGCACCGGAAATTGCATCAGAAATAATGGAGGCGCCGCTCCCCCGCCGCCTGCGAGGAGCGTACCCGATAACGTCCACAGCGCGCACCCGCACCGAGGCGGGCAAACGCCGGTTGAGCTGGCGCACCGCCTCCTGCACCAAAAGATTTGCCGGCGCATAGCCGCGGCGGCGCACACTCTGCGCAGACGACGGTGCCGGAATCAGCAAAACCTCAACCGGCGCAGAAGAACCGTGCTGAATCTCAGCCCGGCGAGCGCGCAGAAGCTCATACACGCTACGCGCCAAGCCCTCGCCCAGCAGTGGCAACAAATCGGTGCGGCCGGCATTCTTCAACGCCAACAGCGCACGCGGCATGATTCCCTCATAACGGGATGCCGCACGCACCTCAGGGGCACCTCCGCCAGTAGCGCAGTCGCCAGAAGACAGAGGCTGCAGAACCTGTACTTGTTCCACACGAGCCAACGCCGAATGCAGCTGCGGCAGACACGCCTCGCACAGCGGCGAACCTGCACCATAGGCAACCGGCACCGCACAGCACGGGCAGGTACGCGGCATCAGAACCTCACCCAAAGACCCGCCGGCGCTCTTGAGAGCACCCGCAAGCCCGGTCAGAGACTTGCTCAGGGACCCGTTCACGGGCTCGTTCAAACCACGCTGTTCTGAACTCACCGAAAGCAACCTTTCCGCGCGCTATACCCGGTGCCCGAGGCTAACCGGCGTAACTAATCTCGTGCAGAGTCGTATCCAGACGGATCCAGCCGCGCTCCTCCATCAGGTAGCACGAACCGTCAGAACGGTGGGCAATAATGTTCGACGTATTATCCGCCGTCGAAATGGTCATCACGCCATCCAGACGGTCCAGCTTCGTCTCTTCACCGCTGAGGGAAATCACCTCAGACTCACCGTTCTTCACGTTCACCACCACGACGCTCTGGTCGCCAGCCCAACGGGCATTACGCGGAGTCACCGAAGAGCTCAGACGAACCATCTCCGTCAGGCGCAGAGGCTTGCCGGCATCATCACGCACAATACCGGAAATAATCACAGCCGACGCACCCTCAGTTGACGCCACAATCGCCATGCGCGCACCATCGTGAGAGACGTTCACGCTCGTAAAGCTCAAATTACGCTGCCACGACAGACCAATATCCACGCCGCGCTCGCGCTCATTCGCGTCCTCAGAGTCCGGCTTGAACGCACGCACAACGCCCGTACCATCGGCAGCCCACACCCAACCGTACGCATCAAAGCTCGGAGCAGTCAGAGCGGTACTCTGCCACACGCGGCGGGCAGTACCCTGATACACCGTGTACAGGCTCGCGGCATCATTCGCCAAGCATGCATAAACATCCGCAGTGTAACCCATCGCCGGGGAGCTCAACTGGCTCACGCCACGCAGAAGCAGCTGCTCGCCCGCGTTGCTCATGTAGTCATCACGCGCCACCATCTGGCCGTTCGAATTAATAGCAACCGTGCGGGCAGGAACACCCGGGTTCAGCTTCACCGCAGAAAAGCCGCTCGGTGCATTCTCAGGAATCAAAGTACCGTTGTAGAACACCTCGGTCTTACCCAGACCGGAGAAGTTCTCCAAACCGTGCATAATCTGCTCACGCACACGCGCCAAACGGTTATCGTCCAGGTGCTCACCCGAAAGACGAACCAGCACATCCTGGTTATCGCTCATGGTCGCCGTCTCAAGGCTCATCGACTCGTTCAACGCCGAGAACGCAACATCCTTCAGGTAGGAGGCCGGGCCAGCCATCAGCGTACGCACCAGCAACTCAAAATAGCGGTCCGTATGCGGGAACCAACGAATATCCGGCACAGCATAACGGAACGCACGATCATAGAAGTACAGGCGGCACGGGCTAAACACGCGCTCAAACTCGGCACCATCCAGCCACAGACCATCCGGGCAGGAGCTAATACGCCACTGGTTATCTTCCATAACCATGGTGAAGTCCTGAGTTTCAGTCTGAGCCTCCGGGAAGGTGCTCGTAATACCCTGACTATTCACAGTCGCCGTCTGCTGGAAACGCACATGGTAGGTACCCTTGGCAGCTCCACTATCGTCACTGCGAGGCTGCACCGTATTACGGTACACGCGAGTCGTACCCATAGGATTCCAACGGCGCGCAAAAGAAGAACTCAAATACTGGCGCGCCACAGCATAATTCTCAATGCTATCCACACCAGCACGCACGAAGCCCTCAATAATCGCCTCGGGGGTAGCACCCGCCAGCGGTCCCGGCGCACGCGCCGGAGAAGTATTAACGCTCTTCACGTCCAGACCGCTGCTGTGCTGAGTCACTCGATCGTTCGAAGGAAGACCCGCGCAAGAGCTCACGAGCGTCGCCAAAGACACCGCGCCCCAAGACAGCGCGGCGCGTCGAGAAACAATAGCCCTGTGAGCCATGGAGGTCTTAACCTTCCTCTACGAACAAAGACAAACAATCGCCAACTACCGTTGCAGGCCATCGCAACACGGTGAAAAGATGACCACAGCGAAATAGCAACACCGTGAAAACATATCTGCATTGATTGTACTGGGTGAACAGTGCAAATACGCAAGGATAAGCGTAAATACAGCCGAGCAACACCAACGCACCGATATATGACAGAAGCCTAAAGCCTCTCCCCGTTTGAACCCCTTAGAGCTCGCCCTCAAGGTTCGCTCGAGGAGCAATATTGGGCAGCGTATCCTTCGCGGTCGCCGAACGATGCGCACTCACCTCAGGCTCACCCGTCACCAAAACCGGCGACTCGCCCAAAGGCGCACCGTGAATTAGCGGCAGGTTTATCGTGAAGCAGGCACCGCGGCCCTTCTCGCCCCACGCCTCAATCGTGCCGCCGTGCAGACGCACATCCTCGGCAGCAATCGACAGCCCCAGACCCGTACCGCCCAGGGTGCGCTTACGTGAAGTATCAGCACGCCAGAAACGGTTGAACACCTGAACAGCCTCATCCTCAGACAGACCGATACCGTGGTCACGCACCGCAACACCCAGGTTCGTGGCATTCGCACCCACGTACACGTCAATCGGGCGGGACTCGCCGTGCTCAATCGCGTTGTACAGCAGGTTACGGAGCACACGCTCAATACGCACGCGGTCCATATCAACCATGATGCTCTCATGGCTCGTATGCACGTTCAGCTTAGTATTCGTGCGCTCCAGGTGCGGCAGAGCCTCCTGCAGAATATTCGACAGCACACGCATGAAGTCTTCAGTGTCGATGGTCAGCATTGCGCTACCGGCATCGAAACGAGAAATCTCCAGCAGGTCAGAAAGCATCGACTGGAAACGATCCACCTGATCGTGCAGAAGCTCCACGGTGCGGCTCTGCGTGCGTTCCATCTCGTCACGCGTATCGTACAGAAGCTCAGTACCCAAACGAACCGTCGACAACGGGGTACGCAACTCGTGCGAAACGTCAGAAACGAATCGCTGCTGCAGAGTCGACAGGCGCTCCAGCTGAACAATTTTCTCCTGCAGCGAGTCAGCCATCAGGTTGAAGGAATAGCCCAGACGCGCCGCCTGATGCTCACCGTGTACAGACACACGCTGATCCAGGTCGCCAGCAGCCAGCTTCTCCGCCGTAATAGCGGTCTGCGTAATCGGGCGGACCACAAAACGAGTCACAATCCACACCACAGAAAGCACCACAGTAAGCAGTGCACAGAAACCACCAAAAAGAACAAAGTTAATATGCGCAATCGTGGCGGAAGAATCCGTCATATCGTACACAAGGAACAAACCGTAATTAGGGTTCTGTGCAATAGAAATATGTGTACCAACAATAAGCACCGGATAGGTACGCTCACGATTATTTTCGACAGTAGTCACCGTAGACGTCTGCCAGAAAATACCCTCTTTATCGCGAACAGTTTGTTTGAAATCATTCGGAATACTCGAAGAATTCAAAGAATTATTACTGCTCTGCTCAGGAATAAAACCCTGCTTACCTTGACCTTCCAAAGGCACAAGAATCCAATTGCGCTTACCCGAGCTACCCGCATCCAGCACGGTCAGGGTACGGCTCACATTACGGCGAATTTCGCTGTCACTACGGGCCTCAGAGGAGTCCAGCACGCTCTGAACGTTACGGAAACCACTCTCCGATTCCGCCAGCGCCTGACCCTTCTGATTTTCAAAAAGACTCGTCGCAATCTGGCTCGACAAGGACCAACCCACCATCAAGAAGCTCAGGAACATCATGATGCCCGCAGTGCCCAAAGCACGGAACTGCAGAGATTCCTTCCATAGACGCTGAGCGCGCTGCATCAGGCTCCTACTACTCTGCTTTTTCGCCTTACGCGGCTTGGAAGTGCGGGTACGCGAAGAGGCGGAGGCTACCGCCTCCGCCGTCAAAGCGCCGTGCTCATGGCTCGACTTCGCAACAGACAATCAGGTTATCCCTTCGCCTATGAATAGGTTCCGATTAGCTACCGGAAGATCCCACCAGCTCGGTCGGAATCTTATAGCCAACGCCACGAACCGTCTGAATAAAACGATCCGCACCCAGCTCATCAAACTTAGCGCGCAAACGCTGGACGTGCACGTTTACCAGCGAATCGCTCACATCAGTGTAACCCCAGACCATATCCAGCAGTTCCTGACGGCTCAACGCCTGACCCGGGTGGCGCACCAGCGCAGCCAGCAGGTCAAACTCCAGAGGAGTCATCGGAACCTCAGTGCTGTGGTACTTGACGGTACGACCGTCCATATCCATGACAATATCGCCAATGGACACCACCAGCTGGCGGCTCTCGCGCGGACGCAAACGAGTACGAATACGCGCCAACAATTCAGCGTGCTTAAAAGGCTTCGCAATGTAATCATCAGCACCAGCCTCAAGACCCTTAACAACATCTTCAGTGTCGCTTTTAGCGGTCAACATAATAATCGGCACATTAGAAGAGCGGCGAATTTGCTGGCACACTTCAATACCGTTCATGCCAGGAAGCATCAAATCCAAAAGCACCAAATCGGGAGTGGAACGCATAAAAGTTTCAAAAGCGCGTGCACCATTTTCACAGAAAACAGCGTTAAAGCCCTCTTGCGCGAGCACGAGGCCAATCATTTCCGCCAGAGCATCATCGTCATCAACCACCAAAATGGTGTGTGCATCGCTTGCGCTCACAGTACCTCCCTAAAGAATTGTCGTAAATACTTACATAAAAATGCTGATTATCTAATCATACCGCGCACTCAGCCAATGCACGGGCACACTCTGTCACACGAGCCAGCGAAGCCGTGGCATCCAGCACACTCACCGTACCCGAAGCCGCCCCAGCAGACGCGGAACCGCCCTGAATACGCTCATCAGGCATCAAACCCACCGCGCTCAGCTGAGCAGATTCAAGACCAACCTCACGCCACAGGCTGTACAGACGGCGCACCTGATCAGGAACCCGTGCAGAAGTCACCACCGGCAGCCACAGCTGAGCCTGAGCCTCCAAAAGCTGCGCCACAGGTTCCCAGGAACGAGGATCGCTCAGCGGAGGAACCTGCAGCATGCCCGGACCCTTCAACCGGGCACGGTCAGGATGCAACAGCAAAGCACAGGGAGCGGCACCCTCGACCTGCATAGCCTTCACCAGCGCCAAAGCATCAAGGGCGGGGCGGGACTGGCTGAGCAGCTTCAGCTCCTGCACCGGCTTGAGCGCGGTGCCATCCACATCAAGGATGAGCTGCAGGTTCAGCTCCGCGAAGCGCTCCGCCACACGGCGGTACACCTGCTGATAGTAGTGAGGTTGCAGCGAAGGCACCGAACGGAAGCCACTCACCGTAGGGATAGAGCCCTCCAGCAGACGTTGAAACTCCGACTCATCCAGCTGCACGGCAATCAGCGCCCGCGGAGCCTGCAAAGCCTCACGCAGAGACTCCACCCAGCGCTCCAGCCCCTCCAGGAACGACTCCAGCAGATCACGGCTCGCCCCTGTATCGCTGATAGCACGCTCACCGCCGGGCAGGTAGATGCTTGCGGCAAGGGTCAACGGGCCAACCAGCTGAATCTTATACACCGGGGCGGTGTCCTGTCCGGAGCCAAAACGCTTTTTCTGCGCACCCACGCGATCAGCCAGAAGGTTGATATCCGAGAGCAGACGATCCTGCGCCAGGGCAGACTCGCGCGCTCCCCTGCCGCCGCTATGCACCATGCGCCAGCCAAACGAGACACCGTCAAAGGCAAGTCCCTCGCACACCGCCAGGGTGCGTGCCAGCGGGCTAGCCCGCCAACCCAGCGCAGGCAGATGCGGCAGGAACGGCAGATGCGGTGCGCCCAGCTCGCCTTCTACACGGGACATCGCCTCAGCCAAATCATCGCCGGGAAAATCACCCCGACCGCTAGCGCGCACCAGCGGACGCTCAGTAGCGAGCGCGGCAAGGTCCTGCTCGGTCAGTTCGTCGCCTTCGGGGGCGCGGTACTCACCGGGCAGTAGCAGGCGCTCCGGCACCGGCTCGGTGCGGGCATTCTGGCGGTTGGAAGAATGAGCGGGCATAGGGGTTTATCCAGAGGAATCAGATGACGTACAGATTCAAACGCAATGATGCGAAAGTAGCGCGGTACTAGCCTTCGGACTTCTCAGCTTCAGTTGCCTCGCCATCCTGCTCAGCCTGCTCGTTTGCGATGCGCACGTGGTGGCGAATCACCTCAGAAATAATGAAGTTCAGGAACTTCTCCGCGAACTCCGGGTCCAAGCTGGATTCCTTTGCCATGGCACGCAGGCGAGCGATCTGTGCCTCTTCACGACCGGGGTCGCCGGCGGGCAGGTTGTGCTTAGCCTTCAGGATGCCCACGCGCTTAGTTGCCTGAAAACGCTCCGCGAGGATGTGCACCAGCGCTGCGTCAAAGTTGTCGATGGAGCGGCGCATGGCGAAGAGCTCTTCGTAGACTTCCGGTGCGACTTCATCGCCCATGGAGGTGGCGTGGGGGTCAAATTCGCAGGACGTGTTCTCGGCGGTCATCGGTTTCTCCTCAGATCGTTTGTGGTCTTCTATGCGATGCGGTTGCGGTGTGGTTGGGGCAATCCGCGGGGTGTCTATCGCTGGGAGTTGGCGCTCAGGGTTTCCTGAATATCTTCGCGGTCCAGTGAGTAGGCGCGGGCGATGGTGGACTGGCCCAGCACGCGGGTGCCCTGGTAGAGCACCATGGTCTGGCCCGGTGCCACGCCGGAGAGCGGGTCCAGCAGGCGCACTACGGTTTCTAGGCGCAGTGCGCCTTCTTCTTCAGCTTCGGGGTCGGGTGCCCAGGTCATGTACGCCTTGGCGCGGACCGGGTCGGCGTGCGCGCGAACCTGTGCGGTCACCTCAAACTCTTCGCTACGGGCGCCCGCCTGTGCGGGCTCTTCCAGGAAGCGTGCCGCCTGCTCCACGGGCACGCCAGCCCAGGTGGCGCGAATACCGCGGATTTCGTGCACGGCAAGCAGCTCGCGGGAGCCGACGATGACTTCGTTCTCCTTGGGGCGCACCTCCAGCACGAAGCGGGGCTTACCGTCGGCGGCGGGGCGGCCCAGAGCCAGGCCCTTGCGCTGGCCCACGGTGTACGCCTGCGCGCCGGGGTGCTCGCCGAGCACCTCACCGTGGGTGTCCTTGATGAGGCCGGGGCGCATCTTGATGTGGTCGCCCAGCCAGGCGCGGGTATCGCCTTCGGGAATGAAGCAGATGTCGTAGGAGTCCGGCTTCTTCGCCACGGAGAAGCCGCGTTCTGCCGCCTCCGCACGCACCTGTGCCTTGGAGGGGGTGTCCGCCAGGGGGAACCAGGCGTGCTTGAGCTGTTCGTGGGTGAGCACGCCGAGCACGTAGGACTGGTCCTTCGCCCAGTCGGCGGCGCGGTGCAGTTCGCGGTTGCCGTCTTCGGTGGTGATGACGCGGGCGTAGTGGCCGGTCACCACGGCGTCGAAGCCGAGGGCGAGGGCGCGTTCGAGTAGCGCGGCGAACTTGATCTTTTCGTTGCAGCGCATGCAGGGGTTGGGGGTTCGTCCGGCTTCGTATTCGGAGATGAAGTCGTCAACGACGTCTTCCTTGAAGCGTTCGGAGAAATCCCAGACGAAGAAGGGGATGCCCAGCTGGGAGCAGACGCGGCGGGCATCCATGGAGTCTTCGAGGGTGCAGCAGCCGCGGGAGCCGGTGCGTAGCGTGCCGGGCATGCGGGATAGGGCGAGGTGAACGCCGACTACTTCGTGTCCTGCGTCTACGGCGCGGGCTGCGGCGACTGCGGAGTCAACGCCGCCACTCATAGCTGCAAGAATTTTCACTGCCTATCCTTCTGTTGTGTTGAGCCTCTAGGAACGTTCGGAGCGCGCCCTGCGTGTGGGCGGACTTTCTGTTACTGTAGCTATCCATTGTACGCAGGGGCTCGGCGGGATATTGGGCAGTGCACCCTCAGCCAGCCCTCAGCGAACGCTGAGATTGCAGGCTGAGGGCGGTTCGGTATCTTCTCTTCTGGGTTTCTAATGCCAGCGGGAGGCGTCCGGCAGCTGCGAGGACAGTCCCGCCTTTGCAGCCTGTTCGTAGGCGGCGGGTAGTGCCGCGATGAGGCGCGCAATATCGGCTCCGGTGGTGGAGTGGCCGAGGGTGAAGCGCTGGGCACTGCGGGCGGTGTCTTCGTCCATGCCCATTGCCATGAGCACGTGGGAGGGGCGGGTCACCCCGGCGTTGCAGGCGGAGCCGGTGGAGCTGCTGATGCCCTGCATGTCCAGCAGGAAGAGCAGGGTGTCTCCTTCGGCGTTTTCGAAGGTGAAGTGGGCGTTGCCGGGCAGTCGCTTCTGGCCCGGGTATTCTTCGGTGAGCGGGTTTTCGCCGCTCAGGTGCGCCTGCGGGATAAGCGCGCTAATTGCCGCAACGAGTTCGTTGCGTAGCGCGGCGATGCGGGCGGATTCTTCGTCGAGGTGCTGAACCGAGTGTACGGCGGCCTCCGCGAAACCTGCGATGGCGGGCGCGTCGATGGTGCCGGAGCGTACGGAGCGTTCCTGACCGCCTCCGTGAAGCACGGGGGTCAGCTGCACGGCGCGGGTTGCAACCAGCGCGCCGATGCCCATGGGGCCGCCGATCTTGTGGCCCGAGATGGCGAGGGTCGCTACCCCGCTGGCGTGGAAATCAATGGGGACCGCACCGAATGCCTGCACCGCATCCGAGTGCACGGGAATACCGTATTCGGCGGCGATAGCGGCAATTTCAGGAATGGGCTGTACGGTGCCGACCTCGTTGTTCGCCCACATGACGGTCACGAGGGCGACATCTTCGGGGTTCTTTTCGATGAGCTCGCGAACGGTCTGCGGGTTGACGCTACCGTGCTCGTCTACGGGGATCCATTCGAGCTGCGCACCTTCTGCCTTTTCGAGCCATTCGCAGGTTTCTTCCACGGCGTGGTGCTCGATGGAGGAGACGAGAATTCGGGTGCGCTGCGGATCTTCTTCGCGGCGCTTCCAGTAGATGCCCTTAACGGCGAGGTTGTCCGCTTCGGTGCCGCCGGAGGTGAAAATAACCTCGGCGGGGTCGGCTCCGATGGCACGGGCGATGCGTTCGCGGGCGTATTCGACGGTGGCGCGGGCGTCGCGTCCTACGGCGTGCAGGGAGGAGGGGTTGCCGCCGTTGCGCATCTGTTCGACCATGGCGTCGATGGCGGCGGGCAGTACGTCGGTGGTGGCGGCGTGGTCGAGGTAGACGCGGCCGTTCTGACGGTTGGTTTCTGCGCTCATGGTTCCTCCTGCTGGGTTGTTTGGCGACTTTTTTCGCCTCGCTTATTTTATCGCGCCCTGTCCGAGCTCTTCTAGGCGTGTTCACCTGCGGCTGGGTCGGCGAGCGCTACTGCCCCGGGACGCTCAATGCTGGTCGGGGGCTGTTCCGGGCTGGTCGGGGGCTGCGCGGTACACTTAGGAACGTGTTCAAGATTCTTTTCTATACCCCTGAGATTCCCGGCAATACCGGCAATGCTATCCGTTTGGCGGCAATTACTGGCGCTGAGCTGCACCTGGTGAAGCCGCTGGGCTTTAACTTTGATGATGCGCATCTGCGCCGCGCGGGTCTGGATTATCACGACCTGGCGGTGGTGACGGTGCATGAGACCCTTGAGGACGCGTGGGAGGCTCTGGCTCCGGAACGTGTTTTTGCGTTCACGACGACTGCTTCGACGTCGTATGCGGATATTGAGTACCGTCCCGGTGACGTGTTCATGTTTGGTCCGGAGTCGGTGGGTCTGCCCGCTGAGGTTCAGCAGGATCCGCACGTGACTGAGCGGGTGAAGATTCCGATGAAGCCGGGTCGCCGCTCGCTGAACCTGGCTAATTCTGCATCCATTGCGATTTTTGAGGCATGGCGTCAGAACGGTTTTGAGGGAGGCTCCATCTAGCATGGCTGCAGCACACCATAATCTGCCGGGGCCTCTGGTTCAGCAGATTCTGGAAACCACCCCTCCCCTGGCTGAGCAGATTCGTTTGGATTCGCAGAATAGGGAGTTCACGGAGCAGGGTTGGGAGCCGGTTTATTCGGCATCGCCTCATGCCCGTATTGTGGTGATTGGTCAGGCGCCTGGGCGTGCCGCACAGGAGAGCCGTATCCCGTGGAATGACCCGAGCGGCGTAAAGTTGCGCGAGTGGATGGGCGTGACGGACGAGCAGTTCTATGACCCCGAGCTGATTTCGCTGTTGCCGATGGATTTCTATTACCCGGGTAAGGGCGCGCACGGCGATAACCCGCCGCGTAAGGATTTCGCGCCGAAGTGGCATCCGCAGCTTCTGGAGCTGATGCCGGATGTGCAGCTGATTCTGCTGGTGGGGGCTTACTCGCAGAAGCACTACCTGGATGGTGTGCATGCCCCTAAGGCGCAGAAGAACCTGACGGAGACGGTTCGTGCGTGGGAGTCTTATCTTCCTAAGTTTCTGCCGCTGGTGCATCCTTCGCCGCTGAATTTTAGGTGGCAGGCGAAGAACCCGTGGTTCGAGCAGGAGGTTGTCCCGGCTTTGCAGAAGCGCGTGGGCGAGGTTCTCGAGGGCGTCTAATTCTCCCCTAATCTGCAACGCCAATACAGTTTGCTGTACTAACAAAAGAAAGCTCCCACCCCATACGCGGGGTGGGAGCTTTCTTTGTGTACGCTATGTTGCGTTCTTGCTGAACGTTATAGGCAACTGAGCGGGTGTCTCTCAGCCGTATCTCTCAACGTTCGTTGGCGCAACGCGTTTTGCTTCTGGCTGTTTACTTCTGGCTGTCGGCGTCGCCCAGGGTCACGGTGATGTCATGGGTGGAGGAGCCGCGCTTAATCTTCAGCTTCAGATCAGAGCCTGCTGCCGCGGCACGCACGGTACCGTTAAGCTCGTCGCTCTTGGTCACGGCGTGACCGTCGGCTTCAATCACGACGTCGCCGGATCGCAGGCCTGCTTTCGCGGCGGGGCTGTTAGATTCTACCGAGGCAATTTCAACGCCACCGGGGATGAGCTTGGACGAGCCCGAGCCGGTGTCCGCGGGGCTGTTCTTCACGCTCGCGCCCAGGTAGCCGTGGGTTGCCTTACCCTTGGCGATGATCTCGGAGGAGATGCGCTTGGCGTAGTTGGAGGTAATGGAGAACGCCATACCGTCGGCGGTGCCGCCATCCTGGCTTGCCTGGCCCTGCGCGTTAATGCCGACCAGTTCGCCCTTGAGGTTCACCAGCGGGCCACCGGAGTTACCGTGGTTGATGGGAGCGTCAACCTGAACCATGGGGATGTAGTTCTGGCCCTTCGCATCGGCAGGCTGCACGCGGTTTGCGTTCGAGACCACGCCGGAGGTTACCGATTCGCTACGACGATACGGCGCGCCGAGGGCAACCACTACCTCGCCGGAGACCAGCTTGGAGGAGTCACCCCAGGTGATGGGCTGCAGGTCCAGGCCGGAGGGGTTAATCTTCAGGACCGCCAGGTCAGCGGCAGAGTCCAGGCCCATCACGGTTGCGGTGCGTACGGTGCCGTCGCTCAGGCGCACCTCAATGGTGGATGCTTCTCTGGAAGATTCGAGGGTAACCACGTGGTGGTTGGTGAGGATGTGGCCTTCCTTGTCGAGGATAACGCCACTACCGCCGCCGGAGGAGGAGCCGTTCGAAGCAACGATGGTCACGGTAGAGGGCAGGACCTTCTTCGCGGTTTCTGCTACGCCTGCCACGGTGGAGGAGTTGCTGATATTGGAGCTGACGGAGCCGCGCGAGGAAGCGCTGGAGGAGCTGTTGTTCGATGCTGCGATGCCGCCTCCGACGCCCGCGCCAACGCCGCCGCCAACGAGGGCTGCGAGCAGAGCTGCGGTGAGCACAACACCGGCACCGTAACGCTTGTTGTTATCGGTGTTCTGAGGTGCAGACTGTGCCGAAGCGACCTGAGCAGCCGCCGCCTGGGGGTAGGTGTATCCGGGAGAGGCGTATGCCTGCGGGTATGCGTTCTGACCCTGCTGCTGGTTTGCGGGCTGGTAGCTTGCCTGTCCGTTCACGTTCTGCAGGGGACGGGTTGCATCCGTGACGCCGTCATTGCCGCCGTAAGACCATCCGTTGTTCTGAGTCATAAGTTCTCCTAGAGTCGCGCGTGTGCCTCACCCTGGGCGCACGCTATCTTTCTACTGTAGAGGGTGTTTTATGGCGTTCTATATTTTTTTGCTGTTGGTTATCGGGGAGTTCCCTGGGAATTTTCCTCACACCCTTTCATCGGCAGCTGATTCGCGGGTCTGAGATACCCGGAGATTTGCCCGACGGCTAGTTTGTTTTGGGGCTTTGTTCGCTACTCGCTCTCATGTTTCTCTTTTAAAGCGCCCAGTTTTTCTCCACGGTTTACACAGCATGATGCTTCTTGGTACACAGCTTGAACACAGGGTCAGTCCGTAATGTTGAAGGCACATAGAGCCGAGAACAAAGGCAAAGGACAAAGGTAAAGGAGAAACCCATGATGATCGGCACCCTGATTTTCTGTGCGATCTTGGCAAGCTCCATCGGTATTGGTGCGGGTATTGTGGCGTGTTGCTCGGGAATGGTGTACCGCCGTCATCGTGCGGAAAAGGCCTCCGAGCTGGCTCAGCAGATGGCTACCCACGCACTGACTGCCGGTAGGTAGCGTAGAGAGTTTGATAGTTTTCCGGGGCGGGAGATGAGAGCCCTGCACCGGGAGGGGCGAGAATCCCCAGTATGTCCCGAAGGGTCGGTGTGAGGACCGGCCCGGGTGTGATAATGAGTTGAGTGATGATTGATGCGGCGTGAGCCCCTACATGAGGGCGCACGCCGCATCGTCCTTTAACTGTGAGGCGGATGCGGGGCACAGGAAGCACTGTCGGAGAGTACCCGGCACCCCGGCTACTTCCCTTTTAGTATGCGGTAAGGCAACGGCGTTGCGAGCACCCGGGATTTAGCTGGGTTATGGTGAAGTCATGAGGATTATTTCTGCTGTTTTCGCTCTTGTTGGCGCGCTGTCGGTCATGCCTGCGGCGGTGGCGTCTTCTTTGGATGGCGCAACACGCCTGTATGCGTTGCTTATATTTGTTCTGATCTGCGCGGCGGTAGCGTTTTTCGCGTCGTTGAGCCCTTCGCGCCGTCGTGCGCGTGAGATTAGGCGGCAGGTATTACAACAGCAGCAGAACCAGGCGATGAATCAGCAGAGACCTTCACAGTCTGCGGCGCAGCAAGTACCCCCTCAGCAGGTTCCTTCGCAACCAATACAGGGCGCGGTGAGCTACCCGATGCACTACCAGCCGAAGCCAGCACAGCCGGGTAATAGTGCTCAGCAGTCGGCGCAGGGTTCTGCTCAGAACCAGGCGCAGTCCCCGCTCCCTGAGCCGGATCAGGCTGTCAATGCTCAGCAGACTCAGCAGAGTCAGCAGGCTCAGGCGCCCTCGCCTCACCCTGCCTCGCCTCAGCCTCCTCAGCAGCCGGTGGCGGCGCCGTCCCCGTTGGAGCCGATGCAGGTAGGTGGCGAGTCTAGTTCTTCTACAGCGCAGAACCATTCAGCAGAAAGCCCATCAGCAGAAAACCGGGAGCAGCAGAGCATGACCCAGAACACCCCGGCGCAGCCTGAAGAGCGCCCGCAGCAGGAGACCGCCCCGCAGGCTCCCAAGAATAACCCGGCGCCCTCCGACCATTTCTCTTTGAGCACCAACTTCAAGCTCATTCCCCCTCTAGAGAACGCGCAGCGCAGCCGCTACCCCATGGTGCTTTCTGTCAGTACATCAGAGGATGAAGTCTTTGCGCTGCCGTCGATTAGCGGTGTGCCGCAGCATCTGCTGGTGGGCACGCAGGAGAATCATGTTCCGCTGAATCAGCGTCCGCGCCTGCAGCAGATTGATATTCTTGAGAACTATCTCATGCGTGCGGTCATGAACCTGCAGACGCTGGAGCGTGCGCAGGTTTCTCCGTTGCACAGTTTCAAGGAGACTGCCCAGGCTGACCGCACGGTACTTGCCGCTGAGCTGGAAGAAACCATCCGGGTATCTCGGCTGAAGCTGAGCGGGGCGCTGGAGTTTTATACGTCCCTGCCTCGTCTGGCGGATACCCCGGGCTCTTTCGCGTTTGCTCGCGATCATGCGCTCTCCCTGAGCGCCACCGTCATTAGCCTGACCGAGGAGTGCTTTGAGCGCACCTTCCGGTGGCGTCTGCTGGAGGATACCCTCCCGGACTCTTTGAGCGACCGTCTCTACGCGGTGCGTTATCTACGTGAGAGCGCGCAGAAGCTGGCGGCTTTTGTGGAGCTGAGCGATTTTGATCGCGCCATGCAGCTTGCCGAGACCTGGAAGAAGACTGTTCGTAAGGACTCGAATCTCGATGAGGTCAAGGTCTGGAATGAGATGACCGAAGTTGCCTTTGACGTTCTGCCCGAGTTGCGAGAGCGGGCGTTGAAGGGCGTTCAGTCTACGTTGGAGTTTAGCGAGCTTTTCTACCGTTCCGGCGAGGACGGTACGCACCGTATGCTCCGCCCGGAACAGCTGAGCGAGTTTGAGCTCAAGGGCGTGCAGTCCACGCTGGAAGAGCGCCTGGAGAAGGTGCGTCTTGAGCTTCAGGATGCGGAGTTCTGCGCCGCGGTCTTGAGCTTGCAGGCGCGCTCTGTCATTGAGCTCCTGGAGGAGCTTCTGCAGGTTGAGCAGGACGGCGTTCTGGCGGAGGTCGTGACCGATTTGCGGGCGCTTGCTCATGACTCGCCCGACCTTGCCGAGCAGCCTATCCAGACGTTGATGTTCAGCCGCGAACAGTACGCCCCGGATGGGGAGGATCTTCCGACCATTGGCGAGCGCATCCGTTCCCTCTCGAGTGTTCCCGAGGTTCTGGCGTTCGTTCACTACGAGGGACCGGTGCTTCTAGCGGGCGTCTCGGATCCGTATAAGGCGTTTTCCGGGGAAGGCTCCTTCGAGGGTCTGCTTTCGGAGGAGAAGAGGCTATCTTCCATGCCGCTGTCGGTATTGCGCACTCATTCGCGGCTTCTACGGCAGGTGCTTCGCCTGCAGAATCTACGTTTGAAGCTGGCGTGGGTGAGTAGCTGTAGCGGTTACATGCCTTTGAGCCTGGTTGATCGGTATTACGTCGGCCCTTCTGCCGGGGATGAGGATTTGAAGGAGCTGACCGAAAATATTGAGGCGCTCGCTGAGCTTCTGGAGGCTCACGCTAGCTCCCGGGAGTATAGGGGTCGTGACGTGCCGGTCCCCCGCATCCTGTGGTCACAGATGCGGGAACAGGCAGATCGCAGTTCTAGGTTGCTGAATACTGTGCAGTTCTTAGGCTGGATGTTCGCCTCGTCTTCACGAGTTCAGGTGGTGAACGGCATAGCACAGAGTATCCACGATGTTGATGCCGCGGAGGTAGTGGAGCACCTGATGAGCAATCTGAAGATTGCGCGCCGGCGCTAACTAACTGAATAGCCGGTGAGCCGGGGTCTAGCATGAGCCTAGACCCTGGCTTTCTTATATACCGGCTTTCCTGTATACCAGCTTTCCTGTATAAAGCCTGGGAAGTCGGTAAACGGTCGGCAAACAGCGGCGCAATATTCTCGTATCTGTGCGTCTGTGTGGCTGTGCCACAGCTACACTAATAATGTGACCAGCACTAAGGTGTGCGATGAACAAGCACACCGTGAAGTGCAGGTCCGTTCATACTTCACGACAACGGAGGAAAGACCATGACCGAGCACGCCTTTGCGCGTCAGATTCGTCCCGCACGCCCTCGCCTGCGCACTATCTTGGGTGCCACAGTGCTGGCGGCAGGTCTTTCTTGTGCCCCGGCGGTTTTGCCGGCTGGTTCTGCATTTTTGAGCACGTCGGCGCAGGCTGCTGCCCCGATGCAGATTACGGGCACCACCGTGTACGATTCCACGAACTCTTTGGGTGATACCGCTACCCTGAAGTCTAAGATTTCGGCTCTGTCGAAGAAGCACAACGTGGATTTGCACGTGGTGGTCATCGATAAGTTTGAGAACCCGTCTACTTCTTCGAGCTGGACGAAGGCGCTTGCCACGAAGAACAATTGGGGTTCTGCCGATGTGGTGCTGGTGATTGCTACCGAGTCTCGCCAGGCGTATTTCTTAGCCGGTAGCACCAAGACCCTGTCGAGCGATCAGCAGACGAAGGTGTACCAGAACTACATCAAGCCGAAGTTGCAGAACAGCGACTATTCGGGTGCGGCACTGGCCGCGGTTGAGGGTATCGAGGCTCAGAAGGGCGGTAGCTCTTCTGGCGTGGTGACCGGCGTGCTCGGTGTGGGTGCGGCGGCGACCGTGGGTGCTGGTGGTTACGCGATGTACCGCCGCCGCAAGAAGAAGAACGCTCAGCAGCAGCCTCAGCGTTCCTACGGTGCACCTCGTAACTACTCCCCCATCCCGGAGGTTCCGCTGGAGGAGCTGCGCACTCGCGCCGGCAGCGCCCTGCTTCAGGCTGATACGACGATGAGCCACGCGAAGCAGGAACTGGATTTTGCGCGTGCACAGTACAGCGACCAGCAGGTGGCTGAGTTCGCTCAGGAGATTGCACGCGCTGAGGACCTGATGCGTAAGTCCTTCCAGCGTCAGCAGCTTCTGACCGATAGCATCCCGGATACCGAGGCTGAGCAGCGTGCCTGGTTGACTGAGATTATTGATAACTCTCAGGAAGTCACCCGCATTGCTCAGGAGCAGGACGCTAAGCTGGCTCAGCTGCGCAACCTGGAACAGGAGGCACCCCAAGCTATTGAGGCGCTGGCTCAGCGTCTGCCGCAGCTGCGCGCCTCGGTGGAAGAGATTGCCGCCCAGTACCGCGCGTTGAAGGAACGTTACCTGCCCAGCGCTCTGGAGCCCATTTCCAAGACTCCTACCCTGTTGGAGTCGAACATGGTGCTGTGCGCCGCTGAGGTTGAGAAGGCTCAGGCGACCGTTGCTACGGCACGTTCGGAGGCGGTCGCTCACCTGCGCACCGCTGAGGAAGCCGCCTCGCAGATTCAGGCGCTGGGTGCGGCTGTGCATGCCCGTTCGCAGGAGCTGGAGCAGGCTCAGCTGGGTCTGAGCACCGATCTGCTGAGCATTCAGCGTGACGTGGCGGAGGCGAAGAGCCTCGCTGCTTCTCAGCGTCGCGATGATTTGGGCGCGGTCGCCGCCGGTATGGAGGCGGTACTCAACCAGGTCAACCAGAGCGCTTCGGCTCGCCCGAATGACCCGCTGACTCTGGCGAACCAGCTGCGTCAGCTCTCCGCTGAGCTGGATAAGGCAATGACGAATATGCGTGCTACCCGCGAGCGTTCTCGTGCGGCTTCGCAGAACCTGGATCGTACGATGCGTTCCGCATACGCTGCGGTGAACGGTGCGCGTAGCTACATCAATAACCGCCGCGCTGCGGTGGGCCCGATGACCCTGACCGCTGTTTCTGAGGCGGAGCGTCACCTGGGTCAGGCTCAGCGCCTGGCTTCTTCGGATCCGCTGAACGCCATGAAGGAAGCCAACATGGCGATCCAGAAGGCTACTGACGCACAGAACCGCGCGCAGAGCGAGGTCGGCAACTACTACAACAACCAGAACGACCGAGGCGGCGGTAGCTTCGGCGGTGACCTGGCAAAGGGCCTGCTGCTGGGCGCTCTGATGACCGCAATGAACTCCGGCACCAGTAGCTGGGGTAGCAGCGGCGGCCACAGCGGTGGCGGTAGTAGCGGCGGCAGCTGGGGCGGAGGCTTCAGCGGCGGCGGCGATTGGGGTAGCGGCGGCGGTGACGGCGGTAGCTTCTAACCGCCTCCGATGCTAACGATTCTGTCGGTCGGTTTCTGTAGGTTTTTCTACAGTCTGACCGGCGGGGTGGCTAGCTTACCTCACCGCTTTCTTCCCCAGTCGGAAAACACCTGAGGTAATTTACCAAAAGTTTAGGTTGCAGAAATCAGGCGTGCATCATTTTCACAGCATGCACCCAGAAATCTGCCACATAATTAGTTATACGGGCACGGCTCACGAGGAGCGTAGTGCTCCCCCGCAGCCCGTGAACAGAAAGTAGGAGATTATGGCTAAGCAGACCATCTTCGGCCGTATTGCACAGCTCACTAAGGCAAACATCAACGCTCTGATTGATGCAGCTGAGGACCCGGAGAAGATGCTGGACCAGATGGTTCGTGACTACACCAACAACATCCGCGAGGCGGAGGCTGCAGTAGCACAGACCATCGGCAACCTGCGACTGCTCGAAAAGGACCACGCTGAGGACGTCAAGGCCGCTCAGGAGTGGGGCACCAAGGCTCTGGCAGCTTCTAACAAGGCTGATGAGTTCCGCGCAGCTGGCGACGTTGCCAACGCTGACAAGTTCGATAACCTCGCGAAGATTGCTCTGAACAAGCAGCTGCTGGCTGAGAAGGCTGCACAGGCTGTTGAGCCTCAGCTGGCTTCCCAGACTCAGGTTGTCAACCAGCTCAAGGACGGCCTGGAGAAGATGCGCTCCAAGCTTGAAGAGGTCAAGTACAAGCGCGATGAGCTGACCGCACGTCAGAAGACTGCAGCAGCTCAGACCCAGGTGAACGACGCTCTGAAGGCGTTCGACGTTCTGGACCCGACCAGCGAGATGAGCCGCTTCGAAGAGAAGGTTCGCCGCGAAGAGGCACGCGTCATCGGTCAGCAGGAGCTGGCAGCTTCCTCCCTGGATGCACAGTTCAACACCCTGGACCAGATGGAGCGCGAGACCGAGCTGGACGCTCGCCTGGCCGCTCTGAAGGCAAAGAACGCTCCGGCAGCTCCGGCTCCCCTGGCTGTGGAACTCCCCACCCAGACTCTCTAAGCCTGAGATTCTCATGCCTGGTCTAGCGCATAGCTTCTTGAGCTAAACCCATAAAGAATCCGCCCCGTTCCTGATGAGTTCAGGAACGGGGCGGATCTTTATGCGTTAAGGGGTGCGAGCTTTAGTTCGCGTAAATGTACAGGTAGCCTGCCATCGCGGAGCGGGTAACCGCATCCGAAGAGGTGGAACCGGTACCGATACCGTTGGAGGCGGCCCACGCCAGAGCCTGGGACGCGTAGCCGCCCTGAGCCTGTGCCGGGGAGCCAGCTGCACGGTACATGAACTCAGCCATGGTGGACTCGGTGACGGCCTCCAGGGGGCGGAAGTCGCTACCGTTGATGCCCTGCTGGCTCAGCCAGAAAATCTCCTTGTACGCGGGGTGGTTCGCCGGAACATCGCTGAACGGCGAAACAGCCGGTGCGTTCACGGCGGGGCGACCAGCCACGCGGTACAGGTAGGTTGCCAGCTGCGCACGGTTGACCGATGCGTTCGGGCGGAAGGTGCCGTCCGCGAAGCCGAGCATGATGCGGCGATCAGAGTTCCAGCTGATCTCGTTGTAGTTCGGGTTTGAAGAGGACACGTCGGTGTAGCCCAGCGCGGGGGTCTTACCGGCGAAGTCCAGGGAGGACGCCAGGATGTGCGGCAGGTCGTAGTCGTGGTGGCTGAAGCCGTCAATCAGCTTCACGCGGGCGTCGGAGAAGCCAGCGCCCAGGTATGCGTTGTAGCCGGACTCGACTGCGCCTCGTGCGCTCCAGGTGACGGGGTTGGTGTTACCGGAGGTGTCCTTCGCGCCAACCCACCAGTACATCGGGGATGCCTTGGTGGTTGCGTCAGCGTCCACGGAGCCGTCCGAGTCACCGCCTGCAACCATGATGGAGCCGCCGCCGTTACGCCATGCGGTGTTGTGGTCGGTCAGCTCGTAGGTGATGAACTCGGCGCCACCGGAGTAGCCCATGGTCCACACCTGGGAAGCGTCCAGGTTGTTCTGGCTAACGAAGGACTTCGCGAAGGAGCGGAAGAACTCGCCATTAGCGTCCATGTCTTCCCACCAGGTGATGCCGTCACCGGATGCGTTGGTGTCCGGGGAGATAACCGGTACGAAGACCATGTTGCGGGCGTTAGCGATCTTGCCCATTGCCGCGAGCATACCCTCGTCGGGGGTGTAGACTTTGGACTCGTCACGCTGCCAGTAGTCACCGTCGAAGTAGAAGACCACGCCAACGGGCTTAGAGTAGTCCAGGTTGTTCGCGTACACGTGGTACTGGGAGGTGGTGCCCGCCGGGGAGGTGTAGCTCTGGTAGGTTGCGGAGCTCATGGTGCGGGCACGCTGAGTGTTCTGCTTCTGCTCAGACTTCTGTTCGCTCTTCTGCTCAGCCTTCTGCTCGACCTTGGGAGCGGCGGTTGCCTTACCCTTGGTAAGCGAGTTGCTCAGAATCTGCGAGAAGTTGTAGTCGAAGTGGCCCGAGCCGTTCAGAACGGTCGCGGAAGCGTTGGTGTAGCCGGCGTTGCGGTAGGCGTTGTAGCCGCCCTCAACGGCCCCTCGTGCGCTCCAGGTCTGCGGGTAGGTCTCGCCGGAGCCATCGTTCGAGTTTGCGTACCAGAACATGGGCTGGGACTTCAGCGCAGCCGAGGGGGTGCCCTCGTCCAGGCCGCCGCCAGCAATCATGATGGATCCGCCGCCGTTGCGCCAGGTCTGGGGCTTAGTGTTCAGCTCGTAGGTGATGAACTCAGCGCCACCGGAGTAGCCCATGGTCCACACGTTGGAGGAGTCCACACCGTTAGCCGCAATGAAGGAGGAAGCGAAGGAGCGGAAGAACTCGCCGTTACGCTCCATGTCTTCCCACCAGGTCACGCCAGCATCGTAACGGTTGGTATCCGGGGAGATGACGGGCACGAACAGCATGTTCTGTGCCGCAGCGGATGCAGCCATCTGAGCCAGTTCACCGGAGGGGTCGTAGACCTTGGACTGGTCGTTGCGCCAGTAGTCACCATCGAAGTAGAAGACCACGCCAATGGGCTTGGAGAAGTCCACACCCTCAGCGTAGACGTGGTACTGCGAGGTGGTACCCGCCGGGGAGGTGTAGGACAGGAAAGTCTGGTTGGTGCGGGTTGCCGCCACACCGGATGCCGCCTGGGTAGCCTGTGCAGGCTGAGCGGTGGGGGCAACATTCTGGGTAGCTGCGGGGGTCTGTGCAACCTGCGCCAGGGTCGGCTGAGCGGAAGGCTGTGCAGCCTGTGCCGCCTGTGCAGACTGGAAGGTAGCTGAGGGAGCAGCCTGCTGGGTTGCTTGTGCGGGCTGAGCAGCCTGTGCAGTGTAAGTCTTCTGGATGGGCTGAACCGCGGTCGTTGCGGGAGCCTGCTGAGTCTGCTTTGCCTGTTCTGCCTGCTGGCGGATCTGCACAGCAACCTGCGAGAGGGTGGGCTGCACGGTGGAGGTGAACAGGGACTTCGGAGCCTGGGTAGCTGCGCCGGGGATGTCCTGAACGACGGGTGCGAATGCGGAAGCGGGTGCTACCAGGGTGCTACCGAGCACGGAGGGTACGGCGATGGCTGCGAGAGAGCCAGCCTTAATGGTGCGGGGGCGAAGTGCCATGGGTTGTCCTCGTTGTTGGTGTTTCGTGGGGCGCGGACGCCCGAGAGTGGTTGAGTGATAGGTGGTCTATAGGTGAGAAGCCTATAGGCGGTCGGCCTGCGAATGTGATGCCGCATGGAGCAAGTCCAGTAACCGTCCCGTGTGTGTTGCGGGGGTTTCCTCGTGTGATGGAGGGGTGCAGTATTCATTTCGGAGAGCTACGCGGCGGACCGCGGTGACCACGTACTCAAAGCTACCAGGTCAAAAAGCCTTTTCCAGCGGTTTTTTGGGGCTATTTTTGGGTATCGAACAAGATTCAATCTTAACAAGAGCTTTTTCTAAGCTTCTAGTTTAACTTGAATCACCCTCAAGTAGAGGTTGAATGGGCTATTTTTCCTTGATTTTCCGGGGTTTTTGAGCGTTTTTTGAAAGAGTTTCAAAAAACTCTACAATTAACTTGAATGTTTTATATGTGACTACAATCACTTTCAGAGTGAATTGTTGCACTCGAAGACCATTTTCTTCCAAAAACCGCGGAATTCCGGGGCAGAACGGGTGATTTCCAAGCCCGGAATATAGACACCTTTCGCATATTCCACTTTGAGAATGCACTTTGAGGCAAAAACAGCCCCCTCGCCACTCCCCCACCCAGGCATCCTATCGGACCCCTCATCACGCTCTTGAGACCCGCCCCAGAGCCCCCTTCAGGACCCCTTTCAGATCCCCTTTCAAGGAGCTCAAAAGCAGCGTCTCAAGAAGGCGTAACCACCCTCCAGCAACCGCTCGGAAGTGACTCCACCACCCCCATGGGCACACCCGCTTGAAGCCCCGATAGACGGACTGAGGAATACCTCGAAAGACGCATCGGGAGACGTTCCGAAACCAGTCCAGGGTACTTTCACGACGGTTCTATGAAATTCCGTGAGGAGGTTTCAAGAGGGGTTTCGAGAGGCCGAAAGATCCACCTCAAGCACCCCGGAAGGGGCAGCAGGCTGCCCCCCCCCATCAGTCTCCCCGAAGCACCGCCCCGACAAGGTTCAGAAGACCCCCTCCGCAGATTACAGAAGGCAGGAGATACGGAGAGGCAGGAGATATAAAGAAAGCCGCCCAGCAGGCGGCAGAAAGGTAGCACAAGAAGAAGAAAAGTAGGCGGCAAATGAAGACAGGTCGCCGACAGGAAAGGTGCAGGAAGGTGGCGAAAGAAGGCAGACCGGCGGTCGGAAGGTGACGGGAGGACAGCAGAAGGAGACAGGTCGGCGGGAGTACGGGTTTTAGGGAATAAAAAAACTCCCGATAGCTAAGCTATCGGGAGTTATCCGTTGCGGGGACAGGATTTGAACCTGCGACCTGAACATTCTGAAAGTTGCCCCTACTAATCTTGCATCGTTGTATCATAGCAGTGCGGGTAACTTTCTGTTACCTGAATATGTTCAGATTCTGAGAGCTTGGAGAAGTCGTGGTCACCGTTGACCTTGACACCCGTGTTGAAGAGGTTGAGGAAGCTGTTTGTCCTCACATCACCTCGAAGTTCCTGTGCGCCCCTGGGTGCCCGACGGGTGGCATTGCATGCTTCACTGCCCAGTGTGCTAACGGCTGCGGCATCTCTGTTGGCTGCAAGTGGTTAGTAGCTTTGTCGCAGCAGTCGGCCCTGGAGGGAAGGCATCCTAGGCCTTACCTCCAGGGCCGTTTTCTTTGAAAGGTAGGCCATGCCAGCTATATCGGTAACTGATTTGTCGGTTGGGTACAAGAATTCCCCAGTAGTGAGCGGCATTAACTTGCAGCTAAATACTGGCAGGATAATCTGCCTCCTTGGACCAAATGGGGCAGGTAAAACCACCTTAATGAAAACGCTCCTTGGTCGGATAAAACCAGTAAGTGGCCACATTAGATACGATCAGACAGACATTAGCGAAATGTCAGCTGCAATCGACCATCCAAGCTACTTTCCGTATCTGAGCGGTAAACAAAATGTACAGGTCGTCGCGGCATTCTGGGGTCTGGATGTTGATCCTGAGTCGGCCTTGGATAGTGTGGGCATCGTCCGCGCTGCCCACGGGCGGAAAGCCAAGGACTACTCGACCGGCATGAAGGAACGGCTGGAGCTTTGTCTTGCTTTATTATCTAGACCAAGATTTTTGTTCCTTGATGAGCCACAGAATGGTTTGGATCCAGATGGCATGATCTCCTTGTCTGCGACGCTTCGTCGTTATCGGGACGAAGGGAACTGCGTTGTAATATCAACGCACCTCCTCCATGAGATTCAAGGCGTCCCGGATGAGTGTGTCGTAGTTCGTAACGGCAAAGCTTTGCATATCCCCGACCTCAACGGCGTGAATCTCGCGGACCTATATCACCGGGGGTAGGACCATGCGAATTACTTCAGCTATCCGTGCTTTGCTTACTTACTATTGGAACATCTGGTATTTTCTCGCGGCTATCTTGGGCTCAATGGCGTCACTATTCCTCGGTGCATGGATTTCAAGTGAGGCAAGCGGAACTCCAATAACAGGGGGATACAGCTTCTTCTTTACTGGAACGCAGCCACTAATTTCCCTCGCATTACTCTTTATACTTGATGCTAGGGTTTCCAAGGTCCACTACGGGGGTTTGCCTCAGCAGGTATACATTGCCTGGTTGCCTAGCGTCCTACGCACCATCTGTCGAACACTTTCAATAGTTCTTGTAAACCTACTTAGTGTGCTGCTATTCGATCTAACAATGGTTTTGTCTGGTTCGAAAATGCACTCTGGGCTAGCAACCCTGCTTTGCTTTCTTACCTTCCAAAGTATACTAATTGCTCTGATCTACTCGACATTAGAAATGTCTCTCAAAACCTCCGACTGCCGCGGTAATTTCAGGTGTTCTTCTGTACTTCTGGATAGTGCTACCCGGTAACCTAGCTGACAATGCTACCCCATACATATCAAACGCCCTCCACTCCGTAGGGCTGAATCTCAATGGTACCGCAATCTCGTTCGTAGATATCCAGGAGCAATCAAATTTCGGTTTCTCTGCGCTTATCCCGGTACCAATCCTAATTATTACCTATGTTCTTGTGGCTAGGTTTCGAAGTAAAGGAGCAGTAAGAAAATGAAGTCTTTGTGTTCTATCGAGCGAATTGCAATCATTCGTTGGGTCACGATCGCTTATCTCGGTGCACTAGTTCTTCCGCTGCTGTTTCTCCGTTATGGAAATACCATTGCCGTAGCGCAATCCGCGTTACTCATCATGCTCCCAATTGCCACGGCAGGTCTAGCTTTGTCGCATGCTAAGGTCCCTGCCTCGTACGTCTCGTTTAGTATTCACGATAAAGTTCTGCTCCGGTTCATTGCTAAATCGCTGCTTCTCGCACAAGTAGTTAACCTTTGTTTGAGTCTGCTTTATGTCTCTATCATTGGCGAGCTTGTTAATGAGCGACTGTCGAGTCATACTGCTTTAGTACTTGTTTTCTCTTCGGTTGTGCTAACTCTGGCCTGTTTTGCGCTTCGGCTTTGGACTACTTCATTAGTTTCATGGATTGTTATCATCTTTTTTGTGGTGGCAGGTCTTCCGATTAGCACAGGTGATTTTGCGAACTCACCGATCTTGTTTGCTGTCGTTCCCACGACTTGGATTTTAAAAGGCGCCACCTTTGGCTCCTATATATTTTCTACCGGGTTTCTGTTGGCTGCGATAAGTTCGGGGTTTTTACTAACGTCGGTGAAACGTGCATAGCTATACTTCACTTGGAAAAGCGTATGTGAGGATAGCTGCACTTCCAACGGATAGGTTTCCAAGTGACGGCAAAGCGAAGTCAGCGTTTGCTAAACTGTTCTATCGAATCCCAGTTTGAGATCGGTCCTTGCAAGTTCCACACCTTCGTTTTATTCCGCTATCACGAAGGCTATTTCCGGCTCTTCCGAGTTGAGTGTGGGTGACCAGGTATTGGTCGGGGGTTGTGGGTAGAGGTCGAGGTCCTTGATGATGAGCGGACTTCTACCACCGCGATCTTCAAAGGACCTCCTGTTGACTTCTTACCGTGACGGATCATGGGGCAGCCACACACAGAGCACGATGCAGTATTCACAGGAACGAGGCAAACACGACCAACTGAAAGAGTGACTTTCCCGCACCAGAAAGCCGAAAAGTCACCCAACCAGCAACACGTAGTGTCCTATAACCCAGAAAGAAAGCTCTCCCTGGAAGCCACTGAGGCTTCCAGGGAGAGCAGTCAGAGAGTGCGAAAGACGAATACACCGCTATCAAGCGTGAGGCGGCCGATGGGGGAGTCGTAGGTGGCGAGCGCCGGATCAGAATTGCTCGGGGTGATCGCGGTAGGCATACGCCCACACTGTCACGGCGACAGTCACAGCGCGAGTCCACGCGTCACGGACAGCGTCCAGTTCTGCGCCCTCGAAGCCCTCCGCCAGGAGACGGTGCCCGACCTCCACAGTCGGCGCGATGAAGGCGAGCACGTAGCGCAGAGGCACGAATGGCGTCGAGTCCGCCCCATCCGCCGCGTTCTTCGCCGCGGTCATGTGTCGAGCTCCGATCAGGTACTGGTAGTCCAACCACGCCTGATCCCGCTCGCGCGTGCACATGTCGATGATCCACTGGGCGAATCGGGGCTTTGACGCCTGCGCGTACTCGGGGTTCGGCTGTCCATCCGGATGCGCGGAATGTGCTGCCAGGTAGGTCTTTTGAGCCAAAATCCCGCGCCACGTGTCGACCATTTCCATGGCATGCGGCGCCAGGATGGGTTCTGCTCGCGCGAGCAGCTCTGCGTCACCGGGCTGGACGTGCGCGGCGGCCTCAATCTGGCGTAGATCCTCGAGTGTGAGCGGAGACGTGGGGACGGCATCGGTGCCGTAGGTGTACCCCGACGAGTGGTCGTAAGCGGTCATGCGAACCTCCTTGAACTTATGCGTCATTGTAGAACGTGCTCTTGCTCAGGTCAAGTACTGTGGAGTGGTGTAATCGTTTTGTGTCCTTCGGGTTGGGTTATGCGCTGAGTTGGAGTGGGGTGTCCTC